>JBPCOI010000028.1:0-33313 GCA_051000395.1 Jatrophihabitantaceae bacterium
GTGCACGGAGAAGGTGCCTTCCTGTGTGGTGATCATGGACTCTCGACAAGCCCATTTTCCCTTACAGGACAGGCACTTTCCTTCATCTACACGCCGACAACACCAAACGATCTTGCAAGATCTGGGCCAGTGCGAGCACGACCGCGACGACCACGCCGGCCCGGGTGGTGCGGGGGACGAGCACGCACAGGGCGATCAGCGCGCAGAGCAGGGCGAGAACGACGGACGCTACGGTGCCGTGGCCGGCGAGCACGCCGGCGACGTTGCGGTTGATGGCCGCGATCCAGCCTGGTTCGCCGCCGGCCATGCCGCCGATCGCGTCCGGCAAGGCGCCGGGCGACCGCTCGGCCGGTCGCAGGAACTCGTAACTGAACGATGCCCACAGCGCGATCCAGAGCAGCTTCGCTGCGGGGACACCCGCCGAGAGGGCGGCGTTG
Source organism: Jatrophihabitantaceae bacterium (assembly GCA_051000395.1). Taxonomy (GTDB): domain Bacteria; phylum Actinomycetota; class Actinomycetes; order Mycobacteriales; family Jatrophihabitantaceae; genus JBPCOI01. The sequence continues at coordinate 438 of JBPCOI010000028.1, forward strand.
CCGGGCCGAGGCTGGCGGGGCCAGAGGAAGAGCGCGACGAGGGCGGAGAGGATCACCGCGCCGGGCAGGCCCACGACGGGAGACACCGGTCCGGCGAGCACGCCGCCGAGCCCTTCGCCGAGCCACCACACCAGCACCGCCCAGCCGATCGAGGCGGCAAGGGCGAGTGTGACGGTGCGACGCCAGAACAGTCCCAGCGCGATCGCGAGCTGAGCGGTGGCGAACAGTGCGTTGGCCACGATGAGGTGTTCGGCCATCAGCTGGGCCGCCCAGCCCACCGGGACGCGCACGAAGTCCGGGCTGCCGTGCCCGCTCGGCGCGATCGTCTGGGTGGGGAAGGCGCGGCTGAACATGTACGGCTGGAACTGCAGCGCCGCGTCGAGCAGCCACAGCACTCCGAGCGCACAGGTCAGCGCGCGGCGCCACCGGGCGGCCGCAGGCAGCCGGCCGGCGCGGACGGTGCCGACGCGCGGGACAGCCAGCGGAAACGAGTACGCGGTCATACCCTTAAGTCCGCTGAGCGACCCGTGGTCGGTTCCCAATGCTGCTGTGCGGGCGTGAAGTAGCACACTCGAAGCGCCTCTCCCGCCCCGCGAGTCCCGAGGCCCGGTCGCGGCCTAGCGTTGCGGCATGGCCACGCCTACCAGCACCGATCCTGCAACCGGGCACAGCGCGTTCTGGCACAGTGCCGATCGACACCTCGTCCGCTACTCCGGCGCCGGCGGCTTCACCCGCGAGATCATCGAGACGGCCGCCGGCAGCTTCCTCACCACCGCGGACGGGCGGCGCATCCTCGACTTCACCTCGGGCCAGATGAGCTGCATCCTCGGGCACTCGCACCCGGAGATCGTGCGCACCGTCCGCAACCGCATCGGCACGCTCGACCACCTGTTCAGCGGGATGCTGAGCCGGCCGGTCCTCGAGCTGGCCGAGCGCCTGGCCGCGTCGCTGCCGGATCCGCTGGAGAAGGTCCTGCTGCTGACGACCGGCGCCGAGTCCAACGAGGCGGCGATCCGGATGGCGAAGCTGGTCACGGGCCGGCACGAGATCGTCTCCTTCGCCGGTTCCTGGCACGGGATGACCCAGGCCGCGGCGAGCGCGACCTACAGCTCCGGGCGCAAGGGCTACGGGCCGGCCGCTCCCGGCAACTTCGCCATCCCGACCCCGAACCCGTACCGACCCGACTTCACCACGGCCGACGGCGAACTCGACTGGTCCCGCCAGCTGGACCGTGCCTTCGATCTCGTCGATGCGCAGTCGGTCGGCAGCCTGGCGGCGTGCATCGTCGAACCGATCCTGAGCTCGGGCGGCGTCATCGATCCGCCCCTCGGCTACCTCGCCGCCCTGCAGCGAAAGTGCCGCGAGCGCGGCATGCTGCTGATTCTGGACGAGGCGCAGACCGGTCTGGGTCGCACCGGCACGTGGTACGCCTTTCAGCGCGACGGCGTCGTTCCCGACATCCTGACGCTGTCGAAGACGCTGGGCGCCGGCCTGCCGCTGGCCGCCGTCATCACCAGCGGTGACATCGAGCAGGTCGCGCACGAGCGCGGTTACCTGTTCTTCACCACGCACGTCTCGGATCCGCTCGTCGCCGCCGTCGGCGCGACCGTGCTCGACGTGCTCGAACGCGATCACCTCGAGCGGCGGGCCGCCGAGATGGGGGCACGGCTGACCGCTGGGCTGCGCGGGCTCGCCGAGCGGCATCAGGTGATCGGCGACGTCCGCGGCCGCGGGCTGCTGATCGGCCTCGAACTCGTGCTCGACCGGCAGAGCAAGCAGAGTTCCGACGTCCTCGGCGCCGAGGTCACCCGGCGCTGCCTGGAGCTGGGGCTGCACGTGAACATCGTCCAGCTGCCCGCGATGGGCGGTGTCCTGCGCATCGCGCCGCCGCTGACGGTGAGCGAGGACGAACTGGCGCTCGGCCTACAGATCTTTGACGAGGCGATCGGCGAGGTCGCCAACCGCTGAAACCGCTTAGAGTGCGTTCGGAAACCCTGAGCTCGGCGGTGCTCGGCGTGTTACTGGTGGGAAAGAAGTGAACTCCTGATAGGTCGGTGGTTGTCGACGCCGCCGCCCCATCAGGAGTTCAGATGGCATCCTCTCTCGACTGCCTGTGCCTGTCATGCCCGACCCACGCTGCCGGCGGCGCTGCGGTATGCGCGGCCTACCCGACCTCGTCGATGACCGATGCGCAGTGGGCGGTGATCCAGGCGGTGTTGCCGCCGCCGGGCCATACGGTCGGACGAGGTGGGCGACCGTACAAGCACGCTCGCCGGACGATCCTGGACGCGATCTTCTACCTCGTCCGCGGCGGGATCGCCTGGCGGCAGCTCCCGGGCGGGTTCCCGCCGGCGAGCACGGTCTATGACGTGTTCCGTTCCTGGGTCGCCGACGGCACCTGGGTCCGCATCCACGACGCGCTACGCGACCAGGTCCGGCTGGCCGCCGGACGCGACCCACTACCCTCCGCGGCGGTGATCGACTCCCAATCGATACGCGGCGCCGACACCGTGCGCGGCAGCTCCCGCGGCTACGACGCGGGCAAGAAGATCAACGGCCGCAAACGCCACATCGCCGTCGACACCAACGGCCTGCTGCTCGCCGTGGTCGTCACCATGGCCGGCATCCAGGACCGTGACGCCGCCCACCGCCTGCTCACCGTGCTCCGATCGAAATTCTCCACCATCACCTTGGTCTGGGCCGATGGCGGCTACGCCGGACGCCTGGTCCGCTGGGCCAGCCACGTGCTCACCCTGGCCGTGCACGTCGTCAAACGCAGCGACGACACCACCGGCTTCCACGTCCTGCCCCGCCGCTGGGTCGTGGAACGAACCTTCGCCTGGCTCAGCAAGTACCGACGATGCGTGCGCGACTACGAAACCCGACCCGACCACCACGAAGCCATGCTCTACATCGCCATGATCATGACCATGTCACGCCGACTCGCCCGGTGACCGAGTTTCCGAACGCACTCTTACTTCACGACGAGCGTGCCGTGCATGTTCCCGTGGAAGTTGCAGTGGAACTTGTAGGAGCCGGGCTGGCTCGGGGCGGTGAGCATCGCCGTGCCCGATCCCGGCACGGTCACGTCGAACTTGGCGCCCGAGTCCGCCGTGACGGTGTGCGAGACACCGTCCTCGTTGTGCACGGTGATCTTCGCGCCGGGCTGCACGCTCGCGGGCACGGTGTAGCTGTAGTTCTTGATCGTGATCGTCACGGCACCCGTCGATGCCGAACTGCCGGACGACGAGCCGCCGACCGCAGGCGCCGAGGACGAGGAGGACGGCGAGGTGGCGGACGGCGTGTTCGCCACTGAGGCCGTGTTCGTGTGCGTGGTGCCGGACGAGCCGCACGCAGCCAGTCCACCGGCCAGCAGCGCTGCGCCCGCGACGCTGACAACTCGTACGCGCAGGGATCGGGAAGCGAGCAGTTCGGTGCCGGATCGAGGGGTCATACCCTGAGTTCGACGCTGGTCACCCCCGCGGATCCCTCCCCGAGCGCATCCGCGATCGGCGGCGGGCGCTTGCACGCGATACCGTCCGAGCCCTAGCCTCTGCCTCGCGGGGCACCCGCACGGCGGCGCCCCGGATGACGTGCCAGAGCGGCGACGTCGCGTGGAGGTCGGTGGGTGCCGGACAGCAGGCCGCGCTACGAGATGCCCCCTCCCGGCGGCATCGCGTGGCTCGACGTCTCGACGGAGGCCACCGATTCATGGCCGACGCGGGTGCGGACCGGACCGCTCGGCCTGCAGATCTCGCCGCTGAACCACGCCCGGGCGCCCTACCTCTTCAAGGGCGCGCGGCTGCGCGGCACGCGGTGCATGTTCTCGGCCGCCACCTTGAGCGGGGCAGAGCTGTTCCGCCCCCCGCGGCCGTCCGTGCCGAGCGCGGAGCGCTCGGTGCAGGTGCTGATCCGTTCGGAGGGACCGGGCAGCGTCTTCGATGCGGACACCGCGTTCGCCCATGGCACGCTGCGTGTGATCGACCCGACCCACGAGATCTGCGAGCTGTTCCACGCGAACTCGATGCTCAGCACGCTCAACGTCCACCAGGCCGCGGTCGGCATCGAGGCGGCGAGCGTGGCCGAGATGTATCACCAGGTCTACGCGTTGACGCCGTTCCAGACTCACCTGTTGCGCTCGGCGGTCAGCCTGCTGGCCTCCGGCACCGACGAGCTCACCTCCACGTCGAGCCGGGTCGGGATCGACCGCTTCCTCTCGGCGCTCACCGGGTTGCTGCTGCGCACGGTGGTGCGCGCGCCGCTGGCCGAGCGGGAACGGATGCACTCGGTGCGCGGCCGTACGGAGACGATCATCTTCGAGCAGGCCGCTGACCCGTTGCTGACGCCTGTCATGATCGCCGGCGAACTCAACATCTCGCTGCGTCAGCTGTACCGGGCCTTCACCGGCACGGAGAGCCCGGCGGCGCGCATCCGCCGTCGCCGCCTGGAGCGGGCCGCGGAGCTGTTGGCGACCAGTCACGCCCAGGCACAGGTGGAGGACGTCGCGCAGGACTGCGGCTTCGCTTCTGCCGAGTACTTCTCGCGCGCCTTCCGCCGCGAGTTCGGCCTGAGCCCCCGCGCCTATCGCGCGGCCTATCGCGACGGGGCCGCCACCCATTGACGGTGCGGCGCGTCGCCCCGGCGGCCAGCTAGGCGGACCGCGATACTGGGTACAGGGCAGGTGAGGCGCGCCCTTGGCTCAGCCGGGCTGCCACCGGAACTCACGAACTGACGGGAGACGCGATGTTCGAAGCAGACAACGTCCGCGACTGGCGCGGGCACAACGTGATCGATCCGACCGATGACAAGATCGGCACGTTGGAATCGGTCTACGTCGACACTGCGACGGACACCCCGGTATTCGCCGCCGTCCAGGTCGGCATGGTCGGCCGGCACCGGCTGGTCTTCGTGCCGTTGGGCAATGCCACGGTCGGCCCCGACTACCTTCGCGTGCAAGCGCCGAAGAAGCTGGCCAGGGAGGCACCGTCGATCGAGACCGACGGCGAGCTGCTGGCCCAGGACGAGCCGGCGATCTTCGAGCACTACGGCCTGGCCTACCAGCCCGGCGCCGGTGGCGAGCGCCGCCTGGCGCGCCGATGAACGGCAGATCGACACCCGGCACGTCGACGAGGGACGAGGAGTACTAGTCATGGCAGTGTTCTTGCTGATCATTCTGGTCGCGGTGGCGCTGGGCATCGTCGGCGCGGTGGTAAAGGGCCTGTTCTGGCTGCTGATCATCGGGATCGTGGTGTTCCTGCTGAGCTTCGTGTTCGCCGGTGCCCGGCTGCGCGGCGGTCGCTCGCGACGCATCACCCGCTGAGGCCCACGCGTTCATCCTCACGATGTAGCCGGGAATCATCCCGTTGGCGGACGTGCCCGGCGGCGCGCGGCTTCTAGGTTCGGTTGCACGAGACCCACCGAGGAGCGCGCGTGATTGAAGCTGTTGGCCTGTCGAAGCGGTTCGGCGAGAAGCTGGCCGTCGACGACCTGACGTTCACCGTCCGGCCCGGGGTGGTGACCGGGTTCCTGGGCCCGAACGGGGCGGGCAAGTCCACGACGATGCGCATGCTGCTCGGCCTGGACCGGCCGAGCGCCGGACAGGCCCGCGTGAACGGCCGGCCCTACGTGGAACACCATGCGCCGCTGCGCGAGGTCGGTGCGCTGCTGGAGGCGCGCGCAGTGCATACCGGGCGTTCGGCGCGCAATCACCTGCTCGCGCTCGCCGTGACGAACGGCATTCCGCGGCGGCGGGTCGACGAGGTGATCGAGCTGGTGGGGCTGCCGTCCGTCGCGCGCAAGCGGGCAGGCGGGTTCTCGCTCGGCATGGGGCAGCGGCTCGGTATCGCGTCCGCGCTGCTCGGCGACCCGCACACGCTGATCCTGGACGAGCCGGTGAACGGCCTCGATCCCGACGGCATCCTGTGGATCCGCAACCTGCTCAAGGCGCTGGCCGCCGAGGGACGCACGGTGTTCGTGTCCTCGCACCTGATGAGCGAGATGGCGTTGACCGCCTCGCACCTGATCGTGATCGGCCAGGGCAGGCTGATCGCCGACGTGGGCGTCGAGGAGCTGACCCGCAGTGCTTCGCGCGACGTCGTTGCGGTGCGCTGCGAGCAGGCCGCCCGATTGCGGGATCTGCTCGCCGCGGACGGGGTGATGATCACTTCCACTGCGACGGACCGCCTGCAGGTCCAAGGCCTGTCCAGCGCCGCCGTCGGCAAGATCGCGGCACAGGCAGGCATCGCGTTGATCGAGCTCGTGCCGCAACAGGCGTCCCTGGAGGAGGCATTCATGGAGATCACCCGAGACTCCCTAGAGTTCGTCGTTCCCGCCGGGAGCGCCCGATGACCGCGGCGAGCACGGCGGCGCCGACAGGCGTCACCCAGGCCCGGGTGATCGTGTCGGAGTGGATCAAATTCCGGTCGCTGCGTTCCACCTGGTTCAGCTTCGGCGCTGCGCTGCTTGCCGCGATCGGGCTCGGGATCCTGTTTGCGGCGTTGCGCGGCAACGACATCGCGACGCACGGCGGCTTCGCGCGCGGCGACTTCGATCCGGTCCAGGTCAGCTTGCGCGGCATGTTCCTGGCCCAGCTCGCGGTCGGTGTCCTCGGCGTCCTGCTGATCACCGGCGAGTACAGCACGGGGATGATCCGAGCGTCGCTGTCGGCAGTGCCCCGGCGCGTCCCCGTCCTGTCCGCGAAGATTATCGTCTTCGGCGTCGCCACCTTCGTCATCGCCACGGCTGCGAGCCTGATCGCCTTTCTCGGCGGGCAGGCCGCTCTGCACGCCGATCACTTGGGCGTGTCGCTGAGCTCGCCGGGCGCCGGGCGCGCCGTCATCGGCGGCGGGCTGTACCTCGTCGTGGTCGGCCTGCTCGGGCTCGGCTGCGGCTTCGCCCTGCGCAACACCGGCGGCGCGATCGCCACGCTGTTCGGCCTGCTGCTTGTGCTACCGCTGCTCGGCCAGGCACTGCCCGCGTCCTGGCAGGTGCACGTCCTGAAGTACTTGCCCCTGAACGCCGGATCGGTGATCATGACCACCAAGCCCGACCCGACCCTGCTCGCCCCGTGGACGGGGCTCGGGGTCTTCGCGCTCTACGCGGTGGCCGCCCTGGCGGCAGGTCTGGTCGTGCTGCGCAGGCGCGACGCCTGAGCGTGGCCCACACTGGCGTGGTGACGACACGTTCGGCGCCCGCATGGATCGGCCCGCTGGGGCGCGTGTCGCTGCCGGTGTTGCGACGTCCCCTGCTCGCCGACGCGCTGCTCGCGCTGGCGGTCCTGCTCACCGTCGTTCCCCACGCCGTCCAAGCCGGTTCGCAGCCGAGAGCCGACGCCGTACTGGTGTCTGTCGCCCTGGTCGTGCCGCTCGTGTGGCGCCGGCGCGCGCCGGTCGCCGTGTTCGCCGCCGTGTGCGTGGTGGCCTTCCTGCAATGGCTGTTCGCGGGCCCCGAGTTCGCCGACCTGGCGCTGCTGATCGCGTTCTACACGGTCTGCGCGACGCAGTCGCCGCGACGCAGCGTGCTTGCCGCGGCAGTCCTCGAGGGCGGCGTCGTGCTCGCCGTGGTGCGCTTCCACGCCGAACACAGCGACTACCTGCTTGCCATCGTGTTCCTCTCGGGTCTGGTCACGGCCGCCGGTGTGCTGGGCGCGAATGTCCGGGTGCGGCGCGCCTACCTGGCGGAGGTGGAGCAGCGGGCCGCCCGCCTGGAATTCGAACGCGATCAGCAGGCGCAGCTCGCCGTCGCCGGGGAACGCACTCGCATCGCACGGGAGATGCACGACATTATCGCGCACAACCTTTCGGTGATGATCGCCCTGACCGACGGCGCGGCCTTCACCGTCGCCAGCGACCCGGGTCGCGCGGCGGCGGCGATGGCCGAGGCGTCCGGCGCCGGGCGCCGGGCGCTGAGCGAGATGCGCAGGGTGCTCGGGGTGCTGCGTGCCGATTCCGGCACAGCCGAACTTGCGCCTACCCCGGGCTTAGCGGATCTCGATGAGGTGCTGCAGACGATCAGGCGCACCGGACTGCGGGCGAGGCTCACCTGCGACGGCCCGGTCTCGGCGCTGCCGGCCAGCCTGCAGCTGAGCATCTACCGGCTCGTGCAGGAATCGCTCACGAACACCGTCAAGCACGCGCGCGGCGCCAGCAGGCTCGACGTCATGGTGCGGCGCGGGCCGGACTGGGTCGAGGTGACCGTCACCGACGACGGCGCGCCGGCTGGAGCACTGAGCGCCGAACACGCGTTCTCGCACGGGATCATCGGCATGCGCGAGCGTGCGGCGCTGCACGCCGGCCACGTCGAGGTCGGCCCCACCCCGACGGGCTGGCGGGTGCGGGCGCGCTTCCCGGTTCCGGCCGGCGACGCGGCCCTTGTCGAGGCGAGGCGTGGATGATCCGCGTGCTGCTGGCCGACGACCAGCCGCTGCTGCGGCTGGGCTTTCGGATGGTGCTCGAAGCCCATGACGGCATCGAGGTCGTCGGCGAGGCTGCCGACGGCGCGCAAGCTGTCGGGCTGGCGACCGAGCTGCTCCCCGACGTCGTCGTGATGGATGTGCGGATGCCGGTACTGGACGGCATCCGGGCGACCGAGATGATCACCGCCGAGCATCCCGCGGTGCGGGTGCTGATCCTCACGACGTTCGATCTCGACGAGTACGCGTTCGCCGGGCTGCGGGCCGGCGCGAGCGGGTTCCTGCTCAAGGACGTGCCCCCTGCCGAACTCGTCGCCGCGATCCGTACGGTCGCCAGCGGGGACGCGGTCGTGGCGCCGCGGGTCACGCGACGCCTGCTCGACACGTTCGCCGGCCGGCTGCCGGCCCGCTCCGACAGTGCCGGACCCGACGCCCGGCTCGCCACGCTGACCGAGCGCGAGCGCGACGTGCTGGGCGCGCTGGCACTCGGGCGCAGCAACCTGGAGATCGCGGCCGCGCTGCACCTGTCGGAGGCGACGGTCAAGACGCACGTCAGCCGCATCCTCGCCAAGCTCGAACTGCGTGACCGCGTGCAGGCGGTCGTCTTCGCCTACGAGACCAGGCTGGTGCATCCGGCGTGAGTACCAGTCGGTGCGGTCGGCCGCCTTCGGCTGCGACTTTCGGTCAGCAGCAACTGGCCATGGCCGTCGCCTGATCAGCTCCCGCATCGGCCCCGCAGCAGGTCGTGCCTTCGGCCTGCTCACCGGAGAACGTCGCGGAGTCGGCGAGCACGGTGTAGATCTCCCACCGCTCGCCGTCCGGCGCCCCGTCGACCCAGAACTTGTTCTGCCTGGCGTAGCAGCACGTCGTCCCGCGTTCTTCGATCGTGGCCAACCCGGACTCGCCCAGACGCGACTGTTCGGCGTCCACGGCGTGGCGGTCGGCGACCTCGACGCCGAGGTGGTTGACCGAACCGCCCCGGCCGGGATTCTCCATCAGGACGAGCTTGAGCGGCGGCTCGGCCACGGCGAAGTTCGCGTAACCGGGCTTGATCTTCGCAGGCTCGGTGTCGAACAGCTTGCGATAGAAGCTGATCGCCTCGTCCAGGTTGTCGACGTTGAGGGCTAGCTGCACTCGGGACACGGGCACCTCCGATAAGACTTCGACGAATGTCTATGCGTGCTGCCATGAGGTTGTCACAGAGCATCGATGTCTGTCAATATTGATGCATGTCGAAGTCATTGGTGGTGCTGAGCCCGGTCGAGACGGTCGCGTGCTGCTCGCCGCTGTCACGCGAGCCGCTGTCCCGGCACCAAGCCGAGCGGGTCGCGCCGCTGCTCAAGGCGCTCGCAGACCCCGTGCGGCTTCGGTTGATGTCCTTGGTCGCGTCCCACGAGGGCGGTGAGGCGTGCATCTGCGACCTGAATCCGGTCTTCGAGCTGTCCCAGCCCACGATCAGTCATCACCTCAAGGTGCTGCACGCGGCCGGTCTCCTCGACCGCGACAAGCGTGGTGTCTGGGTCTATTACCGCGCCCGCACCGAGGCCTTGGCGAACCTGGGCGCCCTGATCGGCGACACACCGGCATGAACCACGCGCTGGCCCGCCGCGCACTGGCCGAATTCGTCGGCACCGCGTTCCTGGTCGCCGCGGTGATCGGCTCGGGCATCGCGGCCGGGCGCCTGTCGCCACACGACGCCGGGTTGGAGCTGCTGGAGAACAGCATCATCACCGGGGGCGCCCTCGTCGCGCTGATCCTCGCGCTGCAACCGGTGTCGGCAGCGTTCAACCCCATCGTCACGCTGGTGGAGCGCGCACTCGGGGCGGTGTCGACCCGCGACGCCGCGGCGCTGATCGCGGCCCAGCTAGCCGGAGGCACCCTCGGCGCGGTCGTCGCCAATCTGATGTTCGAGCTGACCGCGGTGAACCTCTCCACCCGTCACCGCGACAACGGCGGGGTGTTGCTGGGCGAGGTGGTGGCCACGCTCGGCCTGCTCGTCGTCATCTTCGGCACCGTCCGCGCCGGGCGCGGCCATCAGGTCGCGTACGCGGTAGGCGGCTACATTCTCGCCGCCTACTGGTTCACCAGCTCGACATCGTTCGCCAACCCGGCGGTGACCGTCGCGCGGATGTTCTCCGACACCTTCGCCGGCATCGCACCGTCGTCGGCCGCGCTGTTCGTCCTGATGCAACTGCTCGGTGGCCTGCTCGGGTACGCACTGATCCGCGGCTTGTACCCGAACACCTCCGCCATCGCCGCCGAAGCCGTCGCTGCGCCGTAACCGGAAGGTACCGCCATGATAGACAAGCCCACCGTCCTGTTCGTCTGCGTCCACAACGCCGGCCGCTCGCAGATGGCCGCCGGCTGGCTCGCCCGCCTGGCCGGTGACCGCATCGACATCCGCTCCGCCGGCTCCGAGCCCGCCGAACAGGTCAACCCGGTCGCGATCCAAGCGATGCGCGAGGTCGGTGTCGACATCGGCGCGCAGGCGCCGCAGATCCTCAGCACCGGTGCCGTCGCGCGCGCCGACGTCGTGGTGACGATGGGCTGTGGCGACACCTGCCCGTACTTCCCTGGCAAGCGCTATCAGGACTGGCAACTGCCTGACCCGGCCGGCCAGCCCATCGAGGTGGTCCGAGAGATTCGTGACGAGCTCGAGACACGCGTAAAGGCGCTCGTGAGCGAACTGCTCGCGAGCTCCTGAGGTGACATGCTGGGCGCTGGCGCGGTGTCGCGGGGCGGTAGCTCAGCCGGTTAGAGCAGGGGACTCATAATCCCTGGGTCGTGGGTTCGAGTCCCACCCGCCCCACCACGCCGGTTCAGGGCGAAGCGCGCCGCGAAAGGGGCAACGGCCAATGAAGATCAATACCTCCATGACCGGCGTTGTGATTCCGGGCCTCGTCGGTGGGGTGATCTACTTTGTCATTGCCCTTGCGACCGGAGCCTCGGCCATCGCTTCGATCGTAGGCGGGATCGTGGTTGCCCTCATTGCGGTCGTTATCGGGTCCATCTTTCGTGAGATCTACAAGCGCAGAGCTGTGCGCCCCCACGAGTAGGTGCCGGTCGATTGCCTCGCGCTGAGACTGCGATACGAGGCTGATCGCACAGGCACGGCCCCTCATTCCGAGTGCCATTGGCCGATCGTCCTTCGGCGTCAGTCCAGGCAGAACTCGTTGCCCTCGGGGTCCTGCATGACGACGAAGCCGGTCTCCATTCGGCCGTCGGGGTCGACCCGACTGACCCGGGTGGCGCCAAGGCCCACCAAGCGGGTGGCTTCGCCGTCCAGCGCGGTCATCCGCGCGTCGCCCTCAGTGCCGGGGGCTGCGCGGACGTCGAGGTGCAACCGGTTCTTGCCGGTCTTGCCCTCCGGCACCCGTTGGAAGAACAGGCGAGGGCCTGACTCACCGTCGCCCGGCAGCGCAGCCGAGCGGCTGTTGCGCTCATCGGGCGGAACCCCCCAAGCGTCGAGGGCCGTGTCCCAGCTGGTGAAACCGGGCGGCGGGGGCTGCACTCGGTAGCCGAGCACCTCGCACCAGAACCGCGCCAGGGCCGCGGGGTTGGCGCAATCGAAGGTGACCTGGACCGCTCGGATGCTCATGCTGTCGACGCTACCGAGCGGCACCCACAACGGCAGTGGCATCGAACCTGCCGGACCGCGGTCGGCCGCTGCCCGCGTCGGCGCTTCGATCAGGAATCGAGAAGCAGCCGCGGTGGTGGCGGGCCTAGGCTTCGTTTCAGTGGCCGGCACCCCGCCGAATCATGCGTGGCGAAAGGTAGCGTCAGAATGCCCGCGAACAGTTTCCAGACCAAGTCCGACGGTTTCACGGCTGCAGAGCGTGCCGCGATGAAGCAGCGCGCAGCGGAGTTGCGCGCCGAGGGCAAGAAGGGCGCCAAGAAGGCTGACGGTCTGCAGGCGGTCCTCGATGCGATCGCAAAGATGGCGCCGGCGGATCGTGCGCTCGCCGAGCGCGTCCACGCCACGGTGAGTGCCAACGCCCCGGAGCTGTCGCCGAAGACCTGGTACGGGATGCCGGCTTACGCTGACGCGTCCGAGAAGGTCGTCGTGTGCTTCAAGAACGCGGGCAAGTTCACCACCCGGTACTCGACACTGGAGTTCCAGGATGCGGCCAACCTCGACGACGGCGAGGTGTGGCCGGTGTCGTTCGCGCTGCAGAAGTGGAGCCCCGCGGTCGAGCAGAAGGTTGTCGAGCTAGTGAAAGCCGCGGTTTCCTGACGAGACCGTCGCGCAAACAGGGACCGCTCGGTCTGGCTCAGCGGTTCGCGAGTTCGGCGACGACCGGCGCGAATGCTTCGGCTGCGCTGGCGGGCACGGTGAGGTAGGACAGGCCCAGGGTGTCGCGGCGCCGCTGGAGTTCATCGACCATCTGCCGTGGCGAACCCGTGATCACGGTGATCGCGCCGTGTGCGGCCAGGGTCCGGGCGTCGGTACCCATCCGGGCCAGCCATGGTTGCGCGCTGTCGCCGACGGCGATGAGACCGGCGGCCAGTTCGACGTCATGCGCACTCTCGGCCGCGGCCGCGCGAACGATCTCGATCCGCTCCCTCGCAGCCTTCGTGTCGGTGGCTGGTGGCCAGCCGAACGCGACGATGTCGGCCGTCCGGGCGGCCAGGTTGAGCAGCTTGGGTCCGGACGCGGCGACCATGATCATGGTGTCGGGCAGTTTCTCGCGAAGCAGAGCGACGGTGTCGCTCAGGCGTGCGATGCGCTCACCGGGACTGCCGAACGGAACACCCAGGTCGGCGCATTCCGCTTGCGCATCCGGACGCCCGGCGCCGATGCCGAGTTCGAACCGCCCCCCGCATAGCTGCTGCAGGCTGGCGGCCTCCCAGGCCAGTTGGCGTGGGTTGCGCAGCGGATCACACAGCACCCACGTCCCGACCCGCAGGCTGGTGGTGACGGCTGCGGCCGCGGCGAGCGCGGCCAACGGCGCCGGGGTGCGGAGGGTGTCCGGCAGCAGGAACGTCGCGTAGCCGAGCGACTCAGCGCGGCGGGCGCCCGCGGTCCAGCTTGGCAGGTCACCGACGACGCCGTTGCTGAGCCCGAACCGGAACAGGTGATCGCTCATCACGGGGACTGGGTGAGTAGTTCCATGTTGTGTCCGTCGGGATCGGGGAAGTAGACGCCTCGGACGCCGTGCCGGTTGCGATATATCTCGCCGGGGCGTTCGCCGTTCGGCTCGGCGTGGAAGCCGATGCCAGCCGCGGTGATGCGCGCGAAGGCGGCGTCGAAGATGTCCTCGGATACCAGAAACGCGTAGTGCTGCGGCTGTGGGTCGGTCAGGCCCATGTCGGCGGCGTTCATGTAGTCCAGCGTGACACCGTTGTCCAGGGCCACCGGGACGAACCGGGCGACCGGCGGGCTTGTGCTGACGCCGAGGATGTCGGCGAGAAACGTGGCCGAGACCTCCTTGTCGCGGGCGCAGACGATGGTGTGGTTGAACGTGATGTTCATGGCAGGGCCCTCTCCTAGATGGTGGTGATCATCGACGGGTCGCTTCTGGACATCAGACAACTCCTCCTCGACCAACCGGAGTGTTTTCCGCCTCTTACGGTCTCACCCGCGCCGGGCCCGCGCAAGTGGTAGCGGAGGCTTTTCCGCCGGATAGCTGCTAGCGTTGACGGCGTGGAGTACACCGGGCCGCTGCGCGCCGACGCCCGGCGCAACCACGACTCGATACTCGTAGCGGCGCGAGATCTGTTTCTCGAGCGCGGCGCCGGCGTGGCCTTGGAAGACATCGCCCAACGCGCCGGAGTTGGCATCGGCACCCTGTACCGGCGCTTCACCGACCGCGACACGCTGATGCAGGCGGTCGTCCTTGATGCCTTGACCCGCACCGCCCAGGCCGCCGAGCAGGCGCTGACCGAGGAACCGGACTCCTTCGCCGCGTTACGCCGCTACATGCACGCCGCGCTGCAACTGCGGGTGTCGGCGGTGATCCCGGTGCTGCTCGAACGAGTCGACCTGAACACGGGCCCGGGTCGGGTCGCGCGCGAGGCCTCGGCCCGCGCCGTGCAGCAGCTCATCGACGCCACCCACGCCGACCGGTCGCTACCTCCTGACGTCACCTTCGGCGACATCGGGCTGATGCTGGTTCGGCTAGCCCGGCCGCTGCCCGGACCAATCCCGCCCGAGCTCAACGACCGCCTCGCGCACCGGCACCTGGACCTGCTCATCGAAGGCCTACGCCCGCATCCCGCACGGCAGACGGCCGAGGCGGGCCTGAGCCGCGCGGACCTGCGCACAATCTCCCGCACCGCCGCCGCACCAGCGGCACGACGGCGGACCACGCCATGACCGCCACCCTGCAGCCGCCACCCCTGCGCCCGCAGCCGATCTCGCGCGGCTGGTCGATCAACTCCGGATGCCTTGCTGCTCTCCGGCCGCGCTCTGGCCGATGAACGGCGACGTACAGCAATCAGTACCGTCTTCGGCGGCCGCCGATATGGTGCCCGAGTGACGACAACGGAGGACATTCGCTCCTGGGCTGGCGCGCTGCCCGAGGTCGCTGAAGTCAGCCACTTCCGCTTCGGAGTCCCCGTCTTCAAGGTCCGCGGCAGGACCTTCCTGGGCATGGGCAAGGAAGAGACGACGGCGGTGTTCTGCATCAGCGAGCGTGCGGCCAACGTGGCGGCGGCCGGCGACGCTGCCACCTATGAGGCGCTACGACGGCGAGACGCCACGAAAAGCTTCCTAGGGCTGCAGGTGCAGCTCGGCAACATCTCACCGGCCCGCGCGCATGCCCTGGTCGAGGAGGCCTGGCGGGAGCAAGCCCCGAAGCGGCTGATAGCCGAGCACGACCGGGCAGGCTAGTGCCAGCCGAGTTCCGTTCGTCGATCATCCAGCCCGAATCCGACGTCCTCCGAGGTTCACGAGTTCACGTGCGCGCGATGACGCGTGCGCATGCGTCGGGTGACGACTCCGTTGTATCGACCTCGACGTCGTACCTCGTGCCGGCATGCACGCTGTGCACCTGCTTGCGCGCCATGCCGGGGATCCGATCAGGACGCTGGAGTTCGCGGGCGGCTGCGACGGCCGGGTTGCAGCGGATGCCGACCCACAGCACGTTGAGCCCTTGCAATGTTTCATGCATGGCTGCCTGTGCCACGGCACCGCAGAGGAACACGTCATCGAGGATCAGCGGGGCCTCACCTCGCGCCATCGCCGCGAGACCCTGGTACCAGGCGTGTTCGCGAGACTTGAACACGGGACCGCTCTCGATAGCACCGTTCGGGTGGGTCGCTGCTCTCCGTGTGCGGCCGTTACCGAGCGGGTACACGCGGACGGCGCGCGATCAGATGGAACAGGGCACCGAGTTGGCGGTAGGGATCGGTTCGACCGAGTCGCTCCTCGATCTGGAGCATTCTGGCCAGCTCGGCCTCGTCTGCAGGAATCTGCGCCGCGATGTCTGTGTCGTCACTTGCGATCCGCACGCCATACCAGTTCTCGCAGTGCAGTCCCGCCGCCACGCAAAGGTTCGTGAGCCCCTCGATCGTGTCGGCTCTGGCAGGCGATCCGATCTCGTTCACATAGCGCGCATCGCGTCCTTCGGCCGCGGCCGCATCAAGCTCGTGGAAGGCGCGCTGCGCGCCCTCCCAGTCGTTGCGCAGCAGCGCTCGCCACGGAAGGAATGCCCCGCTGCGCGCGGCGACAGCCAGGATCCCGCCGGGCGCCACCAAAGCGGCCAGTTCCGCGACTGCCGCCACAGATGACGGCAGGTACATCAGCACCCCGTGGCACAGCACGACGTCGAACCCAACGCCGTTGCCGGCACCCGCTCCGGCGTCTTCGAGTGCCGCGGCGAGTCCACCCAAACGACCCGCGCGCAGATCAAGTCGAGCGCGCACCTCAGCTGATTGCTCACTGGCCACAGCAGTGAACAACTCCCGCATCTTGGCATCAGGTTCGACGGCCGTGACCGAGTAGCCGAGGCCGGCAAGGCGAATAGCCTGCGTGCCCTGCCCGGCTCCGACGTCGAGCACCGTGGCCGGGACCGGTGGCAGATGTTCCGCCAGCTGCCGCGCGATCAGCTCCTGTCGAAACACGTTGCGCAGATTCCCCAGCCGAGCCAGCCAGGCGTCTCGACCCACCGAGAACGTGCCATCGGATTCGGGACCGAGCGATGCAGCGCCCATGACGCGAGCGTATGACCGGACAATTCGCTTCGGAGAGGAGGCCCGCAGGCGCCCAGGATGGCTAGCACGCGCGAACGGGTACGCGAGCATCGCGCACGGTCGCGTGCCCAGGGCCTGAGGCCCGTTCAGATCTGGATACTTGACGTGCGCGCACCTGCCGATACCGGCAAGCCGAAACCCGTCATGATCCTCCAGATCGATCGGTTCGACGCGACTGCATCGGTCACGATCTGTCCGCTCGATATCGTCCGGGCGAGGAGATTTCGAGCGCAACGTCGGCCAAGCCGCGGTCGACGCTTCCATCACATCACATCACATCGCATCGCGACGTATTCGGTCAGTGTTTGCGCAAGCCGATCCCCTGCGGCACATCGGTCCGGTGACGGGGCGTCCTGCGGGACATCGGAGGTCATCGGCGTGGGCCGGTTCGGCCAATCTGTGGCAGGCGAACGTTCGGCGTGTGGGACCGAAGCGGTTTGCGCCGAGGTATCGCCCGTCAGGTGGAGGCGGCGAGGATGGAGAAGACGTCGATCAGGTCGTACGCGCCGGCGAAGTCGGGCGCCGTGAACCCGAGGGTGAGTGGAGCGCGCAACTCGACGCCGGGAATCAGGCAGGCCCGCTCGGTCATAAGTGGTCGCAGCATGTCGACCGCCGGCGCCCGGCTCGTAGGCGAGTATCCCGCGGACGGCGGCGCTGGCCTCGTCGGTCATGTACGTGCGGTTGCGTTCGTACTCCGAATGGCCGGGGCGAACGTCGTCGGGTGCCACGACGCCAGCCACGCCTTCCATGTCGACCGATATGAGCGGAGCACCGCATCTCGATGCATGATCACGAGGCCCTCTCGCGGGGCTCAACAGCACGGTCTCGAGAGCTGGCCTGCAAGGCATACGCAACGTCCGGGTCCGCCTCGAGCTCGCCAAGCTGCAGGCCGACCCGCGACCACCCGGCTGTCGCGCGATGGTCGGGCAGCCGGATCGGTGGCGCGTCCGAGTGACTGGCGCTGGTGACTACCGGATCGTCTACGAGATCTACGATCAACGACTGCTGGTCCTCGTCATCGCCATCGGCGCGAGGTCTACCGCTGATTCCCGCAGGCCGATCGGGCTATCTACGACACACCCCCCGGGTGTCAGGAGGCGCTGGATGGGCGAGACCACGGATTCGCGGTCGAGAGGCGTCCTATCTCACGTGGACATGAGCGACTTCGACGATTTCGCCCGGCGCGAGTTGGACGGGTTGCTGCGCTACGCCACGGCGCTCACCGGTGACCGCGAGCTGGCCCGCGACCTCGTCCAGGACGTGCTGTTCAAGGCGTATCGCCGATGGTCACTGGCGGCCGCGGCCGACCATCCGCGCGCCTACCTCCGGACGATGCTCACCCGGGCGCACTTGTCCTGGCGGCGCACCTGGGCCGTCCGCAACGTCGTCCTGCCCTTTGACGAACTACCCGAGGGACCGCCGACCGGAGATCATGCCGGCGCCATCGCCGACCGGGACGCCGCCCTGAGGCGGCTGAGCGAGCTGCCGCGCCGCCAGCGCAGCGTGCTCGTACTGCGTTACTACGAACGTCTCACCGACGCCGAAATCGCCGATGTTCTCGGGTGTTCGGTCGTCACTGTGCGCGGCTACGCCGCCCGTGCCCTTGCGAACTTGCGCGCCGACATCGCGCCCACGCTCGTGCCCACTATCCCGACGGAGCACTCATGAACACCGAAGACATGCTGAGCGATCTATTTGCCCGCGAGGCCGACCGTCGACCCGATTCGGCCACAGTGCTCGACGCTGTGCACCAGCGGATCGCTCAGCGGGGCCGGATTGCGGACGTCCGCGCCGCGAGCGCACTCGGGGCCGTGGCCACCGTCGCCGTGATCGCGGTCTCGGCCAGCGTGCTCACCGCGCCGTCCGGCCACCACGCCGATCCGGCTGGTGGGGCGCCCCAGTCGACGCCGGCGACCACCGCCCCGGCGACACGCACGACGACGGCGCTCGCGACGGATACCTCAACGCCACAACCGAGCGGTCCGAGCGCCTCCAGCCCGGCCGGGGGGCGCAGCTACTCAACGATCAACGCTGGGTGGCTCCCAGGTCCGGCGAAACAGAACCCAGCCGGCACCTCGAACGGCCCCGGCTTCGAGGAACGCGACTGGGACGTCACTGTGGACGGCGTCGCAATGGACGTGATCATCTGGACCGAGTCGGGATCGCTGCCGTCCCAGATGCAGGCGACCGGCGGGCAGTCTGACTATCTGCCCATCACCGTGAACGGCCACCCGGGACGCGAGTTCGTCTCGGCCAACGTCACCATCATCGCTTTCGATCTGGGCAACGGCACCGTCGCCTACGTCGGCCCCAGCGTCCAGCAGAAGACCGCCACGATCACGAGCGCTCGCATCGCCGCGATCGCCGTGAAGGTCGCAGACAACATGCAGTTCAACCAACACGACCCATTCACCGGCCGCTGACGTCGCTCCCCACCGGGACATAGCTCAAACCGACGAGTTGCCCTCAGCTTCCGTAGTGGTATCGGCCGGTCGCGATCCGGATATCGTCGTCACGCGGCTGGTACACGCCGGCAGATGCCGCTGAACGAACCGCATGGGACACAGCGCTGGCGCCAGCTCAGTCGCGTTCCGGCCGCTCGTTCACAGCTCTGGGCGCTCCGCCTCGCGCAACGGTTCAGTTGATCGTGAACCTACTTCTCGTCTCGGGCCGGGGAGTCAAGCTGTCGGGCCAGAGACCTGGGCGCTTTGCGTAGCCACGCCTCGGTGAGCAGCTCTCGAAGCTGCTGGACCGATGCGGCGGTCAGGTCGACGACGAGGCAGGCCAGCCGCTTGCCCCAATAGAACTCGTGGAATGCCGCTGGCTCCTCGGCGACGGCGGCGCGGATTTCGGCCTCGCCCGCCATGACCCGAAGGTGTTGATCGTCGGGCACGGTCGCGAAGATCTTGCCGCGAACCCGGAACGAGGCGATCCCATGATGGTCCTGTTCGGTGACCTCCGGCAGCGTCGCCGCCGCTGCCCGCGCTTGCTCGACGGTGACGCTCATCCGGGACCTCCTTCGGCAACACCGCCGGACCGGCGAGGGGCGAGCGCCATCAATCCGGCGAGGGGGCGCGCCAGCACTCTGATCCGCTCGAGCGAGTCGTCGCTCTCGAGGAGGTCGACGCCGCGCAAGGCCGCCACGCCGACGCGTGCCGCGGACACCAGTCCAGGCAGCAGTATTGGATCGCCTCGGGCGTCGATCAACAGATGCGCATCGTGGAACTTGTCGGATGCCATCACGACACAAACGAAGGAGGCGACGTCGTGGGCTTCTTCGCCGTCACGACCGCCAAAGGGTCCGCGTGGGACCCGACTCGCGGCATCAGGGAACAAGACGCCTGGGAGGAGCACGCCGCATTCTTTGACCGTCTCGTCGAGGAGGGCGTTGTCATCATCGGCGGACCGGTCGCCAGCTCCAGCGACGAAGACGTCGCTCTGCTCGCCGTCGAAGCAGCCGACGAGCCCGACCTGCGGGCGACGTTCAGCGCCGACCCGTGGGTCGCTCGCCAGGTACTGCGTATCAAGGACGTACGTGCCTGGACCCTGTGGCTCGATGGACGGCAGCGCTGAGAGATTGCGGCCATTCGCCGGTAGCGGATCCCAGCTGGGACGCGGACGGCGCGGGTAGGGTTGCCGGTGCGTCATGGCGATTGCGCCGGTCTGGACCCTGCTGCGTTCATTGCCTTCTACGGCAGCGGCCAGTGAAGGAGCGCGGGCGATGGCTGGGAGCGTGCAGCCGGCTGGGTCGGTGTGTCAGGCGTTCGTCGCGCAGGCGCCGGTGGATGGTGCGGCGTTCACGGTGATGACGTCCGACGCGCTGCGCGACACGTTGTGTGCCAGCGATGAGGTGATCGCGGCGGTCGAGGAGCTGCAGTTCAGCCTGGGGGAGGGACCCTGCCTGGAGGCGTTCACGACGCGACGCCCCGTGTTGGTCTCAGACGTGCAGGATCGGCGGGATGCGGGCCGGTGGCCGGTGTTCGCCGCGGGGACGGCGGGGTTGCAGGTGGGTGGGTTGTTCGCGTTCCCGATGCAGCTGGGTGCGATCACGGTCGGGATGTGCGTGGCATATCGGCGCCGGGCCGGCCCGTTGGACGGTGAGGAGGTCGCCGCACTCTTGCAGGCGGTGGACGTCGCGACCTTGAGCCTGCTGGTGGTGCGTGCCGGCGAGCCGGACGTCGAACTGGCGGATTATGTGTTCGACAGTTACGGGGCCGGTCGACCGCTAGTGCACCAGGCGACGGGGATGCTCACCGTGCAACTCGGCGTGAGCGCTGAGGAGGCGTTCTCGCGGCTGCGCGCGCACGCCTATGGCAACGGACGCTCGATGGACGAGGTCGCCGCCGATATTGTGGGCCGCCGGATGCACCTGGCGCCGGAGCGGACGTGAGCGACGGCCATTGGATCGACCATGGCGCTCGGCGTAGGATTTCGGCGAAGAAACGCCCCCCGGCTGGGCGAGCGCGGTAGAGCTGAGGTGGGGGGTGACGTGGCGCGGGAAAGGGATCTTGCCGACGCGTTCGTGGATCTGGCGGACACGCTGGCCTCCGATTACGACGTGACGGATCTTCTGTATCGGCTGGTCGAGCACAGCGTGACGCTGCTGGATGCTGCCGAGGCGGGCCTGCTGCTGACCGACCAGCGTGGCAGCCTGCATGTGATGGCGTCCTCCGATGAGCGGACCCGGCTGCTGGAGTTGTTCCAGCTGCAGGCCGACGAGGGACCGTGTCTGGAGTGTTACCGCACCGGCGAGCCGGTCGCTGTGCCGGATCTGCGCGAGGCGATCGAGCGGTGGCCCCGCTTCGCGCCGGCCGCGATCGGTGAAGGCTACGCCGCGGTGCACGCGGTGCCGCTGCGGCTGCGCGAGGAGGTCATCGGCGCGCTGAACCTGTTCAGCACCCATCCGGGCGAGCTGCCCGATGACGGACTGCAGGTCGCCCGCGCGCTTGCCGCCGCGGCCACCATCGGCATCTTGCACGAACGGGCCGCGCACCGCCGTGAAGAGGTCATCGGACAGCTCGAGGGCGCCCTGAACAGCCGCATCGTCATCGAGCAGGCCAAAGGCGTGCTCGCCGAACGCGGCGGCGTGGAGATGGACGAGGCATTTCGGCGACTGCGCGCGCACGCCCGTGACACCAACACCCGCCTGGCGCAGGTCGCCCGCGACGTCGTCGACGGCAGTCACGACGCCGCGGGCGTGCTCGCCGGGCAGCCGGACAAGGCTCAACCGCCCCCCAGCTCCGGTTGAGCCGACCCGGACCGCTCGCTGCAGCGTCAAGTCCGGACCCGGCCGACCAGAACATCGCGAGCTGTGTCGGACTACCTGGTTGGGGTCGGTGCGAGCCGGATCGCGAGCTGGCGGAGCTGCGGCACGGAGATGCCGACCGTGCTCAAGCCGGTCACGGTTCCAGTGTGCGTGTCCAGTGCCTCGAGCCCTCCGTCCGCACCGACCGCGAACAGCCAACGGCTGTCCGGGGACCAGACAACGGTGCCGTCGTAGCCAGCTTGATCGACAGACAGTGCGGGTCGGTGCGTGGCGCCGGTGCTGAGATCGAGCAGGTAGATCGTGCTCGTGTTACCCGCGCCGACCTTGAAGATGGCAGCGGTCCTGCCGTCCGGTGCGATCGCGCCGA
Organism: Jatrophihabitantaceae bacterium; assembly: GCA_051000395.1. GTDB lineage: Bacteria > Actinomycetota > Actinomycetes > Mycobacteriales > Jatrophihabitantaceae > JBPCOI01. The sequence continues at coordinate 22,674 of JBPCOI010000028.1, forward strand.
CCGGGCCGCCGCTGTCGCTGACTGCGGGGCCGACGACGCGACGCGCGTTGGTCGCCCGGTCTATGACCACAGTGACGCAGCGTGCCCGGGCGTCGCAGTCCAGGGTGAGCCAACCGGTAGGGCCGACAGCCAGCAGCGCTCCGGTGGTGATTCGGTGCAGCCCGTCGGGCCGCGAGTCGTATACCCCGCCGGTAGCGGGAAAGAGCAGGTAACCGGCGCCGTCGGGGATCGCATCCAGGGGCGAGCCACCTGGCGGGATCGGGATCGTGGGCCCGGCGCGTGCACCGTCGAGGTCGGACAGCGCCATGGCCGGTGGGCCGCCCAGGTTCTGCACCCAGATGTGGTTCGGGTCCGGGCCGGGGAACACCGGTCCGCCCTGGCCATGGCTGAGCCCGGTGGAGATCTGCCGGGCCGGGTGCCCGTCGGGAACCACGTAGCCGGGCACGTTGTCGATGGGGCGAACGATCGCCAGATTCGGCCCCACGACGAAGGACACCGGTCCGTCGCTCTGCAGCACGGGAATCGTGGTGCGGGTGATGCGGCCGCGTGCAGGCTGGATGCGAACCACCACCCCGTCCCCGCGGGCGAACAGCTCCCAGCCCGCCCTCGCGCCGAGCAACGGATGGGCCATCTGGGTGACGACGACCGAAGCCGCGGGTAGAGCTGTCGAGCTCGGCGGTGACGACGTCGGGGGCGCGGGCGTTGGCGATCGGCGGGGTGAGGCCGACGGCCCGCCGTTCCCGTGGACGATGAACGCGATCACGGTCGCCGCGACGAGCCCGACGAGCAGCAGCAGCGGTAGCCATCTCGGCCAGCGGTGGACGGACCCGCCGGCACCCGGCGCGCGTTGCGGGCCGACATCGAGGAACTCGACGTCGGGCGCTGGAGTGTCGTCGTCCCTGTCCACGCCATCCATCATCGACCCCGGACGGCAGCCGTCCCACTCGCCATGCTCAGGCGCGGAACACGAACACCGCGAGCACCACTGCGACGACGATCAGTACCAGGCCCAGCGCGATCAACGTGAGCGCGGCATCCGAACTCGGCGTGTGGCGCCACCACCGTCGCATGTGCCGATACGGCCGGCCGAGCAACGTGCGGGCCTGCGTGCTTGCCATCGGTCGTCCTCTCGAATCGAGCAGATCAGAGGCATACCGCACCGGGTGAGGAGACGGCGATGAATCGGCGTCAGGACCTTTACTCAGCGGTAGATCCGGTCCATCGCGAAGCTGCGTAGCCGCCGCCGCGCTGCTCCGGTGCGGGCCTCGCGCGCGAGCGCGGCGTGGGCGGCGTTGTGACCCGGACCGCCGTGCACCCCGCCGCCGGGGTGCGCCGACGACCCGGCCAGGTACAGCCGGTCGATGACGGTGTCCGCCCCCCCCAGGCCGGGCACCGGGCGAAGGACAAGTTGCTGGTACAGGTTGGCGGTGCCCCCGTTGATCGCGCCGGCGTGCAGGTTGCGGTCGCTGCGCTGCAGGTCGGCCGGTGACTGCACGCTGCGGTCCAGGATCAGCGCGCGAAATCCCGGCGCGCGATCCTCGACGGCCTGCTCGATGCGCTCGACGTGGGCGTCGAGTTGCCCGTCACGCAGCGGCCCGGCGGGCAGGTGCGTGTATGCCCACGCCGACTCGGTGCCCGGCGGCGAGCGTCGCGCATCGCTCGTCGTCATCTGCCCGAGCAGCACGAACGGCCTGCCTGGCACGCGTCCGGTCGCGAGATCGGCGGCGTAGTACGTCATCGCGTCGAGGTCCACGCCGAGGTGCACCGTCCCGGCGCGCCGCGCAGCTGCGGCCGTCCACGGGATCGGGGCGGACAGCGCCCAGTTGAGCTTGAGCGTGGCGGTGTCCCACTGGAAGGCGTCGAGGTCGCGGACCAAGCGGGCGGGCAACACCTCGACGCCGACCAGCGCGCGATACAGCTCGGGTGCCGAGACGTCGGCCAGCACCGCGCGCCGCGCCCGTAGCTGCTCACCCCCGGCCAGCCGGACTCCGACCGCGACGCCCTGCTCCACGACGACGCGCTCGACCGGCTCGCCGAGTCGCAGTGCGCCGCCGGCACGATCGAGGCGCGCCGTCAGCGCTTCGATCAGGGCGCGTGATCCGCCGGCGGGTACCGGGAAACCGACGGTCTGACCGAGCATCGCGAGCAGCCAACCGTAGAGGGCGCTGCCGGCGCCCTCGGGCGCCAGGTCCGTATGCAACGCGTTGCCGGCGAGCAGAGCACGGGCGCCCTCGCCGCGGAAGTGCTCGTCACCGAAGCGGCGTACCGGTTGGACCGCGAAGCGTGCGAAGCGCAGCGCACCGGCCACGTGCAGCTGGCGCAGCAGGCGGGTGGCCGCGACCGCCGGCGGGAACGGGCCGAACAGTGCGGCCAGCAGCGGTTCGCGGACAGCGCGGAACTCCTCGACGAGCTGCGTCCACGCCGCCCCGTCGCCGGCCGCGAACCCATCCAGCGACGCGGCGGTGTCGCCGACCTCGCGGCACAGCAGCGCGCAGCGGTCGTCGGGGAACACGTGCGCGAGCACCGCGGGAGCGTGGCGCCAGCTCAGCCCGTACCGCCCGAGTTCCAGCGCGTCCAGCACCGGGGACGCGGCGCCGAGCGGGTAGAACGCGCTGAACAGGTCGGTGACGAAGCCCGCCCGCAGCGACTCGTCGGACCACACCGCGCCGCCGGGATGCGCGGCGGCCTCGACGACCAGCACGTCCCACCCGGCGTCGGCCAGCATGTTCGCCGCGACAAGCCCGTTGTGGCCGGCGCCGATCACGATCGCATCGGGCGAGCCGTCGGCAGCGGGGACGCGGCGAACCATGCGCTCCACCCTAGGTGGGCGCTCGGGCGGCGCTGACGAGCACGGCCAGCACCCTGCCGAGCACGTCCGGGTCTGCCGGTTCGCCGGTGATCGCAGGCAGGTAGAGGTAGGACTCGCAGACACGCACCACGGTGTAGGCGAGCTCGTCGACATGCAGCGGTGTGCAGGCGCGCCCCTCGTCGATGTCGGCTGTGATGAGCTCGCGTACCAGGGCGAGCAGGCGGGGCTGGAAACCGCCTGAGCGCAGGGTCAGCAAGCGCATCGCCGATTCGCTCTCACCGTGCAGGAACTGCCGCACACCGGGCTGGTCGAGAGTGGCACGCACCCAGCGCCGCAGCACCTCCGGCACCCGGGGTCCTGGTGTGGCCGCGAGGTTTCGCCAGGTGTCCATGATCGTGCGTTCGCTGAGTGACCACAGCACCTCGACGAGCAGCTGCTCGCGGGTGCCGACCCAGCGGTAGAGCGTCACCCGGTTGACGCCGAGCTCGGCCGCGAGCGCCTGCATGTCGAGCCGCTGCCCCGCGAGCAAAGCCTTGCGTGCCAGGCGAAACGCGTGCTGAGCAGACGACGCGGTGCCCGTTCGCCTGCTCGCCACCGTAACCACCCTCGTGTGCGCCTGCGTCGGGGTGCGGGACCGGCCGGAACCGAACCCGCACCCCGACGCCGCGGCGTTACTGCGGCAGGCCGTTGCTCGGGGCCTGGACCTCTGCGGCGTTGTAGGCCGTCAGCGGGCCGTTGCTGTCGTCGGTCGTGTAGGTCGGTCCGGTGAAGCTCGCGACGCCGTTGTTCACGGTGACGACGCGGGTGCCGGCGTAGCCGGCGTGGTCGGTGCTCGAGTAGCGGAACGGCACGAGGCCCGGGCCGGTGAAGCCGCCCTTCTCCACGGCAGCCACCAGGTCACCCCGGTTGAGGTTCTTGCCCGCAGCCTTGAGCGCCTGCAGCGTGGTGTAGGCCAGTGCCATGCCGTACTCGACGTTTCCGTCGAAGGGCACGTTGTTGTTGTACTTCTGGTTGATCATCTGGAACAGCTTGATCCAGCTGTTGGACGAGTCCGTCGGGATCGGCAGGTAGTCGTCGCTGACCGCGCCCTGCAGCAGCGGCTTGGTGGCCGTCTTCAGGAAGCCGGTCAGCGTGGGAATGTCGGATCCGACACTGGAGATGACCCACTGCGCTTGGTACTTCAGCTGCGCAGCGGTGCCCAGCGCGAGGGCGGTGAACCCGGGAACGGTGAAGGAGACGACGACCTGGCAACCGGCCGACTTCAACGCGCCGATCTGCGGTGCCACGTTGGTGTTCGTCGGCGTGTAGGTCTGCTTGGTCTTCAACGCGCCCGAACCGAGCGTCATCGCGACGCCCTGTGCGCCGTCGGTGCCGAAGTCGTCGCCCTGGCCGAAGGTGCAGACCGTCTTGCCGGCGAAGTTTTTCTTCACGTAGTCACCGAGGATCTTGCCTTCGATGGTGTAGTCAGGCTGCCAGCCGAAGGTCGTCGGGTACTGCGACGGCTGGTTCCAGCTGCGGCTGCCCGACGCCACGAACAGGTCGGGCACCTTGTTCTGCTTGAGGAAGTCCAGCACCGCGGTGTGCGTGGGCGTGCCCAGCGCGCCGACGATCGCGAACACCTTGTCCTGCAGCACCAACTGGCGCGTCTTGACCGCGGTCGTGGCCGGGTTGTACCCGTCGTCCTCGACGAGCAGCTTGATCTTGCGGCCGTTGACGCCGCCGCTGGCGTTGGCGAAGTTGAAGTACGCCGTCATCGCCGCGCTGATCTTCGAGTACCCGGGCGCGGCCGGCCCGGTGAGCGGTTGCGTCGTGCCGAGCAGGATCGAGTTCGACGTGACGCCTGGGGCACTGGTGTCTCCGGTGCCGTTGCCGTTCGCGTTCCCGTTCTTCTTGCTGCTGCCGCACGCGGCGAGCGCGAGCGCGGCGACAACCGCGATCGCACCGACGGCGTAGCGGCGCCGTCCGGTCGACATCCTCATTGCGAACCTCCTGATGGTTGGGTCGTGCGGCGGGGTATTAATGCGCCCAGGCGGCGGAGCAGTCCCTGTATTCCGCCGGGCAGGGCGAGCATCACGATGACGAGCAGCAGCCCGTAGACCGCGTTGGGCAGGTTGTCGTGCAGCTTCGCCGTGGCGGCGGCGGACAGCTGCAGGCTCTGCACCCGGTCGGTGATGAACGTGCCGAGGTAGATGACGACGAGCGAGCCCCACACGGCGCCGGCCAGGCTGCCGAGACCGCCGATGACGACGGCGCTGAGCAGGGTCAGCGACAGCACGAGGTCGAACGAGCCGGGCGAGGCGGTCTGCAGGGTGACGGCGAACACGCCGCCGCCGAGGCCCGCTGCGGCGGCGCTGATCGCGAACGTCAGGATCTGCACCCGCGGCACCGACAGACCGCACAGCTGCGCGGCGATCTCGTCGTCGCGCACCGCGCGCATGTGCCTGCCGACGGCCGAACGGTGCAGATTCGCCAGGAAATACAGGACGATCAGCGCGGCGAACAGGCTGATCCAGGCTTGCCAATGTTGCAGCGTGAACGTCGAGCCGAGACCGGACGGTGGCCCGTCGAAGGGCACGAACAACCCCTGGTCGCCCTTGAAGAAGCTGCTGTAGTGCGAGGTTATCGACGGCACTGCCACGCCCAGGGCGAGCGTCGCGCCCGCGAGGTACGGACCGCGCAGGCGCGCAGCGGCCACGCCGACGATCGCGCCGGCGACCGCGGTGACAGCCGTGCCGATCAGCAGCGAGACAGGAAGCACCCAGACTCCGGTGATGCCGTGGTTGACGAAACGGGCCTGCATCAACGCGACTGTGTAACCCCCGATCGCCATCAGCGCGGCATGTCCGAGCGACACCTGCCCGTTCGTGCCGGTCAGGATCGTCAGCCCGCCCACCGCGCACAGGTAGGCGCCCAGGGTCGCGAGCTGGTAGTCGTCGAAGTCCGAGACCTTCGCCGTCAGCACGATCACGATCAGCACGCCGATCGCCAGCAGCAGCAGGTGCCACAGCAGCGTGCTGGCGCGCAGCCGTGCAAGCATCCGCACGCCCATCACACCCGCCTGGCCTGGGTGCCGCTAAACAACCCGCTGGGCCGCACCAGCAGGACGGCGACCAGCAGCACGAGAGCGGCGAGCTGAGTGAGATCGCTGCCGAGGTAACCGCTCGCGTAGGACAGCACCAGGCCCGTCGACACGCCGCCGACGACCGCGCCGACGGGGCTCTCCAGGCCGCCGACGACCGCGCCGGTGAAGCCGAGGACGAAGACGCCGTCCATGGCCTGCGGGAACAGTCCCAGGCCGGCGGGGATGACGAGCATGCCCGCGAGCGCACCGACCAGTCCGGACAGCGCCCAGCCGAGCGTCAGCATCCGTCCCACCCGCACGCCGAGCAGCCGGGCGACCTCCGGCGCGAACGCCGCCGCCCGCATCCGCAGACCCGACGGCGTCCAGGTGAGCAGCCCGGCGAGAAGCAGCATGAGCGCGAGCACGGAGCCGACGATGAAAATGTCCTCGTTGGAGAACAGCGCCGTCGAGCCGGCGGAGTAGGTCTGCGTGCTGAACGACGGCGGGAAGTCACGGTTGGCCGTGCCGTAGATCATCCCGAGGACGGCCTCGATCAGGATCAGCAACCCGACGCCGACGACAACGGTGTTCAGCGGCGGCAGGTGCTCGGCCGTGCGGAAGGCCGTGCGCTGCACGATCGTGCCCAGCACGAAGCCGGCCGCGAGCGCGGCGGCGAAACCCAGCCAGTACGAGCCGCTCACCTGCGTCACCGAGATGGCGACGTAGGCGGTGGCGACGGCCATCGCCCCTTGCGCGAAGTTCAGCACCCGCGTCGTGCGCCAGATCAGCACCAGCGCGAGCGCGACGGCGGCATAGATCGCACCGAAGGCCAGGCCGTTGAAGCTCAGGAAGACGAAGCGGCTCATCAGAACCCCAGGTAGGCGTGTCGGAGCTTGGCGTCGGACTGCAGCTCCCGCGCCGCGCCGCGCGCCACGACCCGCCCGAGAGCGATCACGACGGCGTCGTCGGCGATCGCGAGCGCGCTGTGCACGTTCTGCTCGACGAGCAGCACGGTCAGGCCGGTGGAGTCACGCAGCGTGCGCAGCAGCGCCATGATGCGCGCGGTGACGACCGGCGCGAGCCCGAGCGACGGTTCGTCGAGCAGCAGCAGGGACGGGCGCGCGACCAGCGCCCGGCCGAGGGCCAGCATCTGCCGCTCGCCCCCGGAGAGCTGGTGGCCGTGGAAGCCGCGGCGGCGGGCGAGCGGTTCGAACAGCTCGTACACCTCGGCGATCGCGGTCTGGGTGTCGCGTGCCGCGCCGGAGCCGCGTCGCCACAGCCCGCCCAGGCGCAGGTTGTCCTCGACGGTGAGCTCGGCGATGACGCCGCGTCCCTCGGGGACGTGCGCGACGCCGAGGGTCACCAGCCGCTCGACCGGTACCCGGGTGAGGTCGTGGCTGCCCAGGCGCACGGTGCCCGCGGTGGGCCGCAGCAGTCCCGACAGGGTACGCAGCAGGGTCGTCTTGCCCGCACCGTTCGCGCCGAGCACCGCGGTGATCGTCGCCGGTTGCACGCTGAGCTCGACCTCGTGCAGCACCGGCACCCGGCCGTACCCGGCGGACAGGTTCTGCACGTCGAGCAGCGCAGTCACCGGCGCACCTCGCCGGCCAGCCCGCTCGGCACGTCCGGGTCGAGCTCGGCGGGCACGTCGATGCCGAGGTAGGCCGTGGCGACGGCCGGATCGGCCTGCACCTGGGCCGGGGTGCCGGCCGCGACGAGCTTGCCGAAGTCAAGGACGACGACCTGGTCGCAGACGGCCATCACGAGATCCATATGGTGCTCCACGAGCAGCACCGAGCACGGGAAATCGTCCTGGCGGGGCAGCGTGCGGACGAGCTCCGCGAGCGAGTCGAGATCCTCGGCGCCGAGGCCGCCGGCGGGTTCGTCGAGCAGCAGCAGCCGGGGACGGCTGACCAGCGCGCGCGCCAGCGCGACCCGCTTCTGGACCGGGTAGGGCAGTGCGGTGGGCAGGCGCTCGGCGGCGTCGGCGGCGTCCAGGCGGCGCAACCAGTCGAGTGCCTCGCCGCGCAGGCGGCGCTCGTCGCGGTCGCTGCGGGGCAGCGCGAACAGCGCACTCGCGAAGCCGGACCGGCGCGAGCGGGCGGCGCCGACCATGACGTTCTCGAGCGCCGTCATCCGCGGGAACAGGCCGACGGCCTGCAGCGTGCGGGCGATACCGCGCTCGACCAGGCGGTCGGGACGCGGGCGCAGCGGCTTGCCCTCCCACGTGAGCGTCCCGGCGGTGGGTCGCACGAAGCCGCTGATGACGTTGAACAGGGTGGTCTTGCCAGCACCGTTCGGCCCGATGACGCCGACGACGGATCGGTCCGCAACCTCGAAGGAGACATCCTCGAGTGCGGACAGGCCGCCGAAGCGCACGCTGACGTGCTCGACGACCAGGTCCGCCACCCTGACCTCCGCATGCAACACCCCGGATTGGTGTTGCACACCGTAGGCGAGGGGGTGCGCTCTGGCAACGCTTGGCGGGCAGTTCGGCACAACCGATGCCGGACCGTTGCCTGCGCCCGGCCTCCCGGAAACTGTCGCAGGGCGCCCGCATACTGCCAGCAGACCTGGATCCCAGCGCGGAAAGCGAGCCGATGAAGTTCCTGCACACCTCCGACTGGCACCTCGGGCGCAGCCTGCACGGCGAGCCTCTGCTCGCGCACCAGCGCGCGTTCCTGGCGTGGCTGGTCGAGCTGGCTGCCGAGCGCGCGGTCGACGCAGTGCTGGTCGCGGGGGACATCTACGACCGGGCCGTGCCGTCCACCGACGCCGTGCAGGTTCTCGACCAGGCGCTAGTCGGGTTCGCGCGCCGCGGGATCCCGGTCGTGCTCAGCAGCGGCAACCACGACTCGGCGATCCGGCTCGGCTTCGGCGCCCAGTTGCAGGCGTACGCGGGAATCCACCTGCGCACCCGGCTTTCGGAGCTCACCACACCGGTGGTGCTGGTCGACGACGCCGGGCCGCTGGCCGTCTACGGCACCCCGTACCTGCTGCCCGACGCGGTGACCGAGGAACTCGGTACCGAGCGTTCGCACGCAGCGGTGCTCACCGAGGCGGTGCGCATGATCCGCGTCGACGCCGCCGAGCGCGGTATAACGCGCGTCGTCGTCCTCGCGCACGCGTTCGTCACCGGCGGCCAGCCCTGCGACTCCGAGCGTGACCTGCGGGTGGGCGGTATCGGCGACGCGCCGGTATCGGTGTTCGGCGGGTTGAGCTACGTCGCGCTCGGTCACCTGCACGGGGCGCAGCCGGTGGGCGAGAGGGCGCGGTACTCCGGCTCGCCGCTGGCCTTCTCCTTCTCCGAGCGTCACCACACGAAGTCCGTGACGCTCGTCGACGTCGGTGCGGACGGCGCCGTCGCCACCGAACTGGTGGCGACACCGGTGCCGCGGCCGTTGTGCGAGGTGCGCGGGCGACTCGACGATCTGCTCGCCGAGTCCGGCGTGCCCGCCGACGCGTGGGTGAAGGCGGTGCTCACCGATGCGCGCCGGCCGAGCGCACCGATGGAACGGCTGCGCGAGAGGTGGCCGCACACGATCGTCCTCGACTTCCAGCCCGACGGCGCGCGGGTGGACGCCACGACGGATCTGGCACGGCTGCGCGAGGCGCTCGACCCGGTCGAGATCTGCGCGCACTTCATGGAATGGGTCGACTCCACCCTGCCCGACCGGGTGCACGAGGACGCCCTGCGCAGCGCGGTCGATGCGGTCCGCCGGGCGGAGCTGAGTGCCTGATGCGCCTGCACGCACTCCGCCTGCGCGCCTTCGGCCCGTTCGCCGCCGAGCAGGTGATCGACTTCGATCAGCTCGGCGCCGGGGGTCTGTTCCTGCTCGACGGACCGACGGGCGCCGGCAAGACGACGGTTCTCGACGCGATCACGTTCGCGCTGTACGGCGCGGGCGAGCGCGGCGGTGACGGCCGTCTGCACTCGGACTTCGCCGCCGCCGGGGTCGAGCCGGAGGTGTCGCTGGAGTTCTCGCTGCGCGGTGTGCGGCACCGGGTGACGCGTTCGCCGCAATACGAGCGCCCGAAACTGCGCGGCGGGGGGACCACGACGCAAGCGACGAGGGTGCACCTGCAGCGCCGGGAGGCAGGCACCTGGACCAGCTGCTCGTCGAACAAGGCGGAGGTCGGCGAGCTGCTCGGCGAGTCCCTCGGGCTGACCCGCGAGCAGTTCACCCAGGTCGTGCTCCTGCCGCAGGGGGAGTTCGCGCGGTTCCTGCGCTCGGACGACGACGAGCGGCGCAAGCTGCTGACGAAGCTGTTCGGCACGCAGCTCTACGACCGCATCACCGACGAACTCGACCGGCGGCGATCGCTCGCGGCCAAGGACGTCGAGCAGGCACGGGGACGGGCGCACACCTGCGTGGCCGCGGCCGGTGAGGCAGCTGGGCTCGGCCCGGACGAGCTGGCCGCGCTGGTCGCGGTGACCGTGCCGGAACGGTCCGGGCGGCTCGTCGAGCTGGCCGAGGCGCTCGCTGCCGGGCACGCCGTAGCGGTCGAAGCTGCCGAGTCTTTCCGCGCTGAGTGTGACCGGGCCCGCGAGCGCCAGGCGGGCGCAGCAGCCGACGCCGAGCGGATGAGTCGTCTGCTCGACGCGCTCGCTGCGCGCGACGAGCACGAGGCAGGACGACCCGGCCACGACGTGCAGGCCACGTGCCTCGCGGCGGCGCGGCGCGCCGAGCCGGTGCGCGCGATGCTCGAGGCGGTCCGCGACGCAGCCGAGGCGGTCGACGAGGCACGCGCCGGCGTGCTGGCTGCGGC
>JBPCOI010000058.1:0-45080 GCA_051000395.1 Jatrophihabitantaceae bacterium
GTCTGGTACTGCCCGTCGGGCGTCGCGTTCATCTGGTTCACCAGCGCGCCGTCGCCGTCGCGGGCGAGCAGCGGATCCCAGTCGCGCGCCCAGATCACCTTGATGACGTTCCAGCCGGCGCCACGGAGGTACGACTCCAGCTCCTGGATGATCTTGCCGTTGCCGCGGACCGGTCCGTCGAGGCGCTGCAGGTTGCAGTTGATGACGAACGTCAGGTTGTCCAGCTCCTCGCGCGACGCGACACCGATCGCGCCGAGCGACTCGATCTCGTCCATCTCTCCGTCACCGAGGAACGCCCACACGTGCGAATTGGTCGTGTCGGCCAGGCTGCGGGCCTGCAGGTAGCGGTTGAAACGGGCCTGATAGATCGCGCCGATTGGGCCGAGGCCCATCGACACCGTGGGGAACTCCCAGAACTGCGGCATCAGGCGCGGGTGCGGGTAGGATGACAGCCCGTACGGCGCGTGGGACTTCTCCTGCCGGAAGCCGTCCAGATGCTGCTCGCTCAGCCGTCCCTCGAGGAAGGCACGCGCATAGATTCCCGGCGCCGCGTGTCCCTGGAAATAGATCTGGTCGCCGCCGCCCCCGGCGAGGTCGCGACCGCGGAAGAAGTGGTTGTAGCCCACCTCGTAGAGCGATGCCGCGCTGGCGTAGGTGGCGATGTGGCCGCCGACTCCCACCGTCTTGTTCGCGCGCGAGACCATGATCGCAGCGTTCCAGCGGATGTAGGCGCGGATGCGCCGCTCGATGTGCTCGTCGCCGGGAAACCACGGCTCGCGCTCGGGCGGGATGGTGTTGATGTAGTCGGTGCTGCGCAGCGCCGGCACGCCGACCTGGCGCTCGCGGGCGCGTTCGAGCAGCTTGAGGATGAGGAACCTGGCGCGCTGACGCCCGTCGGAGTCGATCGCCGCGTCGAAAGACTCGATCCACTCCCGCGTCTCTTCCGGGTCGATGTCCGGAAGCTGGCTGGGCAGGCCGTCGGTGATGATGCTGAATCGGTCGCGCGTCACCGGTTCCTCCTGCTCTCGGCTTGGACCGCTCACCCTTCCAGTGTGCTCTACTGCGGGCAGCTAGGGTCAGCACGACAGTTACCGCGGGGTAGCGGCAGGCGCTTCCCGGTCCCGATTCGCAGGAGGATGTCAGTAGTGAGCACGAGCGCCGCGTCCGGAGGCGGGCCGGGCGTCGCCGAACGCATGGGCATCAAGCCCGCGATGATCGTCATGGAACTCGGATACGACGACGACGTCGACTCCCAACTGCGAGAGCTGATCGAGGACTGCGCCGGTGAACCGCTCGTCACCGAGGACTCCGACGAGGTCGTGGACGTGGTGCTGTTCTGGTACCGAGACGGCGACGGCGATCTCGCCGACGTCCTGGTCGATGCCATCGCGCCCCTTGCCGACAACGGGTTCATCTGGCTGCTAACCCCCAAGCGTGGCCGCGACGGTTACGTCGAACCGTCCGACATCGCCGAGGCCGCCGCAGTGGCGGGGTTGTCGCAGACGTCCATCACGACCGCCGGTACGCAGTGGTCGGCGGCCCGCCTGGCCGGTCGCAGGTCCGGAGGCAAGCGGTGATCGCCGTCGGCGACGTGGCGCCCGAGTTCACGCTGCGCGACCAGAACAACGAGCAGCTCACGCTTTCCTCGTTCCGCGGCAAGCGCGCGGTCCTGCTGATCTTCTATCCGCTCGCGTTCACCGGCATCTGCACCGGCGAGCTGTGTGCGGTACGCGATGACCTCTCCGGGTTCCAGAACGACGACGTGCAGGTCGTGACGATCAGCGTCGACTCGTCGTACGCGCACAAGGTATTCAGCGAGCGCGAGGGGTACGACTTCCCGCTGTTGTCGGACTTCTGGCCGCACGGGGCGGTCGCCCAGGCCTACGGCGCGTTCAACGAGCAGGCCGGTATCGCCAACCGCGGCACGTTCCTGGTCGACCGCGACGGCGTCGTGCGCTTCGCCGAACTCAACGGTCCCGGCGAGGGACGCGACCCGCAGGCCTGGCGCGACGCGATCGCCGCCCTGTAGCCCGCCTGCCGCCCCGATCCTCACCGCCCTCCCGCGGCGATCTTCATGCCCTTAGGCACCCCGACGCGATCTTCATGCCCCGACGCGATCTTCATGGCCTCAGACAGCCATGACGTCACCTCGCCATGAAGATCCGCCGGAGCCCGCCACCCCCGACGCGATCTTCATGCCCTCAGGCAGCTATGACGTCACCTCGCCATGAAGATCCGCCGGGGCCCGCCACCCCCGACGCGATCTTCATAGCCCCAGGAGGCTATAGCGGCACCGGGCTATGAAGATCCGCTGGGGCCATGAAGATCCGCCAGCAGCGATCAGGACGCGACGTTGGCTACGGCGATCACGGGCGGTGCGCGCGCAGCAGCGCGTCGAGCGCGGGTCGCTCTGCTGCCTCGACCCGGCGGCGCACCGTTTCCGCGCGCTCGATCACGAGGTCAGTACCGGCCAGGTCGTCGACGATGTCGGCGGCGGTGAACAGCACGCTCGGGTCCTGCGGTCCGCCCACGCCGTGGGCGATGTTGGACGAGTCATGGCCGATCACGAGCAGCGTGCCCCCCGGGGCCAGCGCACCAGCCGCGTTGGCCACAGCGGCGCGCCGCTCGTCGGCCACGAGGTGCAGATAGCACAGCAGCACCAGCTCGAGCGGCTCGCCGTGGCGGTAGGTCGTGGCGTCCGTGCAGACCCAGCTGACGGCTCCCTTGCCGGCAGGTTGAGCGGACTGCAGGGTGCGGGCCTTGTCGAGGGCGACGGGGGAGAAGTCCAGGGCGCTCACCTGCCACCCGCGGGCGGCGAGCCACAGCGCGTTGCGTCCCTCGCCACAGGCCAGGTCGAGGGCGCGGCCGGGTGGCACGTCGGCGAGTTCCTGCTCGACCCAGCAGTTGGGACGCGCACCCCAGACTAGGGTGCTGCTCCGGTAGCGCTCGTCCCAGGCCTGGGAGTTCACGGTCGTACCGAGCGCCCGTAACGGTCCGCGAGGCGCGCGGCGCGGGCGCGCGTCGGATCGAGCGCCGGCTCCGCTGCGATTTCGTCGAACTCGCCGGTGCGCTGCTCCCGGGTCTCCGCGCGGGCCATCGCAAAGGGGGCGGCGAGCGCGAGCGCGGCGAACAGGTACCACTGGATGATGTAGGCGAGGTGCTGCGGCTCGACCGCGCCGCCGGCCGGGTTGGACAGGTCCGGTGCCGGGATCGCCGTCAGCTGCGCGCCGCCGGGCTGGCCGGACAGCAGCGCCGCATAGCCTGCGTAGACGGGTGCGCCGAGCAGCACGGCCTGCTGCCGCGGGTTGATCGACTCCAACTGGTGTCCGGACAGCTGCCCGGCGCCGTCGTCGGCCGACTCGCCCGGCTCGACGCGCGCGCGCACCTGCACCGTCCCGGCAACGGGTGCCGGCATCCGCGGCGTGGCGCCCGACGCCGAGTCCGCGAGGAAGCCCCGGACGACGAGCAGCACGCCGCCGTCGGTGCGCAGCGGCGTCAGCACCAGGTAGCCGGTCGCATCGCCGACACTGCGCTGGCGCACCAGGGCCTGGCGGGCCGCGTCGTAGCTGCCGGTCGCCGTGACCGTCCGGAACTGGATCCGGTGTGCGGACGGGACGCCGTGCGTGGTCAGCGGCAACAGGTCGCCGGCGGGGACGGCCGGGGCGTGGGCGTTGGCCCGCAGCTCGGAGTTCTGGCTGATCTTGCCGGCGAGTCGGGCGATCTGCCACGTGCCGAGAGCAACGCAGATCGCCGCGACGAGCAGCATGAGGGCCGATAGTGCCGCGTAGCGCGGTTGCCGCAGGGTCCTCAGCACGCGACCACGGTACGACCCGAAGCTGTGCCGGCACCCGGTACCCTGAGCCGGGCCCGAGCGGACGGGCTGAGCAGGGGCGCTTAGCTCAGCGGGAGAGCACTCGGTTTACACCCGAGCGGTCGCTGGTTCGATCCCAGCAGCGCCCACCGCACAGGTGCTACTGGTCTTGGACAGATTCGGTAGCCGGCGTCACGCCGAAGACGGGGCCGCATGTCCGCAGTTTGCGTCAGCCGTTCAACCTTAAGCGCGTGTTTTCGGTCGCGGGAACCAGCTGGCGTTGTCGCCCTGCGTTCCGAGGCGCGCTTCGAGCGATCACCTGCCGGTGCCCGCGACGTGTCGCGTTCGCTGAAGTCGTTGGCGCAGGCCCCAACCTCTTGACAGCTATCCATTGCCGCAATCTAATTTGTGTCAATGCATTGCGAGGCGCCACGATGGCTGAGTTGCAGTTTCTGATCATGACCTGGCTCGGCATGAGCTTCGTGGCCTCGTCCACTGTGAAGCTGCGGGCCATGGGGCAGTTCCAGACGGCGATTGCCGGCTATGGCTTGCTCTCCTCCGCGTTGATCACCCCGATGGCATGGCTCGTGGTGGCAGCAGAATTGATCTTGGGATGCGCTCTGCTTGTCGGATGGCACGCCAATGTGGCGCTTCGACTTGTCGCGTGCCTCCTTCTCGTATTCGGTGTCGCGATGGACGTGCCGCTGGTGCAGGGCAGACGGCCCTCCTGCGGTTGCGGCCTGGGTGCAGCTCGGACCGTCGGCTGGTCCCTGGTCGAACGCGATGTCGCGATGTCGGTAGTCGCGGTTGCGACGAGCCTCCGCCCGGACGCGCCCGGGCTCGGTGCGATATTGCACTCCTCCACCAGCCTGCCCCGCGACAGTGCCGTCGCGGGATTGATCACGCTGGTGATCATCGGGCTGGTATCGAAGGCGGTATCCGTCGGACTTCGAGTTCGGACCCGGCTTCAAGTGATCATGTCGGCACGACGATGAGCGGGCCCTGGATGGGCGCTTTCATCGCGATTGCCTTTCTGGTGGTCCTCCTGACCTTCCTCGTGCTGGGGCTACTAGCACGGGTCGATACCGCACTCGACGGTGTTGCCATGAGTGGTGCGCTACGGGATGGCGGGTTGAGCGACCTCAGTGTCGGTCAGTCATGCGCGCTGGACGAATTCGCCGATTCAGATCTTGACCAGCCGCTGAGATTCGCACGCTCGGTCGTGCTGTTCGTTGCAGAGGGATGCGCGCCGTGCGAGATCCTGGTCGCGGAACTGGTTGATCACGACCTCTCTGCCGAAGGCTGGACCAAACTGTTGGTGTGGGACGGTCAGTCGAGCGTCGCAGCTCTGCCCGATTGGCTGATCACGCGTCGGAGCAGCGCGCTGCGACGTCTGTTCCAGGTCCACGGCACGCCCTTCGTTGTCGTCGTCGATGATGCCAATCGCGTCGCGGCGACGGGGATCCCGAACCATGTCCACGATCTGATGCGGCTTGTCCAGAGGGCGGCCAACAGATCGAACGAGCCGCACGAAGCGGGTTCGCCTGAGACCGGCCATTCACGGCCGACTCCCATCCCATTGCTCGGAAAGAGCAGACATGAGTGAAGATTCGAACAGCCGCAGGCAATTTCTCCGGCGAGCCGGAGGAACCATGGCGGCCGGCGCCGGGCTGGCGATGCTGCCGATGGGGGCGCGGGCATCAGGCTCATCTCCCGAGCGCGCTACGGCCGCCCATCCGATGGATCTCCAATTCGATCGGCCACCGCGTCGCGGCGCGAAGCTGGACCCGAGCGTGTGCGGCGTGTACTGCACGAAGGTGGAGTGCCGCAGCCCGGCGTGCAGTCGGAATCCGGGCGCCCCGAACCTCTACCACTGCGTGGGGTGCGGGTACAGCTACAACCAGTGCTTCAACGAGGGCTGCGTGGGCGCGTTCTGCGACTGCCAGGGCTGCTGCTAACCCGTGCCCAGCCGTGCGCGCATCGGTCGCCTGATCGTTTCGGACCTTCGGCACCGGCCGCGCCGAGCTTGGGCACTGGCTTCAGGCCTCTTGGTGGCAGCAGTCAGCTTTGTGCTGCTGACTGCCGCCGTCGGGGCCAGCCAAGCGCGGGTGCAGGGGACGGTGCGCTCGAACTTCCGTGCTGCGTACGACTTGCGTGCTGCGTACGACTTGTTGGTACGGCCTGCTGACACGACGTCGGCGCTGGAGCGACAACATGACCTGGTGCCGGACAACTTCGGCAGCGGTCTGTTCGGTGGGATCTCGCTGACGCAGTACCGCCGCATCGGGCACATCGCCGGAGTCCGCGTGGCGGCACCGGTAGCCAATCTCGGCTATGTCTTGGTGGATGTCACGATCAACGTGCCGGTCAACACGTATTTGAACGCCAATGCCGTGCAACTGTTCCGGGTGAGCACGGACGATGTCGCGCAGCGTGGACTGTCCAGCTATCCCGGCGAGCGGGACTACATCTACTACACCCGAGCGAACGCGTTCAGCGAGGATCGTGGGGGTGGCAACTTCAAGGAGCACACCGCGATGGGTCCGCTGGACACCTGCGACAGCTTCGCCAGCCAAACTCAACCGTCCGGTCCGTTTGACAGCAGGGACTTCGGCCAGCTTGCCTGCTTCGCGGCCAAGTCGCCTCGCGTGCGCTCGGTCGTGTCTGACTTTCCTGCTGGGATGGTCGGAGTGCCCATCGTGCGGCAATACCCGCTGCTACTCAGCGCCATCGACCCGGTGCAGGAGGCCAGGCTCGTCGGCCTCGATCATGCGATCACGGTCGGCCGCTACCTGCAGGCCAACGAGTCCGCGCGGCTCGCGCCGCTGAAGTTGGGGACGACCAATTCGCACATCCGCACAGTGCCGGTGATCGCGGACTCGACCACCTATCTCGACGACGTGCTGCACATTCAAATTCAACGGTTCCCCGTCCTCGCTCCCGCGGCGGTGCCAGCTGTCCTCGCATCGACCAGAGCGCGCAGCTATCTGGAATCGCTTCGCGGACAGACGATTGCCCAGCAGGCGCGATCAGCGGGTTCGGACTACGCCGCACTGCTGCAGACCTATCGGCACGCGCCGACCGAGGCCGGGATCCCGAGTTTCAGCGAGTACCGCCAGGCTGGTCCCATCCGCTATCAGCAAGGGCCCCACGGCCTTTCACCCGAATCCACGACGAATCCCGTGTCGGTGTGGAACACCCAACTCGGTGGCTTCAGCCTCGTGCCCGCGGCGAACGCGGACACTGCCTTCCGGAAACTCACCCTCTTCCTGGGCACGAACCGCGGCACCGACCCGTGGCCGACGCCGACAGTGCAGATCGTCGGCCAGTTCGACCCAGGCCGGCTGACAGGGCAGCGCGAAGCCAGTCGGGTGCCGCTGGAGACCTACTTTCCACCGCAGGTCACCGGTACGGACGCCGCCAGCCGCGCGGCGCTGCACGATCAACCGCTGCTACCGGATGCCAACCTCGCCGGGTACCTCTCTCAGCCGCCCGCGCTCCTCACCACGCTGAACGCAGCCCAGGCGTTCTGGAGTACCGCCACCTATGCCAACGCGTCCAAGTCGCCGATCAGCTATATCCGCGTCCGGGTCGCCGGCGTGAGCGGCCCGGACCCGGTCAGCCTGGCACGGCTCGACGCCGTAGCTACCGCGATCCACCAGCAGACCGGACTCACGGTGGACATCACGGCGGGCTCGTCGCCGCAGCCGCAGTCGATCGCGTTGCCTGCAGGCAAGTACGGCCGTCCAGCGTTGCGGGTGAGCGAGGGCTGGGTCTCCAAGGGGGTCGCAGTACGATTCCTGCACGCGATCGATCAGAAGAGCCTGCTGTTGTTCGTGCTCGTTCTCGTCGTCTGCCTCTTCTTTCTCACCAACGCGGCCGTAGCCGCCGAACGCGCCCGCCGTGTCGATCTCGGAGTGTTGTCCTGTCTCGGCTGGTCGCGTCGCTGCTTGTTCGGATATGTGCTGGGCCAGCAGGCGGCGATCGGCGTGCTCGCCGGCATTGCCGGCACAACGGTTGCGGCCCTGCTCACCACCCTTCTGAATCTGCGAGTTGATCCTTGGCGGCTGGCGTTGATCACACCGGTGGCTGTGGTCCTCGCCTGCGCGGCCGGGCTGTTCGCGGCGCTACGTGCCGCCCGTGCGGAGCCGCTCAAGGCGGTGGCGGCACCGGTCGCGCGGCTGCGACGAGTGCGCCGGGTCCGCTCGCTGTTCGGCATGGCGGCAGCGAATGTGCGTCGCATGCCCGGCCGCAGTATCACCGGCGCCGCGGCGCTGTTCGTGGCGGTCGCGGCGCTGACGATCCTCCTCGGCGCGACGATCGCGTTCCAGGGTTCCCTGGTCGGCAGCGTGCTCGGTAACGCAGTGTCACTTCAAGTCCGCGGTGTCGACTATCTGGCGGTTGCCCTGATGCTCGTATTGGCCGATCTGTCGTTGGCCGACGTCGTCTACCTCAACCTCACCGAGCGGGGCGACGAATTCGCGACGTTGAGCGCCACGGGCTGGCAGATCGCGCAGTTGCGCACGCTGCTGGGGCTCGAAGGTCTGCTCATCGCAGCGACGGGCAGCATCCTCGGTGCAGCGGCCGGCGTCGGCGTGGTCGCGATTGTGTTTCCCGCGTCGATCGGCGCTGTTGGTGTCGCTGCTGTCGCTTCGGCGGCACTCGCGATCGTGACCTCGACACTCGTGATGCTCATCCCCATCAGCCAGATGGCGAGGCGCACACCGGCGACCCAGCTTGTTAGCGCGGAATAGAAGCCTCCGAACTATCCATCTGCTCTTAGCCGGCTGATGCGTTCCAGCACGGCGTTCGGGTCTGTGTGCCGCGGGATCGCGATGTCATCGACCAGACGTCCATCGGCCAACCGCACAACGCGCTCGCACCGCGAGGCCACCGTCATGTCATGGGTTGCCAGCACGACCGTCATCCCGCGTTCGGCACGGATGCGCAGAACCAGGTCCACGACATCCTCGCCCGTGGCCGAGTCGAGGTTGCCGGTGGGCTCGTCGGCAAGCAGAAGTCGCGGCTCGTTGATCAGCGCGCGGGCGACGGCGACCCGCTGTTGTTCGCCGCCCGAGAGCTGTCCGGGTAGCGCGCCCGCACGGTCGGCCAATCCAACCTCGGCCAGCAACTCGCGCGCTCGCTGGTCCTTGTCGAATTCGGTCCGGTACGGCAGCACCGGGGCAAGCACATTGTCTACGGCAGAGAGCGCCGGCAGCAGCAGGAATCGTTGAAACACGAATCCCACCGTGCGCCGATACTCGACCAGCTGTCTGCGGGGAAGCGCAGTGATGTCCTGTCCATCCACGACGATGCTGCCGACGTCGACTCGGTCCATCGCCCCTAGCAGGTGTAGCAGCGTGGACTTGCCCGAGCCCGAGGGACCACACAGCGCAATCGCAGAGCCGGCGCATACGTCCAGGTCGAGGGCGTCCACTGCGGTTACTGGGTTCGCATCCGACTTGTACACGCGGGTCACGCCGCGGGCCCGGAAGTCTCCGCGCTTGCCTTCGCCGATGTGCTCGGCCACGACTCACCCGCCCTTCGCCTTACCTTGTGACAAGGTAGCAGGGGACATGTGACAAAATCAGCTATCTGCCACACGCACCCCCGCGCTACACCGAGTTCGGTTGGTCCGACATGCCGATCCATCACGCTGTACTCGCCCTGCTCACCGAAGGCGACAGTTACGGCTATGAGCTGAAGTCTCGTTTCGAAAGCGTGATCGGGCCGCAGTGGGGGAGTCTGAACATCGGGCACGTCTACCAGGTGCTCGACCGCCTCGTGCGCGATGAATACGCCACCCGCGAACGTATCGAACAGGACAGCAGGCCCGACAAGAATCTGTATCGGATCACCGAGGCCGGCCGCACCGAGCTGCAGCAATGGATGGCCAGCCAACACGTCCGAAACAGTGGATACCGCGACGAGCTGTTCCTCAAGATGTTCGCGGCGGCCAGGCTGGGCCGCGACGCGTTGCGCACAGTCGTCGGCGCCCAACGGCAGGGCTATCTCGGCGAACTCGCCGCACTCGGCGAGCTACGCAAGCAGCACAAGAAGGACGAGCTCGTCAGCCTACTCATCGAGAGCGCCGTGCTGCACACTCAGGCCGACCTGAAGATCACAGATATGGCTGAGCGGCGGCTGGCTGGGGCGGCTGAACGATCGATGGACGCAAGCGTCGACCGCAAGAGCCGCCACGCCCCGCGCGATCCTGCGATCCGGGACCAGAGCGCCTGATTCTTTGATCCCAGCAGCGTCCACCGCAGAGCCCGCCGGGCGGCAGCGCGGTTAGCCGGGTGCGCCGTCTTCGGGCTCGCCCTTGCCGATGTTGCGCCGCTGCTCCTCGGCGCGGGCCCGCAAGCTGGCGAGGAACTCCTCGTCGTCGTCGGGATTGGTTGCCGCGCCGCGCCGCGACGGGTGGCGGGCGCTGCGGTCGCCGGCCTCGGCTCGCGGCACCCACGGGCGCCCGGCGACGAGCCAGACGATCGAGCCAACCGCGGCGAGCAGCAGCACGATCAGCAGCCAGAGGATCTTGGGAAGGTTGCGGCACTGCGGCGCCGGCGTGGTGATCACGTCGATGATGCAGAAGATCCAGACGCCCAGCATCAGCAAGCCGAAGAAGCCGTCGAACAGCACCATCACGCACACTTCCCGTACCTGGACGCCGACCAGCGGTGGTCGGGCCATCAGCCTACGTGTCCACGGCAGGCCCGCCGCGTCGCGATAGGTTCGCAGGGTGCCGCGGCTCGCCGATCTCATCGCCGTCCTGGACGAGTGGTTCGATCCGCGCTGGGCGCAGCCCTGGGACGCGGTGGGCCTGGTCTGTGGCGACCCCGACGAGCCGGTGGAGCGCGTGCTGCTCGCGGTGGACGCCGTGCCGGACACCGTCGCCGAGGCGCTTGCCTCGCGCGCGCAGCTGCTGCTCACCCACCATCCCCTGCTGCTGAGCGCGGTGCACGGGGTGCCCGCCGACGACCCCAAGGGCGCGCTGGTGCATCGCCTGATCCGCAACGGGGTCGCGCACTTCGTCGCGCACACCAACGCGGACGTCGCCGACCCGGGCGTTTCCGACGCGCTCGCGACACGGCTGGGACTGAACCGACTGCAGCCACTGGAGCCGCTGCCGGACGAGGAGCTGCACAAGCTCGTCGTCTTCGTGCCTACGCCGGACACGCCACGATTGATCGACGCTCTCGCCGCTGCGGGCGCGGGCGCCATCGGCGCCTACGAGCGATGCGCGTGGACGAGCGAGGGCACCGGCAGCTTCCGCCCGCTTCCGGGCGCCGATCCCGCAGTCGGTCGCGTGGGACAGACCGCCGAGGTCGTCGAGACGCGCGTGGAGATGGTCGTACCGCGACACAACCTGACGGAGGTGCTCGCCGCCCTGCGGGCAGCACACCCGTACGAGGAGCCCGCCTTCGACGTGCTGAGGCAGGCGCCGCTGCCGTCGCGGCGGGGCACGGGGCGCATCGGCGAGCTGGCTACGCCGAGGACGCTGCGCGAATTCAGCGCGCACGCCGCCCGCGTGTTGCCCGCGACGGCATGGGGCGTGCGGGCCGCCGGTGATCCGCAGCGCCGAGTGCACAGCGTCGCCGTGTGCGGCGGTTCGGGCGGCTCGCTCATCGAGCGGGCGCGCAGCTGCGGGGCGGACGCGTTGCTCACGGCCGACCTCAGGCACCACCCCGCCGTCGAGGCTGTCACCGAGCACGGTGGTGACGGCATGGCGCTGGTGGATGCCGCGCACTGGGCGACCGAAGCGCCGTGGCTGGACGCGGTGGCGGTGCGGTTGCGTTCGCGTCTCGGCACTACGGTTGAGATCAGAGTCTCGCGCCGCGTCACCGACCCGTGGACGCTGCACGTCCCGTCTCCCGAATCGAGTCCCAGCAGCACGTGACAAGCGCCGATGCCACCAGCTCAGCGGCGCAACTGCGCCTGCTCGACGTCCAGGCCGCCGACACCGCCCTCGCCCAACTGGCCCACCGGCGCCGCACACTACCCGAACTGGGCGAGATAGCCGACCGCGAGCGCTGCGCCGCCGCGCTGTACAACGACGTGATCGACACCGAGACGCAGGTGAGCGACCTCGCCACGGATCAGCGACGGCTGGAGAACGAGGTCGACACCGTCCGCTCCCGCGAGGCACGTGACGAACAGCGCCTGCGCGACGGCGGGCTGCCCGCCAAGGAACTCGAGGGCCTGCAGCACGAGCTGACGAGCCTGGCGCGCCGGCAGTCCTCCCTCGAGGACGACCTGCTCGAGGTGATGGAGCAGCGCGAGCAGCTCGACACGACGCTGTTCTCGCTCGTGGCGCAGCGAGCCGCCCTCGATGCCGAGCGCGGCGGCCTCGAGACCACCCGCGACGCGGCCTTCGCGCAGATCGACGCCGCTGCCGCCCGGCACGCCGACGAGCGGGCGGCGATCGCGGCCGAGTTGCCCGCGGACTTGCTTGCCCTCTACGAGCGCGCGCGAGAGCACGGCGGCGGGATCGGTGCGGCCATGTTGCGACAGCGTCGCTGCGAGGGCTGCCACATCGAGCTGTCGGGCAGCGAGCTCGCGGCGGTGCGACGCGCCGCGCCCGACACGGTGGTGCGCTGCGAGAACTGCCGCCGGATCCTGGTGCGCACCGCAGAATCCGGTCTGTGACCGGCTTCGACCAGGTCGTCGTCGAGGCTGACGGCGGCTCGCGCGGCAACCCGGGACCGGCGGGATACGGCGCGGTCGTGCTCGACGCCGTGGACGGCGAAGTGCTCGCCGAACGCTCGGAGTCGATAGGTGTCCAGACGAACAGCGTCGCCGAGTGCCGCGGGCTGCTGGCTGGGCTCGAAGCGGCCCGCGAGCTCGGTGCCCGCCGGGTCGCGGTACGGATGGACTCCAAGCTGGTCGTGGAGCAGATGAGCGGACGCTGGCAGGTCAAGCACCCTGCGATGCGCCCGCTCGCCCGGCAGGCCGCCGCGATGCGCTCGCACTTCGACGAGGTGAGTTTCGAGTGGATCCCGCGCGAGCGCAACCGGCACGCCGACCGCCTCGCCAACGAGGCGATGGACATCGCGGCAGGCAGGTCAGTGCGCCCGGCCGCCCGTCCGGTGGCCCAGGACAGCCCGGCACCGCGCGCGATGTGGACGCCTCCGGACGGCACGCCCACGCGGCTCGTCCTGGTGCGCCACGGCTCGACGGTGCACTCGCTGCAGCGGCGCTTCTCCGGCCGCAACGAGCTGGCACTCGACGAGGCGGGCGAGCGGCAGGTGGCGGCGCTTGCCGCGCGCGTAGCGTCCTTCGACGACGTCGCTGCCCTGCTCAGCTCGCCGCTGCGGCGCGCGCGCCAGAGCGCAGACGCCGTCGCAGCCGCGCTCGGCCTGCCGGTGACCGAAAGCGCGGAGCTGGCCGAGGTCGACTTCGGCGAGTGGGAGGGCCTGAGCTTCGCCGAGGCGCAGGCCGGCTATCCGGGCGAGGTCGCCGCCTGGCTCGCGTCGCCCGAGACCGCGCCACCGGGCGGCGAGTCCTTCTCCGCACTTGCCCGACGAGTGCGCCGAGGCCGCGACGCGGCGATCGCGGCGCACCCGGGACGCACGATCGTCGCGCTCACCCACGTGACGCCGATCAAGACGCTGATCCGCCTCGCCCTCGACGCCCCGCCGGTGAGCATGTTCCGGCTGAACCTGGACCCGGCGTCGGTGTCGATCGTGGACTACTTCGCCGACGGCAACGCCTCGGTGCGACTGGTGAACGACACCAGCCACCTGAGCTGACCGCTCGCGAGCCGCTACGGCCCGGCCACCTGCAACGCGACCCACAACGCTGCCGTGCAGAGCACGAGGATCACCGGAACCGTCAGCAGGCCGAACAGGTGGAACTCCGCGGCACCCGGCTTTTCCGCCGCCGGCAGCCGCCGGCGCCACAACAGCGTCGCGAGCGAACCGGGATACGTGGCGTTCGGCCCGATGTTCACGCCGAGCAGCACCGCGAGCACCCAGGCCGGCTGCGCCGCGACGAGTGGCACCAGGGCCAGCGTCGCCGGCAGGTTGTTGACGAGGTTCGCCAGCACCGCGGCGACCGCGACGAGCACGAGCAGCGCGGGAAACGTCGTACTCGACGGGATCAGGTGGCGCAGCCCGTTACCCAGGCCGTGACGCGTCACGGCCTCGACGATCACCGCGAGCGCGAGGACGAACAGGCAGAAGCCGGGGTTCGCCTCCGTCACCAGCCGCACCGGGTTCACCTCGCGCCGCACGGCGCGCGGAACCAGCAGCGCCACGCACCCGGCGAGCGCCGCCCAGGCCGGGGCGACGTGCACAGAGGACGTGATGACGAACAGGGCGACGGTGATCGCCAGCACCCCGAGAGCGAACCGCGGCGCCCCCGGCGCGTCCACCACTGCGCTGGTCCGCCGCGGGGCGAGGTCGCGGCGGAAGAACGTCCGCAGGCCGAGCCACTCGGCAATGCAGGCCACCACCCACGGCAGCACCATGAGCTCGGCGAAGCGACCGAAGGACAACCCGGACGCGCTGAAGGCGAGCAGGTTGGTCAGGTTGGACACGGGCAGCAGTAACGAGCCGCTGTTCGCCAGGCGCGTGCACGCGTACAGGTGCGGGCGGGCCGGCACGCCCATCCGCTGCGCGGTGGTCAACACCACCGGCGTCAGCAGCACCACGGTGGCATCGAGGGTCAGCACCGCCGTCACGGCCGCGGCGATCGCCACCACCAACCACAACAGCCGGGTGGCCCGTCCCCTGCTCGCCCGGGCCGCTACCGATCCGAGGTAGTCGAACACGCCCGCCTCCGCGCAGAGGTGCCCGAAGAGCAGGATCGCGGCGAGGAAGCCGACCGTCGGGCCGATCTCGCGCAACCGTCGGGCGGCGGCAGCAAACGGCACGATCCCGGTGAGGACGACCAGCACCGCCGCCGGAATCGACACGACGGACTCGCTGATCCCACGCGGGCGCACGACGGCGACGGCGAGAGTGAGGACGAGGAGGGCGACCGCGAACGTCTCCGCGGCGGCCCCGTTCACCCGCGGAGACTATCCGGCGGCATCAGGCAGAAGCGTCGTGCCCTCGAAGACGCCGAGCCGCTCGTGGTACAGCTCGATTCCGAGCCCGTTGGGATCGCGGAAGTACAGGCTGTCGTCGGCGCCGCGGTCGGGACCGAGGTACTCGATCCCCGCCTGCTCCAGCTTCGCCCGCGCTGCCGCGAACCGATCGGCGCTCACGGAGATAGCCAGGTGCTGCAGGGCGCCGATGGTCTCCTGGAACGGCGGATTGTCGTGACCGGGGAAGTCGAAGAAGCCGAGCAGGTTGCGATTGCCGAGGTCGAAGAAGAAGTGGCTCGATCCCGCATAGTCACGGTTCTCGACGAGTTCGGCGAGCGGGAAGCCGAGAAAGTCGTTGTAGAAGCGGATGGTCTGCTCGACGTCCCGGCAGATGAAGGCCACGTGGTGCACGCCGCGCGCGGTTGTCGCGGGACGCTCGGCCGCCTCGCGCAGATACCGTTCGCGCAACTGCTCGCGACGCGTACGCAGCGCGTCGAGTTCGGCGCCGTCCGGTTCGGGCATCGGGCCACTCCGTCATGATGGTCGGGCGCTCGAGCCTATCGCCGCGCGCCGCGTACGATCGACGCCGCGGCGGACGAGCCGACCGGGCGGCCGCGTCTGCGGTTTCCAGATCCTGGGAACCCAGCCGAGGAAAGTCCGGGCTCCACAGGGCAGGGTGGTTGCTAACGGCAACCCGGGGTGACCCGCGGGACAGTGCCACAGAGAACAGACCGCCAGCGAGTCCGCTTGCTGGTAAGGGTGAAACGGTGGTGTAAGAGACCACCAGCGTTGCGAGTGATCGCAGCGGCTCGGTAAACCCCACCCGGTGCAAGGTCGAGAAGGACCGCCTGGGAAACCGGGTGGTCCGCGCAGGCGATCGAGGGCGGCCCGCCCGAGCCTGCGGGTTGACCGCTAGAACCTGCCGGCGACGGCAGGTCGAGATGGATGGCCGCCGCCGGCGCGCGAGCGCCGGCACAGGACCCGGCTTACACGTCGACTCGTCCGCCGCCCCCGAGGGCGGCTAGCTCCGACGATGCGCGCGTACCGGATGCGTGCGCGGACGATCTGCGCGACGATGCGCGAATGACGAGTCGCGAGCCCAGCGCGTTCGGCATCGGCACGAGCACCGCACGAGCGAGAATGGCCTTGTGGCGCCGAGGATTGCGGGCTGCACGGCGCCGTCGGACGCAGCTGCCGGGCAACCGCGCCGAATCGGGGGCCACGAACCAGGACGGCGTGGCGTGTTGACGCTGACGCACGCGGCATCGTCCACTTGATCGCGACGGACGAGGATCCGTCGACAGCTGCCGAGGAGGCAACGCATGACCGCACCGAGGAAGAAGTCCCCGGCCACGAAAGCCGCTGCCAAGAAGTCGCCTGCGAAGAAGTCGGCGGCCAAGAAGGCGTCGGCCAGCAAGTCCCCTGCGAAG
Source organism: Jatrophihabitantaceae bacterium (assembly GCA_051000395.1). Taxonomy (GTDB): domain Bacteria; phylum Actinomycetota; class Actinomycetes; order Mycobacteriales; family Jatrophihabitantaceae; genus JBPCOI01. Next base: position 16,271 of record JBPCOI010000058.1, read on the forward strand.
CGAGCCGTCGCAGCGACGAAGGCTGCGGTGAAGAAGGTCGCGGCGAAGAAGGCTCCGGCCAAGAAGACGGTCGCGAAGAAGACCGTCGCCAAGAAGACCACGGCCGCCAAGAAGACCGTCGCGAAGAAGTCATCCGCGAAGGCGGCGACGAAGTCGACGGCCACGAAGCGAGCACCGGCGAACAAGACCGCAGCGAAGCGGACGCCCGCCAAGCGCACCTCGCGCTAACACCGAACCGCGCCGTTTCGATCGAGGTCGCCGGCGCACCTTCGCCCTCGTCGCCTGCCGCGACGAACCAGAGGTGCCCGGCGCCTTCGACGCCTAGCCCAGCACGGTCTGACGCACGCGTGGACCGTGGGTGCGTCGTCAGTGGTACTCGTGCTCGGCGGACGGATACGTCCCGGAGCGCACCTCGTCGCCGTACCGGGTCGCGGCTTCGCGCAGCACGCCCGCGACGTCCGCGAACTCCTTGACGAACTTCGCCGGCTTGCCCTCGCCGCGCAGGCCGGCCATGTCCTGCCAGACCAGCACCTGTGCGTCGCATCCCGGACCGGCGCCGATGCCGATCGTCGGCACGTGCAGCGCCTTGGTCACCTGGGCCGCCACCTCGGACGGCACCACCTCGAGCACCACCGCGAAGGCTCCGGCGTGCTGCAGCGCCTTGGCGTCCTGCAGCAACCGGTGCGTCGCCTCGTCGCCGCGGCCCTGCACCCGGTAACCGCCGAACGCGTTCACCGACTGCGGCGTGAGCCCGATGTGGGCCATGACCGGGATGCCGGCCGCGACGAGTGTCTCGACCTGGGGCACCACCCGCTGGCCGCCTTCGAGCTTGACGGCCTGCGCGCCGCCGTCCTTCATGAACCGTGCCGCGGTCTCCAGCGCCTGGACGGGCGATGCCTGGTAGGTGCCGAATGGCAGGTCGGCCACGACGAGGGCGCGCCGGGTGCCGCGCACGACGCCGCGCACGAGAGGCAGCAGTTCCTCGACGGTGACCGGCACGGTGGTGTCGTAGCCGTAGACGACGTTGGCCGCGGAATCGCCGACGAGCAGCACGGGGATGCCGGCGTCGTCGAAGACGCGCGACGTCGAGTAGTCGTAGGCGGTGAGCATCGGCCAGCGCTCACCGCGGTCCTTCGCGGCCTGCAGGTCACGGATGGTCACTCGCCGGGCGGACACGCCGCCGTACAAGCTGGTGTCGCTCATGGGTCGCCTCACTTCTCTCCTCGGGGCCGGCTCGCCGGTCCCCGGGCACGTAGGTGGACATCCCCATGGTGCCCCTACGGCGGTGCTTTGTCTCCACGTCCGCCGGAGACGGTCGTCACGCCGGCAGTTCGTCGCGCCAGCGGTTGGTGATCGGCAGCCGCCGGTCCCTGCCGAAGGACTTGAAACTGATCTTCGGACCGGGCGGGTACTGGCGTCGCTTCCATTCGGCGCGGTCGACCAGCGCGGCGACGTGCTGCACCAGCGACGCGTCGAAGCCCGCAGCGACGATCTCGGCAACGCCCTGGTCGCCGTCAACGTAGCGCTGGATTATCGCGTCTAGCAGGGCGTAGTCCGGCAGCGAGTCGGTGTCGAGCTGTCCCGGGCGCAGCTCCGCGGACGGCGGCTTGTCGATCGAGTTCGGCGGGATCGGCGGCGTCTGCCCGCGCGAGTGCGCCAAGGCGTTGCGCCAGCGGGCGAGCGCCCACACCAGCGTCTTCGGCACGTCCTTGATCGGCGCGAAGCCACCCACCGCGTCGCCGTAGATCGTCGAGTAGCCGACGGCCAGCTCGCTCTTGTTGCCCGTGGCCAGCACCAGGTGGCCCTCGGCGTTCGAGATCGCCATCAGCGTCGTGCCGCGCACCCGGGCCTGCACGTTCTCCTCCGCCAGGCCGCTGAGCGACAGGGCGTCCACGAACGCCTCTACCATCGGCGCGATCGGCACGACCCGGTACTGCAGTCCGAGCCGCGAGGCCAGGTCCGCGGCGTCGGAACCGGAATACTCGGAGGAGTACGCGCTCGGCATCGATACGCCGTGCACGTTCGCGCCGCCGATGGCGTCCGCGGCGACGGTGGCGACGACTGCCGAGTCGATGCCGCCGGACACCCCGAGCACGACGGAGGTGAATCCGTTCTTGCCGACGTAGTCACGTAGCCCGGTGACGAGCGCCCCCCATACCTCGGCCTCGTCGCAGAGCCGTTCGGCCAGCATCGGCGACGGGCGCCCGGGCGGCGGCGGGGCTGCGGCCACGCCCGTTGCCGTGCGCTCGATGGTCATCGCCGCCTGCACGTCCGCGTCGTGCGGCGGCGCGTCGGCCAGCAGCAGGTCGGCGTAGTAGATCGCCTCGGCGTACTGCGGCGCCCGCAGCAGCACCCGACCCTCGGCGTCGACGACCATCGAGTCGCCGTCGAAGACCAGCTCGTCCTGCGCGCCGACGGTGTTGACGTAGAGCACCGGCGCGCCGGCCTCGGCGGCCCGGCGCTGCAGCAGCGGCAGGCGCAGGTCGTCCTTGTCGCGCTCGTAGGGCGAGGCATTGATGCTCACCACCAGTCCGACGCCCACGGCGCCCGCGATCGCGAACGGCCCGCCGTCCTGCCACAGGTCCTCGCAGACCGTCATCGCGATGTCGACGCCGCAGTGCCGCACGGCGACGAAACGCGAGCCCGGCACGAAGTACCGCCGCTCGTCGAACACGCCGTAGTTCGGCAGGTGGTGCTTGTCGTAACTGGCCACGATGCGCCCCTGCAGCAGCAGCGCGGACGAGTTGCGCGGCCCCCCCGCGTCGTCGAGGTAGCCCACCACTACCGCCACCGCGCCGAGCCCGTCGGCGAGCAGCGCGGCCGCCACCGCGTCGAGCGTCGCCCTGGACGCCGCCCGGAAGGACGCCCGGAGCACCAGGTCCTCAGGCGGGTAGCCGGTCAGCGCCATCTCGGGGAACGCCACGAGGTGCGCGCCGCGCCCGGCCGCCTCGCGGGTGCGCTCCAGCACCATCGCGGCGTTGCCGGCGAGATCGCCGACGGTGGAGTTCACCTGGGCCAGGGCCACGCGCAGCAGGGGCACGCCGCCAGTCTGGCGCATCTGGGGCAGGCTCGGCCGCCGAGCCTGTGACCTCGCTGCGACCGGGCCGGAAACGCTCGCGGGTTGGGGCAGACTGAGGGCTAGCGACGCGGCTCGGGGCGCCCGCACGCAACCGATCGCGTCGCGCAAGCGTCTATAGAGGTGTGCGGCGATCGTGATAATCGCCTGCCGGGTTGCCGCCCACCCGTGGGTGACAATAGGACGGTCGGTGCACGGCTTGCGGGCCGTCGCACCGCGTCGAGCAACGGAGGGACCTGTGGCAGTCCAAGACGCGAGGCCAGCGAGGGCACGCCGGCGCCTGACGACGACGCTGGTCGCCGCCGCAGTCGCGCTGGTGGGCCTGTCGGCATGCACCACCGCCGGCCCGCGAACGCGTCCGCCTGGCACGCCCGTCGCGCACACGAGCGCCCAGCAGGCGACCGGTTCGCTCAGCCGCTCGCCCGACGGTGCGCCGGCCGCTGTCATCTCCACGTCACCGGCGTCGAGCACGCCGCTCAACCCGACCACTCCGGTGCAGGTCAGCGTCGCCAACGGCAAGCTCACCGCGGTGCGGATGGTCAACGAGACCGGCAAGCTTGTCACCGGCACGCTGGCCGCGAACGGCTCGTCCTGGAAGACCAACGAGGACCTCGGCTACAGCAAGACCTACACCGTCTCCGCGGTCGCGGTGAACAGCGGCGGGGTCAGGACGGTGAAGACGTCGCGGTTCACCACGCTGACGCCGGCCAACATGACGATGCCGTACCTGAACACGATCTACGGTTCCTCGCTGACCAACGGGGGCACGTACGGCGTCGGCATGGTCGCGGTCGTGCACTTCGACGAGCACATCAGTGACCGTGCGGCGGCCGAGCGAGCGCTGAAGGTGACGACCACGCCGCAGGTCGAGGGCTCGTGGTACTGGCTCGACGACCAGAACGTGCACTGGCGGCCGAGGTCCTACTACCAACCCGGGACCAAGGTCACCATCGCCGCGGACGTGTACGGCGTCGAGGTGGGGCAGGGCCTCTACGGCCAGTCCGACCAGAGCGTCTCGTTCACGATCGGTGCCAAGCACATCTCCATCGCAGACGCCAGCACCCACCAGGTGAAGGTCTACTTCAACGACCAGCTGGTCCGCACCATGCCGACGTCGATGGGCCAGGGCGGCTACGTCCGGGGCACCTACGGCAAGATCGCGCTGTGGACGATGCCCGGCATCTACACCGTCCTCGGGCACGAGAACCCCGCGACGATGTCCTCGGACAGCTACGGCCTGCCGTCCACCTCCGCGTACGGCTATCCGCCGGAGAAGGTGCCCTACTCGACGAAGATCAGCACCGACGGTATCTACCTGCACGAGCTGGACACGACGGTCTGGGCGCAGGGCCATCAGAACGTCTCGCACGGTTGCCTGAACCTGAACCGGGACAACGCGAAGTTCTACTACAACACCTCCCAGGTCGGCGACGTCGTCGAGGTGGTGCACTCGGGCGGTCCCGGGATCACGGTGCAGCAGGGCGGGGACTGGAGCGTCCCGTGGAGCACCTGGACGGCCGGCAGCGCGCTGCACTGAGCCTGGGGTCTGCGTAACCTGCCGGTAATCCGGGCAGGGCAGACTGGAACACCGTGGACCGCCAACAGGAATTCGTGCTGCGCACCCTCGAGGAACGTCAGATCCGCTTCGTGCGCCTGTGGTTCACCGACGTGCTGGGCACGCTGAAGTCGGTGGCCGTGGCGCCCGCCGAGCTCGACGGCGCGTTCGAGGAGGGCATCGGCTTCGACGGCTCGGCGATCGAGGGGTTCGCTCGGGCCAGCGAGAGCGACATGCTGGCCCGTCCTGACCCGGCGACGTTCCAGATCCTGCCGGAGCTCGACGGCACGCCGGCGGACTCGGCCCGGATGTTCTGCGACATCCAGATGCCCGACGGCTCACCGTCCTGGGCCGACCCGCGCTACGTGCTGCGGCGCACGCTGTCCAAGGCAGCCGAGAGCGGGTTCACGTTCTACACGCACCCGGAGATCGAGTTCTTCCTGCTGAAGAACCGCCCGTCGGACGGCAGCGAGCCCGAACCGATCGACACCGGCGGCTACTTCGACATGACCAGCCACGACACGGCGCACGATTTTCGCCGCAGCGCGGTCAGCGCTCTGGAGGGGCTGGGCATCTCGGTGGAGTTCAGTCACCACGAGGTGGCGCCGGGGCAGCAGGAGATCGACCTGCGCTACGCCGACGCCCTGTCGATGGCCGACAACATCATGACGTTCCGGCACGTGATCAAGGAGCTCGCCATCGCGCACGGCGCGCACGCGACCTTCATGCCCAAGCCGTTCCGCCACCAGCCCGGCAGCGGCATGCACACCCACCTGTCGCTGTTCGAGGGCGACCACAACGCCTTCCACGACCCGTCCGACGAGCTCAACCTGTCCAAGACCGCGCGGGCGTTCATCGCCGGGCTGCTGCGCCATGCCCGCGAGATCACTGCCGTCACGAACCAGTGGGTGAACTCGTACAAGCGCTTGTTCGGCTACGCCGCGCGCGGGCAGCTCGTCGAGGCGCCGACGTTCGTGTGCTGGGGCCATGCCAACCGCTCCGCGCTCGTGCGGGTGCCGATGTACAAGCCCGGCAAGGCGAACTCGACGCGCGTCGAGGTGCGGGCGATGGACGCCGCGTGCAATCCGTACCTGGCCTTCTCGCTGCTGCTGGCAGCCGGCCTCAAGGGCATCGAGGAGGGCTACGAGCTGCCTGCCGGCGCCGAGGACGACGTCTGGTCGCTGTCGGACACCGAGCGCCGGGCGCTGGGCTACGACGAACTGCCGCACAACCTCGCCGATGCGCTGCGGGTAATGGAGTCCTCCGAGCTGGTCGCCGAGACCCTCGGCGAACACGTGTTCGACTTCTTCCTACGCAACAAGCGGGCGGAGTGGGTCGAGTACCGCGCCGAGGTCAGCCCGTTCGAATTGCGCCGCTACCTGCCCTCGCTGTGACTACTCCAGGCGCAGGATCTCGGCCGGACGCGCCCGCTCGGCCAGCGTGTGCGTCGACACCGACGCGAGGAGCACCACGAGCGCGGTGACGAGCGCCGTCAGCAGCAGGGTCGTCGTCGGCACGACGAACGAGGCCGGCGGCGGCAGCGCGGGGTAGACGTCGAGGGCCCGGTAGACGAAGGCGAACGCGGCGGCGCCCACGCCGGAGCCGGCCAGCCAACCGAATCCGACGACCAGGCTCAGCTCGATGAGCAGCGAGCGAAGGTGGGCGGTCCTCGTCATCCCCATCCTGCGGCTCAGCACGTAGGACACCGTGCGCCGCCGGGTCCGCGCGGCGAGCGCGAAGACCAGACCGGCGATGGCCACGACGCCGATGAGCACCGCGAGCGCCTGCAGGTAGCCGAAGATCCAGGTGACCGGCAGCAGCCCCGTGGTGCCGATCACGAGCTGCGAGGTGAGCTCGGTCAGCACGCTGAACCCGTCGCGTTTCAGCAGGGCCAGGGCGGCGGACAGCTGCGCGTCCGACGTCCAGAGCTGGTTGAGCCGGTCCGCGTTCGGATCAATCCGCCCGATCGCGCTGCGGTCGATGACGAGCATCGGCCGCGAACCGTTGCGCAGTCCCGGGAAGACGGCGCTGCGAGCCACGATCTGCAGCGGCAGGGTGGAGGTAAGGATGCTGACGCTGCTCGCGTCCGTCCGGTCCGGCGCGTTGACGAGGATCGCCGGGACCGCTCTGCCCGCGCCCACCGGGTGCAGCCTGGCGAGATCCGCGTGCTGCGCGCTGGTGGTGAAGGCGAATTCGGCGAAGGACGCGGGCTCGACGGCGAGCACGTAGGCAGCGACGCCGTGCGGCAAGGTGGGCTCGGACTGATAGACCGAAACGAGCGCCCCGTGGCCTTCGGTGTCGGGGTTTGCCGCGCGGATGCCGTAGACGGACAGGACGTGCTCGGCGCCCAGGTTGGTGCGGAATTTCGCGCTCACCTCGTTGCTCACGCCGGTGGTCACCGTGCTGCCGTAGGTCAGCAGGCAGCACGGCAGTGCCGTCCCGACGATCAAGGCGACCGCGACCGCCCGGGAGCCGGCGATGCGGCGCAGCGCGAAGTAACCGGCGATGCCGGCGTGCCGCGCGCGGCGGCCGACCCTGGGCAGCGTCCAGGCGACGATCCGCCCGGCGAGCAGCAGCACCGCCGTCGAACCGAGAATCGGGAAGGTGAAGGTGAGCGGGCTGACGTGCACGACCGTGTGGTCGACCGTCACACCCGAACCGGAGCGGATGAGCAGCCCCATCCACATCGCGAGCCCGAGCAGTCCGAGTTCCCACGGCACGTGGCGCAGCCAGCCGCTGCGCATCCCGAGCACCCGGTCTCGCGCCGCGATCCCGCCGATCCCGCCGATCAGCGCCAGCCCCAGCAGCACGGCAGCGGACGCGATCCCGAGCGCGCGCAGCGGCACCCCGGCGTCGAACAGGGCCGACGGCCCGACCGTGCGGACCAGGGCGAACGCGCCGTAGTACCCGACGAGCAGCCCGATGCCCGCGGGCAGCACCGTCTCCAGGACGGCCTTGGCGGCCAGCGGCACCGGCCCGACGCCGCGCGCGACGAGCAGCCGGATCTCCCGCGAGCGGTGCGTGGCCCAGAACACGCCGGCGCCGGCGACCAGCAGCGCCGCGACGAGGACCCCGGCCAGGTCGATGGGGACGATCGAGGCACTCACGCCGCTCTTCGCCCGGTGTGCGACCGCGATCTTCATCGCCAGGTGGTCGTCGGCGACGGCCGGATTGCCGATGTCGGCGCCGATCAGCCCGGCCGCCTGTTCGGCGCGCTGTTGCGCGACATCGAAGCCGCTGAGCGAGGTGTGGGAATGCGACAGCGGCGCGTACCAGGACAGCAGGAGCGCCCCCTCGCTCGCGCGGACCACGGTGGCCTCGTCGGTGATCAGCAGCGGGCCCTGCTGGTAGTTGGCCGGCGTGCCGGCGATCGCCGCGTCGGTAGCCACCGTCGGCACGATCTGCGGGCTCCAGGTGCACCAGTAACGCGGCAGGTGCGACAGGGCGAACGGGCTCGGGGCGAGGTCCTGGTAGATGCCGGCCACGCGGATCGAGGCACCGCTGGTGGTGCGGATGCTGTCACCGGGACGCAGGTGCAGCTTGGCAGCGAACACGTTCGGGAACCAGGTCCCGTTGGCGTCGCCGGCGGTGAGCTTCGTGACGTGCGCGAGCGCGCCGGATCGGCTGAACAGGTGCACCGTGGTGGCTTGGATCAGGCTCGAGCCGACCGCGACTGGATACGGGGCGGGCAGGCCGACTGCGCGAAAGCGGCTGATGCCCGCCGCGGTGGCCTGGCGCAGGCGGCCGGGGTCGACGGCGGGTAGCCCTCCGGTCGGCGTGCCGGTGAGGATCGTGGAGACCGCCGGCAGGCTGTACTCGGGGCAGTCGTCGGCCGCCTGCGCCTGCAGGCTCGCTGTCCCGAGCGTGGACAGGAACAGCAGGCCCGAGGCGGCGGCGACGGCGAGCACCGCGACAGCTGCGACGATTGCTAGGAACACGCTGGGCCGGCGCAGCAGCAACAGCGGTGCGTGCGTCCAGGGACTGGAGCCCAGCACTGCGCCGCGGACGACCTCGCGGCGATGCACGGCGCTCACCGGATCGTCCCGTCGGTCATGGCCAGCAGCCGGTCCGCGTGATCGAGCGCGTGCTGATGGTGGCTGACGAGCACGCACGCCCCACCCTGCGCGGCGTGCTCGCGCAGGCAGTCCAGCACGATGGCGCCCCAGCCGTGGTCCTGATGCGCGGTGGGCTCGTCGGCCAGCAGCAGCCGTGGTCGCAGCAGCATCGCGCGGGCGATCGCGGTGCGCTGCTGCTCGCCGAGCGAGACCTGTTCCGGGAAGCGCTCGGCCAGGTGATCGAGCCCGAAGCGGTGTAGCAGGGTCGCGCCCCGCTCGGCGTATTCGGCAGTGCGCCTGATCAGGCGCGCCGGCAGCAGGACGTTCTCGCTGATCGTGAGGTCCTCGAGCAGGCCGAGCGTCTGGGGCACCAACGCGAGCTCTGACCACGGCAACGCGAGCGCCGCGCCGCCGGCGTGCTCGACGTGGCCGGCGTCGGGCTGCTCCCAGCCGCACAGCACCGCGAGCAGCGTCGACTTGCCGGACCCGGACGCGCCCGAGATGCCGAGGATCTCGCCCTCGGCCACGCTGATGTCGACGCCCCGCAGCGCGTGGACGGTCTCCGCGCCGCGGCGGAAGGACTTGCTCAGGCCGTCGGCGCGCACGACGGCCGCGGATGCGCCGTTCACCACGACTCGACCGTGCGCCCGTGCTCGAGCCGCAGCACGTGATCGGCCCGCGCGATCACCCGTGGATCGTGCGAGGCGATGACGAACCCCGCGCCGCGCTCGCACAGCACCCGCACCCCGTCCAAGACCTGGCCGACGGCCACCGAATCGAGCTCTGCGGTCGGCTCGTCGGCGACTACGAGCGGGGGCCGGCCGACCATGGCGCACGCGATCGCGACGCGCTGCTGCTCGCCGCCGGACAGCTGCCGGGGCGCGTGGCCGAGGCGCCCACCGAGCCCGAGCGCACCCAGCGCCTCGCCGACCTCGTCGTCGGTGATCCGGTGCCCGCGCAAGCGTGCGGCGAGTCGCACCTGCTCGGCCGCGGTGAGGTACTCGACCAGGTTCTCGACGGGGTCGGCGAACAGATAGGCGATCGAGAAGCGGCGTAGCCGCCGCCGCTCCCTGCGCCCGGCGTCGGCCACGGAGGCGCCGTCGATCTCCAGCGACCCGGAATCCGGGCGGTCGACACAGCCGAGGATGCGCAGCAGCGACGACTTCCCCGAGCCGGACGGCCCGGCGATGACGGTGAGGGCATTGCGCGGGAACTGCTTCTCGACCGAGTGCAGCGCCTCGATCCGTTCCCGGCCGACGCGGTAGATCTTGGTGACGTTGTGGCAGAACGCGCTGAGCTGCGTGCTCACCGGTGCCATGATCAGCACTCTATTGCGCGGGGCGGCTCGGGGCCGGTTCATCCTCGCTAGGGTGGCGCTATGGGTAGCGCCCCGTTGTTGGTGCTGCAGCTTGCGGCCTCCGATCCGGTGGGGCGGCTGGGGGAATGGCTCACCGACGCCGGGGTGCAGCTCGAGCTGCGACGCCCGGACGAGCTGCCCGGCTCGCTCGACGGATTCGCCGGCCTGCTCGTGCTCGGCGGTCCGATGAGCGCCGGTGACGACGCTGCTCATCCGTGGCTGGCCACGGTGCGTGCGCTGCTGCGCGAGGCCGTCGCGCGCGAGCTGCCGGCCCTGGGCGTCTGCCTCGGCGCGCAGCTGCTGGCGGCGGCGAACGGCGGACGGGTGGCGCGAAACCCGCACGGGCCGGAGTTCGGGGCGCAGCTGGTAGCCAAGCGCGCGTCCAGTGCCACCGATCCGCTCTTCGGTCGGCTGCCGATCACCCCGGACGTCATCCAGTGGCACTTCGACGCTGTCGTCGCATTGCCGCCGGGTGCCGTGCAGCTGGCCAGCTCGCCCGGCTGCGAGCAGCAGGCGTTCCGGCTGGGTCGAGTGGCCTGGGGTATCCAGTTCCACATCGAGACAACGCCGGACGTGGTGCGGGCGTGGGCGGCGCACGACGCCGAGGCACTCGCCGGCTACGACGTCGAGGCGATCCTGGCACGCGCGGACGCCGTCCACGACGACATCGGCGAGACGTGGACGCCCTTCGCTGCCGCCTTCGCCGCGGTCGTCCGCGATCCGGCGAGCGTGCGGACGGTGCGCACCGTCGCGACCGCGACAGCGGCGCCGATCACCGATCCCGCAGCGATCCGGGCGGCCCTCGCCGCGGAACTGAGCTCGGCACGCCGACCGAGCGTGCTGCCGGACCCCGGGCGCCGACCGCCTGATCATGGCTGAGGCCGCACGCGGTCCTCGGGTCGCCCAGCGCCTGGCCCGGCTGTCGTTTTCGGCAGCCGAGCGCGCTGCGGAGTTGCTCACCGAGGCGCCGCTGCGCTGGTGGGACGCCGCGGCGAACTCGCCGGTGGACGACGACGCGGCGGCGGTCATCGCGGCGATCGGGCGCAGCGCCGATCCGGACGCCACGCTGAGCAACCTGGCGGCGCTGGGGGCTGCCCCGGGCGGCGCTGCGCTACGCGCGGCGGTCGCGGACAGCCCTCAGCTGCGGGCCCGGCTGCTCGGCGTGCTCGGCGTCTCGCCGGCGCTCGCCGAGCACCTGCTCGCCGAACCGGAGTCCTGGCGTGCCCTGCTCGGCGAGTACGACGCGGGCGGCGTCGCCGCGCGGCTTGCCACCGCAGTGGGCGCGGACGCTGCGGATCCGGTCACCGGCACCGCCGGTACGCGCTCCGCCGTGAGCGGTGAGGCGGCCGTCGCCGCGCTGCGCGCCGCCTACCGCCGCGAGCTGGTCGCGATCGCGGGCCGCGATCTGGCCGGCGAGCTGCCCCTGCGCGCCGCGACCGAGGCGCTCGCCGAGCTGGCGGGCCACACCCTGCAGGCCGCGCTCGCGGTGGCAGCGTCCGCGTTGGAAACCGCCGCCGAGCCCTGCCGGCTGGCGATCATCGCGATGGGCAAGGCGGGTGGGCGGGAACTGAACTACGTCTCCGACGTCGACGTCGTCTTCGTCGCCGAGGCGGGGCAGCCCTGCACCGAGCCCGGCGCCGAGCGCAGTGCCGACAAGCACGACCGCGCATTGGCCACCGCTGCCTTCTTGGCCCGCGAAACCATGCGCATCTGCCATGCCGTGGCGTGGGAGGTCGACGCCGCGCTTCGGCCGGAGGGCAAGGATGGCCCGCTGGTGCGCACGCTGGCAAGTCACGAGGCGTACTACCGGCGCTGGGCGAGCACCTGGGAATTCCAGGCGCTGCTGAAGGCTCGCGCCGTCGCCGGTGACGCGGAGCTCGGCGAGCGGTACGAGCAGGCGGTTGCGCCGTTGGTGTGGGCGGCTGCCGAGCGCAAGGACTTCGTGTCCGACGTACGCGCGATGCGCCGTCGCGTCCTCGAACAGCTGACGCCCGCGCTCGCGCAGCGGGAGATCAAGCTCGGGCCCGGCGGCCTGCGTGACGTCGAGTTCGCCGTGCAGCTGCTGCAACTCGTCCACGGCCGAGGCGACGAGACGCTGCGCGTGCCGGGCACGCTGCAGGCGCTCGACGCGCTGCGCGACGGCGGTTACGTCGGCCGCGACGACGCGATGAGCCTCGTCGACGCCTACACCTTCCTGCGCGCCACCGAGCACCGGCTGCAGTTGCGCAAGCTGCGACGAACGCACGTCGTGCCCGAGGAGCCCGAGCAGCTCGCCTGGCTGGGCCGGGCGATGGGGTACCGCCCGGACGCCCGCGGCGACGCGCGCGCCGTGTGGCAGGCCGAGTGGGCGCTGCACGCCCGCGAGGTCCGGCGCCTCCACGAGAAGCTCTTCTACCGCCCCTTGCTGGAGGCGGTGGCCCGAGTTCCGTCCGAGCAGCTGCGGCTGAGCCCCGCCGAAGCGGGGCGGCGGCTGTCGGCGCTCGGCTTCGCCGACCCGGACGGTGCGCTGCGCCACATCGAATCGCTGACCGCCGGGCTCTCGCGCCGCGCCGTGCTGCAACGGGCACTGCTACCCGTACTGCTGTCGGACTTCGCCGACGCGCCGGACCCGGACGCCGGGTTGCTCGCCTACCGGCAGGTCTCCGAGCAGCTCGGCACCACGCCGTGGTACCTGCGCCTGCTGCGCGACGAGGGGGAGGTGGCCTCCCGGCTGGCTTACCTGCTCGGCACCAGCCGCTACGTCGCGCGCATCCTCGGCCGCGCGCCGGAGGCACTGCAGCTGCTGGCCGGCGACGCCGAGCTGCGCCCGCGCGAGCCCGCCGACGTGGCCGCCGCGATGAGCGAGTCCGCGGCCCGCAAGGGCGAACCAGAGGCCGCCGTGGCCGCGGTGCGCTCGGTCCGCCGCCAGGAACTCCTGCGCACCGCGTTCGCTGACCTGCTGGGGGTGCTCGACGTCACGGAGGTGTGCAGCGCCGTCAGCGCGACGACGGAGGCGACGCTCGAAGCGGCCGTCCAGGTGGCGATGCGGGCGGTGGCGGCCGAGCACGGCACGGCCCGGTTGCCGATCCGCTTCACGGTCATCGCGATGGGGCGCCTCGGCGGCGCCGAGGTCGGCTACGGCTCGGACGCCGACGTCATGTTCGTCTACGAGAGCGAGGACGGCGGCGCAGCGGAAGACGGTGCCGAAGCCGTCAGCGCGCGGCTGGCGCACGAGGTCGCGGTCAGGTTGCGGGCACTGCTGGGCGCCCCGTCGTCGAACGACCCGCCGTTGGGCATCGACGCCGATTTGCGCCCGGAGGGACGCGACGGTCCGCTAGTGCGCTCGCTCGCGTCCTACGAGCAGTACTACGCACGCTGGTCCTCGCCGTGGGAGGCGCAGGCGTTGCTGCGCGCGCGCTTCGCTGCCGGTGACGCGCAGCTGGGCGAGCGCTTCAGCGCGCTGATCGACCCGGTGCGCTATCCGGCAGGCGGCCTCGGCGCCGCCGAGCTCGTCGAGATCCGCCGGCTGAAAGGGCGCGTGGACAGCGAGCGGCTGCCCAGGGGCGCGGACCCGTCCACGCACACCAAGCTGGGCCGCGGCGGCCTGGCCGACATCGAGTGGACGGTCCAGCTGCTGCAGTTGCGCCACGCGGCCGCGATCGCCGACCTGCGTACTACCCGCACGCTGGACGCGCTCGCGGCCGCCGAACGGGCTGGCCTGCTGAGCCCGGAGCAGCAGCAGCACCTCGCCGGCGCCTGGCGACTGGCCACCCACCTCCGCAACGCGATCATGCTGGTGCGCGACCGGCCCGAGGACCAGGTGCCGCACCAGGGCAATGCGCTCGTCGCGGTCGGACGGGCGGTGGGCTACCCGCCGGGATTCGACCCGGGCCGGGTGCTCGACGACTACCGGCGTAGCGCGCGCCGGGCACGCCGGGTCGTCGAGGACGTCTTCTACGGCTGAGCGGCCGGCCGAGATGCCGGTCGCGCGGCTGGCCGAGGTGCCGGCTGAGCTGCCGGTCGAGCGGCCTCCCGAAGCGGCTGAGCCCGGCGGGTCAGCGGGCCGGCGACGCGTGGCGCGCGGGCGCGGGCGAGGGCGGGTCGGGGAAGGCGAAGTCCGGTGCGTCGAGCGGCGGGACGAATGCCCCGTGCCCGGAGAGCAGCCACTGCACGCCGAAGGCAGCGGCGACGACGAACGCCCCACCGACGGCGTCGATGATGAAGTGGTTCGCGGTGCCGACGATGACGAGCAGGGTGCCGATCGGGTAACACAGGCCCAGCACGCGGACCCAGACGCGCCAGGCACAGCAGAAGATCGCGATTCCGGCCCACAGCGCCCACGCGATGTGCAGGCTGGGCATGGCCGCGTACTGGTTCGAGTGCTGGGCGATGCTCGGGTCGGCCAGCGAACCCCAGGTGTGGAACTTCGCCAGGGTGTCGACATAGTCGTACTGCGGCAGCAGGCGCGGCGGCGCCAGCGGGTAGAGGTAGAAGCCGAGCAGGCCGATCAGCGTGACGGCGACCAGGACGGTCCGCGCGCCGCGGTACACGTGCGGGCGACGGGTGAACAGCCAGACCATCACGCCGATGGTGATGGCGAAGTGCAGCGAGGCGTAGTAGTAGTCCATGACCTGCGCCAGCCACTCGTGCCTGGCGACGAAGTGGTTCAGCGACAGCTCGAAGTTCAGGTGCAGGAGGTCCTGGACGTGCTGGATGCTGCGGCCGTGCCGCAGCGCGATGCTGGCCTGCTCCGGCACGGCGTTGCGTCCGACCGTGTACAGCCAGTAGCCGATCGCGATGATGCTCAGTTCCTGCCACCACTGCGGGCGGCGCCAGCGCAGCAGACGATGCGGCAGCAGGCCGGTGAAGCGTCTGGCCGGCGGTGGTGCGACGCCGGCGTCTGAGGACGCCTGCACAGCCACCATCTGGTCATCATGTCAGCACCGTTGCCCCATTGTCCGGATGCCACGGCGCATCCTCAGCATGATTCGTCCGTCCGGCACCTCCCACGGAGCGCCACGGCGGTCGGCAGGCGCACACGAGAACGGCAGCGCAGCCGCTCGATCGGCGCCGCCGCCGACGGGCACCTACGCTCGTGAGCATGACGGGAACCTCGCAGCGGGACCCGCGTCCGAAGCCGGATCGGGCCGCCGGGGAGGCGCCTGTGGCGTTCGTCCCCGAGCGGCCCTCGCTGCGGCAACGGGCGAGCGGATGGCGCTACGCGGCGCTGACGACGAATCCGCCACGCGGGCACGTCGACTTCCTCACCCGCTGGATCGTGCTGACCCGGGCCGCCGTCCTGCCGATGACTCTCTTCGCCGGGTTGCTGGCCGGGCTGCTCGCCGTGCGCGAACCGGGTTTCTCCTGGCTGTACTTCGTGCTCGCGCTGCTCGGGATCTTGCTCGCGCACGTGGCCAACAACCTGATGAACGACCTGTTCGACACCGACGTGGGCCAGGACACCGCGGCCTATCCGCGCGCCCAGTACGCCCCGCACCCGATCTTGTCGGGGCTCGCCAGCCGCCGGTTGCTCGCCGGTGCCGCGATCGGGGTGAACGCCGCCGACCTGGTGATCATGCTCGTGCTGGTCGCAGCACGCGGGCCGTGGGTGCTCGCCTTCGCGCTCGGCGGCTTCCTGCTGAGCGCGGCCTACACGGCGCCGCCGGTGCGGTTGAAGAAGCGCGGCCTCGGGGAGCTCGACGTGCTGACCACGTGGGGTCCGCTCATGGTCGGGGGCACGTACTTCTCCGCGACCGGGCACCTGCCGTGGCAGGTGTGGGTGGCGAGCCTGCCGTACGCCCTGCTGTGTACCGCGGTCCTGATGGGCAAGCACACCGACAAGATCCCGTTTGACGCGCCGCTCGGCATCAGGACGGTGCCGGTGCTGCTCGGGCGCGAGCGCGCCCTGACGGTGACGCGCGGGCTGGTGCTCGGCTTCTACGTGCTGCTCGTCGGCGCCGTCGCCGTGCAGGCGCTGCCCTGGCCGGCCCTGCTGGGTCTCGCGGCCCTGCCGTGGGCGCGGAGCGTCTGGGGGCCGCTGTCGCGACCGGCGCCCCAGAGCAAGCCGGCGGGCTTTCCGGTCTGGCCGCTGTGGTACGCGGCCTGGGCGTTCGTGCACACCCGCAACGCCGGCGGGGTGCTCGTCCTGGGTGTCGCGATCGCGGCGATCGCAGATGTCACCGCGTTCTAGCCCGTCGGGGTGGGGCGCGGTCGCGGCCCGGGTGGCGGTGCCGGGCGCCCGAACAGGTAGCCCTGCGCGTGGTCGCAGCCGAGCGCGCTGACCAGCGCCAGCTGCTCGCGGGTCTCGACGCCTTCGGCGACGGTGCTGATGGCGAGCGCGTTGCACATGACGACGACACTGCGCACCAGCGCAGCCGTGCGCCGGTCCTCGGCGATCGGGGCGATGAAGCTGCGGTCGATCTTGACCACGCTGATCGGCAGGTCGCGCAGCAGCGACAGCGAGGAATAGCCGGTGCCGAAGTCGTCGAGCGCGATGCTGACACCGAGTGCCGCGACCTCGCGCACCTCGCGGATGGCTTGCGGGGACGCGTCCACGAGGGCGCTCTCGGTGATCTCCAGGTGCAGGCGCCGCGCCGCGATGCCATTGCGGTCCAGGGCGTTGCGGACGGCAGGCCCGAGCAGGCCGCGGCCGAGCTGCTCGGCAGCGACGTTGACCGCCAGCCAGCGGGGCGCCGGGAACCCGGAACCCCACTGCGGAATCTCCTGCAGGGCGAGTTCGAGGACCCGCCACCCCAGCGGATCGATGAGGCCGCCCAGCATCGCGGTGTTCATGAAGTCGCCAGGTTCCAGCAGTCCGCGCTGCGGATGCTGCCAACGGATCAGGGCTTCGGCCCCGACCACGGATTCGTCGTCGACGTTCACGATGGGCTGCAGGTAGAGCCGCAGTCCCTCGCCGGTGTCCGCGGCGTGCCGCAGCGCCTGCTCCATCGTCAGGTCCTCGACGGTGAAGGAATGGTCGTGACGCGCGTCGTAGAACTCCACCCGGCCGCGGCCGTGCTGCTTGGCGCGCGCCGTGGCCTGCTCGGCTTCGCGAAGCATCTCGTCCGCGTGCCGGTGCAGGGGCGAGCTGATCGTTACTCCGACGCTCATCCCGACACTGAGCAGCACGTCGCCGGCCTGCAGCGGGCTGGCTGCTGCGGCGATCAGCTGCTCGCCCAGCCGGCGCAGCGCGCAGGTGTCGCCGTTGCCCGGGGCGAGGACGACGAATTCGTCGCCATCGAGGTCGCCCAGCACGCACCTGTCGTCGAGGGCCGCAGCGAGGCGTCCGGCCACGGCGAGCAGCACCTGGTCACCGGCCTGACGGCCCAGGCTGTCGTTGATGGTCTTGAACCGGTCGACGTCGCAGAACAGCACCCCGACCTGCTGGCCGCTCGCCAGGTACCCGGACAGCAGGCGCGTCAGCTCCGCGCGGTTGCACAGTCCGGTCAGCGCCACATGCGTGAGCCGGTAGGCCAGGCGCTCCTCCGCCCGCTTGCGCTCGGTGAGGTCGCTGACCTGGACCACGACCGTCTGCACGGCGCCGTCCGCGTCGCGGATGGCGCCTAGGTGCAGCATGCCGCAGAGGAGCGCGCCGTCGGCGCGCAGGTAGCGTCGCTCGAGCGCGTTCCGGTCGCGTTTGCCCGCGACGAACTCGTGGAAGAGTTCCAGGTTGTCCGTGCGGTCCTCGGGATGGCTGATGTCGGCGAGCGTCATCCCCAGCAGCTGGTCGCGCGGGTAGCCGAGCAGCCGGACCAGCGCGTCGTTGACCTGGGTGAAGCCGCCGGACGTGTCGAGCAGCGCGACTCCGATCGGGCTGCACGCGAAGACTAGCTCCCACCGGTGCTCCACCTCGCGGCGGCGCGCATCGGCGAGCTGGCGTTCCTGCGCCTCGCGGATCGCCTTGGCTGCCTGCATGGCGAAGACCTCGAGCACGGTGCACTGCCCGGCGTCGGGGCGGCGCCCGCTACGGGGCTGATCCACGCTGAGCACGCCGATCAGCCGTCCGTCGTCCCACAACGGCGCCAGCAGGGAGTCCTCGGGATGCCACGCCTCGGGATCGGGCTGGGCGACTCCGGGCGGGGTCCAGGTCGCGAACTTGTCGACCAGGCTCTGGTCGCGCTCGTGGCTGAAGAAGCGCAGCCCGCCCCAGGGTTCGGCGCTCGACAGCAGCTCGAGCCAGTGGTCCACGGGGCGCCGGTTGCCCAGCAGCGCCTCGACGCCGGGTGGACCGACGACCGCCTCGATCCGCAGGTCGCCGTCGCCGGTGGCCACGTTGATCGCCGCGGCTTCGAACCCGAGGACTCCGACGACGGCGTCGGCGATCACGTCCAGCGCCTCCCGCAGGCGGCTGCTGGCGCCGAGTTCGCGAACCACGCCCAGCACGCCGTCGAGCAGCGCCCGGTCCATCCTCGCCTCGGCCCTCGGCGAATCCATCAGCGCAGTGTCACATGTAACGGGGTGCCCAGCCATTCGGCGCTCCGCTGTGTCGAGGCCGACACCGGCAACCGAAGTGGCAGGCGGCAATTCACGGTGAGCATATGACCTACGAGGAAACCTTTTCCTGAGAAGCTTTATGGTTGCTTTCCCGAGATACGGCGACGCCACTGCGCGGGCTTGCCCGGCAGGGCCCGCAACGCGCCCGCCCGGTCAATTCCGCGTGAGCGCGGGGACGGTTGTCGACCGACACGTGCGCTCGACGCCAGGTCCGCGACTCGTCCTCGCCGGGCCCGGGCGGCCGCCCGGCTGGGCGTGCGCGCCGCCCCGCTCCGACGGCGCGCCGGTACCGATGGAGGCCGCCGTGCCCTGCGGAACGTCGGTGCCCGCGGCTGGCCGTGACGTATTATCACGCCGTCCGCATCACTTTATCGACATAATCTGCGCGGCGCTATCCGTCGCCAATTCTCGTTGCGTTTCAGCAGTGGCATATTCGCTGCAGCCGGTCAATTACGCGACGAATTCCGGCGCCACTGCTCTGTCGCCGAGAATAATGGCGTTACGCGCTTTGGAGAGGATAACGCGAGCTGCGATCGAGGGCTGCTCAGTCCGGCGAGGCGCGAGAGGCGCGTGCGGACGCGGCCACAAACCGTGCGGTGCTGCGGGCACTACTGAGGCACTGGCGCCGGAAGCGGGCCAGCAAGCAGGCCCGCGGCGAAAGCGCGGCCGGTCGCGGCCGGCGGTCTGCGCGGGAAAGCTCACGGCAAGCGCGGAAGTACCCGTCGTCCCCAATTCTTTTGCGTTCAGCTTGCCATGGTGCCCGCGCATACCTAAAGTAGCGACCAGAGCTGCGCACCACCCCTGTGCGTGCACTCGTTCGGGGTTTGCCACCTGCTGACCTCACATTGAATTGACGGGCTGGCGACCCAGACCCGGATGAGGAGTGACGCACATGAGGCGTGCGAGCGGCAAGGGGCTGGCGTGGAGCGCGAAGGCTCCGCCGCCGCCCGAGGACGGCACGGAGGAGCCGCGCCCGGATGAACCCGATTCGGCGGCAGCGGCCCAGGTGCTGCGTCGCGCCGTGGGCCACATCGAGCAGTTGCTGTACCGGGTGGACGTGGCGGGCACCGCGCAGGGCGAGGTGAGCGAACCGATCGGGGAATCGATCGAGCACCCGGCCGAGATAGGCGACATTTCGGAACCCGCGGCCGCCGAGATGGCCGCGTTGCGGCGCGCGGCCGGCGCGGCCTCGACCCACGCCGAGGCGTTGCGCGCGACGTTCGCCGCACAGGAACAGGCGATCCGGATGATCACTGACGCCACTCGCGTTCGCGGCGAGGCCGCGGGGCAGGGAGAGCAGATCCTGCGTGAAGCGCAGGCAGCGGCGACGCGACTGCAGGCGGAGGCGGAGCAGCACGCGGCGCGGGTGAGCGCCGAGACGACGGCATGGGCGGCAGAGCAGCGCCGCGCGGTGGACGAGGCGATCAGGGAGTTGCTCGACGCGGCGACCGAACAGGCCGACGAGATCCGCACGCGGGCGCAGCTCGAGTCGGTCGCGAAGGCGACCGAGGCGGCCGAGCAACAGCTCGCCGCAGCGGCGGCTGCGGGCGAGCGCGAGGCCGAGGCGCTCAGGGCCCAGGCCCGGGCGGTGCTCACGGGCGCGGTGTCGCTCGTCTCGCATGCGCGCGATGACCTGCGGGAAGTCTCGGCGGCCACCTCGGTCGCCTCGGACTCCCTTCGCGCACGGGCCGACGCGATGGAGTCCATACTGGGCGAGGCGTTGGCCGTCGAGCCAGGCGAGGTCCCAGGCCCGCCGGCCGCCGAGGGCACCGAGTAGGCCCGGACACCCCCGATTGCGGTACGTCAGCGTCGGATACCGACGCCCGGGTACCGCAATCGAGGCCGCTCCGAGTGGCCGGCAACCTTCGGCTGATCTACCATCACTCCCACAACCTCGCGGCAAGTTGCGTGTGCAGCAGGGTCGGAAGGGGTCGACGTGACGACACTCTCGGACCGGGGCGCGCCCGATCTGAGCTGGTTGCGTGCCCAGCTCACCGAGCAACTCGAGCACGCCGATCCCACCGGAGTGCCAGGGCTGGGCCCCGCTCAGGTGAGCGCGGTGCCGTCACTGTCCGACGCACTCGCGCTCTACCGCGCCGCGACCGACCTGGTGGAACCGCGGGTCCGCCTGGCCGAGCGCAACCTGCCTGGCGATCCGGACGAGATGTCCCAGGCGCGCGACGTCCTCGAGGCGACCCGAGCCGTCCTGCTCGCTGCGCTGCAGCGCGCCGAAGCCGATGCGCCGAGCCCCGCCGCGGATCGCGGCGACGACGACACCTCCGCAGCCCCCGAGGTGGTCGGCGGGAACGGGACTCTCGCCGGCGCGCAACGCCGCCGGTTCGGTACTCGAAGGGGCTGACCGGCAGGTCTAGGCTCGCACCGAATCGCAGCTCCAGCGGCGAAGGGTCGCGAGGCAAATGACGATGCAGCCACGCCCGGCCTGGTTCGGTCTGCTGTGCGTCGCCGTTGCCGCGGTCGCGGTCGCGGCGAGTGCCGGGCCCGCAGCCGGTGCGGCCGCCCCGGCGACAACGCTCACGACAACGCTCACGACGACGCCCACGAAGGCGGTCACGACGGCGGTCACGACGGCCCCGACCGGTGGTGCCCAGGTCGTGTTCAACAGGATGACCGAGGCGCAGCGGATCGGCCAGCTGTTCATGGTCGGCGGCGCAGCGACCGGCGTGAGTTCGGCGACCCTGTCGGCGATCAGCAGCTACCACGTCGGCAATGTCATCCTCACCGGACGCAGCGCCGCGGGCGTCAGCGCGACCCGTTCGATCACGAATGCCGTGCAGGCGCACGCCAGCTCAGCGGCAACCCTCGGCGTGCCGTTGTTCCTGGCCACCGATCAGGAAGGCGGCTACGTCCAGGTACTGTCCGGCAGCGGGTTCTCCAACATCCCGCAGGCCTTGACGCAAGGCACCTGGCCCACCGCCACGCTGCAAGCCGATGCCCGCAGCTGGGGCAGCCAGCTTGCCGCAGCCGGAGTGAACCTCGACCTTGCACCGGTCGCGGACACCGTGCCCGAGGGCGAGGTGAACCCGCCGATCGGGTACTTCAACCGCGAGTACGGGCACACCACGGCGGTGGTCGGCCCGCACGCCGCGGCTTTCGCCGAGGGCATCGCTCAGGCCGGCGTCGCGGCGTGCGCCAAGCACTTCCCCGGCCTGGGCAGGGTCGCCGAGAACACCGACACCAGTTCCGGGGTCACCGACTACGTCACGACCTATGACGACGCCTACCTCACGCCGTTCAAGGCGGCGATACAGGCGGGCTCGCCGTTCGCCATGATGTCGACGGCGTACTACCAGCAGATCGACCCGAGCCGGCCCGCGGCCTTCTCCCCGACGGTCATCGGCGGCATGCTGCGCGACGAACTGGGCTTCAAGGGCGTCGTGATCAGCGACGACCTGGGCTCAGCGCAGCAGGTCGCCGCCTGGTCACCCGGCGCGCGGGCGGTCGACTTCCTCGACGCCGGCGGTGACCTGGTTCTCACGGTCACTCCGAGCGTCATACCGGCCATGGTCGACGCGGTCTCGGCCGAGGCGGCCACCAGCTCCTCGTTCCGGTCCAAGGTCGATGCGGCGGCGCTGCTGGTGCTCAAGGCCAAGCAGGCGCAGCACCTGATACCGGGCGCCGATGTGCCGGGTGACTTCACCGGAGACGGCCGCACGGATGTTGGGGTGTTCCGTCCGTCGACCGGGGTGTGGTACGTGGTAGGCCACGGCGAGACGCACTACGGGCAGGCCGGGGACGTGCCGGTGCCGGGGGACTACACCGGAGACGGCCGCACGGGCATCGCGGTGTTCCGTCCGTCGACCGGGGTGTGGTACGTGATGGGGTATGGCTCGGTGCACTACGGGGAGTCCGGGGACGTGCCGGTGCCGGGGGATTACACCGGAGCGGGCCGGGCGGGTATCGCGGTGTTCCGTCCGTCGATCGGGACGTGGTACGCGATCGGCTATGGCTCGGTGCACTACGGCCAGGCCGGCGACGAGCCGGTACCCGGGGACTACACGGGAGCGGGCCGGGCGGGTATCGCGGTGTTCCGTCCGTCGATCGGGACGTGGTACGCGATCGGCTATGGCTCGATGCACTACGGCCAGGCCGGCGACCTCCCGGTCTGACGCGCGCGGCTGGTCCGAGGTCGACGAGTGCGAGATCAGCAGGACGGGTTGCGGGCGGCGCGCCACGGCAGCTGCCGGCCCGGCGGCCAGACGGAACCGAGGGTGCCGGATCATGACCGCCGTGCCTGCCTACCTGTCCGAGCGAGACGTCGAACTGATGGCCGCGGCGCTGTACGAGGCCCGGCGCACCAGGATCGCGATTGCGCCGCTGAGCGCTGATCGACCCGAGATGAGCATGGCCGACGGCTACCGCGTCCAGCAGCGACTGGTCGCGCGGCTGCTGGCCGATGGCGAGCGCGTGCTCGGCTACAAGCTGGGACTGACCAGCGTGCCGATGCAGCAGCTGCTCGGTGTCGACTTCCCGGACTTCGCTCCGGTGCTGTCCTCGCACGTGCTCGCCGACGGCGCCGAGGTGGCCGCGGACCGCTTCATCGCCCCGCGCGTGGAGGCCGAGATCGCGCTGGTGCTCGGCGCCGACCTGAGCGGGCCGGACTGCACCGTGCTCGACGCGGCTGGCGCGGTGCGCGCCGCGCTGCCGGCCCTGGAGATCGTCGACAGCCGGATCGCCGACTGGAAGATCGCCCTCGCCGACACGATCGCCGATCTGGCCAGCAGTGGAGCCATCGTGCTCGGCTCGACAGCGACGCCCACCGCGGGTCTGGACCTGCGCGCGGTCGGCATGGTCTTTCGCCGCGACGGGGACGTCATCGCCACCGGGGCCGGTGCCGCCGCACTCGGCGACCCGTTGCAGGCGCTGGCGTGGCTGGCCAACACGCTGCATCCACTCGGCGCCGGCCTGCGGGCGGGACAGTTCGTCATGACCGGCGCGCTGCACGCGGCGGTCCAGATCGCGGCCGGGCAGAACTACCGCGCGGACTTCGACCGGCTCGGTGCGGTCGGCCTACGGGTGCGCTGAGCACGATCCCGCCGATCATCCGCACGCCTGCCGCAGGGTCCGCCGTGGCGAGGGCACGCCGCGTCAGGTCAGCCGGCCGGTGCTGCGGCGAGGTGGCGGGGTGCCGCGAGGTCGAGCGCGACGTCGACGATCATGTCTTCCTGGCCGCCGACGAGCCCCCGCCGCCCGACCTCCACGAGGATGTCGCGGGTATCGAGGCCATAGGTCGCCGCGGCCCGCTCGGCGTGGCGCAGGAAGCTCGAGTACACGCCGGCGTAGCCGAGGGTGAGGGTCTCGCGGTCGACCTGCACGGGACGGTCCTGCAGGGGTCGTACGAGATCGTCGGCAGCGTCCTGCAGCGCGAACAGGTCGCAGTGGTGCATCCAGCCCAGCAGGTTGGCCACCGCGATCAGCGGCTCGATCGGGCAGTTGCCGGCGCCGGCGCCCATGCCGGCGAGCGAGGCGTCGACACGGGTGACGCCGTTCTCCACCGCGACGACGCTGTTGGCAACGGCCAGCGAGAGGTTCTGATGCGCGTGGATGCCGAGCTCCGTGCTGTCCTCGAGCACCTCGCGGTAGGCGCGGATCCGGTCGCGGACACCGTCCATCGTGAGGCGGCCGCCGGAGTCCGTGACGTACACGCAGTGCGCGCCATAGGACTCCATCAGCTTCGCCTGGGCGGCCAGCTCGGCCGGCGCCGTCATGTGGCTCATCATCAGGAAGCCGGAGACGTCCATACCCAGCTCGCGCGCCTTCGCGATGTGTTGAGCGGCGATGTCGCCCTCGCTCGAGTGCGTGGCGACGCGGACGGACGTGACGCCGAGGTCGTGCGCGCGCTCCAGGTTCTCGATGGTGCCGACGCCCGGCAGCAGCAACGTCGTCACTCGGGCGTTGTTCACCGCGGCGGCGACGCCGCCGATCCACTCCTCGTCGGTGTGCGCGCCGGGTCCGTAGGTGAGGCTCGAGCCCGCCAGTCCGTCGCCGTGGGCGATCTCGATGGCGTCGACGCCGGCTGCGTCCAGGGCCGCGGCGATCGTGGTGACCTGCTCGAGGGTGTACCGGTGCCTGATCGCGTGCATGCCGTCGCGCAGCGTGACGTCCTGGATGTAGACCTTCGGGCCGGTCGCGGGGGCGCTCATCGGGTGGCCCCGGCGGGCGAGGTGGCGTGGTGGGCGGCGAGGCTCTCGGCGACGCGCAGTGCCGCCGAGGTCATGATGTCGAGGTTGCCGGCATAGGCGGGCAGGTAGTGCGCGGCGCCCTCGACCTCGAGGAAGACGCTCACCTGCGTGCGCTCAGCAGGCTCGAGATCGGGGTTGAGCGTGCGCACGTGGTCGGTGGCTGGGAGATCGCCGAACTGCACCGGCTGCTTGAGCCGGTAGCCGGGCACGTATTCCGCCACGGCGCCGACCATGTCCTCGATCGAGGCGCGGACCTTGTCCTCGGTGCCGGGGTCGAGGCGATCGGTCAGGCACAGCACGGTGTCGCGCATGATCAGCGGCGGCTCGGCCGGGTTCAGCACGATGATCGCCTTACCCCGCTGCGCGCCGCCGACCTGCTCGATGGCGGCCTTGGTCGTTTCGGTGAACTCGTCGATGTTCGCGCGGGTGCCGGGGCCGGCCGACTTCGAGGCGATCGAGGCGACGATCTCGCCGTAGTACACCGGGGTCACGCGGGCGACGGCGGCGACGACCGGGATCGTGGCCTGCCCGCCACAGGTGACCATGTTGACGTTCGTGGCATCGAGGTGCTCGTCGAGGTTCACCGCCGGGACCGTGTACGGACCGATGGCTGCCGGGGTGAGGTCGACCAGCAGCTTGCCGTGCGGTGCGAGCGCCCTCGCGTTCGCAACGTGCGCCTTCGCCGACGTCGCGTCCAGCACCACTCGGATGTCGTCGAAGCCGTCGAGCCCGATCAGCCCGTCGACGCCGTCGGAGGTGGTGGCGACCCCGAGGCGGCGGGCACGGGCCAGGCCGTCGGACTCGGGGTCGATGCCGACCATCGCCGCGACCTCGAGCGCGCTCGACAGGCGTTTGATCTTGATCATCAGATCGGTGCCGATGTTGCCGGAGCCGATGATGGCGACCTGCGTCGGTGTCATGCACCCAGTCTGCGGCCAGGCCCGCGGACGTCACAATCCGATCCTCGCCTGGGCCGGCGCACGAGTCGGAGGTCGTCGGCCTGTTCGAGGCCCTGGACGAGGCACCGGGCATAGAGTCACGCGACTGTCCAGCGACTGTCCCGACTGGGCACGGGCTGGGTGGTCGACCGAGCGGACGAGATGGTGTGAGCACGGCATGACGGAGCAGTCGGAGCAGTCGGAGCAGTCGGCGCAGTCGGCTCAGGCAGGCGACGAGCAGGCCGGGGATCGGTGGTTGAGCCCCGGCGTTCTCGGCGTCGGCGCCGCCTCGCTGTGCAGCGACGCCGGGCACGAGATGGTCACCAGCCTGCTGCCGACCTTCCTGGCGTCCACGCTGCACTCGGGACCTGCCGCCCTCGGCGCGATCGACGGCGTCGCGGACGCGCTTACCGGAATCACGAAGCTGGCCGGCGGCCCGCTCGCGAACGATCCGACGCGCCGCGCGCGGCTTGCCTCGAGCGGCTACCTCGGCACCGCGGTAGCCACTGCGGCGATCGGCCTGAGTACCGCGGTGTGGCAGGCCGCAATCCTGCGCGGGCTCGCCTGGATGTCACGGGGGATCCGGTCGCCGGCCCGGGACATGCTGCTGACCACCCTCGCGCGCCGTGACGCGTACGGCCGCGCGTTCGGCGTCGAGCGCGCCGGAGACAACGCCGGCGCGATCATTGGACCGCTACTCGCATCCGCGCTCGTCGGAATCCTCGGCGTGCGGCACGCGATCCTGCTCGCGTTCTTTCCGGGCGCGCTCGCGGCCGTCGCCATCACGATCGCCGCCCGCGAGGCGAAACGTGTGGTCGGCAGCGAGGTGGGCAAGCGCACGCTGTCGCTCAACCTGCGGGAGCTGCGGCGGGCCGGACTCGCACGCGCGCTCGCGCCAGTCGCGCTGTTCGAGCTGGGCAACGTGGCAACGACGCTGCTCATCCTGCGCGCCACCGGCTTGTTGCATCACGCCGGACGCAGCCTGACCGCGGCCACCAGCCTGGCGATCCTGCTCTACGTCGCGCACAACGTCGCGGCAACGGCGACCGCGCTGGCAGGAGGGCAGCTGGCCGATCGAATGAGCCCGCGCGGCGTGTTCGCAGCCGGCGGCACCGTCTACGTCGGCGGATACCTGATCTTCGCCTTCGGCTCGCACGCCTGGCCGGTGCTGCTGCTCGCCTTCGTACTCGCGGGCATCGGCATCGGCTTCGCTGAGACCGCCGAGTCGACCGTGGTCGCCCGCGGACTGCCCGATCACCTGCGCAGCAACGGATTCGGCGTCCTCGGCCTCACCCAGGCGCTGGGCGACCTCGGCTCGACGGTGGTGGCCGGTGTGCTGTGGTCCCTCGTTTCGCCGACAGTCGCGTTCGGTTACCTGGCCGCGTGGATGTTCGCCTCCGTGCTCGCGTCCGGCCTTTTGCGTGCCCGTCGACCAGCGACGACGGGTGCGGGTGGGCGGCTCAGCTGAACGAGATGCCGATGGACCAGCCGAACGCGGCTGCGCCCAATCCGGCGAGGACGCTGAGCACGACGTTCGCGACGGCGTAGAACTGCGAGCGCTCCTCGAGCAGCCGCATCGTCTCGTAGCTGAACGCCGAGAAGGTGCTGAGCGCACCGCACAGGCCGGTCCCGATCAGCGCGCCTGCCTCGGCGGACAGCTGCCCTGACAGGCCGGTCACGACGCCGAGGATCAGCGAGGCCACCAGATTCACCGACAGCGTTCCCCACGGGAATGCGGTCTCGTGCCGCGACTGGATCGTCCGATCGGTGAGGTAGCGCGCCGACGCGCCGACCGCTGCGCCCAGCGCGATCATCAACGCGATCACGGCGTCGCCTTGAAGTCGTCGACCTTCTCGTCCGCATCGCCGATGACGGTCCGGCGGCGCGCGTCAGTCTGGTTCATGCCTTGCCCCCAGGGACGCGATGACGGACATCCGAGTCGAGCACGATCCTGCCGATGGCTTGGGTGGCGATCGTGCCTGCCGTAACCGCGAGCACGCACGCAAACACGGTGAGTGCGACGTAGGCGAACGCCAGGAGCGGTTCGTGCTCGCGGACGAGGCGCTCGGTATCGACGGTGAAGCTGGAGAAAGTCGTGTAACCGCCGAGCACGCCGACCCCTAGCAGCGGGCGCAGCAGGCGGTGCGACGAGGTCAGTTCCAGCAGGACGACCATCAGGATGCCGATGACCGCGCATCCGCTGACGTTGATGACGACCGTGGACCAGGGGAACTGCCGAGCTGTGTGCGGAATTAGTTCGCCCAAGCCGTATCGGGCTTCGGCACCGACGACGCCGCCGGCTGCGACGGCGAGCAACAGGTCCCATTGACGCGGCTGCGTCTCCGCTCGGTGTCTCGGATCATGCAGGTCGACGTCGGGGTCGATCCCCGCCGAGATCGCGCGATGTGTCGATCGCTGGCGGTCATCGGCTGGTTTGCGATGACGTCGATGGAAAGGCGAGCCGGGCCGCATGGACGCTACCTCTCTCGTGCGAATGAGGTAGGGACCGTTGGCGGTGCCGAGTGCCGGCGATCGCGGTTGTCGGCGAGCCCCTCCGCCGTCGTGGCCACAGTACCGGCTCGGCGGTGCCCGACGAGCGTCGGAAACGCGGTTCATCGGGCGAGTCGACGTGACGTGACCGATGATCACGGACGATTGAGCTCATGGCTTCGTGGTGGTTGGTCGGGCTGCCGTACTCGACTTCCAAGATCGCTACAACGCCACCGCCGAACCCGTCGACTGGCGCTTCGCCAGCAATCCATCGACCGGTGGCTCGAACGACCCGCAGTACACGAAGCGGCATGACCCCGCAGAACTGACGACGGGAACCACTAGCTCATACGTCGTAGTAGAGCTCGAACTATACAGGGGTTGTTGGCAATCGTCGGTCGATGCTTGAGGTCAGCAATTACTGGGTTCCAGGGTTGGTTGACGATGGGAAGTAGTGGCCCGCGACGAATCTCCTGCGTACCCACTGCGTACCGGGATAGATCAACTCGCGGGGGCTTCACTGCAAGTCGGTCCTTTTTCGGGCTCTTCGACCCGATCCGTGGGTGGTTACCGGCTGGTTCGGCCTGGTAGATCGGGTCGGAACCCGCCCAGGGAGAGCATGGCCAGCGCGATCAGTGCCTGGGGTGAGGCGAAGCCGAACGCGATG
>JBPCOI010000043.1:0-57731 GCA_051000395.1 Jatrophihabitantaceae bacterium
CCCCGACCATCACCAACGACGGAGTGACGATCGCCCGGGACATCGAGCTCGACGACCCCTACGAGCACCTCGGCGCGCAGCTGGCCAAGTCGGTCGCGACCAAGAACAACGACGTGGCCGGCGACAGCACCACGACGGCCACCGTGCTCGCTCAGGCGCTGGTCAATGCCGGTCTGAAGAACGTCGCGGCCGGCGCGAACCCGATTGCGCTCAAGCGCGGCATCGATGCTGCGGTGACGGTGGTCAACGAGGCGCTCGACGCGGCCTCGCACCCGGTCAACGGGGAGAAGGAGGTCGCCCACGTCGCGACCATCTCGGCGCAGGACGCCACCATCGGCGAGCTCATCGCCAAGGCGTTCACACAGGTCGGCAAGGACGGCGTCATCACCGTCGAGGAAGCCCAGACGATGACCACCGAGCTCGAGTTCACCGAGGGCATGCAGTTCGACAAGGGCTACATCAGCCCGTACTTCGTCACCGACGCCGAGGCCGGCCAGACCGTCCTGGACGACCCGTACCTGCTGATCACGACGCAGAAGATCTCCTCCGTCGCGGATCTGCTGCCGCTGCTGGAGAAGCTCGTCGAGACCGGCAAGCCGCTGGTGATCGTCGCCGAGGACGTCGACGGCGAGGCGCTGTCCACCCTGGTCGTCAACGCGATCCGCAAGACGTTCAACGCAGTCGCCGTCAAGGCGCCGTTCTTCGGTGACCGGCGCAAGGCGTTCCTGCAGGATCTGGCGATCGTCACCGGCGGGCAGGTCATCGCGCCCGAGGTCGGGCTCAAGCTGGACCAGGTCGGGGTCGACGTGCTGGGCCGGGCCGGGCGCGTCGTGGTCACCAAGGACACCACCACCCTCACCCACGGCGCGGCCGCGCAGGACGAGATCGACGCGCGCATCGCGCAGATCCGCCGCGAGATCGAGGACAGCGACTCCGACTGGGACCGCGAGAAGCTGCAGGAGCGGCTGGCCAAGCTGGCCGGCGGCGTCGGCGTCATCAAGGTCGGCGCGGCCACCGAGGTCGAGCTCAAGGAGCGCAAGCACCGCATCGAGGATGCCATCGCGGCGACCCGGGCAGCGGTCGAGGAGGGCATCATCGCCGGTGGCGGCGCCGCCCTCGTCCACGCCGCCGAGGTGCTCGACGACGATCTCGGGCTGAGCGGCGACGAGGCGACCGGCGTGCGCGTGGTGCGCACCGCAACGGCCGAGCCGCTGCGGTGGATAGCGTCCAACGCCGGCGAGGAGGGCTACGTGGTGGTCGCGAAGGTCCGCGACCTGCCGGTCAACCATGGCATGGACGTGGCCAGCGGGCAGTACGTCGACCTCCTCGATGCCGGGGTCGTCGACCCGGTGAAGGTCACCAAGGCCGCCCTGGCGAACGCCGCCTCGGTCGCGGCGCTGATCTTGTCGACGCAGAGCGCGGTCGTCGAGAAGCCGGCCGAGCCCGAGCACGAGGACGGCCACGGGCACGGCGGCCACGGGCATTCGCACGGTCACGGGCCCGGCTTCTAGCGCGACACTGGGACTCAACCGGGTGAGCGCCCCGCGGTAAGCGGCTTCGGCCGGTTGCCGCGGGGCGTCCCGTCCCCCGCGGGTCAGGCCGGCAGGCTGGTGAGAAGGAGGGCCTCGCGTTCCTCGGCGGACAGCCCGCCCCACACGCCGTAAGGCTCGCGGGTGGCGAGCGCCCAGCGCAGACAGTTCTGCACGACCGGGCAGGCCGCGCAGACGGCCTTGGCGCGCTGCTCGCGTCGCACGCGCGACGGGCCGCGCTCGTTCTCCGGGTGGTAGAAGTTCGACGTGTCCGTGCCGCGGCACGCCGCTTCGACCTGCCAGTCCCAGTCGCCCTGCCGTGGGACCGGGAGCCGTCGCACCTCAGCCATCTCGTCTGCCCTCCGAACAGCAGCCCCGGATCACCCGCGCGTGGTTGGGGTAATCGCCTGCCTATTCAAAGAACGACTGCGGCAAAGGTGACGCGCTCGCCGACGCTTCGCGCGCCAATACCCCTGAAACTCGGACATATACCGGCTCGCCCGCCGGCGAGGTTCAGCGTCGCTTGGTGAGCGCCGCGACGGCGTCGGTGTAACCGCGGGCGTAGTCCCAGCTGACGTAGGAGTCGTGGTCGGGCGCGAAGGCGGGCTCGTGCACGTGCGTGCGTCCCTCGCCGAGCAGGGCGCGCAGGTTGGCGGCCATGAGGTCCCAGCCGAAGTAGTGCTGCTCGCCGCAGTCGCCGCACTCGACCACGATCCCGTCGACGCCGATCGGCACGAGCGTGGCGCGGAACTCCTCGAGTTCGGCGAGATCGGCCTGCACGTCCGCGCGCTCCTCGTCGCTGAGCGGCTGTGCCGGGTCGCCGTCCTCGAGCAACGCGGCCGGGTCCTGCGGGTCGTCCAGGAACGGGTCGAGCGGTCCGTCGTCGAGGTTCATCGGGATACCACGCTGTGCGTCACGTGACCACGGTAAGACCCACCCGCCCCCGCCCGCCAACCGGAGCGCCGCGGACGATGCCGTGGCGGCGCGCAACGGGCCGTCCAAGCCTCTCGCCGCAGCCACTACGATGAACTACCGGCGCCCGGAGGAGACTGCGTTGCCCGAACCCGTCGACGGCCTGCCCGCCGAATTCGCCACTCTCGGACTCACGTTCGACGACGTCCTGCTCCTGCCGGGTGAGACCGACGTGATCCCCTCCGCGGTCGACACCACGAGCCGGCTGACGCGCGAGATCTCGGTGGCCGTCCCGCTGCTATCGGCGGCCATGGACACCGTCACCGAGGCGCGCATGGCGATCGCGATGGCCCGTCAGGGTGGCATCGGGGTACTGCACCGCAACCTGTCCATCGACGAGCAGGCCGGGCAGGTCGATCTCGTGAAGCGCTCCGAGTCGGGCATGGTCTCCGACCCGGTCACGGTCGGGCCCGAGGCCACGCTGGCGGACGTCGACACGCTGTGCGGGCGCTACCGCATCTCCGGCGTCCCGGTGGTCGACGGCGGCGGGGTGCTCGTCGGCATCATCACCAACCGTGACCTGCGCTTCGTCGCGGCCGCGGACTTCCCGGTGCGCACGGTGCGTGAGCTGATGACGCCGATGCCGCTGGTCACCGCACCGGTCGGCATCAGCCGCGACGACGCGGCCGCGCTGCTGGGCAAGCACAAGATCGAGAAACTGCCGATCGTCGATGCCGACAACCGGCTGCGCGGGCTGATCACCGTCAAGGACTTCACCAAGACCGAGCAGTACCCGCTCGCCACCAAGGACGGCTCGGGGCGCTTGCGCGTGGCCGCCGCGATCGGTTTCTACGGCGACGCCTGGCAGCGCGCCACTGCCCTGGTCGAGGCCGGGGTGGACGTGCTCGTCCCGGACACCGCGAACGGGCAGGCCAGGCTGATGCTCGACATGATCCGGCGCCTGAAGGCGGAACCGTCCATGCGCGAGGTGCAGGTGCTGGCCGGCAACGTGGCCACCCGCGCGGGGGCGGCCGCGCTCGTCGAGGCGGGCGCCGACGGCGTGAAGGTGGGCGTGGGCCCCGGCTCGATCTGCACGACCCGGGTGGTCGCCGGCGTCGGCGTCCCGCAGATCACGGCCATCCACACCGCCGCGCAGGCCTGCCGACCGGCCGGCGTACCGGTGGTAGGCGACGGCGGGCTGCAGTACTCCGGCGACATCGCCAAGGCGCTGGTCGCCGGCGCCGACTCGGTGATGCTCGGTTCGCTGCTCGCCGGCTGCGACGAGTCGCCCGGCGATCTCGTGTTCGTCAACGGCAAGCAGTACAAGCGCTACCGCGGCATGGGCTCGCTCGGCGCGATGGCCTCGCGGGGTCGGGTCTCGTACTCGAAGGACCGCTACTTCCAGGCCGACGTCGCCAGCGACGACAAGATCGTCCCGGAGGGGATCGAGGGTCAGGTGCCCTACCGCGGCCCGCTGTCCGCGGTTGCGCACCAGCTCATCGGTGGCCTGCACCAGTCGATGTTCTACGTCGGCGCGCACACCGTCGCGCAGCTGCAGCAACGGGGTAGGTTCGTGCGCATCACCGCGTCCGGTCTGAAGGAATCGCACCCGCACGACATCCAGATGACCGTCGAGGCCCCGAACTACACGCTGGGCTAGCTCTAGAGCGAGACGGTCGCGCACCGGCCGGCGCCGGGTGCTGGCAGACTCTGCAGGCATGCCGGAGACCGTGGAGATCGGGCTGGGTCGCAGCGCCCGCCGGGGCTATCACCTCGACGAGATCGCGCTCGTGCCGACCCGGCGGACGAGGGGCTCGGCGCTGGTGTCGACGTCCTGGCAGATCGACGCGCACGCCTTCGACCTACCGTTGGTCGTGGCGCCGTCCGATGCCCTCGTCTCACCGGCGAGCGCGGCGCTGATCGAGCGGCTCGGCGGGTTGGCCGTGCTCGACGGCGAGGGGCTGTGGGCGCGCTACGACGATCCCCGGGCTGAGCTGGCGGCGTTCGACGGGCACACCGCAACGCTGCAGCGCGTCTACGCCCGCCCGGTGTCGCCCGAGCTGCTGCGCAAACGGGTCGCCGAACTGCGCGACGGGGGCGGGCGGGTGGCGGTGCGTCTCTCGCCGCAGCACACGGCCGAGTTGGCGCCACACGTGCTGTCCGAGGGCGTCGACCTGCTCGTCATTCAGGGCACCGTGATCTCGGCCGAGCACGTGGCCGCAGCCGAGGCCCCCGGGCTGAACCTGAAGACGTTCATCGCCGACCTGGACGTGCCCGTGCTCGTCGGCGGCTGCACGAACTACCAGACTGCGCTGCATCTCATGCGCACCGGAGCCGCCGGCGTGATCGTCGGCTACGGCGCGCACCTGGGCTCGTCCACCCATTCCGCGCTGGGTATCGACGTGCCGATGGCCACCGCCGTGATCGACGCGGCAGCCGCCCGCCGCGACTACCTCGACGAGACGGGCGGACGTTACGTCCACCTGATCGCCTACGGCGACCTGAGCACCGGCGGCGACATCGCGAAGGCGCTCGCCTGCGGTGCGGACGCGGTGATGCTGGGCGACGCGCTTGCCGTCGCTGCCGAGGCACCCGGCGGGGGCCGGTACTGGGACGCCACCGCCGCGCATCCGCGCGTGCCGCGCTGCGCCGTCGTCGACCTCGGCCTGGACGCCGCAGAGCGTCCCAGCCTGCAGGAGCTGCTCGTCGGGCCGGCGGATGACCCCAGCGGCACGCGCAACCTGTTCGGCGCCGTCCGGCGAGTGATGGGAAAGTGCGGGTATTCCTCGGTGAAGGAGTTCCAGAAGGCCGAGCTGATCGTGACGGAGCTGCGATGAGCACGCGAATCCGCTTCGGATACAAGGCGTCAGCCGAGCAGTTCGGTCCGCAGGAGCTGCTGCGCTACGGCGTGCTGGCCGAGGAGTGCGGTTTCGACTCGGTGTTCGTGAGCGACCACCTGCAGCCGTGGCGTCACGACGGCGGACACGCGCCGTTCGCGATGGCATGGCTCGGCGCGCTGGGTGCGCGTACGGAGCAGATCACGATCGGCACCAGCGTGCTCACGCCGAGTTTCCGTTACCACCCGGCGATCGTGGCCCAGGCGTTCGCGACGCTCGGCTGCCTCTACCCCGAGCGCGTGGTGCTGGGCATGGGCACCGGCGAGTCGATGAACGAGGTGCCGCTCGGACTCGATTGGCCCGACGGCAAGGAGCGGTTCGCGCGCTTGCGGGAGGCGGTGGCGCTGATCGGCCGGTTGTGGTCCGAGCAACGCGTGAGCTTCGACGGCGAGTACTACCGCACCGACAAGGCGACGGTCTATGACCGCCCCGACACCCCGGTGCCGATCTACCTGGCCGGTTCGGGCCCAGCGGCGACGCGGTACGCCGGGCGCGTCGGCGACGGCTACATCACCACGTCGGGAAAGGGAGCCGAGCTCTACACTGACACCCTGATTCCGGCGGTGCGTGCCGGTGCCGAGCAGGCCGGACGCAGCCTCGAAGAGCTGGACCTGATGATCGAGGTCAAGGTGTCCTTCGACCACGACCGGCAGGCCGCGATGGCTGCGACCCGGTACTGGGGTGCGCTCGGGCTCACGCCGGAACAGAAGTCCGGCGTCGAGGACCCGCTCGAGTTGCAGCGGCTGGCCGACGCGCTGTCGGTCGAGCAGACCGCGAAGCGGTTTATCGTCTCCACCGACGCGGACGAGCACGTCGCTGCCGTCAAACGCTACCTCGACATCGGCTTCACGCACCTCGTCTTCCATGCGCCGGGCCCCGACCAGGAGCGGTTCCTCCGCCGCTACGGCGCGGAGATCCTCCCGCGCCTACGCAGCCTGTGACCCGCAGCTCCCTCACCCGGGCGCTGCGGCGCGCCCGCGACGGCGTGAGCCTGGACGCGACCGAGGCGCAGCTGCTGCTGTCCGCGCGCGGGGACGAGCTCGTCGACCTGTGCTCCTCGGCAGCGCGGGTGCGGGACGCCGGGCTGGCGGCGGCCGGCCGTCCCGGCGTGGTGACCTACTCGCGCAAGGTGTTCCTCCCGCTGACCAGGCTGTGCCGCGACCGCTGCCACTACTGCACGTTCGCGACCACCCCGAACC
Organism: Jatrophihabitantaceae bacterium; assembly: GCA_051000395.1. GTDB lineage: Bacteria > Actinomycetota > Actinomycetes > Mycobacteriales > Jatrophihabitantaceae > JBPCOI01. The sequence goes on from JBPCOI010000043.1 coordinate 6,538, forward strand.
GCGTCGCGGCGCCGTTCCTGTCGCCGGACGAGGTGCTGGCGATCGCGTCGCAGGGCGCCGCGCTGGGTTGCAAGGAGGCGCTGTTCACTCTGGGTGACCGCCCGGAGGACCGCTGGCCGGCCGCGCGCGACTGGCTCGACGCGCACGGCTACGACGGCACGATCGCCTACGTGCGCGCGATGGCGATCCTGGTGCTGGAGCGCACCGGGCTGCTCCCGCACCTGAACCCGGGCGTGCTGACGTGGGCGGAGCTGCAGCGGCTCAAGCCCGTCGCGCCGTCGATGGGGATGATGCTGGAGACGACGTCGCAGCGGCTGTTCACCGACCCGCACGGCGCGCACTTCGGCTCGCCCGACAAGGACCCCGCGGTGCGGCTGCGGGTGCTGCAGGACGCGGGCCGTTCGAACATCGCGTTCACCACCGGCATCCTCATCGGCATCGGCGAGACTCTCGCCGAACGCATCGACTCGATCTTCGCGATCCGCCAGGTGGCGCGCGCCTACAACGGCGTGCAGGAAGTCATCGTGCAGAACTTCCGCGCCAAGCCCGACACCGCAATGGCCGGCGTGCCCGACGCGGACCTGCACGACCTGGCCGCCACCGTCGCGGTGGCGAGGCTGGTGCTCGGAGCGGACATGCGGATCCAGGCGCCCCCGAACCTCATCGGCGCCCAGTACGCGCTGCTGCTCGGCGCGGGTATCGATGACTGGGGCGGTGTGTCGCCGCTGACCCCCGACCACGTCAACCCGGAACGGCCGTGGCCGCAGATCGAGCAGCTGGCCGCGCGCAGCGCCGAGGCCGGCTTCCGGCTCGCCGAGCGGCTGACGGTGTACCCGCCCTACGTGCAGGCCGGTGAACCGTGGCTGGATCCCCGCATCCGCCCGCACGTCGCGGCGCTCGCCGAGCCCTCGACCGGTCTGGCCGCGCAATCCGTTACGCCACAAGGCATTGCCTGGCAGGAACCGGAGGACGCGTGGCTGTCCGCGCAGTCGAGCGGCCGCGTGGACTTGCACACGGCGATCGATGCCGAGGGCCGGACCGCGGACCGGCGGCAGGACTTCGACTCGGTCTACGGCGACTGGGACTCGGTGCGGGCAGCGGCTGCGGGTAGGAGCGCGCCGGCACGGATCGACGCCGACATCGCTGCCGCGCTACGTCGCGCCGAACGCGATCCGGCCGGGCTGGGCGACACCGACGCGCTCGCCCTGTTCCAGGCCGACGGCGCCGAGCTGGACGCGGTCGCCGCGCTGGCTGACGACCTGCGCCGCGACACGGTAGGCGACCGCGTCACCTACGTCGTCAATCGCAACATCAACTTCACCAACGTGTGCTACACCGGCTGCCGGTTCTGTGCCTTCGCCCAGCGCCGTACCGACGCCGACGCGTACACGCTGTCCGTCGACGAGGTCGGGCGCCGCGCCGAGGAGGCGTGGGAACTCGGCGCGACCGAGGTGTGCATGCAGGGCGGGATCCATCCCGACCTGCCCGGCACGGCGTACTTCGACATCGCCGCCGAGGTGAAACGCCGAGTACCGGGCCTGCACGTGCACGCGTTCAGCCCGATGGAGGTCGTCAACGGGGCCGCGCGCACCGGCCTGTCGATCCGCGACTGGCTCAGCGCCGCGCGCGAGGCCGGGCTCGGCAGCATCCCGGGCACGGCAGCGGAGATCCTCGATGACGAGGTGCGTTGGCTGCTGACCAAGGGCAAGCTGCCCGCCGCGATGTGGATCGAAGTGATCACCGCCGCGCACGAACTCGGGCTGCGCAGCTCGTCGACGATGATGTACGGCCACGTCGACAACCCGTCGCACTGGCTCGGGCACCTGCGCACCCTGGCCGCGATCCAGGACCGCACCGGCGGGTTCACCGAGTTCGTCGGCCTGCCGTTCATCCACACCAACGCGCCGATCTACCTCGCCGGTGTCGCGCGTGCGGGCCCGACGCCGCGCGAGAACCGGATCGTGCACGCGATGGCACGCATCCTGCTGCACGGGCGCATCGACAATATCCAGTGCTCGTGGGTGAAACTCGGCATTGATGAATCGCGGCTGCTCCTCAGCAGCGGGGTGAACGATCTCGGCGGAACGCTGATGGAGGAGACGATCAGCCGGATGGCCGGCAGCCGGCACGGCTCGGCCAAGACCGTGGCGCAACTCGACGAACTCGTCGCCGCGCTACCGGGTCGCAGCACCCGCCAGCGCGACACCCTCTACGGCGAGGTCAGCGCGGAACGCCGAGCAGCTGCCGGCGCGTTCACCGGCGCGCTTCCCAGCCTGCTTCAGAGCCAGTCCTTGCGCCTGAACAGCACGTAGAGCCCGCTCGCGATCCCGACGATCAGCGCGACGCTGAGGGCGTATCCCCACTCCTTGCTGAAGCCCGGGTAGGGCACGTTCTGCCCGAAGTAGCCGGTGATCGCCGTCGGCACCGCGATGATCGCCGCCCAGGCCGTCAGCTTCTTCATGATCTGGTTCATCCGGGCGTCGGAGAGCGACAGGTTCGTCTCGAAGATCGAGGTGATCATGTCGCGAAGTGACTCGGTCCACTCCGCGGCCCGCAGCACGTGGTCGTAGAGGTCCTCGTAGTACGGCGCCAACTCGGCGGAGTGCGGATCCTCGATCGCGCGGCGCATCACGGTGTTGACCACCTCGCGCATGGGCAGGATCGCCCGGCGTGCCTGCACCAGCGACTTGCGCAACGCGAAGCTGCGCCGCTGCACGGTATTGGCGAGCTTCGGGTTCTCGTCGAACAAGACGTCCTCGATCTGCTCGATTTCCTCGTCGAGCGACGCGACCGCCTCGAAGTAGCCGTCCACCATGACGTCGAGCAGGCCGTGGATGAGCGCCCGCGTACCGAACTTCATCAGGTCGCTGTTGTCGTCCCACCGCGCGACGACGGTGTCCATGTCGAACGTGTCGTCCAGGCGGACCGTGACGAACGCGTGTCGCGTGACGAACGCGGAGACGCGGGTGGCGCCGAGTTCCGCCGTCGAATCGTGGGTGATCGCGTAGGCGGTCATGAACAGGTGCGTGCTGTAGCGCGTCGCCTTCGGCCGTTCGTACTCGGCGACGCTGTCCTCGATGGCGTGCTGGTCGAGGTTGAGCTCCTCCGCGAGCTGGCCGAGCAGGGTCTCGTCCGGCGCGCACAGGTCGGCCCACACCAGGCAGTCCGGCTGCTCCAGGTAGTCCGACATCTGCTCGAAGGGGAAGTTCTCGGCCTCGAGGATCCCGTTTCGCCACACCCGGGTGCGGACGTCCTGGCTCGGCATTGCCCCAGTGTGCCGCCCCGAGCGGCAATCACCGACTCGTAGAGTCCGAGCCATGGCCGATGACTCGCTCGTCCCGAACCCGAAACTCCGCCGCAGCGGCGCGGTCCTGGTGCTGCTGGCGGTGCTGTGTTACCTCGGCACCGCGACGGGTTTCGACGCGCACGGCACGACGGGTCGGGTCGTTCTCGCCGTCGTCGGCACCGTGCTGCTCGTGTTCGCGGTGCTGCTGCTTCGCAGCAAGGTGCCCGGGATCAGCGGGCTGTCGGCCGACGAGCGTGGGCTGACGGTGCAGCTGGGCGGGGTGCGGACCGAGTCGGTTCCGTGGTCCGACATCGACTCGGTGTGGCTCAAGCAGCTGAGCCCGATCTTCGGTGGGACGATGCTGACGTTCGTCTACGCCGCCGGCGCCACGCCCCGTCCCGGACTGCGCGCCTTCGAACGCCGACGGCCGGACGGCACGATGCGGGTGCTGCTCGGGCTCAACGCAGCGCAGGGCGAGGCGATGCGACGCGCGCTGCCGGCGGCAGCGGGCCCCCGGTTGCGGGCAGCGGGCGGCTGAGCTCAGCCGCCACCTGCCTGCGCCCTGTTCTGGTTGTCGACCTGCCGTCCGGCGCCGCGCACCGACCACACCAGCGGATTGTCGACGGCACGCCCGGCACCCTCGAGCGCCTGGATGCCGAACTTGAGGGCATTCTCGCCCGCGCTGAGCTTGGTCAGCAACTCACCGATTTTGGCGTAGACCTCGGCCACCTTGACGCCGGCCGCTCCGATCTTCTCGGCGAGGACGCCGCAGGTGAGCGACGTCGAGATGATCAACCAGGCGAGGAATGCCGCGACCGAGGCGCCGAACGTGCACCACGACGTGGCCAGGGATGCGATCGCCTCGGGGATCACGTCCTCGGTGAGCCAGCTGCTGATGGCCCAGTACACGACCTCGCGCAGCGCCGCGACGATCGCCCCGGTACCGGTGATCATGATCGACAGGAACTGGGCGTCGGACGCCACTCCGCCGACGATCTTGCTGAAGTCGTTCGCCGTCGCCAGGAAGGACGACGCCGCATCGCCCTGCCAGGACTGGATGCTCGATGCCTGGGTGGCGAACTGCTGGCCCTGCTCGTTCATTCGCGTGGCGATGTTCGACCAGGTCAGCGCGGCCTGCTGGATCGCCTCGGGGTTGCCGGCAAGCATGTTCCAGACGTCGGAGATCCCGGGGACGTTCTCCAGCAGCCAGCCCACGCCGGCGGCAACCGCCGCGCCGAGCGGGTCGGCCGTCGTGATGAGCACGTCGAGCCCGGCCGAGACGCCGTCGAAGGTCCAGTCGAAGCCGTCCGCCCCGTTGTTGCGGTCACCGAGCAGCTGCGATGCGTCGAACAGGACGCCGGCGCCGCTGGTCCAGTTGTGCGGCTCCGGCTTCGGGATCAGCTCACCGCCCACCGGTGCCGCCCCCGTCCTGCGCCTGGCCGGCGAGGCCGACGAGGTGCTCCTGCAGGAACTGATCGACCGAGCGATAGGAGTTCGCGTTGCTTGTCAGGCCGTGCGACACGCCGTCGGCCGCGTCGGCGACATTGCCGATCGTGCTCGCGAGGCTGTCCTTCGCCTGGCTGAGGATGGGCAGCATGGTGGGGTCGAACAGCACGCCGTAGACCAGTCCGCCGACACCGATCGTGTTGGACGCGGCGACGCACTCGCGGATCGAGGACGCGACCTGCGCCACCGCCGTCGACTTCTCGCTCAACTGCTCGGGGCTCGCCGTGAATCCGCCGCTCATGTCGGCTGCTCCTCCTCGGCCGGCATGGCCGCTCGCATCATTTGCATCGCCACCGTGTCGCGGCCGGTGAGCTGCTCCATCAGCGCGCTGGCCTCGGCAGCGGCCTCTCGACTCGCCTGGCCGTAGGCCTCCATCACGGCCGCGCAGAGCTGGGCGGCGCTCATCCCGCTTCCCGCCGGGCCGCTCTGGACGGACTTGAGGATCCCTCCGCTGCCGACGACCACGCTCACGGCTCGGTTGCGCGAGCTGGCCTGCACCGCGATCCGGTTGAGCTGCGCACCGGCGTCGCGCGCGCGGGTGGCCATCGCCGCGACCTGCTCGGTGACCTGGCGCACGCGTTCGGCGTCCAGTCCGCCGGGCGCGAACGGTGGCATCGACATGCGATCTCCTCCGGTGACGTGCGCGGGCGCACAGTGGTGGGAATGAGCTGGTTCTACCGCATGTCCCCCAGGTCGCGCCAAACGGGAGCCTGGCCGGCGCCGGCGACAGCGGTGCGCAGCTCGGTCCGAGCCTTCGTAGGATGCTCGCATGGTGCAGGCCGACCTCGTGCTCGTCGTCGACTACGGCGCGCAGTACGCCCAGCTGATCGCGCGGCGGGTCCGCGAGGCGCACGTCTACTCCGAACTCGTCGCGCACACGACGCCGGTCGCCGAGCTGATCGCGCGCCGGCCCAAGGCGATCATCCTGTCCGGGGGGCCGGCCAGCGTGTACGCCGACGGAGCGCCGCAGGTCGACCCTGCGCTTTTCGCCGCCGGCGTGCCGGTGTTCGGGATCTGCTACGGCTTCCAGGCGATGACGCAGGCGCTGGGCGGCAAGGTCACCCGCACCGGCGGTTCGGAGTTCGGCCGCACCGCGCTGGCTGTAAGCGAGCCGGGCGTGCTGCTGCGCGGGCTGCCGCGCGCGCAGCAGGTCTGGATGAGTCACGGCGACGAGGTCACGCTCGCGCCGCCGGGGTTCACGGTGACGGCGTCTACCGCCGGCGCCCCGGCCGCGGCCTTCGAGTGCGTGGAGCGCGCTTTGGCCGGCGTGCAGTTCCATCCCGAGGTGCTGCACTCCGAGCACGGTGCGGAGCTGTTCAGGCGCTTCCTGTACGAGGTTGCCGGGTGCCGGCCGACCTGGACCGAGGCGAACATCATCGACGAGCAGGTCGCCGCGATCCGCGCGCAGGTCGGGGACAAGCGGCTGGTGTGCGGGCTGTCCGGCGGCGTCGACTCGGCAGTGGCCGCGGCGCTCGTGCAGCGCGCGGTGGGCGAGCAGCTGACCTGCGTCTTCGTCGACCACGGCCTGCTGCGCGACGGCGAGGCCGAGCAGGTCGAGCGGGACTTCGTCGCCGCCACCGGCGTGAAGCTCAAGGTCGTCGAGGCCACCGCGCAGTTCCTCGACGCCCTGGCGGGAGTGAGCGACCCGGAGGAGAAGCGCAAGATCATCGGACGGGAGTTCATCCGGGTGTTCGAGGCGGCCGCACGCGAGGTCGTCGCCGAGGGGGAGTCGGTCGAATTCCTCGTCCAAGGCACCCTCTACCCGGACGTCGTCGAGTCCGGCGGCGGCTCGGGCACCGCGAACATCAAGAGCCACCACAACGTCGGCGGCCTGCCCGAGGACCTGCAGTTCGAGCTCGTCGAACCGCTGCGTGCGCTGTTCAAGGACGAGGTGCGCCGCGTCGGTGAGCAGCTCGGCCTGCCGTCGCAGATCGTGTGGCGTCAGCCGTTCCCCGGCCCGGGCCTGGGCATCCGCATCGTCGGCGAGGTGAGCGCCACCCGCCTGGACGTGCTGCGCCGCGCCGACGCGATCGCCCGCGCCGAGCTGTCCGCCGCCGGCCTCGACCGCGAGATCTGGCAGTGCCCGGTGGTGCTGCTCGCCGAGGTGCGCTCCGTCGGCGTGCAGGGCGAAGGACGCACCTACGGCCACCCGGTGGTGCTGCGCCCCGTCTCCTCGGAGGACGCGATGACCGCCGACTGGACACGCGTCCCGTACGACGTGCTCGAACGCATCTCCACGCGCATCACCAACGAGGTGCGCGAGGTGAACCGCGTGGTCCTGGACGTCACGTCCAAGCCACCGGCCACCATCGAGTGGGAGTAGCGGTCAGGGCGTGTGATCGACGGCGATCGTGCCGTCGCTCAGGTGGACGTCGACGCTCAACGGTGCCCCGGTTGCGCCCGCGGGCGGCGAGATGACCCGACTGAGGTCCACGCCACCTGAGCTGCGCCCGGCCTCGGCGTCGTAGTCGCTGCCGTCCACCGTCACGTTGCCGAGGTGGACGGTGGCAACGACGGTCAGGTTCAGCGTTCTCGGCGCGATTATTCGCACCACGCCCGCCCCGGCCGTGACGTGCACCGTCCGGGCGGCCGCGAGCGGGCCGAGGTGGCTCAGGTCGAGCACGGTGCGGCCGAAGGCGAGGCGGTAGTCCGCGGCCAGCGCCGACGCGCCCGACGGCGCGAACTCCCGCTGGCCGATCCCGTCGTGCAGGGCGGACGCGGTGTTGCCGAAGGCGATCATCCCTGCCAAGGCGGGGAGCAGCAGGACGGCGAGCGACCAGGGGGTGCGCCGCAGTACCACGCCGACGAGCAGGCCGGCGAGCACGATCGCGCCGCCGGTCCAGAAGTAGACGGGCAGCCGAATGCCGCCGAGCGCGTCGGCGATACCGAGCGCCGTCAGCGTCACGACGAGCGTGACGAGCGTCGCGAGCCGGACCGGCAGTGCGCGGCGACGCCGCTCCCGGCGCAGCTGCCTGGCCTCGGCCATCCACCGCCGGGTGTCGCCGACCCACTCCGGTTGCCGGGCGGCAGCGGCCTCGGTGCCGGCGGTGTCGCCCTTGTCCAGGCTTACCGGTGCTGCGGGCGCGTCGCCGGGGGGCACGGGCCCGGTGCGGGCGCGCCGTCCGAAGATCGCGATCAGGACGAGCACCACGATGATCACCGGAAGGAATCGACCCGGTGCCCACCAGCTGAAGGCGACCGCCCACAGCAGCAGGGCGCCTGCGAGCGCGACGATCCAGACCGGCACGCGCCGGCGGCGAAGCTCGCTGACGAACCTGTCGATCGGGGCGTTGACGGTGCCCTGCTCGGGGATCGCGACCCAGGCGAGCAGGTAGGCCAGCACGCCGGCGCCGCCGAAGAACGCGGCCGTGGCGAACAGGACGCGGAATAGCACCGGGTCGACGGCGAAGTACTCGCCGAGGCCACCCGCGACGCCGGATGCGACCCGGTCGGTGCGGCTGCGGCGCAGTACCCGCTGCGGCGCGGAGGGCATGGGGGCAGGGGGCGGCGGCGGGGATCCGCCGAGATCTGTCATGGTCATGGCAGTCAGGTTGCCGCGAGAGCAGCCTCGGGCGCATCGGGGGATTCCCTGATTGCGACCCTGAACCCGCAGCTCAGGGCGACACCCGATGCCGCCGGCGGGCGCGGGGCGGGATCATGGAGCGCGTGACCGCGATCGCGCCCGGCCGCCGGCTCTATCGCCGGCCCGAGCAGGCCGTCCTCGGCGGAGTGGCCGCCGGGATCGCCGAGCACATCGGGCTGCCCGCTCGCCTGGTGCGCGTCGGCTTCGTCGCACTGGCCACCGCGGGGGGCCTCGGGATCGCGCTGTACGGGGCGTACTGGATCGTGTTGCCCACCGCGCCCGACTCTCGCCGCGGCAGGTTCCCGTCCTGGCTGGAGTACCTGCTCGCCGCGCTCGCCGCGCTGGCCGCGATCGCGGGTGCCGCGGTGTCGACGCCGCTGGGTGGCCTGTTCGTGCCCACGCTGTTCGCCTGCATCGGCGGCGCGCTGATCTGGCGCCAGGCCGGCGAGTCCGAACGCGACCGGCTGGTGCGCATGTCGCGCAGCTCCCTGGCAAGCGGGCGCAGCGGCCGCATCCGGCTCCTAGCCGGCGCGGGGCTCGTCCTGATCGGTGCGGTGCTGGTGCTGGAGAAGGCGGACTTCACCGCAATCCGCGACGGGTTGCTGGCCATGGTCGTCACCGTCGTCGGCCTGGCCCTGGTCACCGGTCCCTGGTGGATGCGCACGATCACCCAGCTCGGCACCGAGCGCAGGGAGCGGATCCGGTCGCAGGAGCGCGCCGACATCGCCGCCCACCTGCACGACTCGGTGCTGCAGACCCTCGCCCTCATCCAGCGCAACGCCGCCTCGCCGCGCGAGGTGACCCGCCTCGCCCGCGGCCAGGAACGCGAGCTGCGCACGCTGCTCTACGGCACGCGCACCGCCTCCGGCCAACTCGCGGACGAGCTGCGCCGCGCCGCAGGGGAGGTGGAGGACGCCTACGCGATCGTGGTGGACGTCGTGGTCGTGGGCGACACCGCGCTCGACGACGCGCTCGCCGCGGCGTGCGCAGCCGCCCGGGAGGCCCTCGTCAACGCGGCCAAGCACGCCGGCGTCACCAGCGTGTCGCTCTACGCCGAGGTCGAAGCGGCTACGGTCAGCGTCTTCGTCAAGGACCGCGGGGTGGGTTTCGACCCGGATTCGGTTGCCGACGACCGGCAGGGAGTGCGCGGTTCGATCATCGGACGCGTAGAGCGCCACGGCGGCACGGTCACGCTGCGCAGCCGGCCCGGCAGCGGCACGGAGGTGCAGATCAGCATGCCCATGAGGGAGGCGCCGTGAGCGCACGTGTGCTGCTCGTCGACGACCACGCCATGTTCCGCGCCGGCGTGCGTGCCGAGCTCGGCGAGCGCGTGGACGTGGTCGGAGAGGCAGCGAACCCCGCCGAGGCGATCGCCGCGATCCGCGCGCAGCGTCCCGACGTCGTGCTGCTCGACGTGCACATGCCCGACGGCGGCGGGCTGGCGGTGCTGCAGTCGATCGGTTCGTCGCTGCCGCAGACCCGCGTGCTCGCCCGGTCGGTGTCCGACGCCGCCGAGGACGTCATCGCGTTGATCAGGGCCGGTGCCCGCGGCTACGTCACGAAGACGATCTCCGCGGACGCGCTCGCCGAGGCGATCGACCGGGTCGCCGACGGTGACGTGGTCTTCAGCCCGCGGCTGGCCGGTTTCGTGCTCGACGCGTTTCGCGACGCTCCGGCGGCCCCGTCCGTCGACCCCGAACTCGACCACCTGACGCCGCGTGAGCGCGAGGTGCTACGGCTGCTGGCCCGCGGCTACGCCTACAAGGAGATCGCGACCGAGCTGTTCATCTCGATCAAGACCGTGGAGACGCACGCGTCCAACGTGTTGCGCAAACTGCAACTGTCCAGTCGGCACCAGCTCACCCGTTGGGCGGCCGAGCGGCGCCTGCTCTGAGCCTCAGCGCTCGCCGCGGCACACCTGCAGCACTGCCTCGGCGAGCGGTGCGCCGTGGCGGCCGAGCGCCGCCCGGTAGGCCGCGAGGATGACGCGCTCGCGCCCGAGTTCCACCCGGGTGCCGCCGCCGTTCACGCGGGTCGTCTGGATGCGCTGCGAGAGACGGACCCGTTCGCCCACCAGGTGTAGGATTGCCGCGTCGATCGCATCGATCTGCCCGCGCAGCATCGGCACGGCGTCCCCGCTGGTGCGGCTGCCGGATTCGTTCAGTGCGGTGGTCATCGGGCCCCTCGGGTGCTTGGCGGGCGCCGGGTCCGTCGATCCCGAAACGGCGAACGCCCCGGGCTCTCGGGCCCGGGGCGTCGGTTGGTTGCTGTGATCAGCCAGAAACGACGGGCGCCGAGCGGCGGTACCCGTAGAAAAACTCGTAGCTCTGGCCTAACACGTCGCCGATCCTCGCACGCTTCCCACCAGCCGGCAAGCACGTCCCGGCTGGTGGGACGATCAGCTCCTTGCTCAGGCCGGTGCCGAGCCGAGTTCGCGCTCCTCCTCCTGCGCCTCGGCCAGCGTCTCCTCGATGTTGGCCTCCACCCGCTCCCGCGGCAGGCGCACCGACAGCGCCAGCGCGTAGACGACGATCGTCAGCCCGAGCATCACCACGAAGCCCCAGCCGAAACCGATCACGGCCCGGTTGCCGGCGTGCATGCTCTTGTCCGGGTACGAGCCGAGGTAGCTGACCAGGCAGAGGCCGCCGAGCCACGGCAGCGCCCAGGTCGCGCCCGCCCGCCAGTCCATCGGCGGCATGCTGCCCTTGCCGGTCACGTGGAAGATGCCGAGCAGCACGAAGCCGATCAGGATCGCCACGAACAGCTTCCAGTCCGTGTGCCAGCCGGCCCAGTAGACGATCAGGTTGGACGAGTAGAGGGCGAGGAAGGGGATCACGTCGCCGAAGGGCAGCTTGAAGGGCCGCTCGTGCTCGGGCAGTTCGCGCCGCATCGCGGCCAGCACGAGCGAGCCGGAGCCGAAGGACAGCACCGTGGCCGAGGTGATGAATCCGACGAGTTGCTGCCAGCTGGGAAACGGCAGGAACACGATCAAGCCGACGACGAACGTGACGATGAGGCTGACAAGCGGCACGCCGCGCGGAGTCGTCGTCGCCAGCGCGCGCGGCGCGTTGCCGTTCTTGCCCATCGCGTAGGAGATCCGGCCGGTGACCGTGGTGTAGATCAGGCCGGTGTCGGCGGGCGAGACGACGGCGTCGATGTAGAGCAGCGTGGCCAGCCAGCCCAGCCCGATGAGCGACGCGATCGCCGCGAGCGGACCGAAGTCGTTCGCGAAGTTCAGCGCCGTCCAGCCGTGCGACTTGCTCAGGTCACCTGGACGCACCGCTCCGATGAAGGCGATCTGCAGCAGGATGTAGATGACGCCGGTGATCAGCACTGAGCCGATGACTGCGATCGGCACGTTGCGTTTCGGGTTGCTCGTCTCGCCGGCCAGCTCGACTCCCTGCCGGAAACCGAGGAAGGAGAAGACGATGCCGGCGGTCGCGATCGCGGTGAGCATGCCGTGCGTGCCACCGGGGGCGAAGCCGTGGCTGGTGAAGTTCGCGGTGTGGAACTGGGTCACCGCGAACGCGATGATCACGAGCAGGATGATGCCGAGCTTCCACCACACCAGCACGTTGTTGATTCGCGCGAACCACCGGATGCCGAAGTAGTTGACGACCACGAAGAACGCCATCGCCAGCACGGCGACGCCGTAGCCGAGCGTGGTCAGCGTGTGCGTCCCGGTGGGTCCCGAATGCGGGTGGAAGGTGGTGAACGCCGCGTACTTGGTCGCGTACTGGAGCGCGCCCTCGACCTCGATCGGCGCCACGGTCGCGGCGGCGATCCAGGTGATCCAGCCCATCGTGTAGCTGGCGAACGAGCCGAAGGACAGGTGCGGAAAGCGCACCACGCCGCCGGACACCGGGAACATCGTGCCCAGTTCCGCGTACACCAGGCCGATCAGCAGGATCATGATCGCGCCGATCAGCCAGGAGAAGATCGCGGCCGGACCGGCGAGCTGGGCGGCGTTCAGCGCACCGAACAGCCACCCCGATCCGATAATCGAGCCGACGCCGGCGAACAGCAGGCCCACCGTGCCGATGTCGCGCCGCATCCTGGTGTCCGTCTGTCCACCCGGTTGCTGCTTGTCCACTGTTGTGGCCACGGGGACCTCCTCCGGTCGAATCCTCGCGAGTGTCCGTGTCACACCCGCCGCACAGTTCTCAGCATGCACCGCGCGGGCGGCGAAAGGGAGTAGGCAGGCGCTGACGGTGCCCGGACGTAGGCTGGGCGGCGATGGCGACCCTCGACCCGGCAGCGCTGCTCGACGGGCTCAATCCCCAGCAGCGGGCGGCCGTACTGCATCAGGGCGGCCCGTTGCTGATCGTGGCCGGAGCCGGATCCGGCAAGACCCGGGTGCTCACCAACCGCATCGCCTACCTGCTCGCCGAGCGCGGCGCCACCCCCGGCGAGATCCTGGCGATCACGTTCACGAACAAGGCCGCCGGCGAGATGAAGGAGCGCGTCGCCTCGCTCGTCGGGCCGCGCGCGAAGGTGATGTGGGTGAGCACGTTCCACTCGATGTGCGTGCGCATCCTGCGTGCCGAAGCGAAGACGGTCGGGTTGAAATCGTCGTTCTCGATCTACGACGCCGACGACTCCAAGCGGTTGATGACGATGGTCGGACGCGACCTGGATCTCGACCCGAAGCGCTACCCGGCACGCTCGCTGTCCGCGCAGGTCAGCAACCTGAAGAACGAGCTGGTCACTGCCGAGGCCTGGGCCGAGCAGGCGTCCAACGCGCGTGAGCAGGTGCTGGCCGAGGCGTACCTGCGATATCAACGCCGGCTCACGGACGCCCACTCCCTGGACTTCGACGACCTGATCATGCGCACGGTCGGCCTGCTGCAGCGCCACCCCGACGTCGCCGAGCACTACCGGCGCCGCTTTCGCCACGTGCTCGTCGACGAGTACCAGGACACCAACCACGCGCAGTACGTCCTGGTGCGCGAGCTGACACGGGGCGAGCACCCCGGCGAGCTCGTCGTCGTCGGTGACGCCGACCAGTCGATCTACGCGTTCCGCGGCGCGACGATCCGCAACATCCTCGAATTCGAACGCGACTACCCGGACGCGTCCACCATCCTGCTGGAGCAGAACTACCGCTCCACGCAGACGATTCTCACCACGGCCAACGCGGTGATCGCCCGCAACGCCGACCGCAAGCCCAAGAACCTGTGGTCCGAGGCGGGGGCCGGCGAGAAGCTGGTCGGCTACGTCGCGGAGAACGAGCACGAAGAGGCAGCCTGGGTCGCGCAGCGCATCGACGAGCTGTCCGACTCGGGGGTGGCGGTGGCTTCGGACGTCGCCGTGTTCTACCGGACGAATGCGCAGTCGCGGGTGTTCGAGGAGGTGTTCATCCGCGTCGGGCTGCCGTACAAGGTCGTCGGTGGGGTGCGCTTCTACGAACGCAAGGAGGTGCGCGACGCGCTGGCCTACCTGCGCGTCATCGCCAACCCCGACGACGTCGTCTCGTTGCGGCGCGTCGTGAACACCCCCCGGCGGGGGATCGGCGACCGCGCCGCGGCGTGCGTGGAGGTGCTGGCCGAGCGGGAACGCATCTCCTTCGGCACCGCGCTCGAGCGGGCAGCGGACGAGAGCGGCGGCGCCTTCGGCATCGCCGCGCGCTCGCGGAACGCGATCCGCGAGTTCACCGTGCTGCTCACCTCGCTGCGCGCCGTTGCCGTCGGGCCTGGGGGTACGCCCAGCTCGATCCTGGAGGCCGTCCTCGACCGCACCGGCTACCTGCGCGAGCTGGAGGCCAGCCACGACCCGCAGGACGAGGGCCGCGTGGACAATCTGCGCGAGCTGGTCAGCGTGGCGCGCGAGTTCGAGGAGCAGCGTGCCGGCACCGGTGGGGGTACCCCCGGCGAGGAGGGCGTAGCCGCCGGGGGAGACGCGACGTCCTTGGACGCGTTCCTGGAGCAGGTGTCTCTGGTCGCCGACGCGGACTCCATCCCCGAGGGGGTGGGGGGTCCCGCCGGCAGTGCGGGGGTGCGCGCAGGCGTCGTCACCCTGATGACGCTGCACACGGCCAAGGGACTGGAGTTCCCCGTGGTCTTCCTTACCGGCATGGAGGACGGCGTGTTCCCGCACCTGCGCACGCTCGGCGATCCTGGCGAGCTGGCCGAGGAGCGCCGGCTCGCTTACGTCGGGATCACCCGGGCCCGCGAGCGGCTGTACCTTTCCCGCGCGTTGTCTCGCTCGGCGTGGGGGGCGCCGTCGTGGAACCCGCCCTCACGCTTCCTGGACGAGGTCCCGGCCGAGTTCGTCGAGTGGAGTGGAGCGATCGCGCGCCAGCCGTTCGTCGGCGGGTACGGCGACGAGGGTCCCGGCCGTTACGGCGACCACGGCTACCGCGCCGGGGCGGTGCGGCGATCGGCGCAGGAGCAGCTCGCCGCCTCCCGGCTAGCAGCTGGCGGCCTGCGCGGTGGTGCGGGCAATCGGGCCGTCCCGTCCCTCGATCCCGGCGACCGGGTCACGCACGACTCGTGGGGGTTGGGCACGGTGGTGGCCACCCGCGGCGCCGGCGACGGCGCGCAGGCCCAGGTCGACTTCGGCAGTGCAGGTCTCAAGTGGCTGATGCTGCGCTACGCCCCGCTGCAGAAACTCTGAGTACCGCGGGAGGACGCATTGAAACCGCTCACGCGAACGGGTTGACGACCCGCACTCCGCGGATGATCTCGCCCGCATTCAAATCTTCGGTGAGTATCCGATCGCAGTTCGCCGCTGCAGCCGCTTCGATGATCAACGCGTCCCAGTACGACAGCTGGTGCCGTTGGGCCGTGTCGATACCCGCCCGCACCAGGCCGAGATCGGTCGGGACGACGGGAAAGCTGGACAGCTCGGCGATCGCGGCCCGTACCACGTCCTCGCCGTGGCCCAGCTTGCGCGTAGTGGCGATGTAGAACTCTCCGAGAACCTGTGCACTCACGACCAGGTGCTCGACCGAATCGGAGTCGAAGAGCTCCCGTGCAATTTGCTGCTTGGCCGGCTCGGCGTCATCGAGGAGGTACACCGCCACATTGGTGTCGACGAACCACGACGCGGTCACCGTTCGTGCAACTCCTCGCGCGTCCAGGTACGTCCGCCGGTCCCGCTGCCGCCCCGGGACCGCTCGGACAGCTCACGCAAGCGGCGGCCTGCCAGGCGCCGCGTCCGGTCGTTGCCGGCGTAGGACTCCAGGTAGCTGCGGAGCACCGCGTTCACGGAGGTGCCGTGTTCCAATGCCCGGATGCGAGCGCGTCTGAGCAGGTCCTCGTCGATGGCGATCGTCAGATTTGCCACTCTTCAGTGTAGCACGGGTCCCGTGTAGCACGGGGCAATCCGGGAAGAGCTTCTGTCCAGCAAGCTGGCTCGCGGAGCTGCTGGCCGCGCATCCGCACATGGCGACCACCGGCAGGATGGCCAGCTGCGCTGGCCCGTGGTCTCCGCCGGACTACGCTGCCAGGCGTGGCTGAACGCGTCCGGATCGTCATCGCCAAACCCGGCCTGGACGGGCATGACCGCGGCGCCAAGGTGATCGCCCGCGCGCTGCGTGATGCCGGGATGGAGGTCGTCTACACCGGCCTGCACCAGACGCCCGAGCAGATCGTGCAGACCGTCATCCAGGAGGACGCCGACGCGGTCGGCCTGTCCGTCCTGTCCGGCGCGCACATGACCCTGTTCGCCAAGACCATGGATCTGCTGCACCGGCAGGGCGTCGAGGACGTCGTGGTGTTCGGCGGCGGCATCATCCCCGAGGCCGACATCCCCGAACTCGAACGCTCCGGCGTCGCGAAGATCTTCACCCCGGGCGCGACGATGGACGACGTCGTCGAATGGGTCCGCGCCCACGTCGGCGTAGAGGCGCCGGGGTGAGGGCCGCAGGCGTGGCTCCGGTCTCGGCCCCGCGTCGCGCCGATCGCGCCTGACCTAGGCTCGGGACCAGCGTGCCCGAACGACAAACCGCCCCGCGAGAACGGACGTCAGCAACGTGGATCTGTTCGAATATCAAGCCAAGCAACTGTTCGCGAAGTACGGCGTCCCGGTCAGCCTGGGCGAGATCGCCACAAGCCCTGAGCAGGCGCGCGAGGTGGCGAGCAGGATCGGGGGAGTCACCGTCGTCAAGGCTCAGGTCAAGGTCGGCGGACGCGGCAAGGCCGGCGGCGTGAAGCTCGCCAGGACGCCCGCCGAGGCCGAGTCGGCGGCTGGCGAGATCCTCGGCATGGACATCAAGGGGCACACCGTGCACCGCGTCCTAGTCGACCCGGGCGCGCAGATCGAGCAGGAGTACTACGTCTCCTACCTGCTGGACCGGTCCAACCGCACCTTCCTGGCGATGGCGTCCTACGAGGGCGGCATGGAGATCGAGCAGCTCGCGGTCGAACGTCACGAGGCGCTCGCCAAGGTCCCGATCGACGCGATCGACGGCGTCGACCTCGCCAAGGCTCGCGAGATCGCCGAAGCGGCGAAGTTCCCCGCCGAGCTCGTCGAGCCGGTCGCGGACGTGCTCGTCAAGCTCTGGGACGCCTTCGTCGACGCCGATGCCACCCTCGTCGAGGTCAACCCGCTCGCAAAGATCCGCGGCACCGACGGGGCGCCGAGCACGGTCGTCGCGCTCGACGGGAAGGTGACCCTCGACGACAACGCCAACTTCCGCCAGCCGGACAACGCGGCCTACCTCGACACCGCCGCTGCCGACCCGCTCGAGCAGAAGGCGAAGGACAAGCACCTCAACTACGTCAAGCTCGACGGTGAGGTCGGCGTCATCGGCAACGGCGCCGGCCTGGTGATGTCCACCCTGGACGTCGTCGCCTACGCCGGCGAGAAGCACGGCAACGTCAAGCCGGCCAACTTCCTGGACATCGGCGGCGGCGCGTCGGCCGAGGTCATGGCCAACGGCCTGGACATCATCCTCAATGACCCTTCGGTCCGTTCGGTGTTCGTCAACGTCTTCGGCGGGATCACGGCCTGCGACGCGGTGGCGAACGGCATCGTCGGCGCGTTGCAGATGCTCGGTGACGAAGCGAGCAAGCCGCTCGTCGTGCGCTTGGACGGCAACAACGTCGTCGAGGGACGGCGCATCCTGACCGAGGCGGCGCACCCGCTGGTCACGCTGGTCGACACGATGGACGACGCGGCCGACCGGGCCGCCGAGCTTGCCGCCGCTGCCGCGACGTCCGCAGAGCAGGGAGCCTGAGATGGCGATATTCCTCGACGAGAACTCCACGATCATTGTGCAGGGCATCACGGGCGGTGAGGGCAGCAAGCACACCAAACGCATGCTCGCCTCCGGCGCGCGGGTGGTTGGCGGCGTGAACGCCCGCAAGGCCGGCACGAGCGTCGACTTCGACGGCACCACGCTGCCCGTCTTCAAGACCGTCGCGGACGCGATGGCCGAGACCGGAGCGAACGTCACGGTGGGCTTCGTGCCGCCGGCGTTCACGAAGGACTCCGTCATCGAGGCCATCGACGCCGAGATCCCGCTCGCCGTGGTGATCACCGAGGGCGTGGCGGTGCACGACAGCGCGGCGTTCTGGGCGTACGCGCAGGGCAAGAGCACCCGCATCATCGGGCCCAACTGCCCCGGCCTGATCAGCCCCGGCAAGTCGAACGCCGGCATCATCCCGGCCGACATCACCAAGGCGGGACGGGTCGGTCTGGTGTCCAAGTCCGGCACGCTGACCTACCAGATGATGTACGAGCTGCGCGATCACGGCTTCTCCACCTGTGTCGGCATCGGCGGCGACCCGATCATCGGCACCACGCACATCGACTGCCTCGCGGCCTTCCAGGACGATCCGGCGACGGACGCGATCGTGATGATCGGCGAGATCGGCGGCGACGCCGAGGAGCGGGCGGCTGCCTACGTCAAGGAGCACGTCAGCAAACCGGTGGTCGGCTACGTCGCCGGCTTCACCGCACCGGAGGGCAAGACGATGGGCCACGCCGGCGCGATCGTCTCCGGCTCCTCGGGCACGGCCGAGGCGAAGAAGCAGGCGCTCGAGGCGGCAGGCGTGCGGGTCGGCAAGACGCCGAGCGAGACGGCGCAGCTGATGCGGGAGATCCTGCGCGCGTCCTAGCGCTGGACGCCGTGCAGCCAGCACGTTTGCGGACGAACCGCCACAGGTCCGGATGACGCCACGGTGTTGCCGTGACGTTCTCGCGTGTCCCTGGTTCTCAGAATGAGCTGTGAGCGATAGCTTCGCCCGACAGGCTCACTAGCACCACGGCACGCGTGGTGCCGAACCCTGCCGAGGAGAACGCCATGACGTTCCAACCGCCGCCCCCACCCGCCCCGCCGCCCCCTCCCGCCGGGGGGCAACCGGCCGGGCGGCCGTCACCGTCCCCGCACCCGGCGGCGCAGCCGAGCGAGCAGTGGGCTGCACCCGCCGGTGAGAGCGCCTACCGCGCGCCGTCGGCCGGCTTCGACCCGAAGACCGTCGATCCGCTCGACTGGGGCATCCTCGCCGCCGGTGTGCTGACCCTGATCTTCTCGTTCTTCGACTTCTATACGGCTTCGATCAGCGGTGTGGGCGGGGGACTCTCCTCCAGCGCCAGTGCCTGGCACTTCGGCGGCGGGGCGTTCCTGGCCTGGTTCGCGATGGCCTTCGCCGTGGCGGGGGCGGCCGTGCTCGCCCTCTCCTTCCTCGCGCCGCAGGTCAGGTTGCCCTGGCCGTCGCGGCTGCTGTGCCTGGGACTGTTCGCGATCGGGCTGTTGCTGGAGATCCTCGCGATCTTCATCCATCCGAAGTTCTACGACGAGAGCGGACCCGGTTTCACCGCGAGCTTCGGTCACGGATTCTCGTTCTGGGTCAGCCTGATCCTCATCCTGGCCGGGACGGTCCTGGCGTTGATGCGCCTGCAGCAGGCCGGTGCTCAGTTGCCCGGCGCGCTGGCGAAGCTGCCGAACCTCGGTGGCCGGCGGGGTGCTACCGACGGCGCTGCGCCTCGGATGCCCGGGCAACCGGCCCCGTACGGCCCGCCGCCGGGGGAACCCGACCCTCCGCAGGGACCGCAGCCGGGGCCATACGGGCCGCCACCGGGCGCGCCGCCCGCTCCCTGACCCAGACAAGCTGGCCGGTGCAGGCGATAGGGTCGAGTCTCCGAGCAGTTGCGATCAGGAAGAGGTAGCCAGTCGATGAGTGCCTACGGCCCACCAGCGGCGCAACGCCCACCCACTTCGCCCGCGCAACGGACCGCCATGCTGGCCTACGTGGCCGGCGGGCTGGGGGTGCTGTCGTTCATCTGGGGTTTCCTCGACTGGTTCGACCAGGGCAATGACGGGGTCGGGGGCTACTCCGTCGCGGGCGCCGGCGCGAGTGCCGTCATCGGATTCGCGCTCGCCGCCGGGCTGCTGGCAGTCGCGGGCGTCGTGGAGAACGGCAAGATCGCCCTTGCTCCGCTGGCACTCGGCGTTACCGGGCTGCTGCTCGTGATCGGCGTGTCGATCGGCAAGGGCAACCTCGGCAGCAATGCCGGCAACGTGAGCATGGGCATCGGGCTCATCCTCGCGTTGATCACCGCAATCGTGCAGGTGGCGGTCCTCGTGCTCGCCTGGATGATGGCCGCTGGCCGGATGCCGGCACCCAAGCCGAAGGCGCCCCCCGGCTACCCGCAGCCGTACCCGGGTCAGCCGGGCCAGTACGGACCCCCTCCGCAGGCCGGGTACGGGCCGCCGCCGCAGCCACAGCCGCGCCCCGAAGGCCCGGGTCGGTACGGGCCGCCCCCCGGACAGCCCGGCCAGTACGGGCCGCCGTCGCAGCCGGGTCCGCAGGGCCAGCCCCCGCACAACCCGTACGGGCCGCCGCCGCAGAACTGACCGGCTCGCCCGGCGCGTCTGCGGCACATCGGCTGCGGGCTTTGCCAGCCTGGACGGCATGCCGTTCGAACGCGCGCGTGAGGCCGTATCGCCAGCGGCTGTCTCGCGTCCGGCGGCGGACGGATCGCCACGGCGCAGCGTCGTGCCGACTGCCGCGGGACGCTCGCTGTGGCTCGCTGCAGCGTGGACGGGAGCCGGCGCCGCGGTGCTCTGCGCGATCCTCGGCGTCGTGGCGGTCGCGATTTGCTGGCTACCGGTGTCCGGCACGACGGGACGGGTCAACTCCACGATCCACGCCGGGCTGCTGAGCTTCCTGGCCTCCGTCCACGGCGGCGTCACGGTCGATGGCACGCCCGCGACGTTCCTCCCGCTCGGCATGACGGTCGCGGTCGGCTTGGTCGCATGGCGGGCCGGGTGCGCGCTCGCCGACGCCGCGGCCGACCTCGGCGAACGCGACCCGGCGCGCCTGGCGGTCGCGGGCGTGGCGCAGGCGCTCAGCTTCGCGCTCGTCTGCCTGCTCGCCGCGCCGCTCGCCTCCCTCGGCACGAGCGGCGTGCCGCCGGTGGGTGTGGCCGTCGCGTCGCTGCTGCTGTTCGCGCTCACCGGCGGCTCGGCGCTGGTGCGCCTCTCACCGCTGTCGGACTGGTGCGCGGCGTGCGTGCCGTCCGGTCTCGGGTCGTGCGTGCGGGCCGGTGCCGCTGCGGTGACGGTCTACCTCGGTGCGGGCGCGGCGCTGGTGGCCGGATCGCTCGCGGTGCACCACGGCCGCGTCGAACTGCTCTCGCAGCAGGTCGGCGGCGGCTGGGGGGGCGTGCCGGTGCTGCTGCTGGGCCTGCTCGCCGCACCGAACGCCGTCATCGCGGGAGCCGCCTACCTGGCCGGCCCGGGATTCGCGGTCGGCTCGGCGACCACGGCGAGTGCCGTCAGCACGGCTCACGGCACGCTGCCCGCCTTCCCGATCCTCGGCGCGATGCCCGACGGCCACGGCGCCGGTCCGGCGGTCTGGCTGCTGGTGGTCGCCACGCCCGTCGCCGCCGGGCTCGTCGCGGCGCGCATGGCGGGACGAGCGCCCGAGTGGCGCGTTCGCCTGCGCGAGCTGGGGATGACGGCCGTCGTGAGCGGGCTGGCGATGGCGGTGCTCGCCTGGCAGGGCGGGGGCTCCATCGGTTCCGGGCGGCTGCGGACGATCGGCGCGTCGCCGCTCTGGCTCGGCCTCGCGGTGACGCTGGAGGTTGCGGCAGTCGCGGGCGCCGCGACGGGCGCGCTCGCCATCTGGCGCTGGCACACCAGCCGGACGGCAGCCGAGCCCGAGCCAGCCGTGTCGCCGGAGCCAGCCGCGGCGGCGGAGCCGGCCGTGTCGGCCGACCCACCGGGCCTCGTGGTCGTTGCCGGCCACGGCGAGGACGCCGACAAGGACGCCAACAAGGACGCCGACGAAGCGGACGAGCTCGCCGGGTAGGGTTTCCGGCGTGCCGGCCCGCCTCGTCGTCCTCGCCTCCGGCAGCGGCAGCACCCTGCAAGCCGTGCTCGACGCGGCAGCAAACCCCGGCTTCGGCGCCACCGTGGTTGCAGTCGGCACGGACGTCCCGGGCTGCCCGGCGATGGCCCGGGCCGAGGCCGCGGGCGTAGCCACCTTCGCTGCCGCCGTGCGCGACTACCCGCAGCGTGGCGCATGGAACGCCGCACTCGCCGACGCGATCGGCTCGCACCGGCCCGATCTCGTGGTGCTGGCCGGTTTCATGCGGCTGCTCGATCCGACGGTCGTCAACCGCTTCAAGATCGTCAACACGCATCCGGCGCTGCTTCCGGCCTTCCCGGGCGCGCACGCGATCCGCGACGCGCTCGCCGCCGGGGCGCGCAGCACGGGCGCGAGCGTGCACTGGGTGGACGAGGGCGTCGACACCGGCGAGGTGATCGCGCAGGCTGAGGTCGCGATCCTCGCGGGCGACGACGAGGACAGCCTGCGCGCGCGGATCCAGGCCGTCGAGAAACCCCTGTACGTCAAGGCAATTCGGCAGCTGTGTCAGGAGATTTTCGCATGAGAGCAGGGCGGACCTATCTGCACGGTGCGGGCGCGGCCGTTGCCGCCGCGCCGAGGCGGGGACGGCGATGAGCCGCATCGCCATCCGGCGCGCGCTGGTCAGCGTCTACGACAAGACCGGGTTGGACGAGCTCGCCCGGGGGCTGCACGAGGCGGGCGTCGAGATCGTGTCGACGGGCTCGACGGCGGCGCGGATCCGTGAGCTGGGGGTGCCGGTCACTCCGGTCGACGCGATGACCGGCTTTCCCGAGATTCTCGGCGGCCGGGTGAAGACGCTGCACCCGCACGTGCACGCCGGGCTGCTCGCGGACCAGGACGACCCGTCCCACGTCACGACGATCGGCGAGCTCGGCATCGCGCCGTTCCAGCTGCTGGTCGCCAACCTGTACCCGTTCGTC
The DNA here is from genome assembly GCA_051000395.1 of Jatrophihabitantaceae bacterium. Lineage (GTDB taxonomy): Bacteria > Actinomycetota > Actinomycetes > Mycobacteriales > Jatrophihabitantaceae > JBPCOI01. Next base: position 29,155 of record JBPCOI010000043.1, read on the forward strand.
CAGACCGCGGCCAGCGGGGCGGCACCGCCACAGATCATCGAGCAGATCGACATCGGCGGCCCGGCCATGGTCCGCTCCGGCGCGAAGAACCACGGGTCGATGACGGTCGTCGTCGACCCGAAGCACTACCCCGAGGTGCTCGCCGCCGTCGCCGCCGGCGGCTTCGACTTGCCCGCGCGACAGCGCTTCGCGCGAGAGGCGTTTCGGCACACCGCCGGGTACGACATCGCCGTCGCGTCGTGGTTCGGTGCCGTGCTCGCGCCCGACGACGGCGCAACCCCCAGCAGTGACGGCGGGGTGGCTGTCGAGGCGCCCTCGGGTTTCCCCGGCTGGATCGCGGCCGACTACGAGCGGGCGGCGGTGCTGCGCTACGGGGAGAACCCGCATCAGCGCGCGGCGCTCTACATCACGCGGGACGGGCGTGAGGGGGTCGCGCGCGGCGAGCAGATTGCCGGCAAGGCCATGAGCTACAACAACTACGTCGACGCCGACGCCGCGTGGCGGGCGGCCTACGACTTCGCCGATCCGTGCGTGGCGATCATCAAGCACGCGAACCCGTGCGGGATCGCGATCGGAGCCGATATCGCCGCGGCGCACCGCGCTGCGCACGCGTGTGACCCGGTCAGTGCGTACGGCGGCGTCATCGCGACCAACCGTCCGATGAGCCTGGCGATGGCCGAGCAGGTGGCTCCCGTGTTCACCGAGGTGATCGTCGCGCCGGCGTTCGAGGACGGCGTGCTGCAACGGCTGGGGAACAAGAAGGACCTGCGCCTGCTTGTCGTGCCGCCGCGCCCGCAGCGGCCGGGCGTGGAGTCCCGTGCGATCTCCGGCGGGATGTTGCTGCAGAGTGCCGACCGGATCGACGCGCCGGGCGACGACCCCTCGAGCTGGACGCTTGCCGCCGGCGAAGCGGTCGACGAGGCGAGCTTCGCCGATCTGGCGTTCGCCTGGCGGGCGTTGCGCGCGGTGAAGTCCAACGCGATCCTGCTCGCCCGCGGCGGCGCGAGTGTCGGTGTCGGCATGGGCCAGGTCAACCGGGTCGACTCCTGCCGCCTCGCCGTGGTGCGGGCCGGGGACCGGGCCGCCGGCTCGGTGGCGGCCTCGGACGCGTACTTCCCGTTCCCGGACGGGCCGCAGGTGCTACTGGACGCCGGCGTGTGCGCCATCGTGCAACCCGGCGGCTCGATCCGCGACGGCGAGGTGATCGACGCCGTCAACGCCGCGGGCGCCGCGCTCTACCTGACCGGCACCCGCCACTTCGCGCACTGAGCGCCCCTGAGCGGCACCGGGCGGGCGCTCAGCGGCACCGAGCGGCACCGAGTGGCACCGAGTGGTTGCTCAGCGGTGCCGGTCGGGCTGGATGCGCAGGGTGTTGAGGAAGGTAGCCAGCATCTCGTAGTGCCCGGCCAGCATCAGGAACTCCACCGTGCACGCCTCGTCGAGGTGCTCGCGCAGCGCCGACCAGGTGTCGTCGTCGAGATCCTGCTCGGCGTGCAGCATGTCCACGGCGGCGAGCAGCGCCCGCTCGCGTGCCGTCCAGCCCGCGGCGGCCGGATAGGCCTGGATCCGCATGAGATCCGCGGCGCTCACCCCGACGCGACGGCCCAGCCGCACGTGGTGCTCGAACTCGTAGGCGCACTGCCGGAGGTACGCGACGCGCAGGATGACGAGCTCGGTGTCGCGTCGCGGCAGCGTGCCGCCCGGCATGAGCCGGCCGGCGAAACGCAGCCAGCCGCGAAACAGCTTGGGCCGGCGTCCCATCGTCAGGAACAGCTTCGGCGCCTCGGTCCGCGCGACCCGTCCGGCCAGCTGCGCGAACCCCCACGCGAACAGGCCGGCTTCGGCGCGGTTGCCCGGCGCGATGCGGGCGCTCATCTCGACTCCGGCAGGGGCAGCGCGTGGTTGGCCGCGCGATTCAGGGCGCGCATGGCGAGCACGTAGCCGGGTTCGAACAGGCGCTGCAACCGGTGGATGCGGCGGATGTCACCGGAGGTGAAGACCAGGTAGGTGTTGCGGTGCACGGCGCGCAGGATCGACTCGGCGGCTTGTTCGGGGGAGACGGCGCGCTTGGCGAAGCGTGCGTGCAGCCGCTGGAAGTGCTCGCTGTGCTTGTCCACCCCGGCGATCTCGACGGTCTGGGTCAGCGGGGTGTCCACGCCACCCGGGCACACCAGGCTTACGCCGATCCCGTGCTGGCGCAGGTCGAAGCGCAGCACCTCCGAGACGCCGCGCAGGCCGAACTTGCTCGCGCTGTACGCCGCGTGCCACGGCAGGCCGATCAGCCCCGCGGCCGAGGAGACGTTCACCAGGTGCCCGCCCCGACCGGCGGCGACCATGCGCGGCACGAACGTCTCGATGACGTGGATCGGGCCCATCAGGTTGATCTCGACCATCGAGCGCCAGTGCCGATGCTCCAGGTTCGACACCGTCCCCCACGCGGACACACCGGCGACGTTCATGACGACGTCCATGCACTCGACGCCGGCGTGCATCCGGTGCGACAGGGAGCGAACCTGCTCGTAGTCGGAGATGTCGGCCGCTTCGGCGCAGCGCACCGTCGCGCCGGTCCGCTCGATCTCTGCCACAGTCCGTACGAGCAGCGCCTCGTTGACGTCGGTGAGGTACAGCTCGGCGCCCTCGCGGCCGGCGGCGATCGCGGTGGCTCGTCCGATGCCGCTGGCCGCACCGGTGATGAAGACGCGGCGCCCGGACAGCGTGGACAGCTCTGGCCTGCGCACCATGCCCGATCCCGCTGGATCGCTCAGTGCCGGCTGGCGGGCGAGGCGTCGCGGAGGCGCCGGCGCGAGGCGACGATCTCCGCCTCGGCGTCGACGCGTCCTGCCCAGCTCGCCCCCTCGACGCTCTTGCCCGGCTCGAGGGCCTTGTAGACCTCGAAGAAGTGCTGGATCTCCAGGCGGTCGAACTCCGGGACGTGATGGATGTCGCGCAGGTGCTCCAGGCGCGGGTCCGCGCACGGGACGGCGAGGACCTTGTCGTCCGCGCCGCGCTCGTCGGTCATGCGGAACATGCCGATCGCGCGGCTGCGCACCAGCACGCCGGGGAACAGCGGGTCGCCCTGCAGCAGCACCAGGGCGTCGAGCGGGTCGCCGTCGAGGCCGAGCGTGTCCTCGATGTAGCCGTAGTCGGCGGGGTACTGCGTCGAGGTGAACAGGGTGCGGTCCAGGCGCATGCGGCCGCTGTCGTGGTCGACCTCGTACTTGTTGCGGCTCCCGCGCGGGATCTCGATGAGGACGTCGAACTCCACGGTGGTCTGCTCCCTCGTCCCGGCGGCGCGTGGCGGCGCGCGCGTGATGTCTCGTTAGTGTGGCCCATCATGAGCCGGCCCCGCGTGCGATCCGCCGCACTGGTGCTGCTCGTCCTGGTGCTGGCCGTGGCTGTGGGGCTGGGCGGCTACCTCGTCACGCACGCCGTCCGCCGCGGGCACAGCCAGGCCCGGCCGCCGGTCCTCGCGCTGCCGTCCGCGCTCACCGCGGCGACCGCCCGTCCGGCGCCGGCCCCGTCGGCCGCCGACCCCACCGTGCCGAGCGCAGCCGCAGTGAGTGCCGCTCTCGCGAAGGCCGCCGCCGACCCGAGCCTCGGCCGGCGCCTGCTCGGCGAGGTGGTGGACGCCCGGACCGGCGCCGTCCTCTACGACGCGAATGCCACCACGCCAGCCGCGCCTGCCTCGACCGCCAAGCTGCTCACCGCCGCGGCGCTGCTCGCCGTCCGCGGCCCCACCGACCGGATCGCCACGACGGTCGTGGCCGGGCCGGCGGGGACCGTCGTACTGATCGGCGGCGGTGATCCGACGCTGACGGGCGCGGCCCGCGGCAAGCCGGGGGCGTACGCCGACGCCGCGCGCATCACCGACCTCGCCGCCCAGCTCAGGCGCGCCCACACCGCCGTACGGTCGATCGTCGTGGACGACGGCTTGTTCTCCGGCCCCGCAGTCGCGCCGGGGTGGGCGCCCGAGGACATCCCCAGCGACTACGCCGCACCCGTCACCGCCGTCCTGGCCGACGGGGGACGTGCCGCGCCCGGTGACATCATCCGCAGCACCACCCCCGACCTGGCGGCGGGTCGCGAGCTGGCCGTCGCGCTCGGCGAACCGGCGCTGCCGGTGTCCCGCGGACGCGCGCCGTCCGGGGCGGCGGTCCTGGCGCGCGTCGAGTCGGCGCCGCTGGCCGTGCTGGTCGAGCAGATGCTGCAGAGCTCGGACAACGTCATCGCCGAGTGCCTGGGCCGTCAGGTGGCGATCGCGGCGGGTGACCCGGTGTCGTTCGCCGGCGCCGCCGCGGCCATCCGTACCGAACTCACGCGCCTGGGCGTGTCCGTCGGCACAGGGATGCAGGATGCGAGCGGGCTGGCGGCGGCCGACCGGCTCAGCCCCGCGGCGCTCGTCGCGGTCCTGCGCCTCGCCGGCAGCACGCCCGCGCAACTGCACGACGTCGTGGCGAGTCTGCCGGTCGCCGGCTGGTCGGGCACGCTGCGCGACCGGTACCTGGCCGGCTCGGCTGATGCCGCCGGCGCGGGTGTCGTGCGGGCGAAGACCGGGACGCTGTCCGGCGTGTCGGCGCTGGCCGGACTCGTCCATGATCGCGACGGGCGACTGCTGGTGTTCGCGTTCGTCGCCGATCGCCTCGATCCGAGCGCCAGCGCGGCTCCCGCGGAGGCGGCGCTGGACGGCGTCGCGACCGTGCTGGCCGGTTGCGGCTGTTCGTGAGCGCTCCAGCCCCGCGGGTACTGTTCGCAGGTGTGAAGCGGGGACGCGCGTGAGCGGTTTGATCGACTGGGAGATTGCCGCCCGCGCCGCGAAACGGTTCAGCCCGCCGCCGCCGGGCGTGTCCCGCTTCGAGGCCGACGACGCCGTCGGCGAGCTCTATCGGGCCACGGCACAGGCCGCCGAACTCGTCGCCGAGCTGACTCATCTGAGCGAACCGCCCGTGTCGGCGGCCACCAGGGTGGTCGACCGCGCGGCGTGGATCGACGCGAACGCCGGTGGCATGCGCTCGATCCTGGCCCCGCTCGTCGACAGGCTGGCCTCGGACAACCCCGTCGGCAAGGTCGCCGAGAACGTCGGCAGCCGGCTCACCGGAGTCCAGGTCGGGCTGGTGCTCGGCTTCCTGTCGGGCAAGGTGCTCGGCCAGTTCGAATTCTTCGACCGCCCCGGCGGCCAGCTGCTGCTCGTCGCGCCGAACCTTGTCGCGGTCGAGCGGCAGCTGAAGGTCGTCCCGGCGGATTTCCGGCTGTGGGTCTGCCTGCACGAGGTGACCCACCGCGTGCAGTTCACGGCGGTTCCGTGGCTGCGCCAGCACATGCTCGACGAGGTCGGCGCGCTGACCGACGCGGTCGACACCGACCCGACCGCCCTGCGGCAGCGGCTGAGCGGGGCGGCGGGCGAGCTGGTGAAGGTGATCCGCGGCCAGGGCGACGGTTCGGGGGTGATCGCCGTGGTTGCCACGCCCGAGCAACGGGCGATCCTCGAACGTGTCACGGCGTTCATGTCGCTGGTGGAAGGCCACGCGGAGTACGTGATGAACGCCGTGTCGCCCTCGGTCATCCCGACCCAGGACGCCATCGAGAAGCGCTTCGCCCAGCGCCGGCGCAGGGGCGGCAACCCGCTGGATCGCCTGCTGCGCAAGCTACTCGGGCTCGACGCCAAGACGCGGCAGTACGTCGACGGCTCGAAGTTCGTCCGGACGGTCGTCGACCGCATCGGCCTGGACGACTTCAACGCGATCTGGACTTCGCGCGAGACGTTGCCCAGCAAGGTCGAGATCGCCGCGCCGCTGCAGTGGATCGCCCGCGTCCACGCCTGATCGCCCGATCGTGCAACTTTTGGCCGCCTGACGGCGCCGAACGTTGCACGATCGGCGGGAGGATGGGCTGATGGGGCCGCACCCGGCACTCGCCGAGGTCCGGCTAGCGGTGCGACGGGCGCTGGCCGCGCTCGATGGCACGGTGCTGGTCGCCTGTTCCGGCGGCGCCGACTCCCTCGCCCTTGCCGCCGCAACCGCCTTCGAGACGGCCCGCGCCGGACGTGCTGCCGCGCTGGTGACGGTCGACCACGGCCTGCAGCGCGGCTCGGCGGGCCGAGCCGCGCGGGTCGACGCGCTCGGCTACGAGCTCAGGTTCGACCCCGTCGAGACGGTGCCGGTCCGGGTCGCCGGCAGCGGGGGACCGGAGGCGGCGGCCCGCACCGCCCGCTACGCGGCGCTCGACGCCGTTGCCGACAGCCTCGACGCGCACCTGCTGCTCGGGCACACGCTCGACGACCAGGCAGAGACGGTCCTGCTCGGCCTGGGCCGCGGCTCTGGACCGCGATCGGTCGCGGGCATGCGGGCCGTTGCCGGACGGCATGTGCGCCCGCTGCTGGGCGTGCGCCGGGCGAGCACCGAGGCGGCCTGCGCCGCGCTGGGGCTGCAGCCCTGGCGCGACCCGCATAACAGCGACCCGGCCTTCCAGCGGGCCCGGCTGCGGCACGAGGTGCTGCCGCTGCTCGAGGACGTGCTGCACGCCGGGGTCGCCGAGGCGCTGGCGCGAACCGCGGCGCAGCTGCGCGAGGACCTCGACGCCCTGGACGGGCAGGCCGCGGCGGCGCTGTGCGCCGCCGCTGTCGACGGCGCGCTCCCGGTCTCCGCGCTGCGAGCACTGCCCCACGCCGTCCTCGTCCGGGTACTGCGGCAGTGGGCACGAAGCCGCGGCGCGGCGCCGTTGAGCGCCGAGCACACCGGGCAGCTCGCGCGCCTGGTCGACGACTGGCACGGCCAGGGGCCGCTCTGCCTTCCCGGCGGGCTGCTGGTGTCACGGGTGTCTGGGAGGCTGGAGGTGCACCCCCCGTCCCACGATCTGCAGGAGTGAGCGCGTGTCAGAACTCGACGCCGACATCGAAGCGGTGCTCGTGCCCGCGCACGACATCGCGGCACGGATCACGCAGCTCGCCGGTGACATCGACGCCGACTACGCCGGTCGCGAACCGCTGCTCGTCGGGGTGCTCAAGGGCGCCGCGATGTTCATGTCCGATCTGGCCCGCGCCCTGCAGCGGCCGTCCACGATGGAGTTCATGGCCGTCAGCTCCTACGGCAGCTCCACGACGTCCTCCGGTGTCGTGCGCATCCTCAAAGACCTCGACCGCGACATCTCCGGCCAGCACGTGCTGATCGTCGAGGACATCATCGACTCGGGGCTCACGCTGTCCTGGCTGCTGAAGAACCTCGCCGCACGCCAGCCCAGCTCGATCGAGGTCGTCACGCTGCTGCGCAAGCCCGACGCCGTGAAAGTGGACGTTCCGGTCCGCTACGTCGGCTTCGACATCGCCAATGAATTCGTCGTCGGGTACGGCCGGGACTACGCCGAGCGCTACCGCGATCTGCCCTACATCGGGCGCCTTCGGCCATCGGTCTACGGGGGCTGACGTGTACCGTCCGTAAGGGAAACCGTTCGGTCTGAGCAGGAGGAACGCGGGCGCCCTGCCGTTCGTGATACCGATATGAACCGCAAGCGCATTCTCCGGTCATGGTGGCTGTGGGCCGCCGTGATTGTCTTCGGTGTGCTGGTACTGCCCTCGTTGCTGTCCAGCGGTGACCCCTATCACAGCGTCAGCACCTCCGACGCGATCAGCCAGATCACCTCGGGCAACGTGAGCAAGGCGGTGCAGGAGGACAAGGAACAGACCCTCCAGCTCGACCTGAAGAAGGCCTTCAAGGGCCACACCAAGATCAGTACCCAGTACCCGGCCGACGCGTCGTCGACGATCTTCAACGACCTGGAGAAGGCGAAGTCCGGCAACAGCGCGCTGAGCTTCAACACCAAGGTTACCCAGCAGAACACCTGGCTCTCGCTGCTGGTCAGCCTGCTGCCGATCCTGCTCATCGTGGGCGTGCTGTTCTTCGTGATGAGCCAGGTGCAGGGCGGCGGCAACCGGGTGATGAGCTTCGGCCGCAGCAAGGCCAAGCTCGTCACCAAGGACACCCCGAAGACGACTTTCGCCGACGTCGCCGGCGCTGACGAGGCGATCGAGGAGCTCGAGGAGATCAAGGAGTTCCTGGCCAATCCGGCGAAGTTCCAGGCGATCGGCGCGAAGATCCCCAAGGGCGTGCTGCTCTACGGGCCGCCCGGTACCGGCAAGACGCTGCTCGCCCGGGCGGTCGCCGGCGAGGCCGGTGTGCCGTTCTACTCCATCTCCGGCTCGGACTTCGTCGAGATGTTCGTCGGCGTCGGCGCCTCGCGCGTGCGTGACCTGTTCACGCAGGCGAAGGAGAACGCGCCGGCCATCATCTTCGTCGACGAGATCGACGCGGTCGGGCGCCACCGCGGGGCGGGCATGGGCGGCGGGCACGACGAGCGCGAGCAGACGCTCAACCAGCTGCTCGTCGAGATGGACGGATTCGACGTCAAGGGTGGCGTGATCCTTATTGCCGCGACGAACCGGCCCGACATCCTCGACCCGGCACTGCTGCGTCCCGGCCGCTTCGACCGCCAGATCGCGGTGGGCCCGCCGGACGTGCTCGGCCGCGAGGCGGTGTTGAAGGTGCACGCGAAGGGCAAGCCGTTCGCCGCCGACGTCGACCTCGGCGTCATCGCCCGACGCACGCCCGGCTTCACCGGAGCCGACCTGGCCAACGTCATCAACGAGGCCGCGCTGCTGACGGCGCGCAACAACGGCCGGCTGATCACCACGCACGCTCTGGAGGAGTCCATCGACCGCGTCATCGCCGGCCCGGAGCGCAAGACGCGGGCGATGAGCGACAAGGAGAAGCGGGTCACCGCCTACCACGAGGCCGGGCACGCGCTGACGGCCTGGGCGATGCCCAACCTCGATCCGGTGCACAAGGTGACGATCCTGCCGCGCGGGCGTTCCCTCGGGCACACGCTCGTGCTGCCGCTGGAGGACCGCTACACGCAGACGCGGTCGGAGATCCTCGACCAGCTGGTCTACGCGCTCGGTGGACGTGCCTCGGAGGAGCTCGTCTTCCACGAGCCCACCACCGGCGCGTCCAACGACATCGAGAAGGCGACCGGGCTGGCACGCGCGATGGTCACCGAGTTCGGCATGAGCGCCAAGCTGGGCGCGGTGAAGTACGGCACCGGCGACGCCGAGCCGTTCATGGGCCGCGACTACGGCCACCAACGCGACTACTCCGAGGACATCGCCGCCGACATCGACTCCGAGGTCCGTGACCTCATCGAGGGCGCGCACGACGAGGCGTGGGAGATCCTGGTGCAGTACCGCGACGTCCTCGACTCGATGGTGCTGGAACTGGTGGAGAAGGAGACGCTCGCGAAGGACGACCTCGAGCGCATCCTCGCGCCCGTGCGCAAGCGCCCGCCGCACAACAGCTTCTCCGGTTTCGGCAAGCGCACCCCGAGTGATCGGCCGCCGATCGAGATCCCGCCGTCGCTGCGCAAGCCGGCGGTGTCCGCGAACGGCGGCCCCCCGGCGCATGCCGGAGTGTCCGGCGGAGGCGGCAGCAACGGCGCCTCCAACGGGGTGGCGCTGCCCGGCGTGCAGCCCACACCGAATCCGCCGCAGCCCTCCGGACAGCCGGGCGCATTCGGACCGGGCACCCAGCAACACGTCCCATACGGCGGATACCCTCCCCCTGTCCCGCCAACGTCGACCCCATTCCCGCCGGGGGAACCGCCGTTCCCGCCCGGCTCCGGGTACGGGCAGTCCGGCGGTGACGCCGGCAGAGGTGACTGAGTCCGCGTCCACCGGACAGGTCGACCTCGCACGGGCGGAGGCCGCCGTCCGGGAACTGCTGATCGCCGTCGGCGAGGACCCCGATCGCGAAGGATTGCGGTCCACGCCGGCCCGCGTCGCGCGTTCCTACGCCGAGGTCTTCGGCGGCCTGTTCCTCGATCCCGACGACGTGCTGCAGACCACCTTCGACGAGGACCACGAGGAACTCGTCCTGGTCAAGGACATCCCGCTGTACTCGACGTGTGAGCACCACCTGGTGCCGTGGCACGGCTCGGCGGCGGTGGGTTACATCCCGGGCGAGGACGGCCGGATCACCGGGCTGTCCAAGCTGGCCCGTCTCGTCGACCTCTACGCCCGCCGCCCGCAGTTACAGGAACGCCTGACCTCTCAGGTGGCCGACGCGGTGATGCGTCGCCTCGAGCCGCGCGGCGTGATCGTCGTGATCGAGGCCCAGCATCTGTGCATGGCGATGCGGGGGGTGCGCAAGCCGGGATCGCTGACCGTGACCTCCGCGGTGCGCGGGATCTTCAAGGAGGATCAGCGGACGCGGGCCGAGGCGTTGTCGCTGATCCTCGGAAGGTGAGCGTTCCGCGATGAGTTCGCAACTGCGCGGCATGCGACGCGACGGGCTTGCGGAGCCTGGCCGGCCGGCCAGCACGATCCGCTTACCGGCGAACGAGCACCGCATCGTCGTAGTCGGCGTCCTGAACGTGACGCCGGACTCGTTCTCCGACGGCGGACGCTACAGCTCGCTGGACGACGCGCTCGCACATGCGATCGAAATGCGCGCCGAGGGTGCGGACGTGATCGACGTGGGCGGCGAGTCGACCCGGCCCGGAGCCCAGCGCGTCGCGGCCGACGAGGAGCTGCGCCGGGTCGTGCCGGTGGTCAAGACCCTGGCGGCGGCGGGGATCCCGCTCAGCGTGGACACCTACCGGGCCCGGGTCGCCGAAGCCGCCCTCGAGGCCGGCGCGATGATGGTGAACGACGTCTCCGGTGGGCTGGGCGACCCGGCAATGGCCCGCGTGGTGCGTGCGGCCGGCTGCCCCTGGATCCTCATGCACTGGCGAGGGCACAGCGCGTCCATGCAGGGTCTGGCGCACTACGACGACGTGGTCGCCGACGTGTGCGCCGAGCTCATGGCACGCGTGGACGCGGCGCTCGGCGCCGGCGTGGAGCCGTCCGCGCTGGTGCTCGATCCCGGCCTGGGCTTCGCCAAGACCGCGTCGCACAACTGGGCGTTGCTCGCCGCGCTCGACTCGATCGTGTCGCTGGGGCTGCCGGTTCTGGTCGCGTCCTCGCGCAAGTCCTTTCTGGGCACCCTGCTCGCCGGTCCCGACGGGGAGGCGCGTCCGGTGGGTGATCGTGAGGACGCGACGACCGCGCTGACCGCGTACTCGGCGATGCGCGGTGTCTGGGGGGTGCGGGTGCACGCCGTCCGTCCCTCCGTCGACGCCGCGTTGACCGTTGCCGCACTGGCCAGGGCGGCGCGGTGAGCGACCAGATCGCGCTGCGCGGGTTGCGGGTACGCGGGCACCACGGGGTACTGGACGCCGAGCGCCGCGACGGGCAGGACTTCGTGGTGGACGCAGTTCTGGAGCTCGACACCCGCGCGGCGGCGCTCAGCGACGCGCTGCCCGATACCGTCGACTACGGGGCGCTCGCGCACGCGCTCGCCGGCGTGGTCGCGGGTGAGCCGGTGAACCTGTTGGAGACCCTCGCGCAGCGCCTCGCCGACGTCTGTCTCGCCGACGCCCGCGTGCGCGCCGCGACGGTGAGCGTGCACAAGCCGCGGGCGCCGATCCCGCTGGCGTTCGAGGACGTCGCCGTCACGATCCGGCGCCAGGCCCCGTGAGCGGGCCGGGAGGTGGCCCCGCGTGACGACGGCGGTGCTGTCCATCGGATCGAACCTCGGCGACCGGCTCGCGCGGCTGCAGGCTGCGGCGGACGCGTTCCGGCCGTGGCTGTGCGCGGCGTCGCCGGTGTTCCAGACGGCGCCCTGGGGACCGGTACCCCAGGGCGACTACCTCAACGCGGTGCTCGTCGTCGCCGACGCCGGTGCCGGGTCCACGGACTGGCTGGCGCGGGCCCGAGCGGCCGAACAGGTCGCCGGCCGCCGGAGGGACGTGCGATGGGGGCCCCGCACGCTGGACGTGGACGTGATCGACGTCGACGGCTTGAGCAGCGACGAGCCGGACCTGACACTGCCCCACCCGCGCGCGGCCGACCGGGCCTTCGTCCTGGTGCCGTGGCTCGCCGCGCAGCCCGAGGCCGTGCTCGGCGGCGTCACGGTGGCCGAGCTGCTGGCGAACCTGCCGGACGAGCAGGTGGCCGGCGTACGCCCGTGTCCTGAGCTGGCGCTGCGGTGAGTAGCCCGCCGCGCCTGCGCCGGACCGGCCCCATCGACCTGGCTGCCCCGCTGGTCGTCGTCGGCGTCGTCGTCTACCTGCTGCTGCGGGTGTCCTATGACACCCTGCCGCCGCTGGGCTACCTGGTGCCCGCCCCGCTGGCCGCCCTCGCGGTGGCGGAGTTCGTCGCCGCTCGGCGGGTGCGTGCTGCCGTACGGCACGACCCGCGGGCGCGACCGATGGCGGCGCTGGTGATCGCCCGCTGCGTGGCACTGGGCAAGGCGTCCTCGATCGTCGGTGCCGGCGTCGTGGGGGGTGCAGTCGCGCTGCTTGCGCGGGTCGCGCCGGAAGCGGGAACCGTCCGCGTCGCGGCCGGCGACACCCGCGTGGGCGCGGCGCTGCTGGCTGCAGCGGCCTTCCTGGTGGCCGCCGGACTGCTGCTCGAACGCGCCGGCGTCGACCCGGCCAACGAGGAGAAACCGCCGCACGTGCCTGCGGAATAGGCGATCGCGGGGCATTCGGGTCTCGCTGTCGTGGCGGCTAAGCTAGCCGCGTGCCTCGCCCCCGTGCCGGATCCTCGCGTCGGCACCTGTTCACGACCCGGACGCTGCGAGCACTCGGATTCGCCGCAGCGGTCGCGTTGGGGCTCGTCGCGATCTGGCTGATCGTCACCAGCACCTCCGAGAAGTGGATCAAGGTCGGTGTGCTCGCGGGTTTCTGGGCGCTGCTGGGTGCCTACTTCGTGGTCGGCGGTAGGCATCCGGCGCAGCCGGCCGCACCGTCCGGACAGGAGCTTGAGGTGCGGGAGAAGCCGGCCCTGGAACGGACCGAGGACGCGGCGGCGCGGCGCGAGTACGAGGCCCGGCTAGTGCAGCTGCTTCGTCACGAGATCCAGGCCGGGCTGTCCGGCGAGCTGGATGGGCTGCGCGCCGACGTCGCAGCGCTGCGTACCGAGTTGCTGGACAAGGTCGGCGGGCAGCTGCGCCTCGAACGCATCGAGACGACGCGCATCATCGGCTCGGACATCGAGGCGTTGCAGCATGAGGTGAACCAGCTCAAGATCGCCCGGCAGGGCCGCGAGCTGGACGCGTTGCTGCCGCGCCTGCACCCGTTCGTGGACGTCGCGCCGGAGCTGGAGGGGCCTGCTGTTACGCCTGCCGCGACCACCGCCCGCATCCCGCAGGCCGAGCCGGACAGCCATCGGCTCTACAGCGCCCAGCACCCCGGTCCGAATGGCGAGGCGACGAGCGGCGGCGGGCGGCGGCGCCACGAGAGCGATGGGGACAACGACGTGCTGCGGCAGATCCTGCTGCGCGAGCGAGCGCACTGACTGGGCGTACTGGCTACGCCTACTGCCTACGCGTACTTGGCTAGGCGTACTTGGACTAGGCGTACTTGCTAGGCGTGTTTGCCACGCCCGCCGGTGCTGCCCACGCGCTACGCGGTCAGCACGGCGTCGAGCACGCGCGCCCACTGCGCAGCGATCCGGGAACGCCGGCGCCCGTCATCGGTCAGCAGGTTGGCCAGGCCCAGCCCGCGGGCGAGATCCAGCGTGGCCTGCACGGTCTCCCGCACGCCCGGCAGGCGCTCGTCAGCGCCGAGCAGTTCGACGACGACTCGGTGGATGTCGCGGCCCATCCGGGCCTCGAGCGGGATGACCTGATCGCGCAGCGACTGCTCCGCGGCGGCGGCCACCCACAGCGCGAGGGCGGCACGGAACATCGTCCCGGTGAACAGGCTGAAGACCAGCTCGACGACGGTGGCGGTGTCCGGGGTGCCGCCCGGCAGCTCGGCCAGTTCGCGTCTCATCTGCTCGGCGCGCACCCGGGTCACGTGCTCGAGGGCGGCGGTGAACAGCGCCTCGCGGGTGGGGAAGTGATGCTGCGCCGCCCCGCGCGAGACGCCGGCCCGCTCGGCCACGACCGTGACGGTGCTGGCCTGGTACCCGAACTCGGCGAGGCAGGTGATCGCTGCCTCGAGCAGCCGGGCCCTGGTGACCCGGCTGCGGTCCTGCTGCGGCTCGCGGGTCGGCGCGACGGTCATGGTGTGGCCCGGTCGCGCTTGCGGTCAGCGCGACGGTCGCCGCGCCCGATCGTGCAACTTCCGGCCGCCTCACGGGGGTGAAAGTTGCACGATCGCGCACGCGTCATCGCGGCGCCCATGCCGGGGGCCGTTTCTGCAGGAAGGCAAGCATGCCCTCGCGGGCCTCGGCCGAGCCGAACAGCCGTGCCGACTGGGCCTGCACCTGTTCGGCGCGCTCGGCGAACGCGGCGAGGCAGGCGCGGGTCGTGAGCGGTTTCGTCTCGGCCAGACCCTGCGGCGAGCAGGCCCGCAGCGCGTCGCAGACGAGCTCCACCTCGCCGTCGAGGTCCTCGACTGCGGCGGTGATCAGGCCCGCGGCAGCCGCGGCCGGGCCGTCGAACCGCTCGCCGGTGAGGTAGTAACGGGCCGCGCTGCGCTCGGACATCCGTCCCAGCGTGGTCAGCGAGATGATGGCCGGTGCCAGCCCCAAGCGGACCTCGGTGAACGCGAAGGACGCGCCTGGTCCGGCCAGTGCGATGTCGCACGCCCCGACGATGCCCAGGCCGCCGGCGCGCACGTGGCCGTCGACGCGGGCCACGACCGGCTTGGACAGCTCGACCACGGCGCGCAGCATCGCGAGCATCCGCGCGGTGCCCCGCTCCGGTCCGCCCTCGGCGGCGGACTCTTTGAGGTCGGCGCCGGCGCAGAACGTCGTGCCCGTATGCGTGAGCACCACCGCCCGCACGGCGTCGTCGTCGGCGGCGGTCTGAAGGTCCGCCGTCACCTGCCCGACGAGCTGCGCCGAGAGGGCGTTGCGGTTGGCCGGCGAGTCGAGGGTGAGCCTCGCGACGGCTCGGTCGACGGCGTAGTGGACGAGCTCGGTCATCGTCGGCTCCGGACTAGTAGGACTTGGGCAGGCCGAGGCTGAACTGGGCGACGAAGTTCAGGATCATCTCGCGGCTCACCGGCGCGACGCGTCCGACACGCGCCGAGGCTAGCAGCGCGCCGAGGCCGTACTCGCTCGCGAAACCATTGCCGCCGAGGGTCTGCACGGCCTGATCGGCAGCGCGCACTGCCACCTCGGCGGCCGCGTACTTGGCCATGTTCGCCGACTCCCCGGCACCGATGTCGTCGCCGTCGTCGTAGAGCGTGGCCGCTTTCTGCATCATCAGCTTGGCCTGCTCCAGCTCGATCTTGATCTGCGCGAGCGGGTGCGCCAGGCCCTGGTGCGAGCCGATCGGCGCGCCCCATACCGAGCGCTGCTTCGCGTACGCGGCGGCCTTGTCCAGCGCGTAGCGGGCGGTGCCGATCGACAGCGACGCAGCCATGATCCGCTCGGGGTTCAGCCCGGCGAACAGCTGGGCGAGCGCTGCGTGCTCCTGTCCGACGAGGGCATCGGCAGGCAGGCGGACGTCGTCCATGAACAGCAGGAACTGCTTGTCGGTCATGGCGATGTCCATCTCGATCGGGCGGTACTCGAAGCCGGGCGCGTCGGTCGGCATCGCGAACAGCACCGGTTCGAGGCGGCCGGTACGGGCGTCCTCGGTGCGCCCGACGATCAGCACGGCGTCGGCGCGGTCGACGCCACTGACGTAGATCTTGCGCCCGGACAGCAGCCAGTCTCCGCTGCCGGTCACGTCCGCAGTGACGGGAGCGCCGCCGCGACCGACGCGCCGCGCCGTGGTGGTGATCTTGTGCGAGTTGGAGCCGGCGTCCGGTTCGGTGATCCCGAACGCCATGATGAGCGAACCGTCGGCGATGCCCGGCAGCCAGCGCTGCTTCTGTTCCTCGGTGCCGAACCGGCCGATGACGGTGCCGCAGATGGCCGGGGAGACGACCATCATCAACTGGCTGCAGCCCGCGGCCGACAGCTCCTCCTCGACGAGCGCGAGATCGTACATGCCGCCCCCGCCGCCGCCGTACTGCTCCGGCAGGTTCACGCCGAGAAAGCCCAGCTTGCCCGCCTCGGCCCAGAGCTCGTCGGTGTGCTCGCCGGACTTGACCTTGCCACGGGTGTACTCGAATCCGTAGCGCGCGCCCAGCTCGGCGACGGCTTTGCGCAGCGCCAGCTGCTCGTCGTCCTCGGTGAAGTTCATCGGGCCTCCTCGAGATCGTCGGGCGTCACGACGGCCAGCACGGCGCCGACGTCGACCTGCTGCCCCTGGCTGAGCGGCAGTTCGGCGACGACGCCGTCCACCGGTGCGTTGATCTGGTGCTGCATCTTCATGGCCTCTAGCCACAGGATCGCCTGGCCCGCCTTCACGGTGTCGCCGACCGCCACGGCGACCCGCGCCACGGAGCCGGGCATCGGCGCCAGCAACGAGCCGGCGGTGACCTGTTCGGCCGGGTCCGCGAAGCGCTCGACGACGCCGAACCGGACGTTGCCCAGCGTCGAGTCGACGTAGACCTCGTTGCCGTAGCGGCTGATCGCGAACGTGCGGCGTACCCCGCGGACGTCGAGCACGACGGTGGTGGGTTCGATCGTGATCGTGGTGACGTCCTCGAAGCCGTCCGCGATCAGGCCGTCGTGGGTGAAACGGTAAGAGACGAGGTGGGACGCGTCCCGGCCGCGCAGTTGCACCTGCTGCGGCTGGCTGGGCACGTTGCGCCACCCGCTGGGGACGCTTCGCAGCACCGGCGCGCTGACGCGTGCCGCGGCGTCGAGGGCCAGCGCTGCCGCCAGCGCACAGGCGGACTCGGCCTGCTCGTCGGCAAGGGGTGCGGACAGGCAATCCAGTCCATGCCGCTCGAAGAACGCAGTGTCCGTCTCAGCGGCGAGAAAAGCCTTGTGCCGCAAGACATTTACGAGAAGATCGCGATTGGTGATCACGCCGTGGATGGTGCTACCGGCGAGCGCTGCGGCCAGCATGCGGGCCGCCTGATCCCGACTGGGAGCCCAGGCGATCACCTTTGCCAGCATCGGGTCGTAGTGGATGCCGACGATCGTGCCGTCACAGACGCCGGCGTCCAGCCTGAGCCCGCTGCCCGCCTGCGTCACGGTGAACTCGCTAGCCACGCCCGGTACGTGGATCCGGCACAGCGTGCCGCTCTGCGGCTGCCACTGTGCCGCCGGGTCCTCCGCGTAGAGACGCACCTCGATGGAATGCCCATACGGTGCAGGCGGTTCGACCTGCAGGTGGCCACCGTCGGCGATGTGCAGTTGCAACGCGACGAGGTCGAGCCCGGTGGTGCACTCGGTGACCGGGTGCTCCACCTGCAGGCGCGTGTTCATCTCGAGGAAGAAGAACTTCCCGGTCTCGTCGGCCAGGAACTCCACCGTGCCCGCACCGGTGTAGGCGATCGCCTCCGCCGCCGCCCGCGCCGCGGCGAACAGCTGCCCGCGCATCCCGTCGATGCGCTCGGCGAGGGGCGACGGGGTCTCCTCGACGACCTTCTGGTGCCGGCGCTGGATCGAGCACTCCCGTTCGCCGACCGTCCAGATCGTGCCGTGCTCGTCGGCCATGATCTGCACCTCGAGGTGCCGGCCGGTCGCGAGGTACGGTTCGCAGAAGACCGTCGGGTCACCGAACGCCGACGCGGCCTCGGCGCGGGCAGCAGCCAGCTCGCGGTCCAGGTCGGCGAGTTCGTGGACGATCCGCATGCCGCGGCCGCCGCCCCCCGCCGACGCCTTGATCAGCACCGGAAGGTCCGCGGCGCGCAGCGCGGCGGGGTCCAACGCGGCCAGGACGGGGACGCCCGCGGCAGCCATCAGCCGTTTCGACTCGACCTTGGATCCCATCAGCTCGATGGCCGCGGGGGACGGCCCGATCCAGTGCAGCCCCGCCTCGATGACGGCGCGGGCGAAGGCGGCGTTCTCCGACAGGAAGCCGTAGCCGGGATGGACGGCGTCGGCGCCGGCGCGCCGCGCGGCCTCGATGATCAGCTCTGCACGCAGATAGGTCTCGCCGGGCGTGCTGCCCGGCAGGCGCACGGCCGCGTCCGCTTCGAACACGTGCGGGGAAGCGGCGTCGGGGTCGGAGTACACCGCGACGGTGGCCAGGCCGAGCTCGCGGCAGGTGCGGAACACGCGCCGCGCGATCTCTCCTCGATTGGCGACAAGCACCGATTTGATCACGTTTTCGCGTGGCGTGGCCGGTTCGCGGGCCGCAGAGCGGTCACGGGACGCGAAAACCTGATCGCCGCTCACAGTCGGAACACCCCGTAGCCGCCGTCCCCGGTGTTCGTGCCGTGAACCGGTGCGGTGTGGATCGCCGACAGCGCGATGCCCAGCACCGTGCGAGTGTCCCGCGGGTCGATGATGCCGTCGTCGTAGAGGCGTCCGGACAGGAACGGCGCCAGCGACTCGGCCTCGATCTGAGCCTCGACGTAGGCGCGCATCTCGGTGTCGGCGCCCTCGTCGTAGGCCTGCCCGCGTCCCTCCGCGGCCTGACGGGCGACGATGGACAGCACGCCGGCCAGCTGGGCTGGGCCCATCACGGCCGATTTCGCGTTCGGCCAGGTGAACAGGAACCGCGGCCCGTAGGCGCGTCCGCACATGCCGTAGTTGCCCGCGCCGTAGGACGCACCCATCGTCACCGTCAGGTGGGGCACGCGCGAGTTGGACACTGCGTTGATCATCAGGGCACCGTGCTTGATGATGCCCGCCTGCTCGTATTCCTTGCCGACCATGTATCCGGTGGTGTTCTGCAGGAACAGCAGCGGCACGTCGGCCCGGTTGGCGAGTTGGATGAACTGCGCGGCCTTCTGCGCCTCCTCGCTGAACAGCACGCCGCGCGCGTTGGCCAGGATGCCGATCGGATAACCGTGCAGTTCGGCCCATCCGGTCATCAGCGAGGAGCCGTAGAGCGGCTTGAACTCGTCGAACTGCGAGCCGTCGACGATGCGGGCGATCACCTCGCGCGGGTCGAAGGGCACCTTCAGGTCGCTGGGGACGAGGCCGAGCAGATCCTCCTCGTCGTGCAGCGGCGGTGCCGGGTACGGCTTGGGCGCCGGTCCCTGCTTGTGCCAGTTCAGCCGGGCGACGATCTCGCGGCCGAGCCGGATCGCGTCCTGCTCGTCCACCGCGAAGTAGTCGGCCAGCCCGGACTGCCGGGCGTGCATCTCCGCGCCACCGAGCGCCTCGTCGTCGGACTCCTCGCCCGTCGCCATCTTCACCAGCGGCGGTCCGGCGAGGAACACCTTCGCGCGCTGCTTGACCATCACCACGTAGTCGCTCATGCCGGGGATGTACGCGCCGCCGGCCGTCGAGTTGCCGAAGACCAGCGCGATGCTCGGGATGCCTGCGGCCGAAAGCCGGGTCAGGTCCCGGAACATCTGCCCGCCCGGGATGAAGATCTCCTTCTGCGTCGGCAGATCCGCACCGCCGGACTCAACCATGCCGATGACGGGCAGCCGGTTCTGCAGCGCGATCTCGTTGGCCCGCAGCGTCTTGCGCAGCGTCCACGGGTTTGACGCGCCGCCTCGCACCGTCGGATCGCTGGCGGTGATCATGCATTCGACGCCGCTGACCACGCCGATGCCGGTGACCACGCTCGCGCCGACGGTGAAGTCGCTGCCCCAGGCAGCCAGCGGCGACAACTCGAAGAAGTGCGCGCCCGGATCGAGCAGCAACTCGATGCGCTCGCGCGCGAGGAGCTTGCCGCGGTCGTGGTGGCGGGTGACGTACTTCTCGCCGCCGCCGGCCACCGCCTTGGCCTGCTCGGCGTCGAGTTCGGCGAGTTTGGCCAGCAGCGCGGCACGGTTGGCGGCGTACTCCGGCGTGGACGCGTCCACCGCTGTTCTGAGCACGCTCACCGCCGCCCCCCCTCCCGACTTTGACCCTGCAAGTGACGCTCTGACGGCCGATTCGCGGCACATACAGGGTCAAAGTCGGGGGTGGGGACGGTGCTCATCGGGTGTAGCCCAGCAGCTTGGCGGACAGGCCGGTGAGGATCTCGGTGGTGCCGCCGCCGATGCCGAGGATGCGCATGTCGCGGTACTGCCGCTCCACCTCCGACTCGCGCATGTAGCCCATGCCGCCGTGCAGCTGCACGGCTTGCTCGACGACCCACATCCCGGCCCGCACCGCGGTGTTCTTCGCGAAGCACGCCTCGTTCACCAGGCCGCCCTCGCCCTCGGCGGCGCGGGCAGCGACCGATCGCGTGTAGACGCGGGCAACCTCGATGCGCCTGGCCATCTCGGCAAGGGTGTTCTGCACCGGCGCTCGGCTGATCAGCGGGCGCCCGAACGTCTCGCGCAGCCGGCACCACGCGACGCTCACGTCCAGGCACCGCTGCGCGCTCGAATATGCCTGTACGGCAAGGCCGATCCGCTCGCTGACGAAGTTCTGCGCGATCTGCGCGAACCCGGAACCCGCCGCCCCGACCAGGTTCGCCGCGGGCACGTGCACGTCCACGTAGGAAAGCTCGGCGGTGTCGGAACACAGCCACCCCATCTTCTCCAGCTTGCGCGACACCGTGAAGCCGGGCATGCCCTTCTCGACGACGAGCAGCGAGATGCCGTGCGCCCCGGCCCCGCCCGTCCGCACCGCGGTCACGACGAAATCCGCGCGCACGCCGGAGGTGATGTAGGTCTTCGCGCCGTTGACGAGGTAGCACGCCGCGCCATCGTGATTGCACGGCGTGGCCGTGGTGCGCAGGCCCGCGACGTCGGATCCACCGTCCGGCTCGGTGATCGCCAGGGACCCGATCAGCGAACCGGCGATCGTTGGGCGCACCCACCGGTCGAGCTGCGTCTGGTCACCGGCCGCGACGAGGTGCGGCAACGAGATGCCGGACGTGAACAGGCTGGCGAACAGTCCACCGGCGCCGCCCGCGCAGTGCAACGCTTCGGCGAGGATCACGGCGTCGATCGCGCTGCCCCCACCGCCGCCGACGGACTCGGGGTAGGCCAGACCGATCAAGCCCAGCTCACCCGCGCGCGCGTGCAGGGAACGGGGCAGCTCACCGGCGCGCTCCCAACCGTCCTGGTAGGGCAGCACGTCGCGCTGAACGAAGCGGTGCACCGTCTCGCGCAGGGCGCGCCGCTCCGGGGTCTCGAACGGGTTCACAACAGTTCCTCGGGGATCTCGACTATGCGCGAGCGCAGCCACTCGCCCAGCGCCTTGGCCTGCGGGTCGTGCCGGGCGTTGGACGCGACGCCTTCGCCGAGCAGGCCGTCGACCACGAAGTTCAACGCGTGCAGGTTGGGCAGCTGGTGGCGCGCGACCGGCAGCGCGGCGGTCTCGGGCAGCAGCCGCCGGAACTCCTCGACGGTCAACATCATCGAAAGCCAGCGGAATGCGAACGGGTCACGGGCCCAGACTCCGACGTTCGCCGAACCGCCCTTGTCGCCGCTTCGGGCGCCGACAAGCGTGCCGAGGGGTAGCGGCCGCGTGTGACCCCAGTCGTGGTAATAGGCCGGTATGGGCGACGGCACGTCATCGACTACCTCCTGGCACACGGTTGCCGGAGCGATATCGACGCGCATGCCGTCGTCGAGCACGGCCACGTGCGCGACGAGCGGCGCGTCGACGTAGGCGGCGGCGAACACGCCGTACGGAGCGGCCTGTCCGGGCGGCGCGGTGACGTGGAAGCCGGGGTAGCTGGCCAGCGCCAGCTCGATCGCGGCGCCGGAGAACGCCCGTCCGAGCGCGGTGGGATCAGCTCCGCGCACCACGCAGTGCAGCAGCGCCGCCGCTTCCTCCTGCACGGGGGCGTCCGGATGGTCGGTGCGGGCCAGCGTCCAGGTGGCCTCGACGTCGCGCAGTTGCTGCTTCACCAGCGCTGCCTTCGCCTCGATGTCCAGGCCGGTCAGCACGAACGTCACCTCGTTGCGGAATCCGCCGAGCGTGTTCAGCCCGACCTTGAGCGTCGGCGGGGGCGCCTCGCCGCGAACGCCGCTGATGCGCACCCGATCCGGGCCGTCCGCGGCGAGCGAGATCGTGTCGAAGCGTGCCGTCACGTCGGGACCGGCGTATCGCGCCCCGCCGATCTCGTACAGCAGCTGCGCGGTGACGGTACCGAGCGATACCGCGCCCCCGGTGCCGGCGTGCTTGGTGATCACCGACGAGCCGTCGGCGGTCACTTCCGCGATCGGGAATCCGGGACGCTGCAGGTCGGCAATCTCACCGAAGAACGCGTAGTTGCCGCCGGTCGCCTGCGTGCCGCACTCGATCACGTGCCCGGCCACGACGGCGCCGGCCAGCGCGTCGAAGTCGGTGCGCGCCCAGCCGAAGTGCGCCGCCGCCGGCCCGACGACGAGCGAGGCGTCGGTCACGCGGCCGGTCACGACCACGTCGGCGCCGGCGTTCAGGCATTCGACGATGCCCCACGCACCGAGGTAGGCGTTGGCGGCCAGCGGCTTGCCGAGGCCCAGTTCCGCGGCGCGCGCACGCAGGTCGTCGCCCTCGACGTGTGCGACGTTGACCTCCAGCGTGAGTTCTTCGGCGAGCACGCGCACCGCTGCCGCCAACCCCGCCGGGTTCAGGCCGCCGGCGTTCGCGACGATCTTGACGCCGCGTTCGAGGGCGGTGCCGAGTGCGGTCTCCAGCTGCCGCAGGAACGTCCTCGCGTAGCCGCGGGTGGGGTCCTTGAGCCGGTCGCGGCCGAGGATGAGCATGGTCAGCTCGGCAAGGTAGTCGCCGGTGAGGACGTCCAGGTCGCCGCCGTCGAGCATCTCCTGCATTGCCGAGAACCGGTCGCCGTAGAAGCCCGACGCGTTGCCGATCCGGATGGCGGCCGTCACGAGCCCTCGCCACCGGATCGTGCAACATTCACCCGCGTAGGACGGCCGGATGTTGCACGATCGGGCTCGGGCGGCGGGGCGGGACGGCCGGCGCCCGGCGGCCCAGCGAAGGCCTGCGCGATGTCGAGCCACTCGTCGGCATCATGGCCGGCGACGTGCAGCGCCAGCTCGGCGCGGTGCCGGCGTTGCGTGACGAGCAGGCAGAAGTCCAGTGCGGGACCGGTGACGCGCTGCGGTGCATCTGGCGGGCCCCACGTCCACGACTCGCCGCGCGGGCCGCTCAGCTCGACGCGGAACGCCTCCGCCGGCGGCGTTCGCGCGTTGACGAGGTAGGCGAAGTCGCGGGTGCGCACGCCGAGATGCGCGACGTGCCGCAGCCGCGCGCTCGGTTCGCAGGGCAGGCGCAGCGCATCGGCAATGTCCTGCCCGTGCGCCCAGGTCTCCATGATCCGGGCGGTGGCCATCGAGGTCGGGCTCATCGGCGGTCCGAACCACGGCAGCCTGGTGCCGGGCGGCACCGCGGCTAGCGCGGCGAGCAGCGCGGTCCGGCCGTCGTGCCAGCGGACGAGCAGTTCGGACGGCGGCTGGCGGGCGCCGTCGGCTGCCGCGGTGTCGACGTATCCGTCGACGTCGGCGATTGCGCGCTCCAGTTCCTGCTGGAAGCGTGCGGGCTCGGTGGCCGCCAGGCAGGAGATGGCGTCGGTCCAGGCCAGGTGCGCGATCTGGTGGGCGATCGTCCAGCCCGCGGCCGGGGTCGGCGTCCTCCACCGCGCTGCCGCGAGGTCCGCGACCAGAAGTTCCAGCGCGTCGCCCTCGGACCGGAGGTCGGCGAGCACGGCGTCGAGGTCGGCCACGCTGCCGAGCCTGACACGTCACAACGAACAAATCAAGCCTGATTGCTTGTTTCTAGGCCCAGGGCCCGAAATCGCTGACCCGATCCGAACGTGGGCCTGCAACAGTGCTGACGTCCGCCGCGCACGATCGCTGCATGACACTTCCACTTCCCCCCTTCGACCCGACCCGTGATCCCACCGCGCCGAGCGGGCGTGACCGCCGCCGGTGGTTGCGCGGCGGTGCGGTGAGCGTCGCCGCGCTTGTCCTCATCGGTGCCGGCGTCGGCGTCGGCATGGCGGTCACGGCCGGCGCCTCGTCCCCGCCGTCGGGCACGATGAACATGGGCACGGCGTCCTCGGGCACGGCGTCCTCGGGCACGGCCTCCTCGGGCACCAAGTCCAAGCACGGCGGCAAGCACCACGGCAAGGACCAGAAGAACAAGGGCATGCAGGCGCAGCAGGTCGACCCGGCCCGGCAGGCCTGGGCGCACAAGTACGGCGTCGATCGCTCGACGATGCCGAACCTCGCCCCCACGGCCTCGGCCACCTCGCAGCAGAAGGCGGCCGCGACCGCGCTGCTCGTGCAGACCGAGGCGGCGACCGCGAAGTACGCGAACCTCGCGACGGCGAAGGCGGCCGGGTTCGACCTGCAGGCCAGCCTCGCGCGCTCGGAGAAGAAGCATTCCGGGCTAGCGGCCGAACTGCAGCGCATCGACGCGGGCCAGCAGCCCAAGAGCGGCATGCCGCCGATGCTGCACGTGGGCAACGTGGCCAATCGCGCAGACGGGAAGGTTCTCGACCCGAACGCGCCGGAGACGCTGATGTACGAATACACCGGCCACGGCAGTTGGAAGCTCATCGGCGTCATGTACACGGCGAACGAGTCCTACCCGCAGGCGCCCCCGGATCCGGGCGGCCCGATCACCCGCTGGCACTACCACGACAAGAGCGGCGGACAGCGGCTGATGATGCACATCTTCTTCGTGGCGGGTAACGATCTGGCGCACGCCTACGCCGCGGAGATGACCTGACATGGACGTCCGGACCCGAGCCGAGGAGCGGCCCAGCCTGCTGTGGACGCCACTGGGCAGCCGCTCCCGCTGGGTGCTCGCCGCGGCGGCGCTCGTCGCGGCCGTGGCGCACGTCCCGGTGATCGGACCGCACCTGGCCGAAGCGCCTTACCTGGGCGAGGAGTTCGTCGTGCTGACGGTGGCATGCCTGCTGCTGGCACTGGCAGCCCTCGTATGCGACAGCGCCGCTGTCTACGGGCTGGCCGTGCTGACGTGCGGGCTCGGCGTCCTCGGCTACCTCGCCACGCGGCTGATCGCGTTCCCGCAGCTCGGCGACGACGTAGGCAACTGGCTCGAACCGCTCGGCATCGTGTCGATCGCCGCGGAGGTGGTGGGCTTCGGCGCGGCGGCCGGCGCGCTGCTCGCCGCGTTCGGGCCACGGACCCGGCGCCGGCCAGCCACGTCCCAGGCCTGGGTGCCGGGCCGGCTCAGCCGAACCTGCGGATGACGCGCAGCGGCGCGTGCCGCATCACCAAGCCCAGCGGCTTCCACGGCCAGGGCGGCACCTCGGCCTCGGCCACCTCGCGCTCGACGGCGCGGACGATCGCGCGCACGCCGGGCGCCGTGCCGCTCATCAGCGGCGTCTTGGACGCGACCCGCTCGTTCATCTCCGAGCGGATGTAGCCGGGGTAGATCGTCGTGACGGCGATCCCGGAGCCCAGCATCTCGCCACGGATTCCCTCGGCCAGCGTGGCGAGCCCGGCCTTGGATGCCGCGTACGCGGTGAGCGCGCGTGGCAGCCCGCGCATCGCCGACATCGAGGAGATCACGACCAGGTGTCCGGCGCCGGACGCGCGGAAGATCTCCATCGCGGCCTCGCACTGCGCCAGTGCCGACACTAGGTTCGTCATCACCGTCTCGCGGTTGGCGGCGAAGCGGCCGGTTCCGACGGGCGCGCCCTTGCCCAGGCCGGCGTTGACGATCACCCGGTCCAGGCCGCCGAGTGCCCGGGCGGCTTCGCGGAACACCGTGAAGACCGCGTCGTGGTCATCGACGTCCAGCTTGTGGACGGCGATCTCGACGGACGGATTCGCGTCGAGTAGTTCGGCGCGCAACTGCTCGAGCCGGTCGAGGCGGCGCGCGCACAGCGCGAGGTCGCGTCCCATCGCCGCGTACTGGCGCGCCATCTCGGCGCCCAGCCCGGAGCTGGCACCGGTGATGAGGATCCGTTTACGCAGCAAGGCTGTTCCCGTCTCGGAGCTCAGGTGTCGAACGGCCAGCCGTGCTGGCCGGTGGCCTGTGCCTGTTGGCCCTGGGCGAGCAGCGCGTCGGCGGTCGTCGTGACGCACGTGCTGACGTCCACCCCGGTCTGGTCGGCGAGCAGGTAGACGCCGTAGGCCAGATCGCCCAGCCGCGCGGACCAGTCCGGACCGGGACGGAACGGCCGGCGCCCCCGCTCGGTCACCGACGTGACGCTCGCGGTCAGCGAGCCGAGCAGCGTCTGCAGCTCCAGCAGCAGCGCGGGGACGGGGGCGTGCAGCCCGGCGGCGTCAGCGCTCTGGGCCACCACCTGGTGCAGGTCACTCACGGATGTCGAACCTAGCCGCACCAGTACGCTTCGGGCGAGTCCTACCCCCAGCAACGGGAAGCCACCACGCGATGAGCGCAGAGACAGGCACGCGGCTGCGCGTCGGCGTGGTGGGAGCCGGTCGCGTCGGCAGCGTGCTCGGGGCGGCACTGGTACGGGCCGGTCACACGGTGATCGGGGTCAGCGCCGTCTCGGCGGACTCGCGCAGGCGGGCCGAGCGGCTGCTGCCGGGCGCGCCCGTCCTGCCGGCGGACGAGGTGGTCGCGAACGCGCAGCTGGTACTTCTCGCGATGCCCGACGACGCGCTGCGCGCCTTCGTCGCGGGCCTCGCCGATGCCGGCGGCTGGTCGAGCGGGCAACTCGTCGCGCACACGTCGGGGGCGCACGGCTTCGGGGTACTCGACCCCGCTGCCGCGCGGGGGGTGTTGCCGCTGGCACTGCATCCGGCGATGACGTTCGCGGGACGGCCGGAGGACCTGCACCGGCTCGCGGGGGCGTCGTTCGGGGTGACGTCTCCGGAGCAGTTGCGAGCGGTCGCGGAGACGCTCGTCGTCGAGATGGGCGGCGAACCGGTGTGGGTGCCGGAGTCGGCCCGCCCGCTCTACCACGCCGCGCTCACCGTCGGCTCGAACCACCTCGTCACCCTTGTCAACGACGCGGTTTCCTTGCTCGGGCGCGCGGGCGTCGACGAGCCTGCCCGCCTGCTCGCGCCGCTGCTCAGCGCGTCCCTCGACAACGCGCTGCGCCTTCACGACGCGGCGCTGACCGGCCCCGTCTCGCGGGCGGACGTCGCGACCGTCGCCGCGCACCTGCGCACGCTGGACGTCGAGGCGCCCGACGCGAGCGCGTCCTACATCGCGATGGCGCGGCGGAGCGCCGAGCGGGCGCACGGATCCGGGCGCCTGGACGCGACGCAGCTGGCGGCTGTGCTGGGCACCCTGGACCGCGCGCACGGTTCGCGGTGAGCACGATCGTCCGCAGCCGCGCGGAGTTCTTCCAGGCGCGCGAGCGGTTACCGGGCCCAGTGGGGCTGGTGCCCACGATGGGCGCGCTGCACGCCGGGCACGCGTCCTTGCTCGAGCAGGCGAGCCGTGCGTGCGGGTCGGTGATCGTGACGGTGTTCGTGAACCCGATGCAGTTCGGGCCCGGCGAGGACTTCGAGGTGTACCCGCGCACCCTCGAGCAGGACGTCGCGATGTGCGAGCGGGCCGGCGTCGACGTGATCTGGGCCCCGGCGGTCGGAGACGTCTACCCGGGCGGCCCGGCGCAGGTGCGCGTCGACCCCGGGCCGCTGGGCGCGCAGCTCGAGGGAGCCGTGCGCCCGACGCACTTCGCGGGCGTGCTGACCGTGGTCGCGAAGCTGCTCAACCTGGTCCGTCCCGCGTATGCGTTCTTCGGCGAGAAGGACTACCAGCAGCTGATGCTGATCAGCAGGATGGCCGCGGACCTGGAGCTGGGCGTCGGGATCGCCGGCGTGCCGACGGCGCGCGAGCCGGACGGGCTGGCGCTGTCGAGCCGCAACGCCTTCCTCTCGCAGCAGCACAGGAGCAGCGCGCTCGCGCTGTCGCGGGCCTTGTTCGCCGGACGAGATGCCGCCGCCGGTGGGGCGCTGGCCGTGATCACTGCGGCGACGGCGGTGCTGGGCGCCGAACCCGGCATCGCGGTCGACTACCTCGAACTGCGGGCGGCGGACCTGGGCGAGATCCCCGAACACGGCGCGGCGCGGCTGCTCGTCGCGGCCCGCGTGGGGACGACCCGCCTCATCGACAATGTCGGGCTGCTGCTGTGAGGGTGCCCCAGCGGCTGGCCGCTCCCGCGCCGGGCTGGGCGCTCGAGACCGACGTCGTGGTCGTCGGGTCCGGGATCGCCGGGCTGAGCTGCGCGCTGCACCTCGCGAGGCACTCCGCGCTGCGGGTGCTGCTCGTGACGAAGGACGTCCTGGCGGCCGGATCGACGAGGTGGGCACAGGGCGGCATCGCCGCGGCGCTCGGCGACGGGGACTCGCCGCAGGACCATTTCACCGACACCGTCGTCGCGGGCGCCGGCCTGTGCGACGAGGCCGCGGTGCGCATGCTGGTACGCGAAGGCCCTGCTGCGGTAAGGGAATTGGCGCAGATCGGTGCGCGCTTCGACCGTAGCCGCGACGGCGCGATGGCGCTCAGCCGCGAGGGCGGGCATCACCGCGACCGCATCGTCCACGCCGGTGGGGACGCGACCGGCGCCGAGATCGAGCGGGCACTCGTCACCCGCGTGCTCGACGCCACCGGGGTGGACGTCGTCGAGCACGCGCTCGTCCTCGACCTGCTGCGCGGCGCCGACGGCGCCGCTGCCGGGCTGACGTTTCATGTGGTGGGGGGGGGGCCGCGCAGCGGCGTCGGCCAGGTCGGC
>JBPCOI010000063.1:0-21416 GCA_051000395.1 Jatrophihabitantaceae bacterium
TCGGCATGCGGGCCCAGCAGCAGCCAGAGGAACAGCGGCACGCCGAGCAACCGCAGCACGCTCAACGCGTTGGGAATCGTGAGAATCCGGTCCGACGTGGCCGCGCTCTCGGCATCCGGCGCTGCCGTCACGCTGCCTCCTGTGCCGGTGCCGTTCCACGATGCTGTGTGTCGGGACGACAGGATTTGAACCTGCGACCCCTTGACCCCCAGTCAAGTGCGCTACCAAGCTGCGCCACGTCCCGGTCGTGCCGAAACCATATCCCAGCGGCACAGGTAGATCGCGGTCCCGCCGCCGCTGCAGCTCACACGGATCGTCCTCGGGTCACCTCGACGGGGCGCCGCGCTTCTCCCTCACCCGCACGGAGATCTCGATCGGGGTTCCCGTGAAATCGAAGCTCTCGCGCAGGCGTCGCTCGACGAAGCGGCGGTAGCCGGCCTCGAGGAAGCCGGTGGTGAACAGCACGAAGCGTGGCGGACGGGTGGCGGCCTGGGTCGCGAACAGCACCCGAGGCGCCTTGCCGCCGCGCGGCGGCGGTGGCGTCTGGGCGGCGACGTCAGCGAGCCAGGAGTTGAGCTGCCCGGTGGGAATCCGCCGGTCCCATGAGGCCAGGCTGACCCGCAGTTGGGCCGCGAGCTTGTCCACCGCCCGTCCGGTGCGTGCCGAGAGGTTCACCCGCGGCGCCCAAGCGACGCGGGCCAGGTCACGGCTGATCTCGCGCTCGAGACGATCGCGGCGGTCCTCGTCGAGCAAATCCCACTTGTTGAGCGCGAGCACCAGGGCGCGGCCGGCCTCGACGACGTCGGCGATCACCCGCTGGTCCTGCTCGGCGAGCGGCTCGGAGGCGTCGAGCAGCACGACGGCGACCTCCGCAGCCTCGATGGCGGCAGCCGTGCGCAGGCTGGCGTAATACTCCATCCCGCTGGCCTGGCTGACCCGCCGCCGGAGCCCCGCGGTGTCGACAAAACGCCAAATCTCCGAGTCGAGTTCGACGAGACTGTCGACCGGGTCGATCGTGGTGCCGGCCACGGCGTCGACGACCGAGCGCTGCTCCCCGGTCAGCTTGTTGAGCAGGCTGGACTTGCCGACGTTGGGACGCCCGATCAGCGCGACCCGTCGCGGGCCGCCGTCGGGATCCGGCTCGCCGGGACCGTCGGGAAGTTCCGCGACCATGGCATCGAGCAGGTCACCGCTGCCCCGCCCGTGCAGCCCGCTGACGGGGTAGGGCTGCCCCAGGCCCAACGACCACAGTTCGGCCGCGTCGGACTCCCCACGTTCGTCGTCGACCTTGGTCACCGCGAGCAGCACCGGCGGGCTGGCCCGCCGCAGGGTGCGTGCAACGCGCAGGTCGGTCTCGGTGGCGCCGGTGCGTCCGTCGATGACGAACAGCACCAGGTCGGCCGTGGCAACAGCGCGTTCGGCCTGGGCCGAGACCATGGCCTGCAGCCCGCGCGCGTCCGGCTCCCAGCCCCCGGTGTCGACGAGGGTGAACCGCCTGCCCGCCCAGAGCGCGTCATAGGCGACGCGGTCGCGGGTAACTCCGGGGACGTCCTGCACGACCGCCTCGCGCCGGCCGAGGATCCGGTTGACGAGCGTCGACTTGCCGACATTGGGGCGCCCGACCACTGCGACGACGGGGGCGGCCGGCTCGTCGACAGGCTCCGCGGCCGGGGCGTCGGGATCGCTCACTGGCCCCCCATGGGTGCCGTGCTCGCTGCGCAGGCGCCGCTCACGCGGGACATGGCCGCGCCGCCGTCGGAAGCCCGCTGAGTCTCGCGTGTCGGCTCAGTCATCGACCGGCCGGCATGCCAGGCAGACGAGCAGGTCGACGACCTGGGCGATGTCCAGCTGCGTGGTGTCCAGCTCCACCGCGTCCCCGGATCGGGTCAGCGGGCTGCTCGCCCGGCTGCTGTCCAGCCGGTCGCGGCGGTCGATATCCGCAGCGACCGCGGCCACGTCAGTGTCCGGTCCGAGCTCACCGGCTCGCCTGCGGGCCCGTTCCTGAGCGCTCGCGGTGAGGTAGACCTTCGGCCGGGCCGAGGGCCAGACCACGGTGCCGATGTCGCGACCCTCGACGACGATCCGGCCGTCGCCGATCAGCTCACGTTGCAGCTCGACGAGCTGAGCGCGGACCGCCGGCACCGCCGACACTGCGCTCACCGCAGCCGTCACCTCCCCCGAACGGATGCCGAGGTCGACCGGCTCCCCGTCCAGGCAGATGCCGGGATGGCGGGCGTCCGTCGAAATCTCGATCTTGGCGTGGCCGACGGTGTCGATGACGCCGGACTGGTCCTCGAGTGCCACACCGGCCCGCAGCACGGCGAGCGTGGCCGCGCGGTACATCGCCCCGGTGTCCAGGTAGCGGGCCCCGAGCCGCGCGGCGAGGCGGCGCGCCACCGTCGACTTTCCTGTCCCGGACGGTCCGTCCAAGGCGATCACGCCGGCGAAGCACTCGGCTGCCGCCGCGGGTGACGGCACGGGGCGTTGCTCGTCGTCCACGTGACGCGCTCCTCACTCGGCGGTGCGGTGCGGCGCGTGCCGCACGTGGGCGAGAATACGGACGTCCAGCGCTCCGATCACCATCGCGCCGCTTACGTTCGCGGGATCGGTCGCTACCGCGCCAGTCCGACGGCACGGCGTGCGAGCGTCTCAACCTCCGCCGCACGGTGCTGCGTGAACGCCCCGCTGCCGCCAATAGTGCGGGTGAAACGAGGCCATGAACGCCGCGCCGTTCTTCCCGGCTTACTGCGGCAGATCGGTACGCAACGCGGCCGCACCGCCGAGGTACACGTGCCGGATCTGCGCGCGGGCACGGCTGGACTCCACGTGGGCGAGCAGGCGCAGGACGCGGGGCATGGCGCCGGGTACGGCGATCTCCGTCGCGCACAGCAACGGCACGTCGCCGAGGCCGAGCAGCCGCGCTGCGTAGGCGGGAAACTCGGCGGTGAGGTCGGGCGTCGCGGTGAACACGACGCTGATTAGATCGGCGGAGTCGATCTCGTTGCGGCGCAGCACCTCGGCGACGAGCCTAAACGTGCCCTCGAGAATGGCGTCTCGGTCGTCGGCGTCGATCTGGATCGCGCCCCGGACAGCCCGGACCGGCATCGGCGGCTCCCTCATTTGGTGCGGGCATCCCGGCTGTTACGGGCATCCCGACAGCATTGTCGACCGTGCCCAGCCCAGCCAGCATACGGTGGCGCTATATCGATAAGTCATTATGTCGATACATGTCGTAGTCGCCCTATAGGTAGATCGACAGGTCACGGAAGCTATGCAGCTGAGCGGACAAGCGAATCGGCCGATTCAACACCCGCATCAGCGCGCGGATGCGACAGACAGTCACCCCACTGAATCGAGATCTTACTATAGCGACTAGTCGAGAAGTCGATAAAGCTCTCCCAGTTCCACGGCAGTCAGGTCTCGTAGCGTCCCGGCCCGTTGGCCGCCGAGCCGGATCGGGCCTATCGAGATGCGAACGAGCCGCTGCACCGGGTGCCCCAGCTCGGCCAGCAGGCGGCGCACGACGTGCTTGCGCCCCTCGTGCACTACCACCTCGACGATGGCCTGCCGACCCTGGGTCTGCACGACCCGGAATGCGTCCGCCCGTACCGGTCCGTCGTCGAGCTCGACGCCCGTTCGGGCGCGCCGAGCCGCTTCCCGGGCGACCGGGGCTGCCACCGTCGCCAGGTAGGTCTTGGCCACGGCGAAGCTCGGGTGCATGAGGCGGTGCGCCAGCTCGCCGTCGTTGGTGAGCAACAGCAGGCCCTCGCTGTCGGCGTCAAGCCGCCCGACGTGAAACAGGCGTTGCGAACGCTCGGCGGTCAGGTCGCCAACCGTCCGGCGTCCCCGCGAGTCGGACATCGCGCTCAGCACGCCGCGCGGCTTGTTGAGCGCCAGGTAGACCAGGTCCTCGCGGACGTTCACCCGAACGCCGTCGACGCGGATCACGGCCGTCGCCGGATCCACCCTGGCTCCCATCAGCTCTACCCGCGCCCCGTTCACCGACACCTTGCCGCCGGCGATGAGCTCCTCACACCGGCGGCGTGAGCCGACACCGGCAGCGGCAAGCACCTTCTGCAGCCGGATGCCCGCCGGTCCCGTGCCAGTCGTTTCCGGTCGGCGTGTCTCTGTCTCAGCTTCAGAGTTGCTCATAGTCCAGGTCATCGAGCTCAGGTAGAAGCGGAGCCAGCGACGGAAGCTCGGCGATCGAGCGCAGCCCCACCTTCTCCAGGAACAATTCAGAGGTACGCAAGAGCCCGCCCCCGGTGTCCGGATCCGAACCCGCCTCCACGATCAACCCGCGCGCCAGTAGGCTGCGGACGACGCCGTCGACGTTGACACCACGGATAGCGGACACCCGGGCGCGAGTCACCGGCTGGCGGTAGGCAATCACCGCGAGGGTCTCCAGAGCGGCCTGGGTCAGCCGGCTGCGCTGAGCGTCCTGCAGGAACATCTCGACCTGCGCCGCGTACTCCGCGCGGGTGTAGAGGCGCACTCCCCCGGCTACCTCGCGCAACTCGATGCCCGCGTTGCGCTCGTCGTAAGCCGAGCGCAGGCAGGCGAGGGCGGCCTCGACGTCGGCCGTGGGCTGCTGAACCGCCGAGGCCAGGCTCGCGGCGCTCAGCGGCGCGTCCACCACGAACAGGATCGCTTCGAGGGCCGCGGCGAGCTCGACGGGCGCCGTCCGGGGTTCGCCGCCGGATTCCGCCGACAACGCCCGGTCGACGGATTCGGGCTGCTGGGCCCGGCCGACGTCGGGTGCGGTCATCGGTACGCCTCGTCGACCGGCATGCTGTCGGCCGCTGGCAGCGATCGGCCCGTCTCCTCGGACGTGCCGGTCCACCGCACGTGCAGCTCGCTCAAAGCGGCGGCCTGCTCGAAGGTGATCACGCCGTCACGGTAGAGCTCGAGCAGTCCGAGAAAGCGGCCGACCACCTCCATCGTCGAGGCGCAGTCTCCGACGAGGACGCGAAACGTCGCCGCTCCGTGGCGCTGCAGCCGCTCGCGCAGCAGCGCCATCTGCTCCCGCACGCTCACGTGCGGGACGTGCAGGTGTTCGGTCCGCACCTGCGGCACCGGCCGGGGCACCACGGCAGCCGCGGCGAGTTCCGCGAGCCGTTCGGGCGTGATACCGATCAGGACGTCGGGCATCAGCGCGGCAAAGCGTGCCTCCAGCTCGGCGTTTCGTCCCCACCGTCTGGACTGCGCGCGTTCGAGCTCGCCCAGGTACACCGCCGCCAGTTTGTACGCGCGGTACTGCAGCAGCCGGGCGAACAGCAGGTCCCGCGCCTCCAGCAGGGCCAGATCCTGCTCGTCCTCGACCTCCGCGCCGGGCAGCAGCCGCGCCGTCTTCAGGTCGAGCAGGGTCGCCGCGACGACGAGGAACTCCGTCGCGCGGCCGAGATCCCAGCGCGCCGAGGCGCCGAGGTAGGTGAGGAACTCGTCAGTCACCTGCGAGAGCGACACTTCGGTGACATCCAACTGGCGGCGGCTGATGAGGCTCAGCAGCAGGTCGAAAGGTCCCTCGAAGTTCTCCAGCCGCACCCGGAAGTCCCCAGCCGCGGCGGGCGAGTCCGCACCCGTCGGCTCGACGGCGAGGGCCTCGATCTCGAGCGCGTCCTCAGCCGACAGGCTCACCGCCGCGACCCCCCCGGACGGGCGACGCGGCGCACCCCGGCGGTGCCGTTCACGACTCGCGCAACCGTCGTACCAGAATCGAGGCCTCGCCCTTGGCTTCGAGGTCGGCAAGAACCACCGCGAGCGCCTCGCGCACGATGCGCCCCCGGTCGACGGCCAGGCCGTGCTCGGCGCGCAGGTGCAGGCGAGAGGTCTCCAGATCGAGCAGCTCCTCCGGCGAGCAGTACACCGTGATCTTCTCCTCGTGCCGTTCGCGGCCGGACGGCCCGCGCTCCCCGCGCGGCGGCACCCGGCGTGTCGAGCGCGCCACCGTCCGCACGCTCGCGGTGCCCGTCCGGGCGTCCGCCGTCGGCCCAGATGTTGCAGGCAGCGGCACGCGTTCGGCCGAGCGAAGCGGCGGGACCGCGCCGACGCCAGGATGCGGCACCGCGGTATCGCCGGCGGAATCGGGCGCGGACGTGGCGCGGAACAGCTCGGCGGCACCGGGCAGGCTGGCTCGGCGGCTCATCGCGCAGCCGTGCCGCTGATCAACGTCGTCGTGGGATCGGCGCTCATGCGCGCGACAACACCTCGCGCGCCAGGTTGCGATAGGCGATCGCGCCTGCCGACATCGGGGCCCAGGTCGTGATTGGCTCTCCCGCCACCGTCGTCTCCGGGAAGCGCACCGTGCGGGAGATGACGGTGTCGAACACCGCGTCGCCGAACGCCTCGACGACCCGCGCGAAGACCTCCCGGCCGTGCAGCGTCCGGCCGTCGTACATCGTGGCCAGGATGCCGTCCAACTTCAGTCCGGGGTTGAGGCGTTCACGCACCTTGTCGACGGTTTCGATCAGCAGCGCGACACCGCGAAGGCTGAAGAACTCGCACTCCAACGGCACGATCACGCCGTGCGCCGCGGTGAGTGCGTTGACGGTGAGCAGCCCGAGGGAGGGCTGGCAGTCGATCAGGACGTAGTCGTAGTCCTCGCTCGCCGGCGCGAGCACGCGGGCGAGGGTCTGCTCGCGGGCCACCTCACCGACCAGCTGTACCTCCGCCGCGGACAGGTCGATATTGCTCGGCAGCAGGTCCATCCCGGGGACGCTCGTCTTGAGCAGGACGTCGTCGACGTTGAGGCCGCGCTCCATCAGCAGGTTGTAGGCGGTGCGATCAAGCTGGTGCGGTGCGATGCCGAGACCGACCGACAACGCGCCCTGCGGGTCGAAGTCGACGAGCAGCACCCGCCTGCCGAACTCCGCGAGCGCGGCGCCGAGGTTGATCGTGGAGGTGGTCTTGCCCACCCCGCCCTTCTGGTTGCACAGCGCGATGATGCGAGCCGGACCGTGGTGCTCGAGCGGCACCGGGTCGGGAATCTCACGCTTGACGCGGGCAACCGCCGGATCCGCCGACTTGCCCTGCTCGACGGAGAACAGCTGGCCGGAATCCGACTCGCCGTCGTGACTTGTCGACATAGACATAAACAACTGTGCCCCTCTGCCGCTCGGTCACGGCTGCCGTCCGGACGCGACGCTACCTCAGCGCGCCGACGGTGACGACCGGCCCCCGGCGCGTCCCGGACGCGTGCCGGCTCAGCCGCGGGCGCGCGGGTGCGCGGTGGCGTAGACCTCGCGCAGCCGCTCGACGGTGACCAGCGTGTAGATCTGCGTCGTCGTCACCGAGGCGTGGCCCAGCAGTTCCTGCACTACGCGGACGTCCGCGCCGCCGTCCATCAGGTGGGTGGCGAACGAGTGCCGCAGGGTGTGCGGCGAGACTCCGGCGGCCAGGCCAGCCCGCTCGGCGGCGACCCGCAGCACGATCCACGCCGATTGCCGCGACAGTGGACCGCCGCGGGAGTTCAGGAAGAGCAGCGGCGATCCGCGGCCCCCCGCGGCCAGGGCGGGGCGAACCTGCACCAGGTAGGCCTGCACTGCCCGGGCCGCGAACGATCCCAGCGGAACGCGGCGCTGCTTGCCGCCCTTGCCCGACAGCAGCACCGTGCGCTCGGCGAGCTCGACGTCGTCGACGGCCAGGCCGACGGCCTCGGAGATGCGTGCCCCCGTCCCGTAGAGCACTTCGAGCAATGCCCGGTCGCGCACGGCGAGCGGGGTCTGGGCGTAGCCCGCCGCGTCCAGCAGCCGTTCGACGTCCTCCACCGTGATCGCCTTCGGCAACCGCCGGGCGGGCGTGGGCGGGCGCACCTCGCGAGCGACGTCGACGTCCACCAGCCCGTCACGCAGCGCGAAGCGGTGCAGGCCGCGCACCGCGACGACGGCGCGAGTCGCGGACGTCGCCGACAGCGGGCGGTGATCCGGGTTGCCCTCGCGCAGGTAGGCGAGGAACCCGCCTACTGCTGCAGTGCTCACCGCGTCGATCGCGCCCACGCCACGGCCCTCGAGGTATTCCAGGTAGCGGTTCAGGTCGCGCCGGTAGGACGACAGCGTGTTGGCGGCAACTCCGCGCTCGACGGCAAGGTGATCGAGGTAGGCCCGCACCACGGCTTGCGGCGCCAGCCGGCGTGCCGTGGGTAACGACACCGCTACCGTCCGGGCCGCGCAGGCCAGGGCGCATCGGGCGGGCGCAGGGCCGTCCAGCCGGACTCGGCGCCGCACGCGGCAGCCAGCACGCCGGCCACGGCCGCCGCGTTGGTGAGCTGGCCGGTCTGCGCGCGCCGGATGGCCTCGGACAGGGGGACCCGGGTGACGGTCATGGTGATCTCCTCGTCCTCGGGGGCGAAACGCTCGTCCTCGGCGACGTCAGACAGCCCGCGCGCGAGGTAGATGCGGATCGCCTCGTCCGACATGCCCGGCGAGGTGTGTAGGTCGAGCAGCACGTGCCACTCGTCGGCGAGGACACCGGCCTCCTCGGCGAGCTCGCGGCGGGCGGCTGCCCAGGCCGGCTCGCCGTCGACGTCGAGCAGTCCGGCCGGCAGCTCGTCGAGGCGCTCGGCAATGGGGTGCCGATACTGGTTGACGAGCAACACGCTGCCGTCCTCGTCGAGGGCGACGATCCCGACGGCACCGGGATGCTCGATCACCTCGCGCACCGCCAGCGATCCGTCGCTCATGCGCACGGTGTCGCGCCGTAGCGAGACGACGCGCCCGTCATACACCCGTTCGCAGTTCGTGACTCCGTAGTCCGACGGGCTCACGGGGCAGCCACGCCGACGGCTACCGGGCCGGACCGGGCGGCGGCATCCTCGGTGGGCGTCGGCAGGCCGTCGGCGATCTCGACGGGCAATCGCTCGGCCGCGTCGTAGTCCAGGGCAGCGCCGAGGAACGCGCGGAACAGGGGATGGGCGCGGGTCGGGCGCGATTTCAGTTCCGGATGGGCCTGCGTGGCCGCGTAGAACGGGTGCACGTCGCGCGGCAGCTCGACGAACTCCACCAGACGACCGTCCGGTGACGTGCCGGAGATGACCAGGCCGGCCGAGGTGAGCCGGTCACGGTAGGCGTTGTTCACCTCGTAACGGTGCCGGTGACGCTCGGACACCGCGGTCGTGCCGTAGGCATCGGCCACCACGGAGCCGGCGAGCAGGTTCGCCGGGTACGCGCCCAGGCGCATGGTGCCCCCGAGGTCCCCGTTACCGGCAACGACCTCGACCTGGTCGGCCATTGTCGCGATGACCGGATCCGGCGTCTGCGGATCGAACTCGGCGGAGTTCGCACGCTCGAGGCCGCCGAGGTTGCGGGCCGCCTCGATCACCATGCACTGCAGGCCCAGGCACAGGCCCAGCGCCGGGATGCCTCGCTCTCGGGCGTAACGCAGCGCCCCGAGCTTGCCCTCGATGCCGCGGATGCCGAAGCCCCCCGGCACCACGACGCCGTCGACACCGCCCAGCGCCGCCGCCGCGCCGGCGGGCGTCGCGCAGCTGTCCGACGCGACCCACCTGATCTCGACCCGGGCCCGGTGCGCGAACGCGCCGGCCCGCAGCGCCTCGGTCACCGACAGGTAGGCGTCGGGCAGGTCCACGTACTTGCCGACGAGCGCGACCGTGACCTGCGAGCGCGGATGGCGGACCCGTTCGAGCAGATCGCCCCACACCGCCCAGTCGACATCCCGGAACGGCAGCCCCAGGCGGCGTACGACATAGGCATCCAATCCCTCCGAGTGCAGCACCTTGGGGATCTCGTAGATGCTCGGCGCGTCCACTGCCGCCACGACCGCCTCGGGATCGACGTCGCACATCAGTGAGATCTTGCGTTTGACGTTGTCGGGCAGTTCGCGGTCAGAGCGGCAGACGACGGCGTCCGGCGCGATACCGATGCTGCGCAGGGCCGCGACCGAGTGCTGGGTGGGCTTGGTCTTCAGCTCGCCGGACGGGGCGAGATAGGGCACCAGCGAGACGTGCAGGAAGAAGCAGTTGTCTCGTCCGACGTCGTGGCGCACCTGCCGGGCCGCTTCGAGGAAGGGCAACGACTCGATGTCGCCGACCGTTCCGCCGATCTCGGTGATCACGACGTGGGGACTGCGCCCGTCCGGGCCGGGAGCGCCCATCGCCCGGATGCGATTCTTGATCTCGTTGGTGATGTGCGGGATGACCTGCACGGTGTCACCGAGGTACTCCCCCCGGCGCTCCTTCGCGATCACCGCGGAGTAGACCTGCCCGGTGGTGACGTTCGCCGACCCGACGAGGTCGGTGTCGAGGAAGCGCTCGTAGTGGCCGATGTCGAGGTCGGTCTCGGCGCCGTCCTCGGTGACGAAGACCTCGCCGTGCTGGAACGGGTTCATCGTCCCGGGATCGACGTTGAGGTACGGGTCGAGCTTCTGCATGGTCACCCGCAGGCCGCGCGCCTTGAGCAGGGAACCGAGGCTGGAGGCCGTCAGGCCCTTGCCGAGTGAGGAGGCGACGCCTCCGGTGACGAACAGATGCTTGGCTGGCTGGGGCGTCCGATCCACGGAAGTCCACGCTAACACGGTCTGCCCGGGAGGCCCGCATCCTCAGCGCGCCACGCCGGTCGACGGAGCGGCGCTCAGCTCGAGGGGCTGGGGAACAGCGCGTCGGCGCCCTTGCCGGTGCCGTACTGCCCGACCTGCGACTTCGCGATCCCGGCCACCGCCAGCACCGTGGACACCTGGCCGAACGAGCTGTCGGCGTTGTCGATCGTGGACACCGTGCTCCGGCTCGAGTTGGCGCGCACCAAGCCCACGATG
Source organism: Jatrophihabitantaceae bacterium (assembly GCA_051000395.1). Lineage (GTDB taxonomy): Bacteria > Actinomycetota > Actinomycetes > Mycobacteriales > Jatrophihabitantaceae > JBPCOI01. The sequence continues at coordinate 10,765 of JBPCOI010000063.1, forward strand.
CCGCCCGCGTTCGCCGAGCCGCTGTCGCCGGCCACGACGACCCGGCCGCCGGCCGACTGCAGTGCGGTCACCAGGTCCAGCTCGCTCTGCGCAGCGTAGGAGCCCTTGGCGAGCGAACCGTTGCCGATGACGACGACGGTCCGCGCCGGCGCGATGCCCTGCGGATCAGAGTTGATCATGTGAAGCCCGGAGAAGCCGCTCAGCACGGTCTTCAGGTCGCTCGCCTGCCCGCGTCCGGTCAGCACGTAGGCGAGCAACGCCCCACCCAGCTGACCCGGGTCGCTGGTCACCGGAAGGGTCTGACCGATCGGGTGCGCCGCGGTGGCAAGCGAGTCGATGCTGGCCCCCCGCGCGGAGTCGATGTAGTCCGGTGCGAGCTCCAGCCGTCCGGTGAGCTGCGCACCGGCGGCGGTGAGCTGAGCGGCGATCCCGTCCTGGATGCCTGTCGTCGCTCCGGGCATCCCGACGATGAGGATCTTCGTCGACTTGAGCGTCCCGCTGACCAACTGCGCACCGAAGGTCGAGGCGAACTGCCCGGCGTTGTCGAGCTGACTCTGCAACGCCTTCACCTGTGTCGCGTACTGGTCGCGTTCGCCCTTGACGGTGTTCACCTGCTTGCGCAGGTCTGTCGTCACCGGGCCGTTGAGCGCCGTGGTGCCGACGACGATGCCGAGAGCGAGGGCGAGGAAGACGGCGACGATCGAGACGACATGGTAACGGAAGGAGATCACGAGAACTGGTCCTGTACCCAGCCGATGAAGTGGTTCCAGCTGTGGTCGAAGTTGGTGAGATAGGTGCGCCCGGCCTCGGAGATGGCCAGCGCGGCGATGATCGCGACGAGCGCAGCGAGGACGAGCAGTAGCAGGGCACCGGCCGAGATGCGGTTGCGATAGACCCGGGCGACGCCCTTGGCGTCGACCAGCTTGCCGCCGACGCGCAGGCGGGTGAGGAACGTCGAGGCCATTCCGGCGCGTCCCTTGTCGAGGAACTCCGCGAGCGTCGCGTGGGTGCCCACGGCGACGATCAGCTCGGCGCCCTTCTCGTCGGCCAGCAGCATCGCGATGTCCTCGCTGGTGCCCGAGGTCGGGAAGTTCACCGTCTCGATGCCGAGGTCCTGTACCCGCGCCAGACCGGGGGCCCGGCCGTTCGGGTAGACGTGCACGACGACCTCGGCGCCGCCGGCGAGGGCGGTGTCGGACACGGCGTCCATGTCGCCGACGATCAGGTCCGGCTGGTAACCGGCCTCGACCAGCGCGTCGGCCCCGCCGTCCACTCCGATCAGCACCGGCTTGAATTCGGCGATGTAGTGCTTGAGCGATTTCAGGTCCGCGACGTGGTCGTAGCCCCGGACGACGACGACCGCGTGCCGGCCCGCGACCTTCGTGCGGATGTCCGGGACGCCCACCCCGTCCAGCAGCAATTCGCGCTCGCGACTCATGTACTCCGAGGTGTTCACCGCGAACGCCTCGAGCTGGGCGGACAGGCCGGACTTGGCCTCGATCATCAGCTCGGCGATGGTGCCGGCGTCCTGCGGGGTACCGCGCGCGACCGCGGACTCGCCGACGTAGACGGTGTCGCCCGCGAGCCGGACCTTCGTGCCCTCCTTGACAGCTGCGAAGACCTCGCTGCCTACGTTGTCCAGCAGCAGGATGCCGCTGGCGACGATGAGGTCGGGACCGAGATTCGGATAGCGGCCGGAGATGCTCGGCTGGGCGTTGACGACAGCCACTGGGCGGGCGGCGACGAGGGTCTCGGCAGAGATCCGATCGAGGTCCACGTGGTCGATGACCGCGATGTCACCCGGGTTGAGACGGGCCGCCAGTCTGGTGGTCCGGCGATCGAGCCGGGCGACCCCGCTGACGCCGGGCAGAGCGTCCGAGCGGCGTCGCAGAGTTGCAAGCTTCATAGCGGTCAATGGTGCCACCCGCAACCGGACGAGCCGGCGTTCGCCACGCGGTCACGACCGGGATTTCACAGCCTTACGGCGCCGATTCGGTACCGGTCGCGGTTCCGGGACGGGCTGGTCCCGTGCGGCATTGGCCAGCAGTTCGGCAGCGTGCTCGAGCGCCGTGGCCGACCCGGAACCGGCCAGCATGCGAGCAAGTTCGCTCACCCGGTCGGCGCCCGAGACGGTGCGCACATCGCTTGCGGTGACGCTGCGCTCGCCGGCGACCGGCTTGTCGACGACGACGTGCCGCTCGGCGTAGGCGGCGACCTGCGCGAGATGCGTGACGACGATGACCTGCCGGTCACGCGCGAGGCGAGCCAGCCGGCGTCCCACCTCCACCGCGGCTCGACCGCCCACCCCGGCGTCGATCTCATCGAAGACCATGATGGGCACCGGGTCGCTCGCGGCCAGGCAGACTTCGAGGGCGAGCATCACCCGCGACAGCTCCCCGCCGGACGCGCCGCGGGCGACGGCCAGCGCGGGCGCGTCCGGCCGCGGCCGCAGCAGGAACACCACCTCGTCGGTTCCCTCCGCCGTGACGGCAAGCTCGGTTCCCCCGATCACCAGTCGCGGTGCCCCGGCGGTCATCGGGTGCGGTCGGACCTCGATCGTCATCCGGGCGCCCGGCATGGCCAGGCCGCTCAGCTCGGCCGTCACCGCGTTCGCCAGCTCTGCTGCCGCCGCGTGCCGGGTCGCCGAGATCTGGGTGGCGAGCGCCGCGGTGCGTTCGGCCGCAGCGTCGCGGCGAGCGACGAGCGCAGCCATGGCTTCGCCGGACACGTCGATCGTCGCGAGCCGTTGCTGCGCGTCGGCAGCCCAGCGCAGGACGCTGTCGAGATCGGCCGCGGGAGCGTACTTGCGCACCAGCCCGGCAAGCACCGCCCGCCGATGTTGCACCTGTTCCAGGCGCGCCGGGTCCGCGTCGAGCTGATCGGCGCACGCCCCGAGTTCCGCGCCGAGATCCTCGGCCAGGGTAGACAGCTCCGTGACCCGCTCGGCCAGACTGTCGAGCTGCGGGTCGGCACCGGACTGCTGGCCCAGCGCGCGGGCCGCCGCGCCGAGCAGGCCGGTGACGTCGGCGGCGTCGGCCATCGGCGTGTCGGCATTGCCGAGCAGGACGTCGTGCGCGAACCGCGCGGCCAGACGCAGCCCGTCGGCATGGGCCAGCCGCACGGCGAGTGCGTTCAGCGCGACGTCCTCACCCGGCTCGGGTGCGGCCGTCTCGATCTCGGCGATCCCGTGGCTGAGCAGTTCGGCTTCGCGGCGCAGCTCCGCGCCCTTCTCGGTGCGCTCGCGCAGCGTCCGGTCCGCCGCGCGCCAGCTCGCGTAGCTGGTCGCGAACCCGCTCAGGTCCAGCTGCGCGAAACGGTCGAGGGCAGCGCGTTGCTCCGCGGGACGGGTCAGGCGCTGCTGGTCGGCCTGGCCGTGCATTGCGAGCAGCCCTTCGGCGAGCGCCGCCAGTACAGCGACCGGCACGGCCGCGCCGCCGACGTGCGCCCGGGAGCGTCCCGCTGCCGTCACGGTCCGGCGTAGCACCAGCCCGGTGCCATCATCGAGTTCGCCGCCGGCCTCCCGGACCCGCTCGGCGCTAGGCGACTGCGCCTCGATCTCCAGGCTGCCCTCGACGCTCGCCTGCTCGACGCCGGCGCGGACGCGGGCCACGTCGGCGCGTGCGCCGAACAGCAGCAGCAGGCCGGTGACGACCATCGTCTTGCCGGCGCCGGTCTCCCCGGTCACGACGGTGAGCCCGGGGCCGAGCGGCAGCACGGCCTCCTCGATCACACCCAACCCGCGGATGCGCAGCTCTTCGAGCATCGCGCTCACTCCGCGACGAGGTCGTCCGCCAGCGGCGGGGCAGCGTCGCGAAAGCTGCGCACCGGCAGCTGGAACTTGGTAACCAGCCGGTCGGCGAAGCTCCAGTTGCCGACCCGGGCGATGCGCACGGGCTGCACCCCGCGGCGCAGGCGCACCCGCGCGCCCGGCGGGACGGCGATCGAGCGGCGTCCGTCGCAGCTGAGCACGCCGGCGTGGCCCTCACTCTGCAGGTCGATGTCGACCGTCGAGCCTGGCGCCACCACGATCGGCCGGCTGAACAGGGCGTGCGCCGCGTTCGGGACGACCAGCAGGGCGTCGACGTTCGGCCACATGATCGGGCCGCCGGCAGAGAACGCGTAGGCGGTGGAACCGGTCGGCGTCGAGCAGAGCAACCCGTCACAGCCGAAACGCAGCAGGGGCCGGCCGTCGACTGCCACGGCGATCTCCAACATCCGTTCGCGATTGGTGCGTTCCAGGGACGTCTCGTTGAGCGCCCAGGCGTCTGCGTGGAGCTCGCCGCCGACGTGCACCTCGGCGTCGACGGTCACCCGCTCCTCGACGACGTAGTCGGACTCGACGATCGCCTGTACCGTGCCGGCCAGGGCCTGCGGCTCGGCCTCGGCCAGGAATCCGACGTGCCCGAGATTGACGCCGAGCATCGGCACGCCCGGTGGCCGCGCCAGCTCCGCCGCCCGCAGGAACGTCCCGTCGCCGCCGAGCACGAGCACCAGCTCGGTGTCGAAGGCTGCGCGATCGGGCGCGACGACCGTGACGCCGGCGGCCGAGCCGTCCGGCGCCTCGTCGGCGAGCATCCGGACCTCGAAGCCGGCAGACCGAAGTTGCGTGATCGCTTGCGTCGCGAGAGCCGTGATCTGGTGCCGGGACGTGTGCGCGACGAGCAACACCGATCTCATTGCGCCTCCGTCGTGGTGACGATCCGGACGAGCTGTTCAGCGGTCAGCGGCCGCGCGAGCTCGCGACGCAGCCACAGGAAGAATTCCACGTTGCCCGCGGGGCCGGCCAGCGGGCTGCGCACGACGCCGGCAACCTGCCAGCCGAGCCTCCCGGCCGCGTCCGCGACCGCGACGACCGCCTCGGCGCGAAGCGCCGGTTCGCGCACCACCCCGCCCTTGCCGAGGCGCTCTCGGCCGACCTCGAACTGGGGCTTGACCATGGGCATCAGGTCGCCGCCGGGTTCGGTGCAGGCCGTCAGTGCCGGCAGCACGACCCGCAGCGAGATGAACGACAGGTCGGCCACGCAGAGCTGCACCGGCCCGCCGATGGCGTCCGGTTGCAACGAGCGGACGTTCGTGCGGTCCACGACGCGGACCCGGGCGTCGTTGCGCAGCTTCCAGGCGAGCTGCCCGTAGCCTACGTCGACCGCGACCACCTGGGCCGCCCCGGCGCGAAGCAGCACGTCGGTAAAGCCGCCGGTGGAGGCGCCCGCATCGAGGCAGCGGCGTCCAGCGACCGCGATCCCGGGAAAGGCGGCGAGGGCGCCGGCAAGCTTGTGAGCACCCCGCGAGGCGTAGCCAGGATCATCGGCGTCCGGCAGCACCCGAAGCGCCGCCTCCGCGTCGATCCCCGATGCGGGCCGCTCGGCGCGCACACCCCGGACCTCGACACGTCCCGAGGTGATGAGCGCGACTGCCTGCTCGCGCGAACGCGCCAGACCGCGCCGCACCAATTCGGCGTCGAGCCGGTGCACGCGTCTGGCCACGGACAAGCTCCTGCAGGTAACGGTGCGCGCGACGATTCAGATCCCGTCGATCTCGGACAGCGCGCGCTGCAGCTCGGTGTGCAACTGCTGATAGACCTCGGCGTGCTCGACGAGAGGGCGACGACCCAGCGTCTCGAGCTGTGCCAGGTCACACCCGGCATGCGCAACCTGGCTGGCGGGAACGGTGGGGGCAGTTGCGGGAGCCTCCGGCAAGACGTTCGTGGCCACCGTCGCGTCGGCGGCCGTTCCGTCGTCGGCGGGGGCCGTTCCGTCGGCGGTTGATGTCTCGCCGTCGGCGCGGGCCGTGCCGTCGACAGGGGCCGTTCCGTCGGCGGTTGTTGTCTCGCCGTCGGCGCCGTAGCCGGGCTGGGCGCCGGAATCGGCGAGGGACACCTCGGTTCTCCTTTCGTGGCGCGGACAACTTCCTCGGCGAGCGGTCGAGATGCACCGACGCTACCGCGCACCGGACTGAGGTAGCGTCGCGTCGGCCTGTCGTTGGACAGGCAAGCAGCTAACAGCGACGCGGGAACGGCGCGGCTTGCCGCAGAGGGAGGAACCCGTACATGGCGACGATCAGCGAGTGCGAGCAGGCTCTGCAGACACTCGCGAGCCGACTGGCCGGCGCCGATCCGGCGGCGCGCAAGAAGGCGGCCTTCGACCGTTCCCTCAGCTGCACACTGCGAGACCTCTCGGTGATCTTCGGCGCGCATCTGCACGACGGCGAACTCACCGACATCCGCCAGGTGGACGAGGCGCAGGCACAGGTTCGAATGGCGATGAGCAGCGACGACCTGCTCAAGCTCGTCGCCGGTGAGCTGAGCATGCCGACCGCACTGGCCACCGGACGCATCAAGATCGACGCCAGCGTTCTCGACCTGCTCAAGCTGCGCTCGATCTTCTGACCCGAGCACACCTGAGCGCCAGGTCAGCGCAGACCCAGGCTCTGCAGTGCGGCCTCGCTGGGTGCATCCGCGCAAGTGAAGTGAAACCCCACCTCCTCGCCCTTCCTCGCCCGCTCGCGCCGAGGTGCCGCGACGTCCCAGGCAGCTGTGCACAGGGCCCGCAGAGCATCCAGGCCGTCCTCGCCGGAGACGGTGGGATCCTCCCCCGCGAAGCCTCCCTGCGCCGATGCGCCGGAAGTCTTCGCGGTACCCAAGCGGGACAGGCGCAGCACGTTGCCGGACTCGTGGGCCGCCTGCCACGAGCCGCACCGTGCCTCGCCGGCCTGGACTGTCGGCGCCGCGTGGGACTCCAGCAGGCCACGCGCGTCGTGGGCCAGGAAGCTGGGACGAAATTCGCGGCCAGCGCCGATGAGGTCGTACGGCACCGTGACACCGCTCAGCACCACCATGCTGGGGCAGCCCGCCGCAGTGGCCCCTTCGATGTCGGTGTCGAGCCGGTCGCCGACCACGAGCGGGCGCTTGGCACCAGATCGTTGAACAGATTCGCGGTGCATCGTCGGATCGGGCTTGCCGGTCACGACCGGGTCCAGTCCGGTTGCCTGCCGCAGCGCTGCGACCATGGAGCCGTTGCCGGGCAAGGGTCCGCGGGGCGACGGCACCGTGGCATCGAGGTTCGTGGCGACCCACGGCACGCCGCGCCGGATCGCTACCGCGCCTTCGGCGAGCTGTTTCCAGTCGAGGCTCGGTGAGTAGCCCTGCACCACCGCCGCCACACTGTTCTCGTCCTCGTGCACGGGAGCCAAACCACGCTCGGTCAGCGCTTCGTCCAGACCCACGGTGCCCACGACCAAGACCTTGGCGTGCTGGGGCAGCCGATCGGCGAGGTAATGCGCGGCTGCTTGTGCCGATGTGATCACGTCCGCCGGTCCGGCGGGAACGCCGAGAGCGTTCAGGCGCTGTGCTACGGCGAGCGGCGGCCGAGCCGCGTTGTTCGTGACGAACGCCAACCGCATCCCGCGCCGGCGCACCTCGGCCAGTGCACGGGGCACCCCGTCGACTGCCTGCTCGCCCACGTAGACCACGCCGTCCAGGTCCAGCAGCGCCACGTCGTAGCGATCGGTCAACGGCGTGTCGGCGCCCTTCAGGGTCACCCGAGCGGTGCGACTCACGCGTCGCATGATCGCACGCGGCAGCTGCGTACGATCGCCATTCATGACCGTCATCCCCTCCGGCCTGGCACTGCATCCATTTCGTGCACTTCGACCGGCGGTGACCGGCGAGCGCCTGGCCAGCTTGCTGTGCCCGCCTTATGACGTGATCGATGACGCGTTGCGAGCGCGTCTGTTGGCGGCGGATCCGGGTAACGCGGTGTCGGTCGTGCTCCCGCGCGCGGACGATGGAAGGGACGCGTATCGGGACGCGGCGCAGCGCTTGCGTGACTGGACGCAGACGGGCGCCTACGTGCTCGACGAGGCCCGGGCCCTCTACGTCTACGAGATGCAGGACGGTACGGGCAGCACTCGGGGCCTGCTTGGCGCGGTCGAACTTCGCGACCCCAGTGACGGTGTCATTCTGCCGCATGAGGACACGATGGCCGGACCGGTGGCCGACCGGCTCGCCCTGATGAGCGCGACCGAGGCGAATGTCGAGCCGATCTACCTCGTCTACGACGGGGGCGGCTCGGCGTCGGACGCGGTGCGCGACGTCGACGGCAGCGACCCGATCGCCGAGGCGACGACGCCCGACGCCATCACTCACCGGTTGTGGGCGATCACCGATCCTGCGGTCCAGGCGGCCGTCGCGCAGGATCTGCAGCCGCGACACGCGCTCATCGCCGACGGCCACCATCGCTACGCCACGTACCGCAAACTGCAGCAGCTGCTGGACGCGCAGCACGGGCCAGGTGCGTGGGATCGCGGTCTCACCCTGCTGGTCGACAGCTCCAGCTACGGCCCGCAGGTTCACGCTATCCACCGGGTACTCGTCGGCATCCCGCTCGACCGGGCGCTCGAGCATGCAGCGGGCTGGGCCGATGTCGTCACTGTCGCCGACCCGCGGGATGCCCTGCAGCACGCGGCGAGGCTGCCGGGCTTTGCGGCCGTCCTCACCGATGGCAAACGCAGCGTGCTGCTGACGGACTCGGCGGGGCGGCTCGCCGACGCCGCCCGCAGACCCGGCGAGCCAGACGCGCTCACCGATCTCGACGTCACGGTGTTGCATCGAGCGCTCGTGCAGCAGGTATGGCAGCTGAGTGATTCGGTCGAGGCGGTGGGATACGCGCATTCACTGGAGCAGGCCCTCGTGCTCGCCCAGCAGTCGCGCGGTACGGCGGTGCTGCTGCGCGCGACGCCAGTGAGCGCGGTCGCGGCGGTCGCCTCCGTCGGGGCGCGGATGCCGCGCAAGTCCACCCTCTTCACGCCCAAGCCGGCGTCGGGTCTGGTCATGCGACGTTTCGCGGACGAGAGCTGATCCGGGCCGCGCACACCTCGACCTCGTAGCGGGAAGCCAACCCCGCGCCGCCGCGCCAGAAGCGGCGGCGCAAGCAGCCGCTTACCTGCACGACCGTGCCAGGCTCGGCGCGGGCGATGGTGCGGCGGACCCGGCTCAGGGTTGTCGAACAGTCGACCGTGTCGACCCGAACGCGTGCGCCCGGCGGGCGCGCGACGACCAACCGGAACACGCACAGTTCGTCACCGCTGGGCAGCTTCCGGGCCACGGCTTCGGCGGCCAGTCGGCCGCGCAAGAATACCTGGTTGTCGTCCTCGCGGAACTGCGTCGGGTTGTCCATGCCGCCGATCATCCGTAACGCCGGGCCGGCGCGGAAGCGGATCCGGCGGCCTGTGGATGGCTGGCGTTCCTGTGGACGACGCGCGAGAAATTGTCAGCAGGAGGGTCTACAGGAGCGCGGCAGCGCGCTCCACCGCGTCGGTCTCCCCATCCGGGTCCAACGCCGCGGAGGCGGCGAACCAGGTGGCCGCGTCCCCGTCGCGGCCAGCAGCCTCCAGCGCGTCGGCGTAGGCGTACCACAGCCGGCAGGCTCCCGGTCTGGGGCGGTCACGATCCAGACCGCCGCGGGCCAGCACCGCGAGGGCCGCATCGAGCTGACCCAGGTCACGCCGCGCGCCGGCGACCACGATGAGCAGCTCCGCCCTGGTCTCGGCGTCGAGCTTGGCCACCGCGGGATCGTTGAGGGCGCGCAGCGCCTGCTCGGGGCGACCGAGGGCCCGCTCGCAGTCGGCCAGCAGCGGCAGGTTGCGCGCGTCGCCGGTGATGCGCCGCGCGGTCCGCAACTCGGTGACAGCTTCAGACCATTCGCCGGCGTGATAGGCGGCGACACCGACCGCCTCACGCACCGCACCGACCCGTGATGCGCGGGCACGCGCGGCACGCGCGTGCGCCAACGCCAGCTGGGGATCGCGCTCGAGCAGACTGCCCGCAGCAACGAGATGCCCGGCCACGGCCACGGCATTCGGTTTGCTCAGCGGACGCAGCTCCGAACGCACTGAGCGTTCAAGTGCGGTGATGTCGATGCCGGCCGGGATCTCGGGCTCTGGCGTGCGCGACACGCTGTCACCGCTGCGACGCCCCCGCGTCGGCACGCTCGAGGCATCCGCCGTGCGTTGGACCGGCCGTTGGCTACCGGTGTCGATCGCACGGGACCGGCTGTCGGGGCGCCTAGCGGCCCGATCGGGACTGCCTGCCCCTTGCCTGCTTTCGCGTCCCGCTCGGTTCCGCTCGCCGGGTCCGACTGATCCGCGCTTCTGCGCGTCCGCGCCTCGGCTGTAGTCGATCCGACCCGGCGAGGCGGTCCGGGCGCGATCGGAGGCCGCGTGTCCGGACTTGGTGGAGCCGCCCCGCTCGTCGCGGCGTGCAGCACCGGTGCCGCCTGTTCGGCCGTCGGCACGGCGGCTCAGGTCACGCCCTGGCTCGCGCCGCCCTTCGGCGCCTGCTCCCGCCGGATTCCGGGACAACCGGGCGCGTCCATCCGATACCCGCCCGGCACCTCGGGCGGCACCGCGCGGTGAACCGCTTTCGACCGGGCGCGGGCGCCCGCGACCACCGCTTGCACTTGGGGCCATCGGTTGATCCGTCCCAAAAGAATGAGACGAGGGTCGCCCGGCGAACCGAACGACCCTCGTCCCTACGTTGTGTCCGGCGACGTCCTACTCTCCCACGCAGTGGCCCGCGCAGTACCATCGGCGCTGAGAGGCTTAGCTTCCGGGTTCGGGATGGGACCGGGCGTTTCCCTCTCGCTATGGTCGCCGAA
>JBPCOI010000033.1:0-9484 GCA_051000395.1 Jatrophihabitantaceae bacterium
AGCCAGCGGCTGACCCGCCGCCTCGGGCTGCGGCGGGGCACGAGTGCCGCGGACCTCGCGGCCGCGCTCGCGCTGCACTGCCGCCGTCCCCCGCAGGACGTGCTGGCCGTTCTCGGCGGTGCCGCACCCGCCGACGACGCCGCCCTGCTGCGCCTGGCGCTGCAGCTCGACGAGCTCGAACACGCGGCCGGAGTGCCCGCCGCGGCACGGACGTATTCCCCACAACCGGAACGAGGGCCCGCGTGAGCGAACCGTCCGCCACGACGACCGCGCGCGACGGGCTGCTGCGCTTGCGCGCCGAAGTCGGCAAGGCCGTGCTCGGCCAGGATCCTGCCGTGTCCGGCGTGTTGATCGGGCTGCTGTGCCGCGGCCACGTGCTCGTCGAAGGCGTTCCCGGCGTCGCCAAGACGCTGCTGGTACGCACCCTTGCCGCCGCGCTGGAGCTGACGACGACCCGCATCCAGTTCACCGCGGACCTGATGCCCGGCGACGTCACGGGATCGCTGATCTACGACCCAACCACCGGGCGCTTCGAGTTCCGTGAGGGGCCGGTCTTCACGAACCTGCTGCTGGCCGACGAGATCAACCGGACACCGCCGAAGACCCAGTCGGCGCTGCTCGAGGCGATGGAGGAACGCCAGGTGTCCGTCGAGGGGCATCCCCGGATGCTGCCCGACCCGTTCTGCGTGATCGCCACGCAGAACCCGGTGGAGCTCGAGGGCACCTACCCGTTGCCCGAGGCGCAGCTGGACCGGTTCCTGCTGAAGGTGACGATGCCGCTGCCTGACCGCGACACCGAGCTGCGGGTCATGGCCGCGCACGCCGCCGGCTTCGACCCCCGGGACCTGGCCGCAGCCGGGGTCCGCCCGGTCGCCTCGCCGGCAGAGCTCACGGCCGCGAGCGCAGCGGTGCGCGAGCTCCACGTCGATCCCGCCATCCTCGGCTACATCGTCGACCTGGTGCGCGCCACGCGTTCGGCGCCGTCCGTAGCGCTCGGCGTCTCCCCCCGCGGCGCCACCGCGCTGCTGGGTACCTCCCGCGCGTGGGCGTGGCTGTCCGGGCGGCAGTTCGTCACGCCGGACGACGTGCAGGCGCTGGCGCGGCCCACCTTCGGCCACCGCATCCAGCTGCGACCCGAGGCGGAGCTGGAAGGCGTCACGGTCGCCTCGGTCCTCGACTCGGTACTTGCCTCCGTCCCGGCGCCGCGGTAACCGGTGACGATCACCGGGCGGCTGGTCGCACTGGCGGCGATCGGGCTGCTGGTCGCCGCCTGGTCGACGGCCGCGGTGCTCGCTTATGCGGTGCTGCTCGTCGTAGCCACCGCAGCCGACCTCGCGTTGGCGGCTCGCGTCGCGGATCTGCAGCTGAGCCGCGAGGCCAGTCCGGCGGTACGGCTCGGCGAGAGCGCGGTGACGGTGCTGACGGTGGCCAACACCGGGCGGCGAGCCATGCACGGGCTCGTCCGCGACGCGTGGGTGCCCTCGGCGGGCGCGACGCCACGGGTGCAGGCGTTGCGGATCGGAGCGGGCGAGCGGCGGCGGGTGAGCACCGGCCTGCGTCCGACCCGCCGCGGGGAGCGGCGCGCGTCCGAGGTTTCGATCCGCTCCTACGGCCCGATCGGCCTGGCGGCGCGGCAGCGGCACCTGCCCGTTCCCGGAGCGCTACGGGTGCTGCCCGCGTTCGGCTCGCGACGGTTCCTGCCGGAGAAGCTGTCGCGGCTGCGCCAGATCGACGGTGCCGTCCTCGTCCGGCAGCGCGGGCAGGGCAGCGAGTTCGACAGCCTGCGCGCCTACGTGCTCGGCGACGACGTGCGCGCGATCGACTGGCGCGCGACGGCGCGGTCCCGCGACGTCGTGGTGCGCACGTGGCGACCCGAACGCGACCGGCACATCGTGCTCGCCGTCGACACCGGGCGCACCTCGGCCGCCCGGCTCGGCGACGAGCCACGGCTGGACGCGGCCCTGGACGCCTGCCTGCTGCTCGCCGCGGTCGCCGCGCGCGCGGGTGACCGGGTCGCGCTCGTGGCCGCGGACATCGCCGTGCGTGCCCGCCTCGGCCCGACTGCCGGGCGCGACGTGCTGCCCAAGTTGGTCACGGCGTTGACCCCGCTGCAGCCGGCGCTCGTCGAGACGGACCCGCAGCTGCTCGCGGCAGAGGTGCTGCGCCAGGTGTCCAAGCGGGCGCTGATCGTGCTGTTCAGCGCGCTGGACACCGCTGCCGACACCGGGCTGCTGCCCGCCGCCCGCACCCTCGCTGCTCGCCACGAACTGGTCGTGGCCTCGGTGGCCGACCCGAGCGTCGCCGAGCTCGCCGCGGCCCGAGCGGACGCAGCCGACGTCTACACCGCGGCGGCGGCGGAACTCGCCGCAGCGTCGCGGCGGGCCGTCACCGAGCAGCTGGAGCGGCTCGGGGTCCAGGTCGTCGACTGCCCGGCCGACGTATTCGCCTCGCGGGTCACCGACGCCTACCTCGAGCTCAAGGCAGCCGGGCGCCTCTGACGGTCCGCGACGCTGGCGCCAGCGTCACTGGCGCCGCCAATTGATTTCAGGCGACGGGCAGCACGTCGCCGCGCTCCTCGGCGCTGAGATCTCCGGTCGCGCCGTGTCGCACCCCTCGCCTGCCGAGCACGACGACGTAGCTGACGAACGCGATCTCGGCCACGGCCCCGATGCCGATGCGCACCGCGGTCGGCAGCCCGGACGGCGTCACGAACGCCTCGAGCACGCCCGAGACCAGCAGCACGCCGACCAGGCCGACGGCGACGACGGCAGCAGTCCGGCCGGCCTCGGCCAGCGCGCGGGCACGGGGCAAGCGCCCCGGCGCCACCCAGGCCCACCCGGTGCGCAGGCCGATGCCGCCGGCGACGAAGACCGCACTGAGCTCGAGCATCCCGTGCGGCAGGATCAGCCCGAAGAACACCTGCGCCTTGCCCGCGCCCAGCATCGCGCCGCCGACGATGCCGAGGTTGACGGTGTTTTGCCACAGCACGAACAGCGTCCCGACGAGGGTCACGCCGAGAAACAGTGCCATCGCCCCGACGAGCGCGTTGTTCGTCCACACCTGCGCCGCAAAGTCCTGCGCCGGGTGCGCGGAGTAGTAGTCGCGGAAGTCGTGGTTGACGAGCTGACGCACCTGGGCCGAGGAGACGAGCCGATCGAGGCGGTCCGGGTGGGCGCGCAGCCACAGCATCATCGCGGCTGCCACCGCGACGTTGGCCGCCGCGGTGCCCACCGACCAGCGCCAGGTGCGGTAGACGGCCACCGGGAAGTCGACGGTGACGCCGTGGGCGAGCGCCGACCAGCCGCTCGTCCGGGCGCCCCCGACCGTGGCCGAGCGGGCCGAGGCGAGCAGCCCGGACAGCCGCGCCGCGAGCGTCGGATCCGGGGCACGGGACTGGACGAGCGCGAGGTGGGTGGCAGCGCGCCGGTAGAGCGTCACGAGCTCGTCCGCCTCCGTCGCATTCAGGCGGCGGCGTGCGGACAGGCGCTCCAGACGCGCCCACTCCGCGGAGTGGCTGGCGATGAAGGAGTCGACGTCCACGGTGTTGCGCAGTCTATGGTGCGACCGTGACAGACGGAGGCGATCTGGTTTCCGGTGAAGGGGTCGCGTACGAGCTGCGCCACGCCGGACTCGGCTCGCGCGTGATCGCCGTGTTCATCGACTTCGCGGCGCAGTACCTGGCGTTCGTGATCCTGCTCGTCGTCGACATCGCCGTCGCGGGCGGCGCAGACACCGCCGCCGTGCGTGCCGTGTTCATCGTCGAGCTCGTGCTGCTGCTGGCGGGCTACCCGATCGTGTGCGAATGGCTGACGCGCGGGCGCACGCTCGGCAAGCTGTGCATGGGGCTGCGGGTGGTGCGCGACGACGGTGGTCCGATCGGTTTGCGTCACGCGCTAGTGCGTGGCCTGGCCGGCCTCATCCTGGAGAAACCAGGGCTGCTCGCGCCGATCACGACGGTCCTCGGATGCGCGACGATGGCCGTCAGCTCCCGCGAGAAGCGCCTGGGCGACATGATGGCCGGGACCTTCGTGCTCAACGAGCGCGGCGGACCGAGCTATCCCGCATTCGCCCGTGCCTTCTGGGTTCCCTACGAGCTGCAGCCGTGGGCGATGTCGCTGGACCTCAGCCGCCTCGACGACCGGCTCGCGCTCGGTATCCGGCAGTTCGTGCTCCGGGCCAACCAGATGAAACCCGCGGCCCAGGATGCGATCGGCAGCGACCTGCGAGCGCGCGTGCTGGCCGTGACCGCCCCGCCCCCGCCGCCGCACGTCCGCACCGCACCGGTACTGATGAGCGTGCTGGCCGAGCGCCGGCGCCGGGCGGAGCTCGCCGCGGCCGGCCCATCCTGGTCCGCAGCGCCCGGAGCGTGGCCGGCGGGATCAGGAACGCCCGGAGGAGGTGCCCGGACCTGGTCCCCGGCACCGCCCCGTCCGCCGCTGGCGCCGCCCCGTCCGCCGCTGGCGCCGCCCGACCCGTCACCGACCGCGGTGCCGTCGCCGCCTGAGTCACCGTTCACTCCGCCGAGCTGAGCCGGAGCACTGCGGCTCAGCATGTACACAGCGCCCGTCTGCTGGTACGAATCATCCCAGTGAGCCAGCCCACACTCGGAGGTTTTCGGTGCCCAGATCGCGAATCGCACTCGTCCCCGTCGTTCTCGCCGCCCTAGCCGCACTGGTGGTGGCCCTTGCGGTGCCCGCCTCCGCAGCCTCCGGCGTGCGCTACGTCGCCCTCGGCGACTCCTACTCCTCCGGCGTCGGGGCGGGTGACTACCTGGCCTCGAGCGGCGGTTGCGAACGCAGCGCGCTGGCCTACTCGCAACTGTGGACCAACGCCCACGCGCCCGCGAGCTACACGTCCGTCGCGTGCTCGGGCGCGAAGACCACCGACGTCGTCGCGAGCCAGCTGTCGGCGCTGACCTCGAGCACCACGCTGGCCAGCATCACGATCGGCGGCAACGACGTGAACTTCGCCGGCGTGCTGGAGGACTGCGTCATCTTCGGCACGAGCACCTGCGTCAGCGAGATCAACGCGGCGGAGAACACCGCCCGCACGCAGCTGCCGGGCTGGCTGGACAACGCCTACAACGGCATCCGCAGCCACGCGCCCAACGCCCACGTCGTGGTCCTCGGCTACCCGCGCTTCTACGACACGTCGGCGTGGTTCTGCATCGGATTGAGCAGCACGTCCCGCAACAAGATCAACGAGGGTGCGGACGTGCTGGACGGCGTGATCTCCTCCGCGGCCGCCCGGCACGGCTTCACCTTCGCCGATGTGCGCTCGCCCTTCGCGGCCGGCCACGAGATCTGCGACGGCAGCAACTCGTGGCTGCACTCGGTGGACTGGAGCGAGATCACCGCGTCCTACCACCCGACCGCGGCCGGGCAATCCGGCGGCTATCTGCCCGCGTTCAGCGCCTCCGCGGGCTGAACCGGACGCAGCCGGAGCGCATCAGTAGCGGTAGTGGTCTGACTTGTACGGTCCCGCGACGTCGACGCCGATGTAGTCGGCCTGCGCCTTGGTGAGCGTGGTCAGCTTCGCCCCGACCGCGTCCAGATGCAGCCGGGCCACCTTCTCGTCCAGATGCTTGGGCAGCACGTAGACCTGCTTGTCGTACTCCCCGCGCCTGGTGTGGATCTCGATCTGGGCGATCGTCTGGTTCGAGAACGACGCGCTCATCACGAAGCTCGGGTGACCGGTCGCGTTGCCCAGGTTCAGCAGGCGACCCTCGGACAGCACGATGATCGAGTGCCCGTCGCTGAACTTCCACTCGTGCACCTGCGGCTTGACCTCGATCTTTTGGACGCCGGGCGTCTTGGCCAGGCCGGCCATGTCGATCTCGTTGTCGAAGTGGCCGATGTTGCCGACGATGGCCTGGTGCTTCATCTGGCCCATGTGCTCGGCCATGATGATGTCCTTGTTACCGGTCGTCGTGACGAAGATGTCGGCCTTGGTGACGACGTCCTCCAGGGTGACGACCTCCAGGCCGTCCATCGCCGCCTGCAGCGCGCAGATGGGGTCGACCTCGGTGACGACGACGCGCGCACCCTGCCCGCGCAGCGACTCGACGCAGCCCTTGCCGACGTCGCCGTAGCCACACACGACCGCGAGCTTGCCGGCGATCATCACGTCGGTGCCGCGGTTGATGCCGTCGATGAGCGAGTGGCGGCAGCCGTACTTGTTGTCGAACTTGCTCTTGGTGACCGAGTCGTTGACGTTGATCGCCGGGAACAGCAGGGTGCCGGCCTTGGCGAACTCGTAGAGACGGTGCACGCCGGTGGTCGTCTCCTCGGTGACGCCGATGATGTCGGCGGCCATCCGGGTGTAGTGACCGGGGCGCTCGGCGACGGAGCGGCGCAGCGTGTCGAGGATGATGCCGTACTCCTCCGAGTCGTTCTCGTCGGTCGCCGGCACGGCACCGGCTGCCTCGAACTCGACACCCATGTGGATCAGCAGCGTGGCGTCACCGCCGTCGTCGACGATGGAGTCCGGGCCCGATCCGTCCGGCCAGGTGAGCATCTGCTCGGTGCACCACCAGTACTCCTCGAGCGTCTCGCCCTTCCAGGCGTAGACGGGCACGCCCTGCGGCGACTCGGGCGTCCCGGTCGGTCCCACCACGGTCGCGGCGGCAGCGTGGTCCTGGGTGGAGAAGATGTTGCAGCTGACCCACCGGACATCTGCGCCCAGCGCGCTCAGCGTCTCGATGAGCACGGCGGTCTGCACGGTCATGTGCAGCGAGCCGGCGACCTTCTTGCCCTTCAGCGGCTGGGACGGGCCGAACTCGCGGCGCAGCGCCATCAGGCCCGGCATCTCGTGCTCGGCCAGCTGGATCTCCTTGCGGCCGAACGCGGCGAGCGACAGGTCGGCGACCTTGAAGTCGTGCACGCTGCCGGCACTGTCAGGGACGCGGTCAGGGGTGGAATTGACGCTCACGAGTTCTCCTTGATCTTTGCGGACTTCGGTGGCGAGGCGGCGGTAGATGCCTGCCCCGGGCGGGATGGCGGAGCGGTGCAGCGGGCCGAACCAGTCGTCGACGGCCCTGGCGAGGTGCGGATCGGTGCGCATCCGGACCTCGAAGGCGATGTCGGTGATCCCCAGGTCGTGGCCGTCGAGCAGCCCGCGGAGCTTCTGCAGCCGCTCGACCTGCCGCGGGCCGTAATGCCGGTGGCCGCCGGGCGTGCGCAGGGCGGCCACCAGACCGGCCTGCTCCAAGTAGCGCAGCATGCGCTGAGACCACCCGGTGGCCTCGGCTGTCTGCTGGATCGTCAAGGACTGCATCGCGAGGAACCTACCACACTCGTGTCAGGTTCTGCGTCGATTGCGTCCGGTGGACGCGGGTAGATACTGGACGCAGCTGTGATCCACGTCATCTTTGGAGGCCGAGTTGAGCACACCAGGTTCCGGCGAATCGAGCCGGCCGGACTCCCTCGGCGCGCCCGAGCACGAGCGCAGTGGCGCCACCGTCGACGAGGCGGTCGCCAAGGCCGAGGACGGCAGCCAGGTCGAGGGCATGCACACCCCCTCCGGGCAGGCCGCCTCCGGCGAGTCCCGCGTCGAGCAGATGCCCGAAGTCCGAGGGGTGGGCGAGCCCAGGACCGACGGCGACACCGCACGCGAACGGCAGGATCCGTCCGGCTCCGAGAGCTGACCGGCCGCCGCCGGGCAGCCGAGCGTCGGCTGTGACCCCGACGCAGCTGCGTGCCTTCGCCGCGGTCGTGCGGCTCGGCTCGGTGAAGCGGGCGGCAGCGGAGCTGTCGGTCACCGACGCGGCGGTGTCGCTGCACGTCGGGCAGCTGCGCCGCGAACTCGACGACCGCCTGTTCACCCCCACCGCGTCCGGGCTCGCCTTCACCCCCGGCGGGCTGCGCCTGGCCAGCCGGGCCGCCGAGCTGCTCGGCCTGCAGGACCGCACCGTGCGCGAGGTGCGCCAGGCCGGCGGCGGCCGGCGGCTGCTGCGCATCGCGACGTCCAGCCTGTTCGCCGAGCACGCCGCGCCCGGGCTCATCGAGCTCTTCGCGCGCCGCGCCGACGACCTGGACGTGGAACTCAGCGAGCACAGCCCCGGGGAGTTCGCCGCCCTGCTGCTCACCAGGACGGTGGACGTGGCGATCGGGCCGCGCCCGCAGGACTGCGACGCCGTGATCACCAGCATGCCGATCCTCAACTACCAGGTCGTGGCGGTGGCAGCTCCCGAGCACCCGCTGACTCAGATCCAGGCCAGCGTCGGTGAGCTGCGCGAGCAGACCTGGGTCCTGGGCCCGTCGGCCGCCGCGCACCAGGGCCTCGTCCAGACGCTGCTGCGGCGCCTGGACGTTCCCGAGGTCCACCAGCGGATCTTCCAGAGCCATGCCGCCGCGGTGGATGAGGCCAAGCGGGGCAAGGGAATCGCGCTCGCGCTGTCCTTCGCGGTCTCCCAGGACCTCGCCACGGGCGACCTCAGGCGCGTCATCGGGCACGGTCAGCAGCTGCACGCCGAGGGCGCGTGGCACATCCTCACCCTGACCGAACGCGGCGCGTCGTCGGCCGGGGCGGAGCTGACCCGATTCGTCAGCACGCCACGCGCGATCCAGGCGATGCTGCGTGGCTCCGGGGTCACCGTGGGCCGGTTCCGCCCGTCGATCCACGTGACGCTGTGGAGCTGAGGCAGGCCCGGTTCGCATGCCGGGCGACCGCGGCCAGCACCCGCTGCAACGAGGCGAAGGTGTCCGCCGGCAGGAACTCGTCGCAGTAGGGCAGCGCCGCGGCCATCGTCGCGACCCGCGGCTCGAAACCGGGGGCCGATGCGCGGGGATTCATCCAGATGACCCGGTGGGCCCGCCGGTTCAGCCTGGCCATGACGGCCGCGAGCTGGTGCGGCGGCTCGCTGTCCCAGCCGTCCGAGCCGATGATCACCACCGCTC
Source organism: Jatrophihabitantaceae bacterium (assembly GCA_051000395.1). GTDB lineage: Bacteria > Actinomycetota > Actinomycetes > Mycobacteriales > Jatrophihabitantaceae > JBPCOI01. The sequence continues at coordinate 8,898 of JBPCOI010000033.1, forward strand.
CGCGCAGCGCGCCGGCATGGTGCGAGCCGAGCAGGACGGTCAGGTTCGAGGCGATCCGCGTGCCGCCGAAGCGGTCGAGCACCTTCGCGCTCGCCTGCTCGATCGCGACCTCGGCCGAGCGTTCGGCCAGCACCGGGGTGAGCCGGGTCAGCGTCGTGGCGAAGGCGAACACCTCGGCGTCCGCGCGCAGCGCGAGCGCCCTGGCCAGGTGGAGGTACGCGCTCGCCTGAGCCTGCATGGACTGGCTGACGTCGCAGACCAGCACCACCCGGCGGGGCCGCTGCAGCGCGCGGACCCGCACCAGCTTGGCCGGCTCCCAGCCGGTGCGCCGCGCGCGGGCGAGCGTCGGGCGCATGGCGACGCGGTGTCCGCGGCGGTCCACGGCGAAGCGGCGCGAACGGCGGGTGGGCCAGGCCTGCAGGGCCGTGTCGAGCCAGCGGCCGAGGACGGCCTGCTCGAGGCGGCTGAGCTGCTCGAAGGGCAGCTCGGCAAGGCCGGCGAGCTCGCTCGGCAGCCGCTGCGGCACGGCCAGCGGCGGGTCACCGTCGTCCGCGGCGGCGACGGCAGCCGGCAGCGTCGCCCACGGC
>JBPCOI010000099.1:0-26706 GCA_051000395.1 Jatrophihabitantaceae bacterium
AGCTCGGTGGCATGCAGCCCGGAGGCCTTGTCTGCCTCGGCCAGGCGCTGCTCAACCGCCTCCCGCCGCTCCCGCTCGGTTGCCTGCTCTCGCCGCGCCGCGTCCAGCTGCTCCGCTGCCATCAGCCGTTCGAACGCCAGTTCCTCAGCCACCTCGGTGCGCACCGCCGCCAGCCGCTGCTCACCGGCACGTTCCGCCTCGCCGGCACGCTCGGCGTGCTCGTGCGCCTGCCGCTCGGCCTGCGCGATTCGGTCCTCCAGCTCGGCGACGCGCCGCCCGGAGGCCCTGTCCGCCTCGGCCAGGCGCTCCTGCGCCTGCGATTCGAGCTGCGCGGCCCGCGCCTGCGCGTCGGCGAGGCGCCCCTCAACGACCTCCCGCCGCTCCCGCTCGGTCGCCTGCTCGCGCCGCGCAGCGTCCAGCTGCTCCGCCGCCATCAGCCGTTCGAAGGCCAGCTCCTCGGCCACCTCGGTGCGCACCGCCGCCAGCCGCTGCTCCCCCGCCCGTTCCGCCTCGCCAGCGCGCTCGGCATGCCCCTGCGCCTGCCGCTCGGCCTGCGCGACGCGTTCCTCCAGCTCGGCGGCACGCAGCCCGGAGGCCTTGTCTGCCTCTGCCAGGCGCTGCTCAACCGCCTCCCGACCCTCCCGCTCGGTCGCCTGCTCGCGCCGCGCCACGTCAAGCTGCTCCGCAGCCGCCGCGCGCTCGAAAGCCAACTCCTCGGCCACCTGCGCCCGCACCGCCACCAGCCGCTGCTCCCCCGCCCGTTCCGCCTCACCAGCGCGCTCGGCATTTTCCTGCGCCTGCCGCTCGGCCTGCGCGACGCGGTCCTCCAGCTCGGCGACGCGCTGCCCGGCAGCCCTGTCCGCCTCGGCCAGACGTTCCTGCGCCTCGGTAAGGCGTCCCTCGGCCTGAGCACTCCCTTCCTGCGCCCGCAACTCGACCTGTGCGGCCCGAGCCTGCGCGTCGGCGAGCCGCTGCTCAACCGCCTCCCGCCGCTCCCGCTCGACCGCCTGCTCGCGCCGCGCCGCGTCCAGCTGTTCCGCAGCCGCCGCGCGCTCGAAAGCCAACTCCTCGGCCAGCTGCGCCCGCATCGCCACCAGCCGCTGCTCACCCGCACGCTCTGTCTCGCCAGCGCGCTCGTGCGCGGCAGCTTCGGCCTCGGCACGGCCTCGGGCCTGGTTCTCCAGCTCGCCCGCACGACGCGATTCGGCGTCGAGCGCCGCTTCGGCAGCCACGCGGCGGTCAGTCTCAGCTTGCAGCGCAGCGGCCAGTTCGGCGCGGCCGTGGAGCTGCTGCTCCAGCTCGCGCACTGTGGCCTCGTGCCGTGCCACGTCGGCGGCCCGCTCCCGCTCCAGGCGCTCGAGACGCGCTGCGAGCTCATCGGAGCGCTCCTGAGCGCCAGGTTCGGCGCCTGCCCGCGGCGACCCACCGACGTCGCCGCCGCCCTCGGTGCTCGGCACACCGCCGGGGGTAGGCCTCCCGGCCAGGGAGGGCGCCGGCTGCTCGCCCGCGTCTGTGCCGGAGTTCGGCGGTTGGGACGGCTGCGCCGTCCCGGAACGCTTCTGCACGCGACGCTGCCAGGGTCGTGTCGGATCGAGCAGCCGCCAGCCGTGTGGACCTTCCTCGGCCAGTTCCCCGGACTGCCCGGTGCCGGAAAAGTCCGTCGCATCGCTGGACGTGCCGACGGCCTCCCCGTTCTGCCGCATCCACGGTCGGGCAGGTCTCAGCTGCGCCTGCAGGAAGGGCTCATCGGCCCTGGCGAGATCTGCAGCCTCACGTGCCGTGCGCTGCGCCCTGCGCAGGCCCCAGTTGCGTGCTTTGCGATCGGCCGGCTGCCCGCCATTACCGCCGCCGGTTGCCGAATCGGTCACCTCGTTCTCCCCCCCGAATCCTGGCCAGCCACTTCCGAACGGTAACCCGTGGGAGGCAAAACGCGCGTCTCGGAATCACGGTGCCGACGCTCCGCTGCCGTTGGACGCTCAGCGCAGGCTGCCGTCCGCCAGCGCGAACAGGACGTGCGCCTGCGGCGCGACGTCGCGCACGGCGAGAACCCCGGCCGGGTCCGCGGGATCATCGCCGAACACCAGAGCGCACTCCAGCCCGGCCGCACCGGACGCGACCGCCATCGCGACCGCGAGCTGCAGGGCGCTCAGCTGCAGGCTCGGTAACGCGACGCTGCACGCGACGTAGGTGCGCCCGTCGGCGTCGCGCACCGCGGCGCCCTGCGCCGTGCCGCCGCGCGCCCGGGCCGAGCGCGCTAGCGTCAGCAGCTTGGCGTCCTCAGGGTCGAGCGCGCTCATGGTCGTCGTCCTCCGCGTCGGGGTCCCCGCCCGGGTCGAGCAACCGGCGCACCAGCACGGTGTCGATGCGGTTGCGGCGTCCCCCCGCGTTCTCGGCGACAAGTTCCAGCCCGTACCTCTGCGCACTCGCCCCCGGGATCGGCACTCGCCCCAGGGCGTCGGCGAGCAAGCCGCCCACGGTCTCGACGTCGTCGCGGTCCGGGACGCTCACCCCGAACAGCTCGGCAAGATCCTCTACGGCGAGCCGCGCCGTCACGCGGGCAGTGTCTGCGTCGATGCGCTCGACCGGTGCGCGCTCCACGTCGTACTCGTCGGTGATCTCGCCGACTATCTCCTCCAGGATGTCCTCGATCGTGACGAGCCCGGCCGTGCCGCCGTACTCGTCGATGACGATCGCGATGTGCGTGCGATGCGCCTGCATCTCCCGCAACAGCTCGTCGACGGGCTTGGACTCCGGCACATAGGTCGCCGAGCGCATCACGTCCGCGACGTGCGTGACGCGGGCCCGCTCCACGTCCTGCCCGCGGCGGGCGAGGTCCTTGAGGTAGACGATGCCGACGACGTCGTCGAGGTTCTCGCCGGTGACCGGGATCCTGGAGAAGCCACTCCGCAACGCCAGAGCCAGTGCCTGCGGCACGCTCTTGCTGCCCTCGATCCAGACGATCTCGGTGCGCGGCACCATCACCTCGCGGGCGATCGTGTCGTCGAGCTCGCACGCTGACTGGATCATCTGCCGCTCGCCGTGCTCGACGACGCCGCGCTCCTCGGCCAGGTCGACGAGTTCACGTAGCTCGACCTCGGAGGCGAACGGGCCGTCGCGAAAGCCCCGTCCGGGAGTGATCGCATTGCCGACGCGCGTCAGGAGGGACGCGAGTGGGCCGAACACGCGGCCGAGCAGGCGCACCGCCCCCGCCCCGGCCAGGGCCACGGCGTTGGGGTGCTGGCGGCCAAGGGTTCGGGGCCCGACGCCCACCACGGCATAGGAGATCACCACCATCACCACGACGGTCAGCAACGGCACCGGCCAGCGGGTGCCGAACTGCGTCCGCGCCACGATCGCGACGAGCACGGTCGCCGACAGCTCGCAGGTGACCCGCAGCATCAGCAGCAGGTTGGTGTACGGCGCGCGGTCGGCAACGATCGTCCGCAGCGCCCGGGCACCCTTGCGGTCCTCCCGCAGGAACTCCTCCACCCGCGCCACCGACACTCGCGCCAGCGCCGAGTCGACGCAGGCCAGCAGACCGCCGAGCGGCACCAGGCAGATCGCGATCACCAGCGCGATCACGTCGGCCGCGCTCACGACGCCGACCCGTCCCCACCGGTGCCGGGCACCGGCGCCCGGATCGGGCCGCGGCCGCTGTGCCTGGCCCAGTCGGCCACGAGGGCCGCCTGCAGCTGGAACATCTCGCGTTCCTCGTCCGGCTCGCCGTGGTCGTAGCCCAGCAGGTGCAGGATTCCGTGCGTGCAGAGCAGGTGCAGCTCCGCCTCGGTCGAGTGCCCGGTCGAGGCGGCCTGATCCGCGGCAACCGCCGGGCAGAGCACGACGTCGCCGAGCATTGCCTGCCCGATCCCCTCGTCGGTGGCCGGCGGAGCGGACGGGTCGAGACGCTCCACCGGGCCGTCGGCACCGTCCATCGGAAACGCCATCACATCGGTCGGGCCGGATAGGTCCATCCACTGCAGGTGCAGCGCGGCCATCGCCTCGGGGTCGAGCAGCACGACCGACAGCTCCGCCAGCGGGTTGACGCCGAGCGCGTCCAGCACGAACCTGCCCAACTGGGCGAGCGCGAGTTCGTCGACCTCGGCGCCCGACTCGTTGTTGATCTCTGTGGTCACCGCGAGCCGTACCTGTCCGGCAGAGCTTCGGCGCGCCGGTGCGTCATCGTCTCGGTTTGGCGCGGTGGGGGCGCTGGTGGACGGGGTGCTGGGTTGCGGAAGCCGCTTCCTCCGAGGCGTCCCAACGCTCGTAGGCGTCGACGATCTCACCGACCAGGCGGTGCCGCACGACGTCGGTCGAGGTGAGGTTCGCGAAGTGCACGTCCTCGAGTTCGCCGAGGATCCCGCGCACCACCTTCAGGCCGCTGCGGGTGTCGCCCGGTAGGTCGACCTGCGTGACGTCACCGGTGACGACGATCTTCGAGCCGAACCCGAGACGGGTCAGGAACATCTTCATCTGCTCAGGCGTGGTGTTCTGCGCCTCGTCGAGGATGATGAACGCATCGTTGAGGGTGTTGTGCGTGACCAGGAAATCATCGGTCACGTAGAGCGAGTCGGCTGCGGCCACCTGGATGCAGATCGCCTCGTCCTCTCCGGCCGCTTCGATGCTGTCGATGAAGCGCGTCGGCCGGCCACCGCCGCTCGCGCGATAGACGGCCTGCTTCCGGCACAGTCGAAACGGTCCGATGTCGGCCGGAAGCCGGATCTCCAGCGCGTAGCTGTCGTCCCGCTGACGACGCGAGCACGCGACTCCGCCGAGCGAGCGGACGAGGAACACGACATCGTCGCTGAGGTGTGACGAGCACGTTGCGTAGTGGATGCGGCAGGTCCGGTCCCGCTGGTGGACCGGGTCGCCACCGCCGTCCAACAGCCCTTGCAGCAAAGCGATTCGAGCGCTTGCCGAGCCGAACAGGTAGCTCCGCGGGATGAATTTCTCCTGCGGGCGCGTCCCCGCGGGCCCGAGGTCGCGAAGAGCGTGGGTGATCGGGTCCGCGACGAGGACGCTGCCCCGCTCGTTGCGGGCCTCCAGCGCCACCGCGCGCGCGACGGACAACTCCTCGTCCACGATGCCGGACGACGGGATGGCCGACCTGACCGGAGCGTCGTCGGCGATCACCAGCCCGAGCGCGTAGGGGGCCAGCGGAAGTTCGTGTGGCTCGAACTCCACCGGACGCGTCACTGGCAGCTCGTAGCGATGGACCCGGCCGCGGGTGAGGCGGCCGATCATTTCCCGCGTCTGGAGCACGCGCGGGGGCCGGCCGTGGCTACGGTCCTCGGGCGTGGACACCGCCCAGAGGTGTTCACCGCAGCACAGGGTGCTGGCACCGTCCTGCGTGCGAACCCGGAACAGCTGCTTTCGACCCTGCGGATAGACCCCGAGCACCGGCGTCGGCAATCCGTTCGAACCGATCACCAGGTCGCCGACGCGCAGGCTGCCGATCGGAGAAAATCCCTGCGGGGTTGCGACCAGGGCAGTGCGGGGCTGCGCGCGGCCGCGCATGTAGGCCAGCGGTGCGATCTCGATCGTGCCGGCCTGGGTCAGCCGCGGGATGGACTCGGGATCGAGCATGTCCTGCAGGGCGTCGAGCAGGGGCCGCAGGTACGGGTCGATCTTGTCGTAGAGGGTGCCGGGCAGGAATCCCAGGCGCTCGCCCGCCTCGACCGCCGGGCGAGTCAGGATGATCCGGGTGACCTGCTTGGCTTGCAGCGCCTGCACCGCCTTCGCGACGGCGAGGTAGGTCTTGCCGGTGCCGGCCGGCCCGATGCCGAAGACCACCGTGTGCTTGTCGATCGCGTCGACGTAGCGCTTCTGGTTCAGCGTCTTGGGACGGATGTTCTTGCCGCGCCGCGAGAGGATGTTGAGACTGAGCACCTCGGCCGGCCGCTCGCCGGAATCGGCGGACAGGATGCCGAGGGCGCGGGTGACCGAGTCCGGGGTCAGGTGCTGACCGGCCTTGACCAGCTCGAGCAGTTCCTCGAACAGGCGCACCGCTATCGCGTTGTCGCCGGCCGCTCCGGTGATCGTGATCTCGTTGCCACGGACGTGGACGTCGCTGTCGAGGCTGCGCTCGATCACCCGCAGCAGCTCGTCGCGCGATCCGAGCAGCGAGACCATCGCCTGCTCACCGGGCACCACCACGACGGTGGAAACGCGATCCTGGATAGGCCTGGGACCTGAAGTGGGGTCGGACAAGTTCTGCTCTCTGGTCGGCGGCAAGTGCCTGTCCACTGTAGCGGCGCGTGCCGTCCTGTCGCCTGGATTCAGCCCGGCGGCCAGCTGAACGCACGGCCCGCGAGCAGGTGCGCGTGGACGTGGAACACGGTCTGATGCGCTCCCGCTCCGGTGTTGAACACGGTGCGGAAATCGGTGATCTTCTCCTGCTCCGCGACGGCCCGGATCCCGGCCACGAGCGCGGCGGCCGTCTCGGGATCGGCGCCCAGCTCCGCGAGGTCGCGCACATGCTTCTTCGGGATGACGAGCAGGTGCACCGGCGCCTGCGGGTTGCGGTCGGCGAAGGCGAGCACGTCGGCGTTGTCGAAGATCGTCGCCGCCTCGATGTCGCCGGCGACGATGGAACAGAACACGCAGTCCTCGGCCATTCCCGAGAGCCTACTGTCGCCGGGCTGTGCGCCTCAGGACCAGCGGCCCAAGCGCAGCGACAACGCAGCCAGGGCAGCTGCGCCGGCAGTCGAGGTCCGCAGCACCGCGTCGCCGAGTCGCACCGCACTCGAGCCCGCCGCGGCGAAGCGCTCCAGCTCGTCGTCGCTGATGCCGCCCTCCGGGCCGACCACCACCACCAGCACGCCGGTGGAGGGCACCGGGCAGCTGGCGAGCGCGGACGTCGCCGACTCGTGCAGCACGAGACCGCCGCTTGCAGTAGCGAGACGAGCGGTGACCTGCCCAGTCGTCTCGACCGGCGCGACGGACGGGACCCACGGCCGACGGCTCTGCTTGGCGGCTTCGCGGGCGACCCGCCGCCACCGTGCCAGTGCCTTGTCGGCACGCGGGCCGTGCCACTGCGTGATCGAGCGCGACGCCTGCCACGGCACGATCTCGTCCACACCGAGCTCGGTCATCGACTCGACGGCGAGCTCGGCACGCTCGCCCTTCGGCAGCGCCTGCACGACGACCAGCCGCGGGTCGGGAACGGGGACGGTGCAGCGCGATCGGGCGTGCAGCAGCAGGCCGTCCGGGCGCACCTGGGCAACCGTGCAGTCCAGCACGGTTCCGGCGGCGTCGCCGATCTGCACGCGCTCGCCGGGGGCCAGGCGGCGCACCCGTGCCGCGTGCCGTCCCTCGTCGCCGAGCAGCAGCACCGAGTCGCCGGGGGGCAGCGTGTCGACGTAGAAGAGCGCCGGCGTCACCGAAACGCGTCTCGGACCTTGCCGAACAGGCTGCTCCCCTTCGTGACAGCGGCGACGTCCTCGTCGCGCAGCGCGGCGAGTTCGCGCAGCAACCGCTCCTGCTCGACGTCCAGGCGCGTCGGGGTACGGACCTCAATGTGCACGTGCAGGTCGCCGCGCGCGGAGCTGCGTAGCCGCGGGACACCCTTACCGCGGACGATCAGTTCCGTGCCGCTCTGCGTGCCGGCCCGGATCTCGATCTTCTCCTCGCCGTCGAGGGTGCTCAGCACGAGGTCGCTGCCGAGGGCCGCGGCCGTCACCGGCACCGTGATCGTGCAGTGCAGCTCGGCGCCGTCGCGGATGAACGTGTCGTGCTGCAGCTCGGAGATCTCGACGTAGAGGTCTCCGGCCGGTCCGCCACCGGGACCCACTTCGCCCTGTGCCGACAGGCGGATCCGCATGCCGTCCTCGATGCCGGCCGGTACGTCGACGGTGATGGTGCGCCGGGTGCGCACCCGGCCTTCGGTGCCGCACGTCGGGCACGCCGAGGTGATCTGCTCGCCGGTGCCGCCGCACGCCGAGCACGACCGGGTGGTCATCACCTGGCCGAGGAACGAGCGCTGCACCGACTGGATCTCCCCTGCGCCCCCGCACGTGGCGCAGGTGCGCGGCGAGGTGCCCGGGGCGCAGCCGCGGCCGGCGCAGGTCGTGCAGAGCACCGCGGTCTCGACGCTGAGTTCGCGGCGCACGCCGAAGGCGGCTTCCTCCAGCGTCAGCGACATCTGCAACAGCGCGTCGGCACCCGGGCGCATGCGCGAACGCCGCCCACGTCCGCCGCCCTGCGCACCACCGCCGCCGAAGAACGCCTCGAACACGTCGCTGAACCCACCGAATCCGGCGAACGGGTTGCCCGCGGTGCCGGCCCCCTGCGACAGCGGGTCGCCGCCGAGGTCGACGATGCGGCGCTTGTCGGGATCGGTCAGCACCTCGTAGGCGGTGGTGACCGCCTTGAACCTGTCCTGCGCGGACGGGTCGGAGTTGACGTCGGGATGCAGCTCGCGCGCCAGCTTGCGGTAGGCACGCTTGAGTTCCTCGGGCGTCGCGTCCTTGCGCACGCCGAGCATTCCGTAGTAATCGCGTGGGGAGTCAGCCACGAACCGTCCTCGAAAGTTCTCTGGCACTCACGACCGGCGAGTGCCAGACCAGTGTACGGACGCCACGGGCTGCCGAGCGCCTCAGCGTTCCTCGAGCAGCTCGCCGACGTAGCGCGCCACCGCCGCCACGCGGGCCATGGTGTGCGCGTAGTCCATGCGCCGCGGCCCGAGCACGCCGACGGCCCCGAGCGCCGCGCCGTGCATCCCGTAGCCACTGGTCACCACCGACGTCGACAGCAAGCCCTCATGCTCGTTCTCGTTGCCGATGCGCACGAGCACCTGGCTGGTGGCCACCGACTGGTCGAGCAGGCGCAGCAGCACCACCTGCTCCTCCAGCGCCTCCAGAACGGGCCGGATCGCGGGGAAGTCCAGCGCGTGCTCGGTCAGGTTGGCCGTACCGCCGAGCACGATGCGGTCGCTGTGCTGCTCGACGAGCGCCTCCAGCAGCACGGAGGTGAGGGTGGCGAGCAGCCCGCGCAGCTGCGGGGACACCTGCGCCGGCAACTCGCCGATGATCTCCGGCGCCTCCGACAGCAGCCGGTCGCGCAGCTCCGTGTTCAACGTCGCGCGTAGTTCGGCCACCGACGCGCCGGGCACCGGCACCGGCAGCTCGACGACACGCTGCTCCACCCGTCCGGTGTCGGTGATCACCACCAGCATCAGCCGCGCGGCACTCAGCGACACCAACTCCAGGTGGCGCACCCGCGAGCGCGACAGCGACGGGTACTGGACGACGGCGACGTTGCGGGTGAGCTGCGCCAGCGTGCGCACCGCCCGATGCAGCACGTCGTCGAGGTCTACGGCGCCGTCGAGGAAGGTCTGGATGGCGCGTTTCTCCGCGGCGCTGAGCGGTTTGAAGGCCGTCAGCCGGTCGACGAACACCCGGTAGCCGGCATCGGTGGGCACCCGGCCGGCGCTGGTGTGCGGCTGGGCGATCAGCCCCTCCTCCTCCAGCACCGCCATGTCGTTGCGGATCGTCGCCGGCGAGACGCCCAGGTTGTGCCGGTCGGCCAGCGCCTTGCTGCCCACCGGCTCGTTGGTGGCGATGAAGTCGGCGACGATGGCACGCAGCACCTCGAGCTTGCGGTCCTCGACGCTCATTACCCGACCCGCGCTCCCCACGATCGATTCCTGCCTCACCAGCTTAGAGGCGCCGGCCAAGCTAGGGTCGGGAGGGAAATGTCCGACCTGCAGAGGGGAGGCGTCGTGATCTTCAAGGCAGTTCAGGACGGCCGCCCCTACCCGGACCACGGGCTCTCGGCTCGCGACTGGGCCGCCGTCGCGCCGCACCCGGTCCGCCTCGACGAGCTCACCACCACCAAGCGCGAACTGGCGCTGGACCACCTGCTCGACGAGGACTCGACGTTCTACGGGGATCTGTTCCCCCACGCGGTGCTGTGGCACGGCGAAACCTACCTTGAGGACGGCCTGCACCGGGCGTTGCGCGCGGCCCTGCAGAACCGCAACACGCTGCACGTGCGCGTGCTCGACCTGGACGCGCTGCGGCCGGCGAACCCCTGATCCCGCTGGTTTCCGCCGGACTCACGCCAGCAGTTCGCGCACCACGGCGTCGGCCAGCAACCGGCCGCGCTGGGTGAGCACGACGCGTCCGTCCTGGATCCCCGCGTACTCGAGCAGCCCCCACCGGGCCAGCTGCGGCACGCTGGCCTGCGCCGGCTCCGGCAGCTCCTGCAGGTCCAAGCCCTCCCGCAGCCGCACGCCGAGCATCACCTTCTCGGTGTGGCGGGCCTGCGCCCCGAGCGTCTCCCGCCCGGCTGCGGGGCTGCGTCCGGACTCGACCGCGGCGGCGTACCGCGACGGGTGCTTCACGTTCCACCAGCGCACGCCGCCGACATGGCTGTGCGCGCCGGGACCGAAGCCCCACCAGCTCGCGTCGCTCCAGTACAACTGGTTGTGCCGCGAGCGCGCCGCCGCGCAGGTCGCCCAGTTCGAGACCTCGTACCACTGGAAACCGGCCGCGGCCAACGTCTCGTCGGCCAGCAGGTACCGGTCGGCCAGCACGTCGTCGTCGGGCGCGGGGACGACGCCCTGCGCGACCTGCCTGGCCAGCGGCGTCCCGTGCTCCACAACCAGCGCGTAGGCACTGACATGGTCGGGCCCGGCGCCGATTGCCGCGTCGAGCGATGCCTGCCAGTCCGCATCGCGCTCGTACGGCGCGCCGTAGATGAGATCCAGATTGACGTGCTCGAAGCCGGCTGCGTGCGCCTCGGCGACCGCGGCCTCGGGACGGCCCGGGCGGTGCCGGCGATCGAGCACCTCCAGCACGCGTGGCACCGCAGACTGCATCCCGATCGACACCCGGGTGAATCCGGCCTCGCGCAGCTTGGCGAGGTAGCCCGACGTGACGGTCTCCGGGTTGGCCTCGGTGGTGATCTCGACGTCGTCGGCGAGTCCGAACCGCTCGGCCACCTCGCGGATGACCAGTCCGAGGTGTTCGGCCGGCAGGAGCGTCGGCGTGCCGCCACCTAAGACCATCCTGGACGCGGGCCCGATCCGGACGCCCGCGCCGTCATCACGCCCGAGCACGTCGGCGGCCAGGCGGATCTCGTGCAGCAGCGTGTCGGCGTAGGAGCCGCGGCTCACGCCGGGGCCCAGCTCGGCGGCGGTGTAGGTGTTGAAGTCGCAGTAGCCGCAGCGCGCCTGACAGAACGGGACGTGGACGTAGACGCCGAACGGGCGTTCGCGCGCTACGTCAAGGGCGGCGCGGGGCAGGCGGCCGTCCGGCGGCGCGGGATCACCGTGGGGAAGCGCTGAGGGCACGCCGTCAAGTGTGCGGCACCGCGGGCACGCAATCGGCCAGGCCCGCGGGACCGTCGGGCAGCTCGCGCATCCGGCGCAGCGGCGAGGCGAGCAGCACGAACGCAGGCAGGACGTTGCCGGCGGTGAGCACCCACACCGCGTCGCGCGTGCCGAGCCAGCCCGCGAGCGCGCCGCCGGCGAGCGCGCCGAGTGGCACCGTGCCGAACAGCACGAAGCGCATCGTGGCGACGACACGCCCGAGCACCTGCGGCGGGCAGTACGCCTGCCGGAAGCCCCCGACCGTCACGTTGTAGATCAGCACGCCGACGAACATGACGGTGTTGCCCACCAGGAAGAACACCAGCCCGGCGCCACGGGTCGTCAGCGCGATCAGCAGTGCGAACGGCGAGGTCACCAGCGTCACCAGCCAGATCGCCCGCGCCGTGCCGATCCGCCGGCCGACCGGGCGCGCCAGCGCGGCGCCGAGCACGGAGCCGAGACTCACGACGCCGACCAGCAAGCCGACGCTCGCCGGCTGCAGGTGCACTGCGCGCACCAGGAACAACACCTCGATCGCGCCGTAGCCGGTGAAGAAGAAGTTCGCGATCGCAGGGGAGATCGTCAAGACCCGCAACAGCGGGTCGCCCGCCACGTAGCGTGCGCCTTCGGCGATCTCGCGGCGCAGGTGGCGGACGGACGGCTCGTGCGGCACCTCGCGCGCCCGGATCGCCAGCAGGGCTGCGGCCGAGATCAGGTAGCTCGCCGCGTCCGCGACGAGCGCGAACGGCGCCCGGAACACCTGCACGAGCGCGCCGCCGATTCCGGGCCCGACGACCTGGGCGACCGCGCCGCTGCCCTGCAGCTTGGCGTTGCCCTCGACCAGGTCCTCGCGTGGCAGCATCGTCGGCAGGTAGGAAACGTAGGCCACCTGGAAGATCACGGTGGCGATGCCGGTGAGACCGGCGACGGCGAACAGCTGCCCCAGCCCCAGGCGGTGGAACGCGGCCGCGATCGGGACGCTCGCGATGAGCACCGCACGGACGAGATCGCACGCCAGCATCAGCGGACGGCACCGGGAGCGGTCGACCCACACGCCGGCGGGCAGGCCGATCAACAGCCACGGGACCCATTCGGCCGCGGACAGGGCGCCGACCTCGAAGGCGCTCGCGTGGAGGTAGACGACGGCGATCAGCGGGAGCACGACGGTGCTGACGGCCGTCCCGACGTCACTGGTGGACTGACCCGCCCACAGCAGGCGAAAGTCGCGGTGGACGAGCAGGCTGCGGCGACGCCCGTCAGTGCCGCTCATCGTGCTCGCGAGTCTGGACGGGCCGTGGCGATGCGGCCGACTCGCCGACCGCCCGGGCGAGCACCGCCCGTAGTAGCCGGCGGTTCGCCCGGTCGAGGCCGGTGAGGTCGGGCACCTCGATCGTCACCGGACCCTGCGGCAGCCAGGACAGGTCACGCAGCACGTCGGCGAGCGCGTCCAGGTTCGGCGCCGCCCAGTCCGGGGCGCTCACCTGCGCGTAGATCGCCCGGATGACACCGTCCCTGCTCGACGCGTCGGACCCCGCGCTCACCGGCTCACGTCCACCCGCACGAAGTGCTGGTAGTGATCTGCGGTGTAGTAGAACTCGCGGTGGCGCCCGGTGATGACCCGGCCCGGACCACGGTCGGGCGATCCCGGCGTCGGCACGGTGTACTCGTGGTAGTAGCCCTCGGGCTCGGCGGGCAACCGGTGCTCGTCGTTGTGGAACACCACCCCGTCGTTGCGGGGATACGGGAACGGGCCGCCGCGCTCGACCAGGCGCACGGTCTCGGCCACCTGCGGCGGCAGCGAGGACAGCGCGACCGTCGCGGTAGCGGTGGGGTGCTCGGAACGCGCCGCGTCGATGCCGTAGCCGATCGCGAGCGCCACCACCAGCGCTATCAGCGCGAGCAACGGACGTCGGACGCGGGGCACGCCAGGTGACTCTAGGCGCGGCGTGATTCGATCGGGGCATGACTGATGCGATGCGCGCGAGCATGGAGCAGATCCGCGGCCACGGCGGGGACACGATCGAGGCGTACCTCGGCCGTCCGGACGGCGAAGACCTTCGCGGTGGGGTCGTCGTCATCCACCACATGCCCGGCTTCGACCGGGCGACCAAGGAGATCGTGCGCCGTTTCGCCGAGCTGGGGTACGACGCGATCTGCCCGAACCTGTACTGGCGCGAGGCGCCGGGTGCGGCGCCGGACGACGCCGCAGCAACGGCGCGCGCGCAGGGCGGGGTGCCCGACGAGCGGCTCGTCGGCGACGTCGGCGGCGCCGCTGCCTACCTGCGCGAGCTGCCGACGTCCGACGGCAAGGTGGGCGTGATCGGCTACTGCTCCGGCGGCCGGCAGTCCGTGCTCGTCGCGTGCAAGCTCGACCTGGACGCCGCGGTCGACTGCTACGGCGCGTTCGTCACCGGTACGCCGCCGTCGGGCTACCCACTGAAGGTGGGCAACCTCGTCGAGCAGTTGCCGGACCTGCGCTGCCCGCTGCTCGGCCTGTTCGGCAACGAGGACAAGGCGCCCTCGCCCGAGCAGGTCGACGAGCTCGAACGGCTGCTCACCGCGAACGGCAAGCCGTTCGAATTCCACCGCTACGACGGAGCGGGCCACGCGTTCTTCGCCGTCGACCGGCCGTCCTACCGCGTCGAGGCGGCCAACGACGGGTGGGCGCGGATCGGCGCGTTCTTCAGCACCAACCTGGGGGCCTGACGATGTGCACCTACGTCACCGTGCGAGCGCCGATGGACGGCAGCGCCAAGGGACCGGGCGGTTCGTGGTTCCACATCACCGACGCCACCGTCTACTTCGACCATCCGGTGCACGCGATGGCCGAGCACACGCTGAACGTCGACTTCGCCGACCCGTCGCGCGGGCCGTCCGCACGGGTGGCGCTCGAGCTGAGCGCGGCATCTGCCCGTGGCCTGGTGGACGCCATTTCGGCTGCCTTAGGGTCGACGGCATGCGCGCTGTCTATGCCGAGTCCCTGAACCCGGACGATCCGCTGGCCGGTCTCGTGATCGGCGAGCGGCCCGACCCGACGCCACCGGCGGGCTGGACGCGCGTTGCCGTCAAGGCCGCAAGCCTGAACCACCACGACCTCTGGACGCTGCGCGGCGTCGGCATCAAGGCCGAGCAGCTGCCGATGATCCTCGGCTGCGACGCTGCGGGCATCGACGAGGCTAGCGGCGAGGAGGTCGTCGTGCACTCCGTGATCACCAGCGAGGGCTGGACGGGCGACGACACCCTCGACCCCGGGCGGTCGCTGCTCTCGGAGCGGCACCAGGGCTCGCTCGCGCAGTACGTGATCGTGCCGACGCGCAACGTCGTGCCCAAGCCGGCCGAACTGTCCTGGGCCGAGGCGGCCTGCCTGTCGACGGCCTGGCTGACCGCCTACCGGATGCTGTTCGTGCAGTCGGGGCTGCAGGCCGGGCAGTCGGTGCTGGTGCAGGGCGCGAGCGGCGGGGTCGCGACGGCGTGCATCTCGATGGCGCGGGCAGCCGGCCTGCGCGTCTACGCCACGGCACGCACCGAGGCCAAGCAGGCCAACGCGCGCGAACTCGGCGCGCACGACGCCTTCGCGACGGGCACGCGCCTACCCGAGCGCGTCGACGCGGTCATGGAGACCGTCGGCGAAGCGAGCTGGGCGCACTCGGTCAGGTCGCTCAAGCCGGGCGGTCGCATCGTCATCTCCGGCGCGACGTCCGGACCGAATCCGCCGGCCGACCTGACCCGGATCTTCTTCCTGCAACTGCAGGTGGTCGGCTCGACGATGGGGACGAAGGCCGAGCTGGGCCAGCTGATCTCGTTCCTGCACAACACCGGTCTCCGCCCGCGCATCGACCGCGTGATCCCGCTGGAGCAGGCCGCGGACGGCTTGGCCGCGATGGCCTCCGGCGAGATCGTCGGAAAGATCGTCCTGGAGGTATGACCATGATCGACCACTTCGGCTGTCAACATGCTGACCTGGACGCCAGCGCTGCCTTCTACGACGCCGTCCTCGCCCCGCTCGGAGGCGGCCGGAGCGCCTGACGCTACGTGCGCGCGTCGGCCGAGTCGCCGGTCGCCAGCGCCGCGATGAACGCCTCCTGCGGCACCTCGACCCGGCCGACCATCTTCATCCGCTTCTTGCCCTCCTTCTGCTTCTCCAGCAGCTTGCGCTTGCGGGTGATATCGCCGCCGTAGCACTTGGCGAGCACGT
Source organism: Jatrophihabitantaceae bacterium (assembly GCA_051000395.1). Taxonomy (GTDB): domain Bacteria; phylum Actinomycetota; class Actinomycetes; order Mycobacteriales; family Jatrophihabitantaceae; genus JBPCOI01. The sequence continues at coordinate 15,507 of JBPCOI010000099.1, forward strand.
CCTTGCGGATGGCGCGGATGTTCTCGCGGGCGATCACCCGCGCGCCGATCGCGGCCTGGATCGGGACCTCGAACTGCTGGCGGGGAATGAGCCCGCGCAACTTGCCGGTCATCGACGTCCCATACCCGTAGGCCTTGTCCTTGTGCACGATCGCGCTGAAGGCATCGACCGGGTCGCCCTGCAACAGGATGTCGACCTTCACCAGCTCGGCGCTCTGCTCGCCGGCAAGCTCGTAGTCCAGGCTCGCGTAGCCACGGGTGCGGGACTTCAACTGGTCGAAGAAGTCGAAGATGATCTCGGCGAGCGGCAACGTGTAACGCAGCTCGACGCGCGTCGCGGACAGGTAGTCCATGCCGCCCAGCGACCCGCGCCGCTGCTGACAGAGCTCCATGATCGCGCCGATGTACTCGCTCGGCGCGATGATCATCGCCTTGACGACCGGTTCGTAGATCTCGGCGAGCTTCTGGCCCGACGGCCAGTCGGACGGATTGGTCACGACCTGCTCGCCGCCGTCGTCGAGCACGACGCGGTAGACGACGTTCGGCGCCGTGCTGATCAGCTCGAGGGCGAACTCACGCTCGAGGCGGTCGCGCGTGATCTCCAGGTGCAGCAGGCCCAGGAAGCCACAACGGAAACCGAATCCGAGCGCTGCGCTGGACTCCGGCTCGTAGACGAGCGCCGCGTCGTTGAGCCGCAGGCGGTCCAGCGCGTCGCGCAGCAGGGGGTAGTCCGAACCGTCGATCGGGTACAGGCCCGAGTACACCATCGGCTTCGGGTCGCGATAACCGCCTAGCGACTCCGTTGCGGGCTTGGCCGCGTCGGTGACCGTGTCGCCCACCCGCGACTGGCGGACGTCCTTCACACCGGTGATCAGGTAACCGACCTCGCCGACACTGAGGCCGGCAGTGGGCACCGGGTCCGGCGAGATCACGCCGATCTCGAGCAGTTCGTGCGTGGCTCCCGTCGACATCATCGTGATCCGCTCGCGCGGCGTGAACTGCCCGTCGATGACCCGGATGTAGGTGATCACGCCGCGGTAGATGTCGTACACCGAGTCGAAGATCATCGCTCGCGGGGGGGCGTCCGCGGCACCGGCCGGCGGCGGGACGTCACGGCAGATCACGTCGAGCAGGGCCTCGACGCCCTGACCGGTCTTGGCGCTGACGCGCAGCACGTCCTCGGGCTGGCAGCCGAGAATGTGCGCGAGCTCCGCGGCGTAGAGGTCGGGCTGCGCCGCGGGCAGGTCGATCTTGTTGAGCACCGGGATGATCTGCAGGTCGTTCTCCAGCGCGAGGTACAGGTTCGCAAGCGTCTGCGCCTCGATTCCCTGTGCGGCGTCGACCAGCAGCACCGCCCCCTCGCAGGCCGCCAGCGACCGCGACACCTCGTAGGTGAAGTCCACGTGGCCAGGCGTGTCGATCATGTGCAGCACGTTCTGGACGCCCGTCTCGCGGCTGGTCCAGGGCATCCGCACGTTCTGCGCTTTGATCGTGATGCCGCGCTCGCGTTCGATGTCCATGCGGTCGAGGTATTGGGCGCGCATCTGCCGGCCGTCGACGACCCCGGTCAGCTGCAGCATCCGGTCGGCCAGCGTGGACTTGCCGTGGTCGATATGGGCGATGATGCAGAAGTTGCGGATGCGGGCCGGATCCGTACGGCCTGCTGCGGTGGGGCGGATCACTGGCTCGCTCTCTGCGGTGGGACCGGCGATCTGCGGGCCCCGGTCGACGATCCATGGTCCCATGCGCGGCACCGAGGAAGCGATCAGCGAGGATGTAGGGCATGACTGACTCGCGTGCAGCCGCCGAATACCGCGTTCCCGCCACTTCGCTGAGGAAGGGCGACCTGGTGAACACCTCCCCCGGTGAGGACGACTGGCAGCAGGTGCTCGGGGTGTACACCGCCACGTCGGACGCGAAGAGCGACGAGGTGCGCACCCTCGTTTCGAGCCTCGGCGGCAGGTACGTCGTCGTGCAGCTCACCGATCTGGCCCCGGTCGACGCCGGCGTGTACTTCGCCGGCGGGCTGGCGATGACGTACGCGACCGACGGGGGCGCGGACCCGGCCGTCGCCGAGGTGGTCAGCCAGGAGGACGGCGTGCGCACCTACCTGTACACGAAGTTCGAGCTGGTGAGCGTTCGCTCTCCGGCGTGATCGCCTGGGACTTCGGCAGGCCTGCCGCGCGCGCCTGTCACGCTTATCGCGACGGGGACGCCCGGGATTTGGGACCCACGACACCGCGCTGATAGCCTGGCGAGGTTGTCTGCTCGCCGCCTCAGCGGTGCGGGCGGATCCCGCACCGCCCCTCTTGTCCGAGCCGATCTTGCGAACGTCGAGGCCCCCTTCGTGGCGAACATCAAGTCCCAGATCAAGCGCATCCGCACCAACGAGGTCGCGCGCCAGCGCAACAAGAGCGTGAAGTCCTCGCTCAAGACGGCGGTCCGGCACTTTCGGGCGACCGTCGAGTCCGGCGACCGCGCGGCCGCGCTGAGCGCGCTGAGCGCAGCCTCGCGCCAGCTCGACAAGGCGGCGAGCAAGGGCGTGATCCACCCGAACCAGGCCGCCAACAAGAAGTCGGCAATGGCGGCCCGCGCCAACCAGATCTGAGCCGCGCTCCAGCAGGCCACCGGCGGCTGCGAGCCGCACCGGTCTCAGCGAACCGATCGGGCCGCGGTCAGCCGGCGCACCGCGCGTTCCAGTGCATAGGACGGATCGGCCGCTACCCCCTTCACGTCGGCATTCAGTTCCGCGACGATGCCCAGGGCACGGCGCACGCCCGGCTCGGTCCAGCCCCTGGCCTGCCCCTGAGCCCGCTTGACCTTCCACGCCGGCATCCCTAGCTTCGAGGCGAGGGCGTAGGGGTCCGCCCGTCCAGCTGAGGCGACGCGAGCGATCGAGCGCATCCCGTCGGCCAGCGCGTCGGCGATGACGACGTGCGGTACGCCCACGCCGAGAGCGAAGCGCAGCGCCTCCAGCGCCTTGCCGGCGTTGCCCACCACAGCCAGGTCGGCGACCGCGAAGCCGGAAACCTCGGCACGCCCGGTGTGATAGGCCCGCACGAGTTCCACGCCGACCGAGCCGCCCGAGTCGCTGACGAGTTGGGCGGAGACGGCGGCCAGTTCGCGCAGGTCGCTGCCGACCGCGTCGACGAGCGCCGCGACCGCATCGGGCGAGATCACGCCGCCGCAGTGCCGGACCTCGGCCCGGACGAACTCGGCGCGATCCTCCGCGCGCGCAAGCTTCGCGCAGCCGATCTCGAGTGCCTTGGCCTTGCGGGCCGCGGCGAGTAGGGCGTTGCCCTTTGCCCCGCCGAGGTGATGCAGCACGATGACTGTGCCGTCGCTCGGCAGCTCCAGGTACGGTTTCAGGACCGCGAGCGCCGCAGTCCGCACATCTTGCGCGGAGCGGATCACCACCAGGCGACCGTCACCGAACAGCGACGGCCCGAGCAGCTCGTGCAGCTCCGGCCCTTCCAACTCCGAGCCGAGGCGTTCCACGTCCACCAGTTGTGCGTCCTGGCGCCGAGCGGCGGCGGAGAGCGCGCTGATCGCCCGCCCCACGAGCAACTCCTCGTCGCCGACGAGCAGCACGACCGCGGGTAGTGGCACCGGCAGTTCGTCGAGACTGACCGGTCGCGGTGGCATGCGCCCATCCTGACACTGCACGCCGACACGGCCCCCGGCAGCCGCCGGCGCGAGAGCTGCGCCGCGCCGCGGTTGGCTGCGAGTGCGGGCTCGGCGCCGGGGTGAGGACCACTCGGTGCAGCGGCAGCGAGCGCGACACCGGCGAGCCGCGCGCCGTGGACGACGGCCGACAACGCGCCCGCCGTTGCGCAGATCGCCACGTCACCGTCACGGTCGGTGCGGCGGACCGGGACGCCGAGGCGCCCGAGCTCCGCGAGCAGCAGCGGTGACGGATGGCCGTAGTCGTTGTGGCGGCCGACGCTGATGACCGCGACGCGTGCGCGGACGGCCGCCAGGAAGGCCGGGGAGGAATAGGCGGACCCGTGGTGCGGCACCTTGAGCACGTCGGCCCGCAGGTCCGTACCCGCGTCGAGCAGTGCCTGCTGTTCTTCGACCTCCGCGTCGCCCGGCAGCAGGATCCGGGTGCCGTTCACGCTCGCGCGCACCGCGAGCGAGGAGTTGTTGGGATCCGAGCGCGTGCCTCGCATCGCCACCGCGGGTGCCAGCACGTCCAGGTGAACGCGCCCGACGTCGAAGCTCTGCCCGACCGGCGGCGTCACCATCCTGTCGTGCCGGCCGAGCGCGTCCTGGACCAGGCGCAGGCCGGAGACCGGCTCGGCGAGCCGGCCGGTCAGCACCCGCCCGACCCTGCGACCGTGCAGGACGCCGCTGATCCCCCCGACGTGGTCGAGGTGGAAGTGGGTCAGGATCAGTAGCGGCACATCGGTGATCCCGAGCTCGTGCAGGCAGCGGTCGACGGCGACCGGATCCGGGCCGGCATCGATCTGCACCGCGGTATGCGGTCCGGCCGACAGCACCAGCGCGTCGCCCTGCCCGACGTCGCAGGCCACGAAGGTCCAGCCGGGCGCCGGCCATCCGGAGGCGATGGAACGGACCGGGATCTGTACCAGCAGCGCCGTTATCACCGCGACCGCCAGCATCCGGCCAGGGCCGGCCCGACGGGCCAGCCACCAGCCCGCGAACGTCACCGCCAGCAGTGCCGAACCGCCGAGCATTCCGCCAGGCCATGGGAGGGCGGCGCCGCTCACGCCGCCGAACCGATCCGCGACCCAGACCAGCCAGCGGCACGGCCAGCCGGCCAGCCAGGCCAGCGCGGTGCCGCCGCCCAGCCAGAACGGCGCGAGGACAGCAGCGCCGAAACCCGAGATCGTCGCCGCCGCTACGACCGGCTCGGCCAGGATGTTCGCCGGGATCGCGACCAGGCTCACCCGCCCGGAGATGGCGGCCACGACCGGCGCGGTCAGCAGGTGCGCCGCTGCGGCTACCGCGACGGCTTCCGCGACTCCGACCGGGACGTGATGGGCGCGCAGCGCGTCGGCCCAGCCGGGGGCGATCAGCAGCAGCGCGCCCGTCGCCAGCACCGACATGGTGAAGCCGGCGTCGACGGCCAGCAGCGGATCCCAGACCAGCAGCCCGATGACCGCTGCCGACAACGCCGGCAATGCCGCCCGCGGCCGTCCACGGGCAAGCGCCGCCAATGCGATCGAGGCCATCACCGCCGCGCGCAGCACGCTCGGGGACGGTCGGGCGACAACGACGAAGCCCGCCAGCACCGCGGCGCCGGCCACGGCGCAGATCCAGGGCCGCGCCCGCAGCCGTCGCAGGACCAGCAGGACCGCGCCGATGAGGATCGAGCAGTTCGTGCCGGACACCGCCACCAGATGGGTCAGCCCGGCCAACCGGAACCGGTCGGCCAGTACCGGATCGAGTCCGCTGGTGTCACCGTCGACAAGACCGGGCAACAGCCCGCGCGTCGGGGCGGGCAGCCCCGCCGCAGCTTGCCGCAGTGATGCGCGAACCTCGCCGGCCGCGCGTTGCCACCATGGCGGGGTTCCCAGGAGCACCGGTGTTCGCTGAGTGAACATCGTCACCGACATCGAGGCGGCATCGAGAGGCGGACTCAGCGAGCCGTCCAGCCGGAGGCGCTGACCGGGCAGCACGTCGCGCCAGGCCGAGGCCGGTCCCAGCACCAGCACGGACCCGTCCGTCTGGACCCGGCGACCCGCAACCACGACCGCCGCGGCATCGGCGGCGACCGCGACGCGGGCGGTACCGGCGACCCCTTTCGCTGCGAGCACCCGCGGATCTCCGGTCACGGTCAGTTCCGCCGTCACCGCCGAGTGTTGCGCCGCGAGGGCTGTCAGCGGCGCCCCCCGGCTGTGCACCAGGCGCCCGGCGAACGGGACCAGGATCAGCACGATGCAGAACGAAGCCAGGGCGAGCGCTGGCCCCGCCCGCCGCCAGCGCCCGGTGAGCGCCAGTGCGGTAACGCCGGCAACGCAGGTCAGCACCGCGACGAGCACCGCCGTCGCTGGTGAGCGGCCCAGGCAGGCGAGTAGCGCCAGCCAGCCGCAGGCCGCTCCCAGCGCCAAGCGGGCGTCCACCTCACCGGGCGGTGATGCGCGGGCCGACCTCACGGCGGTTGGCTCACAACGTCACCCGGGGCTTCAACGCCGCGTACTTGATTTCGCCGATCCCCGATACATCGCGCAGTTGGTCGATCGAGGCGAACGGGCCGTGTTGGCTGCGCCAATCGAGAATGTGCTGCGCTAGCACGGGGCCGACGCCCGGCAGTGACTCGAGCTGCTCCTGCGATGCCGCGTTCAACGAGACGGTCGCGCTCTGGGCGCCCGCTTGCGACGTTCCACCGCCCGCGCCGGAGGCTCCCGGCAGCACCGTGGCGGCGGCGCCGGGGACACCCGGCAGTCCCACCACGATCTGCTCACCGTCACTGACTCTCGCGGCGAGGTTGAGTTGCGTCGTGGCGACCCCTGGCTGCACACCCCCGGCCGCCTGCAGGGCCTCGTACACCCGGGCACCGGCCGCCAGCCGGTAGATCCCGGGGCGCCGCACCTTCCCTGCAACGTCCACCACCAGGTCCGGCGCGGTCGTCAGGACGGGGCCCGTCACGGTGGAACCGGAAGGGGCTGTCGGCGTGAGCGAAGTACTGTCGGCTGCCGCCGAGCGCGCGGCCGCAACCGACTGCGGGTCCGCGCCGGCGACCTCGACACCGATCGGCCGCGGCCGCGAGGCAAGCACCCACCAGATCGTCATCAGCGTCGCAAGCACCACCACGAGGCCGGTCGCGGCAGCCCCACGACCCCCCGGCGCCCAGCGCACCCCGCCCTGAACCGTCCACCGGCTCAGCAGCGACGACCGTTCGCGCGCGCCCGGCACGGGCGAGCCGGGATCGCCGCCACCCGCAGTCGTCCATCTCAGCGGAGCCCTCGGCCGACCGCTGGTCTCATCGGCCCAGGCAGGGCGGTCGCGCCCGTCCCGACGGGATTCTTCGGCACCGGCGCCCGCAGCGCCAGCGCCATCGCCACCAGCACCATCGACACCAGGCCGAGCAGCGCCAAGCGAGTCGAGACCAGGCACGTCACCAGACACGTCACCAGACACGTCACCAGGCCCGTCGAGCCCGAGACCGAGCAGCGAGCGGACGCGGCGGGCCACCCGTGCCCGCTCGCCGCGCCCTGCCCGACGTCTACTTCCCACCAGGCGAACGCTAGGAGCCACCACCTGCGCACCACAGCCAGCATTGAGATCTGTGGATGGAGTCGGCGGTTGTGGACGGGCGTCACGATCCTGTCGTCCGCATGTGCTAGCGGGTCAGCGCCGCGGAGCGGCGGTACCTTGGCAGCGATGACGCGAACCGGAAGTCGGCCGCGCGCGGCGCGTTCCCAGCCCGCGCCGCCGGCAGGTGTCGCATCGCGCCCCACGGCGGCGAGGCTCACCGCCGTCGCCACGGTCGGTGCCGTGGCCATGGCCGCGACGTCCTGGCAGATCGGCGCCCTACCGCAGGGATGGCGACCGGCCGGACCCCTTCCCTACGTGATCTTCTACCTCGGTCTGGCAGCCATGACTGGTGCCTGGCTCGAGCTCGGCCGGCGCGTCCTTCGCATTACCCGCGCCGATTGCGCGCCGGACGCCGACCGTCCGCCGGACGCCGCGTCGCACGCCACCGTCGCCCTCATCGAGGGAAGCCCAGCGACGCTGCGCCGTTACGTTCTCGGATGCTGCGTGCCGTTTCTGTTCGCGGCGCCGTTCGGACGTGACCTGTGGGCCTACGCCGCGCAGGGCAATCTGGTGCGACACGGTATCGACCCGTACGCGCACGGACCGGCCGCGCTGCCGGGCGCCTTCACCGACGAGGTGAGCCGGCGGTGGTTGCACACCTCGGCTCCCTACGGCCCGCTCTGGTTGCAGATCAGTCACGGGATCGACACCGTCGCCGGGCAGCACGTGCTGGCGGCCGCTGTCCTGTTGCGCCTGCCCGCGTTCGCCGGGCTGCTGTTGTGGTTGTGGGCGCTGCCGCATCTCGCCCGGCGCTTCGACGGCGGCACCGGCCGCCGCGCGGCAGCGGCGCTGTGGCTGGGGGCAGCCAGCCCGCTGACGATCGTGCTCGGTCTCGGTGGCGGCCACAACGACCTGCTGATGATCGGGCTGATCGTCGCCGGGCTCGCCCTCGCGACCGGACGTTCGTTCGGTTCGCTCGCCCTGGCCGGCGCAGTGATCGCAGTGGGCGTCATGGTCAAGTCGCCGGCGGCGATAGCCGTCGCCTTCGCGGTGCCGATCTGGTTGACGGCGAACCGCCGCGCACCGACGCTGCGCCACGTGCTCGTCGCGTGCTCTGCCGCGCTCGGGGGCGCAGCCGCCATTGCGCTCGTCGTCACCGTCGCGAGCGGCCTCGGGACCGGCTGGACCCACCAGGTCAATACCGCAGCGCCGTGGGTGAGCTGGTTGTCACTGCCTTCGGCAGCGGTGATGCTCGGCAAGCTGCTGACCGGCAACCTGCGCGAGCTCAAGGCCGTCGACGGCGCGCTGCAGCTCGCCCGCACGATCGGAGAGGCGCTCGCGGTCGCGGTCAGCGCTGCCCTCTGGTTCCTCGCGCTGCGGCGCGCCTCGCTGGCTTGCCTTGCCGTCGCGCTCGGTGCAGTGGCTCTGCTGGCACCGTCCGTGCAGCCCTGGTACTACTGCTGGGCGCTCGCCCTGGCCGGACTGGTCGTGCGCAGCGGACGGCTGCTCATCGCACTGGCGGCGGTATCGATCGCGTTCCCCGTCATGATCACGCCCTCCGGTGTGGGGCTGGAGAGCAGCCTCGCCGCGATCCCGATCATCGCCGGCGCGGCGGCTCTGGCCTGGTTCTCCATGCGCGCGCCGGTTTCAACGCCTGACGACAACGGTCCCGATCACACCCGGACCCAAGTGCGCGCTGACGACCGCCCCCAGCTCGGCAACGTGCAGTTCGCCGATCCGCGGTAGCGCCGCGCGCAACTGCCCCGCCACCTGCTCAGCGCGCACCCCGGCGTCCAAGTGGTGCACGGCAAGGTCGACAGGTCCGTCTCCGGCCGCCTCGACGCTCAGCTGCACCAGGCGGGCGATCGCCTTCGCGGACGTGCGCACCTTCTCCAGCGCGACGATGTGCCCCTCCACCATCTGCAGCAGCGGCTTGACCGACAGCGACGTCGCCAGCATTGCTGCTGCCGTCCCGATCCGGCCGCCGCGCCTCAGGTACTCCAGCGTGTCGACGTAGAACAGCGTCCGCGTGCGGTCCACCGTGGCTGTCGCCGCGCCCTGCACGGTGGCCGCGGACGCGCCGTCGCGGGCCTGTTCCGCGGCGGCGATCACCGCAAAACCCAGCGCCATCGCGGTGGAGCGCGAGTCGACCACCCGAACCACGCCGTGACCGAAGTCCTGCGCGGCGAGCGTCGCCGACTCCCACGTCCCCGACAGCGCCGCAGCCAGGTGTACCGAGACGACGCGTGTGGCACCGGCGGCCAAACAGCCCTGGTAGACAAGGGCAAACTCGCCCGGAGTCGGACGTGACGTGGTCACGGCGACCCTTTCGCGCAACGCGTGCGCAACGTCGGAGGGCGTGACGTCCACGCCGTCGGTGGCGGTGCGCGTCCCGAGCGTCACCCGCAACGGCACGATGTGGATGCCCAGCGACTCGGCGAGTCCTCGCGGCAGGTCGGCGGTGGAGTCGGTGACGACCGCCACGCGCTCATCCATGACTGCCCCGTTCGGTTCAGACGACGAAGTTCACCAAGCGGCCCGGCACGGCGACCACTCGCTTGGTGTCGCGGCCGTCGAGCGCCGCGGCGATCTTCGCGTCGGTCCGTGCGGCCGCCTCCAGTACTGCCGCATCGGCGCCGGCCTCGACGGTGATCACCGCTCTGACCTTGCCATTGACCTGCACCGGCACGTCGACCGTCGCCTCGACGAGCAAGGCCTCGTCGGCGACGGGAAACTCGGCCCACGCCAGCGAGCTGTCGTGCCCGAGCAGCGACCAGAGTTCCTCGGCGACGTGCGGCGCGAGCGGCGCCAGCATCAGCACCAGCGGCTCGGCCAGTCGGCGCGGTGCGCCGCCGTGCGGGTAGGCCTGCGTCAGGGCGTTGGTCAGCTCAGTGATGCGCGCGATCGACGTGTTGAACCGCAGCGTCTCGTAGCCTTCTCGCACGGCGTGGATCGTCTTGTGCAGTAGGCGGTTGAGCTGCTCGAGTACGTCGTCGTCCGAGACGTGCGCGAGGCCGGTCCGCTCGTCGACAACGGTGCGCCAGATGCGCTGCAACTGCCGGTACGGCCCGACAATCGCCTTCGTGTCCCACGGGCGGGACTGGTCGAGCGGTCCGGTGAACATCTCGAACATCCGCAGCGTGTCGGCGCCGTACTCGGCGTACAGCTCGTCGGGAGTCACCGCGTTCTTCAGCGACTTGCCCATCTTTCCGTAGACCCGGGACACCACCTGACCGCCGTGCACGAAGTCGCCGTCGCGTTCCTCGACCTGCGCGGCCTCGACGTAGCTCCCGCGCGCATCGGTGTAGGCGTACGCCTCGACGTAGCCCTGGTTCACCAGCCGGTGGAAGGGTTCGGACGAGCTCAGGTGACCCAGGTCGAACAGCACCTTGTGCCAGAAGCGGGCGTAGAGCAGGTGCAGCACCGCGTGCTCGACACCGCCGACGTAGAGTTCCACGCCGCCCAGCGGACGCTCGGCGCTCGGCCCCATCCAGTACCGCTCCACCTCCGGGTCGACCAGCCGCTCGGCGTTGGTCGGATCCAGGTAGCGCAGCTCGTACCAGCAGGAACCTGCCCAGTTGGGCATGGTGTTGGTCTCGCGGCGGTACCGCTTGGGCCCGTCGCCCAGATCGAGCGTGACGTCCACCCAGTCATCGAGGCGTCCCAGCGGCGGTTCGGGGACGGACGCCGCGTCGTCCGGCGGGAAGGACTTCGGCGAGAAGTCTTCGGTCTCCGGCAGCTCGACGGGCAGCATCGAGTCGGGCAACGCGATAGGCAGGCCGTGATCCTCGCTGTCGGTGCTGTAGACGATCGGGAACGGTTCACCCCAGTAGCGCTGGCGACTGAACAGCCAGTCGCGCAGCCGGTAGATCGTCGCGCTCCGGCCGCGGGGGAGGGGGTGCAGGTGGGGGGTGGTCTTGGTGAGGGAGCTGGCACCGGCGGGGTTTTCGTCCCAGCAAAAAAAGGGGGGCCACGGG
>JBPCOI010000086.1:0-5945 GCA_051000395.1 Jatrophihabitantaceae bacterium
TAGCATCGGCCACATGTCTCAGTGCACTGCGCCCGTACGGGGCCACATCAGGGGCGGCGGCGCCGACTGCCCAGTTCACGGACGCGGCGGAGGGTATGGCTACGCGCCGCCGCGGTCGTACCCGTCCTACCCAGCACCGACCGCGCCTGTGCGTAGGAGCGGGAGCCTGTCGAGCAGCAGCGGGGGCGGGGGACGTCGCACCGCCCGGCCGGCCTGGCAGCCGAGCGCGTCGACTGCCTCGTACACGCCGCAGCAGGTGCGCGACCTCGGGCCCGTCCGCGCGGCGGCCGTTGCACGAACTCAGGAGCACGATGTGTTCCTCTGCCACGCCTGGCCCGACCGCCAGGCCGACGCGAAAAATGTCTACGACTTGCTCGTCGGGGAGGACGTCTCGGTGTGGTTCAGCGAGGTGAGCCTTCGGCCCGGCACGGACATGCGAGTGGCCATCGAAAGGGGGCTCGTGAGTTCGCGCATGGGGATCGTCCTGGTGACGCCCGCCATGCTCGACAAACTGCGCACCGACCGAAGCGTCGCGAACAATGAGCTCAGCGCTCTGTTGCGCCGCAACCTCCTGGTGCCGGTCATGCACGGTGTGACGTTCGAGGAGCTTGACCAGGTCAGCCCCACGCTCGCGTCACGTGGTGGATTCAGCACGGCGGAGGAGTCCATGGAGGACATCGTCGTGAAGGTCGCTGAGCTCGTCGGAACGCTCGCCGATGAAGAGGCAGACGAGCTCAGCATGAAGTCGGTCGCCAAGTAGCGCGGGATAGGAACGGCTACGACGCCTCGAAGCGTTCTCGATACCCGATCCTTGCGGGCGGCCGTCCCAGTGGTCGGTCCACTAACGATCCCTGTTGGCGGCGACTTCATAGATGATCTCGAGCCCGTCCTCGTCGTCCCACTGCTCGCCTATCTCGGTGAATCCGTACTGAAGGATCAACCTGCGGGAAGCGATGTTGTCGGGGCTGACGGTTGCTCGGACTGTGCCGACGTCGCGCTCGCGAGCCGCGCGCTCAAGCAACTCGATGAGCGCGGCACGCGCGTACCCCTGCCTGCGGTAGGTCGGTTCGACCGCGTACGCGATCTCGACTGTGCCGGCAGCATCGGGTGGACCGTGGTAGCCGGCCCGGCCGACGGCCAGCACCCGCTGCGGGTCCCAGATCACACCAGTGATCCACCCTGCGCTGAGCGGGTCGGCCAGCACCTGCGTACTTCGTCGGCGCCAAAGTCCCCGCCACTCGGGACCAGCGAAGTAGGCGGACACCGGTATAGGAGTCGCCGCGTTCGCCGCACTCAAGTCGCCGCGAGCGAGGGCGTGCAGCGCAGCAGCACTCAGCTGCACGATCCGAACTCGATGCACCTCGCCCGACGCGGGATTCCCACCCTGCTCGATGTCCCTCACGTGCCGACGATCCCAGACACAGCACGAGATCAGAAAGCCAATTCGCGCATTGCCGGAAGACGGTCCGCTTACGGACAGCGAGTTCCGGTCGCCGTTCCCCCTGCGGGCACACCCCTGGCCGGGTCGAGTATGAAGATCTAATGCTGACCTCCGTGGAAACGTTCGATGCGCGGCACTGGCCCGATGATCAACTCGAGACTTTGTTCGCCGGCGCTTTCCCGGCCTTCATCACAGCCGACGCAGAGGCCAGGAGATACGTCGACAGAGTGCGGCGGTGGTTCACCGACTTCAACGTCATGCTGGTCACTGACGACCAGCCAGTCGCCACCGGATGGGGCGTGCCAATCCGATGGAACGGCGAGATCGAGGACCTGCCGACCGGTTACACCGACACGACCCGACGAGCCGTCGAGCTGCATGAATCCGACGGCCAAGCCGACACCTTCGTCATCTGCGGCGGGATCGTCAGCCGATCACTCACTCGCAGCGGCATGGCGGCGCAGCTGGTCGCCGCCCTGCGCGACCTGCCGGTTGCTGCTTCGTTGCCGCGCGTCATCGCCCCGGTTCGTCCGACGTTGAAGCCGACGTATCCGCTGACGCCGATCGAGACCTTCGCCAGCTGGTTGCGCCCGGACGGGCTTCCACTAGACCCCTGGCTGCGCACGCACGTCCGCGTCGGCGGCCACATCCTGAAGACAGCCCCGACGTCGCAGACCATGACCGGCACCGTCGAGCAATGGGAGACGTGGACCGGTATGCCGCTGCCCTCGACGGGCGAATATGTGATTCCTGCCGGACTCAGCCTGTTGCATATCGACCGCGAAGCAGACTTGGGTACCTACACCGAACCCAACATCTGGGTCCAGCACCGCTGACCGATCGTCTGCGGGCAGCGCCCGGTGATCGGGCGTCTAGCGGGACGACGATGATCATCGGGCCGATTCGCCCGCTTCCGAGTTGGACGGCGTGCCGTCGACGTTCCTCATCCGGTGACGGCCCGAGCTATGGGGCCGGCCCGCGGTAGCGGCGGTGCAGCTGGGTGGCGGCCGATCTCCGGCGAGAGGTGATCGGTGCGGCTGTGGGGGCGCATACTGGGTTGTACTGAGGCCGTGGCCGCGAGCAGGGCTACTGTCCGCCGTTCTTGGCTATCGCCAGGTTGGTGCGCGCAGAACCCACGACAGTTGAATAGGCGATCTCACCAGGATCAAGGGCGGTGTCTCGCCAGTTTCGGCTGGCGTATGGAAGAGAACCAACAACGAAGAAGTTTCTACGAATCGCGATGCCTGTCGCTGCGATGGGTGCGGTCGGGTTGCCCCTGGCCTTTCCTGTCGCCGCGGTCCTCGACCAAGCATACCGAGAATGAGGAGAACATGACCACGAAGAAGCGAACGCCGACCGCGACGTCAGCGGCAAGCGACACCCCGTTCCTGACCGACGTGAGCACCTTGCGCAGCCAAGCACGGGAGACGATCGATAAAGGGCCGGTAACCGCCGCCTACGGCGCGGACCTACCCCGGGTGCTGGCGGTGCTCAACACGTCGCTGGCCACCGAACTGGTCTGCGTGCTGCGCTACAAAGCCCACTACTACGGCGCGAAAGGCCTCGACGCAGAACCGATCGCCGCGGAGTTCCTGCAACATGCCGGTGAAGAGCAGGTCCACGCCGACCGGCTCGCCGAGCGGATCAACCAGCTCGGCGGCACCCCGGAAATGAACCCGGACACCCTGATGGCGCGGTCCCAGACCGAATACACCACCCCCGAGGGGTTGCGGGAGATGATCACCGAAGACCTCGTCGCCGAGCGGATCGTGATCGCCGCCTACACCGAAATCATCGCCTGGCTCGGCCACGACGATCCCACCAGCCGGCGGATGTTCGAAGAAATCCTCGCCGAGGAAGAAGAACACGCCGACGACATGCTCACCCTGCTCCAGCATGCCAGCTGACCATCCGATCTGCGACCGCTGGACGAAGCCGGCTCGATCACGCGTCGAGACGACCCTATCCGCTCGGACCCAAGGAGTACGACATGACCCACACCGACCAATCCACCACCGCCGCGTCGCCGCTGGGCACCGTGCTCAGCGGGCAACACCAGCAGGCCAAGGCCGCGATGGAACTCGTTGCCACCAGCAGCGGCCCAGACCGGCGCACCGCGTTTACCCAGCTGTGTTACCTGCTGGCTGCCCACGAAGCCGCCGAGGAAGAAACACTGCACCGAATGGGCAGCATCGACCTCGGCGCCGATAAGGACGTTGTGACCGCTCGGCTCGGCGAAGAAGAAGAAGCCGGCACCGCGATCACCGACCTCGAAGCGCTCGACGTCGAGTCCGACCACTTCGCCACCGAGTTTCTCGCGTTCCAGAAGGCCGTGATCGCCCACGCCGGCGCAGAAGAGCACGACGAACTTCCCGCCCTTGCCCCAGGTCTGAGCGCTGAGCAGGAACGCCGCATTCTCGACGCGCTCGCCCAGGTGGGCGACCTGGCGCAGAACAGCGACGGCCAGCTAACGGCGAACGGGGACACCTTCGTGGCGATGCTGGGCGCCGCCCGCGAACACTTCCACCGCCTAGACAACGGCTGAGCCGCCCGAAGTCCCCCGAGAGGCACGACAACGCGGCCATACGTTCACCGGTTATCGATCCCCTACGGGCGCCCGCCCGGAGACCGGGCTATCGAGCCGGCGGTCGGAGGGAAGCGCATCGCTGGCTCAGATTTGCGGCCGATTGGATGAGCTCGCGGTCGTCGAGCGTCTCCTCCAATTGGCGCCGGACTGCAACGGCATCGCTGACGAGCGGGGCAAGGAGATAGGCTCGCGTCGATGGACGACCGCAGCCAGCAATCGTTGACGGACTATTTGAGCGGGCGCGCGAACGGCCCGTTCGGCGACGTTGAGGCGCTTTCCGGTCGCACGTTGCAGTCGTTCAGCATCGCCGGTCAGCGTGGTGCGGACAATCTGCTGGCCAAGGCTCGCCGAGCCCTTGACGATCAAGACGTCAGTCGTGCCCGTAGGCTCATCGATCGGGCCGCGCGGCTGCCCTTCGACGAGCACGAAGGGGCGGCGCCGGTCGCGCTCGCCGTGCACATGGACTTGTTCTGCTTGGTCACCGACACATTGGAGCAGGCGGCGGCGGGCGATTCTCGCTGGCTAGATGCCGCCCTTGAGGTGCTCAGTGGCGCCGACTCGCGCGCGGCCTGCGATCTGCGCGACGTCCTGGTGGCCATAGATCATGACTACTCGCTTGATTCGGTCGAACACCGGCGAATTCGTACCGCGATCGCAGCGATCCCTGGTCGGGCCGAGCTCAGCGACCTCGAGTTGACGGCGCCGGAGCTCTGCGAGCACGTCCTGTCGATTCTGTGCGCGTGCCGCGACTACCGGATCGCCGTGGAGGCGCTCGATGCGTGATGCCGCAGCCAGGACGGTCGGGCCAGCAGCGTCGCGGGTGGGGATCCCTCACCGGGCAGCGGGCGACTCGCCGCATGGGAGCGTGGCAGCACTCAACGCGGCATAGAAAGGGCGGATAAGCAAGCGCGATCCGCGCGGTGTGACCTTGTTGCCTGGCTCATTGCGTCTTGGCTGTGGCTAGTTCGGCGAGTGCGCCGGTGAGCATCCAGCGGGCAGCGTTGAGCATCGTTTGTTTGGCGTCGGGTATGTCGAGTCCGACTGCATCGACGAGGGAGATCATCGGTTCGACTCCGATGAGTAGTCCGAGTGCGTGGCAGAGCTGGTCTACCTCGGCTTCGGTGAGCACGTCCGCGAGTGGCGCGACGACCTTTCTGATCTGTTCATTGCGCCTTCCCCGGCGTACCGGCACCGGTTCCTCGTCTGGGAGGGACTGCTGACGGAACCACAAGTCGAGGGCGCTTCTGGCGATACGTCGGTACGGCACTTGGTCGTCGAGCATTTGGAAACCAGTGGAGCGAATGAGCGCCTCAAGGCGTGCCTGCGGGTCCGTTCCCGCTGCGTCGATGCGCTGGTGTGCTTCGGCGACAGTTTGCTCGTAGGCGGTGGTCGACGCCTCCGCCCACAACACGTCGGCTGAGGTGAAGTAGCGATAGGCCGTGGCGACCGAAACCAGTGCGCGGTCGGCGGCGTCGGGCATCGAGGGGGGCATGCCCTCGCTCACCAACTCGACGGCGGCGCTGACCAACGCGGTCCGGGTCCGGGCCTTCTGGTTTGTGCGTCCCGAATTTCTGGTGAGAGATTCCCCTTGACGTGAGAGAGTCATCTCATGATGATAGCAGTGACGCAAGTCCGCCAGGGTTTGCCGCCACGCACACACGGAGGAACTCATGGAACGGTCCCTGATGATCAGCCTCGTCGAGCAGCACCTGAAAGCGGAAGGCGCGGGCGACATTGAAGGCGCGGCCGCTGTCTATACCGACGACATCGTCCACGACGACGTTGGCATGCCTGGAGGCTTATTCATAAGCCCATAGTCGGGAATGCTGTGGCGTGAATTCGTCGCTACCCGAGCGCCAGTAAAGAATATCTATCAATTCAGCAAGGAGCGCGTGTTGCGCTCGAAATACAACAGCT
>JBPCOI010000095.1:0-12278 GCA_051000395.1 Jatrophihabitantaceae bacterium
ACAGAAGTAGCGTCATCCACGCTCGTGGCCCTTCGACTGGATGCTTAGACACCAACCAGTCTCGAAGGGTCACGAGCCCTTCTACCTCAACGCCACGCACTCACCCCGAACCGCGAAGGGCCGCTAAACCCGCGACTCGCTGGAGCCCGGCAGCGCCGGTGCGTGTGCCCGCCGCAGCCGAAGGTGAACGCCGAGGTCGCGTTCACGCTAGCCGCAGACTTCACCGACGCCGAGGCGACGTCGGTCCGCGGCGCGGTCGCCTACGCCGGTCCCGCGCTGGAGATCGTCGAGAGTCGCATCGCGGAATGGGACATCACGTTAACGACACCGTCGCCGACAACGCCTCGTCCAGCCTCTACGTCGGGGCGAGGCCCGAGTGAGGTCCCAGTTCGAGCCTCGCGCGGCCACGATGACCATAACGATCAATGGCGTACCGGTCTCCAACCGAATCGGCGACGCCTGTCTGGGGTGATCGGCTGAACGCGCTCGCGTGGCTCGTGGGCACCGCAGTCGCCTACGGCGACCCACTGCGCGCCGCGCAGACCCATCCTCTCTGGCGCCCTCGAACCGATGGCGGTGGTGACCGCTGGCGCCCAGGTCAGCGCCGAGATCACCGGCCTCAGCTCGGTCCGCGCGACGTTCGCATCCCGTTAGACGCCCACTCGATCAGGAGGACTCCATGTCACACACTGATTCCAGCGAGACCCGCACGCAGGTCGCGATCATCGGCTCGGGCAACATCGGCACCGACCTCATGGTCAAAGTGCTGCGCCTGTCCCGCACCTTGGCGATGGGCGCGATGGTCGGCATCGACCCCGCCTCTGACGGGCTGGCGCGCGCCCAGCGGAGGGGCGTGCCTACCACATCCGACGGCGTCGAAAGTCTCATCGCGCTGCCGAACTTCGACGACATCGACATCGTCTTCGACGCGACCTCGGCCAAGGCGCACATCGCGAACGCAGCCGCGCTCGCACCCTACGGTAAGAAGCTCGTCGACCTGACCCGGCCGCGATCGGCCCGTACGTTGTGCCCGCCGTGAACCTCGACAAGCTTGTCGACGCGGACAACGTCAACATGGTCACCTGCGGCGGGCAGGCCACCATCCCGATCGTCGCCGCGATCTCCGCGGTCACGCCGATCCCCTACGCCGAGATCGTCGCCTCCATCGCATCGAAGTCCGCCGGCCCCGGTACGCGCGCCAACATCGATGAGTTCACCGAAACAACTGCCGCCGCCATCGAAGCCGTCGGCGGGGCCACCCGAGGCAAAGCGATCATCGTCCTCAACCCGGCCGAGCCGCCGCTGATCATGCGCGACACCGTGCTGTGCCTCGTCGACAACAATGACCCGACGACCCACCACGCCATCGCGGCGAGCATCGAGTCCATGGTCGACGCCGTAGCCGAATACGTCCCAGGCTACCGGCTCAAACAGTCGGTGCAGTTCACCCCGGTCACTGACGCGTTCCGCACTCTCCTCCCCGAAGGACACGCAGGTGACGCGACCACCAAGGTGTCGGTGTTCCTCCAGGTCAAAGGCGCCGCCCACTACCTGCCCGCCTACGCCGGCAACCTCGACATCATGACCTCCGCTGCGCTGCGCGTCGCCGAACACATCGCAGCAAGAATCGCAACCGTGGAGCTGAGCGCATGAGCACCCACAGCACCCCCTCGCACAGAGCCCCGTCCACCGGCGACCCGGCTGACCGTCGGCTATTCGTGCAGGACGTCACCCTGCGAGACGGCATGCACGCGCTACGCCACCAGATCACCCCAGCCAAGGTCGCCGAGATCGTCGCCGCCCTCGAGACCGCCGGCGTCGACGGCATCGAGGTCGCCCACGGCGACGGCCTAGGCGGCAGCAGCCTCAACTACGGGCCCGGCAGCAACACCGACTGGGAATGGATCGAAGCCGCCGCGGCCCACGTGCGCAACGCCAGGCTGACCACGCTGTTGTTGCCCGGCATCGGGACGATCGCCGAACTGCGGCACGCCAACGATCTCGGAGTGCGGTCGATTCGGGTGGCCACCCACTGCACCGAGGCCGACGTGTCGGCCCAGCACATCGCCACCGCGCGAGAGCTCGGCATGGACGTGTCCGGTTTCCTGATGATGAGCCACATGGCACCAGCGACCGACCTGGCGCAGCAGGCCAAGCTGATGGAGTCCTACGGGGCGCACTGCGTCTACGTCACCGACTCCGGCGGCCGGCTGACAATGGACGGCGTCCGCGAACGATTCCGCGCCTACCGCGACGTCCTCGACCCCGACACTGAGCTCGGCATTCACGCCCACCAGAACCTGTCGCTGTCGGTCGCCAACAGCGTGGTCGCCGTCGAGGAACGCGCCACCCGCGTCGACGCCTCGCTCGCCGGGCACGGGGCCGGAGCCGGAAACTGCCCGATCGAGCCGTTCATCGCCGTCGCCAACCTGAAGAGCTGGCAGCACAGCTGCGATCTATTCGCGCTGCAGGACGCGGCCGACCACTTGGTTCGCCCACTGTGGGACCGGCCGGTACAGGTCGACCGGGAAACGCTCACCCTCGGCTACGCGGGCGTGTACTCGTCGTTCCTGCGCCACGCCGAAGCAGCGTCCGAACGCTACGACGTCGACGTCCGCGACCTACTCCTGGAGGCCGGGCGGCGCGGGCTGGTCGGCGGCCAGGAGGACATGATCGTCGACATCGCGCTCGACATCGTCAAAGACCGCGAGGCCGCCGCGGTCTGAGAACGTGTTTGGTAAGGCGGTCGGCGCGCCTGCGCGATGATGACGTCCGATGAGTTGATCTTTGGTGGATGGCGTCGAGACGTGGCTACCCCTCGGATCTGAGCGATGAGCAGTGGGCGGTGATCGAGCCGCTGGTGCCGGCGGTTCGCTGCGGTGGCCGTCCGGAGAAGCATCCCCGCCAGGCGATCGTGAATGCGATCTTCTACGTGGTCCGCACGGGCTGTTCGTGGCGGCAGTTGCCGCATGATTTCCCGCCGTGGCAGACGGTGTTCTGGTACTTCAAGCAGTGGCGGGCGGACGGCACGGTGGACCGGTTGCACGACGCGTTGCGCGCTCGGGTGTGCGCGACAGCGCGGGCCGGGACCCGATGGCCTCGGCCGGCATCGTGGACGCGCAGTCGGTCAAAGGCGCGGACACTGTCGGGGCGGGCAGTCGCGGCTTCGATGCGGGCAAGAAGGTCAACGGTCGTAAGCGACACATCGTGGTCGACACGATGGGGCTGCTGCTCGCGGTGATCATCACGACCGCGAGCGTGCAGGACCGCGACGGCGCGCGCACCGTGTTGGACCGGCTGCGTTTCACGATGCCTTCGGTGGCCCACATCTGGGCCGACGGCGGCTACGCCGGCAAGCTGATCGACTGGGCCCGCGACCGGCTGCGGGTCGCGATCGAGATCGTGCGCAAGCCCCTCGGGATCAAGACCTTCCAGGTGCTGCCCCGCCGCTGGGTCGTCGAACGCACCTTCGCCTGGATCGTGCGCTGCCGCCGCCTGGCCCACGACTACGAGCGCCTCCCCGAACACTCCGACGCCATGATCAAGTGGGCCATGATCGGCCTGATGACCCGACGGATCAGCCGGACCCCCGGACGCCAACCATGGCAACCCTCGACCCCTCATTGAGACTTACCAAACACGTTCTCAGACTTTCACGTCCCTCCGACGCGGACGCGTCTCCCAACCCGGACGCTTGCATGGGCGTTGCCCTTGCTACTTCGTTCACAGACCCGGATCGAGCCGGACCCAAGGATCCCGCTGCGAGCACCGGTGCGGACGCCTGCGCCCACTCACCTCGGGCTGCGTGCTGATTGACCTGCGCCGACTTGTGCAGCAAGAGTCCTGAGGCCAGGATCGCCAACGTTGCCGTGAGCTTCGCACCAGCTGCTGTGGCTCTCGGCCTGCGGCGTGGTGGGAGACGCTGATGGGTTCGTTCGATGTGCCACTGGACGACGAACGCACCCAGCTGGATGCGTTCGTCGAGGAGTACCGCAGCGCCCTCGATGGGACTCTTGACTGCCTCACCGAGGAGCAGGCCCGTTCCACGTCGCTCGGTGTTCTCGACAAGACGGGCGGTCTCATCGACTCGGGTGTGGTCCTCCAGCGATGTGTTCGCTGATCACGAGGCCAGGTAGTGCTCGAGGGCTTCGCGGGCCAGCACGGACAGGGTCACGCCTTCGGCGGCGGCCTTGGCTTCGGCGGCCGCGCGTAGTGACTCCGGCACCCGGAACTGCACCCTGGGCGAGTGGCTGCCGTCGCCGGCCAGCGACTTGCGGCCCGGGATCAGGTTGCGGCGTCGGGCCTCGGCGATACCGGCCCTGGCCAGCTGGTCCACGCGGTCGTTGGTAAGCCGGCTGCCGTCCTGGAGCCGCACCTCGGTCTCATCCAGGTCGACGTCCTCGATGGTGCTGCCAGGACCGACCACGTATCGGCGCGGATCGATCGTCATTGCGGACCTCCTTCCTGCTCGGCGCTGTCCTGGCCGCTGGTGTCGTCGTGCTCGTCGGTGTCGCTCGGGTAGCTGGTCGGCACGGCGTGGATGACGGCCAGGCCACCTGCGCAGCGGTTGTCCGGCACCGCGATCACGTGCAGCTCGATCCCGCGGTCGTCCCCGGCGATGTAGTGCAGCTGCGCACAGAGGTCGGTGTCCACCACGGCAGGCTCCCCCGCATTGATCATCGCGGCCAGGATGTGCGCGTTGCCGATCTTGTACCGGGCGGCGCAGGCGAGGGTGTGCGGGCGAGCGTGCTCTGTGCCGGCATCCGGCGGTGAGCGGCGGTGCCGCGCTCCGGTCGGCTGCGGTGCGCGAGCGTGACCGGCTCCAGCGGGCAGTGTTCGAGCACGCGACAGGTGAGTTCGACAGCAGTTTGCCGTTCGGGCAGATCGCGGGCCAACGATGCCAGTTGGGTGCGTGCGTCCCACCCGGCCAGCGCGGCACGATCGAGAACTCGAGCCAGCGCCGGCCACGCGAGATCCTCGGTCACCCGCACGTCGAGTGCGGCGACCACGGTGCGCCAGCGGACCTCCGGCGTGGCATCGGGCGACGGTCGCGTGAGCGCATCCGTCTGCTCGAGGTGGGCTCTGGCAAGGTGCGGGTGGCGCTGGTGTCCGAGCCGCATCGCGCTGCGATCGGCGTGTACGGCCACGCCAGTGGATTGTTGCGCGGCCTGCAGCGCCCGCTCGGCGATCACGGAGGCGATCAGTGGCCGCATCCGTGTCGGGGCCACGCCGGCGAACTGGAGAACACCTGCCCGGGTGCGCCAGCCGATCGGAACGTCTGACTCGAGTTCCGGCGTTAGCCGTCGACTGCCCCATCGTCCCGCTTCGGCAGCGACCTTCTGCGCCAAGGCTGGTAACCGATTGACCAATCCACGGTAGGTGGTCGCCAGATCGGCGCTCGACTGTCCGGCATGCGTCGGGTCGGGCGTGGCGGGGTGACCGAATGCGTGGACCAGGCCGGCGGACAGGTCCGCCACCGGCGAGGACAGCTCGGACAGGCCGCTGTGGCGGGTCGTCTCGCGCAGCGCGTCACGCAGGGCGAACCAGGCAGCGGTCATTTGGTCGCAGCCGATCAGCGTGTCGCTGTCTCCGGGGCTGAGGAGCGCGGTTATCGGCTTGGCGTAGATGGCGACGTGCAATCCGGGGGCAGCGATGAGCCGCCCGTCGCCAGGGTGTAGCTCGCTGGTCTCGGCGCGGTAGGCGATCGCGTCGATCAATTGCTGCAGACGCCGAACGCTCCCTTGGGGTTCAGGCAGGGTGGTGGGACGCGCTTGATCCAGCCGCGCCGCATCCTGGGCGGTCGGGGGACACCGCCCTGTCCAACGGCGAAGCTCGCTCAGCGCCGAGTCGAGATGGATGAGTGGCGCGCTGGCATCCAGTTCACGCAGCACACCCGCGCAGGCACAGATCGGGTCCAGCAGTGCGGTGCGCACGGCCCAGTGCTCCCCCGCGGACAGCGGCGGGTTCATCGTCGCCACCAGGTCCGTCGTCGCCGCGAGCAGCTCGCTGAGGCGGCCGCGGTCCCCGCCGCGTTCGACGTCCCCACGAACACGTGGCGACCGCAGTTGTCGGCACCGGTCGATGACCTCGCGCACCGATCGATCTCGCTGCTCGGACACGCTGGCCCGCTCAGCAGGTAGCCGGTCGGCGCACCAATCCAGCAACCGCGCCGCGTACTGCAGCGCGCGATGTGCGTCACCGGGGTCCACTGTGCACGCGAGCAGGTCAGACCACGCGCGAGGCGCGACCTCGTCCAGTATCTCTGCCAACGTCGTCATGGCGTGGCCAGCGCGCGTCGGGCGCGGCGCAGATACGAGGCCGCCGCGCACACGGCGACCTCGTTGCGGCACCGGCCAGGCAGCCCAGCGACGACGCGTTCGGCCTCGCCCAGCAAAATCGCGGGCTCGGTGTCGCCTCCATCCCACTCGACATTGTTCCGATCACGGGTCGCCGCACCGACGAGTTCAGCGGGAGCGACAACAGTGAGCAGTGCCTACCATGCCGCACGCGCCTGATCTTCGCACTGCACCGCACGCGACAAACAGTCCTCGCCGAGCGCGACAAGCGCACGCGAGATCAGGGCCAGAGCCTCGATCAGTTGTGCGTCAGCTTCAGCGGCGGGCTCAGGCATCGTCGCCTCCAACCGGTTCCGGCGTCACTGCACGTGGTCCTCGCCCCGCAGCGGTCGGGTCACCGACCGCCGGCAGACTCTCGCGATCGACGCCGCGGTGAGTCTGCTGCGTACGCGGCTGTGTGGCTTCTCTGCGGTGTTTGGTCAACTTCTGGACCTCGCCGGTCGTCAGCTCGCACAGATCCGCGACCTCGCTCGTCGTCAGGCCCTCGCCCGACAGGTCAATCAGCCCGTCCGCCATCGCTTCCTCGGCCGCCGCCGCCGCCTGCAGCGCCCGATCCCGCTCCTGTACACCGGTGAAGACCGCTGCTGTCCAGTCCTCGATCCGGTCGTTGCGCTCCTTGGTCTGTGCCTCCAGCGCGATCCGACGCTCCCGCGCCTTCTGCCGCGCCGTCTGTCCAGCCTTCGCCGTGCTCGCCATTGCCAACTCCATCCGTTCTCGACAGCTCGATCACCACCTGAAGGTGACTCGCCCCCGCCAAACGGACATCGCTGGCCCAAATTCTTCGATCCCACACCACACCCCCGGCGCTACAGCGCCGCAGCAGCAGTGTCGGTTCTCGTTGAGGTTGACCCAGCGAACCGCCGGCAGGCCAGCGATGGCCGACTTGAGTGGCGCGACCGGCCCGCGATGTTGCCATCCGACGTGGCCATGTCCGGATCCTGGGTGGCTCGTCCACTCGAAGGCTGCGACCGTCACGTTGTCGAGCACATGCGAACTCGGGCGCGATTCACACCCTTGCGGGCCATCGCTGCTGCATCCACTCCGCCCATGAACCGAACTCGGCCGGCGGCGTGTCGATCGGCTCAGAGCCGTCCATCTCGCCCGAAGAGGGCACGTCAAACGACTCTGCCCAGATCACCATCTCCTCGTCGGACATAGCCCAGGTCGAATCAGGTTCCGAGGCGAGCCGGCTGTCGTGACGTCGTCGCTGTTCCTTCAGGGTGATCGGGGCGTACCACAACGCAACGGTCGCGCCGGCTTGGTCACCGACGTACCGGAGTGCCGACCGTTCGTCACGGCTCCACAGCCCGAAATCGAGTGCGACGTTGATGCCGAGGCGCAGCGTGCGCATCGCGATCGCGACGAGCCGGCCTTCGATGACATCGCTGGCCGATAAGGGGTTCTGCGTGCCATAGAGCGCCTTCATCCACTCGTCTTTGGTCAGTCGAAGCGCGTCGTGCTCGACCTCAAACTTACGTGCTGCGGTTGTCTTACCGCATCCGGGCAGGCCGACCGTCAGCAACAAGGTCGGCCCCATAGCGATCCATCATCACACGCGTCACCAGTAGTTTTGCTCGCGGGGATACAGCCGCTGCGTTGCCGTCATTGATCTGGCCCATTGCACCGTGCGGGCTCATTGTCGCCGTCGCCTCGCTCGGCGGCGTAACCCGAGCGGACCACCGGCAACCGAGCGCCCAGCGAAGCAGGCCGGCTAATTTCAGCGGCAACTGGCCAAGTGCCCGCCGGTCCGAATGGGAACTGGCCAACGACGCCGGGAAACGACAAGAGCGGTGGACGGGTCCTCTGGACCCGCGCAGAAATTCGGCCGAGATTTCGGCCTCCAGTGCTCCTCGTACGCAACTTTGATCCGAACAACGAAGCTTTGCTCGCAGCTTTGACCTGAACAACGCAGTGTTCGCGCGAACACGACATTTACTCCACTCCCTGTCACAACTTACCTACCCGAGCAGAGTCCCACACACCTCTTGCACTAGCGGCATTTCCGCCGCCTTTTCACGGAAATGTGACAGGTGAGCCGTGCTGGAGGCGCGTATCGGATGTCGTCTCGATGCGCGTCACCCCTGCCATCGGGGCGAGATCCACGCTGCTACGGTAACCCGACATTGTCGCTTCTACATTGACAGGGTGGTGTGGGTTGTCGGGCAAGGTTCCGGGCTCTGCTGGTCTCGTTCTGGTCGAGGGAGTCGTCCATCTGGACGAGCCGGCGGCGGTGTTCGCAGCGATGGTCGAGGGCTGGGAACGGCAACAGCGGTCCCGGATGTTGGGCGAGGCGACGATCGGTGCGCGCACCGCGTTGCTGCGCCGGTTCGCCGATTTCGCCGAGTCGTATCCGTGGTCGTGGACGCCCGGCGATGTCGAGGACTTCACCATTTCGCTCACTTCCGGCGGTTCGCGGCTGGCGCCGTCGACGATCCGCGGCTACCACCTGACGCTGCGGATGTTCTGCGATTACGTGACCGACGCCCGCTACGAGTGGCCGCGTCAGTGCCGTGACCGGTTCGGCCAGGTGCCGTCGCAGGTGTGTCATGAGTGGAACACCGTCGCGCATCTGACCGAGTACGAAGGGCGCCCGGAGCGGCGCCCGTTGACCTACGACGAGCTGCAAACCCTGTTCGACTATCTCGACGCGAGGGTTGATCAGGTCGCCGGATCGGGTCGCAAGGGTGCGCTCGCTGCGATGCGGGACGCGCAGATGATCAAGACCTGTTACGCGTTCGGGCTGCGCCGCAATGAGCTCTGTCGACTCGACATCGCGGACCTGCGGCCAAACCCGCACGTGCGCGACTGGGGCACCTACGGATCGCTGCACGTGCGCTACGGCAAGGCCATCCGCGGCGGCGTCCCTCGCCGGCGGACGGTGCTGGTGGTGCCGGAGTTCGACTGGGTGATCGGCGGGATGCGGCAGTGGGTCGAGCAAGCCCGGCCCATCATCAACGGCGCCGACCACCCCGCGCTCTGGCTCACCGAACGCCTGTCCCGGGTCAGCGTGAAGCACCTGGACAAGCGCTTCGCGCGGCTGCGCACCGACGCCGGGTTGCCGCCGGAGCTGACGCTGCACTGCCTGCGCCACTCCTACGTCACGCACCTGATCGAGTTCGGCTACCCCGAGCGGTTCGTGCAAGAACAGGTCGGTCACGCCTACTCGGCGACCACCGCGATCTACACCTCGGTCAGCAACGACTTCAAGAACAAGACCTTGCGCGCCGCACTGGACCGCGTCTATGAACCGCGGTCCGTGGCCCCGCAGCAGGCGCCGACGAATAGAGCTGGCGAGTGACTCGCCGGATGGTGATGCGCTGGCACCTGCGCCAAGTGATGGCCTCCCGCGGCATCTTCCAGACCAGCGAACTCGTCCCACTGCTCGCCGAGCGTGGTGTTCACCTGACGCGCCAGCACGTCCACAAGCTCGTGACGACTGCGCCGCAGCGCATCAACACCGACCTGCTCGCCGCCCTCTGCGACATCCTCGACTGCGACCCCAACGACCTGCTCGAACCCGTGGCCGAACAAGCCGAGCAGGCCAAGACCGGCACCGGCGACAACCCGAAGGAGGGCCTCGGCATCGGCGAACTGCGACCGATCCGCACCACGATCCGACGCCCGCACGATGAGCAGTGAGCGCCCCGACGACACGATCAACGACGATCTGCGGGCACTGCCACGAGGTCCGGCCATGCTCGCGGAGCATCCTCGATGAGCTGGTCTGCCAACGCTGCATGCTGCGTTTCCGCCGCGCACCGAAGCCCTGTCCCGGCTGCGGCGAGACGAGGGTGCTCGCCTTCTACGACGACCAGCTGCGGCCGTCGTGCGCGCGTTGCGCCGGCCATGAATCCGTCTACGGCTGCGAGGACTGCGGCCGCGAGGACAACCCGTTCGGCCGCCGCTGCGGCACCTGCGAGCTGCGCCGCCGGCTCGCCGATCTGCTCGCCGACACCACCGGCGGCATCCACCCCCAGCTGCGGCCGGTGTTCGACGCGCTGATGGCCGCGCCACGCCCGCAGAGCGTGCTCTACTGGCTCACCCGCTCCTCCAGCCGACCCGACCTGCTGCGCGCGATGGCCTGCGGCGACATGGCGATCTCACACGCCGCGTTCGACCCGCTGCCGCCCGACCGAGCAGTGATCTATGTCCGCGACCTGCTCGCGGCCGTTGAGGTGCTGCCGCCCTATGACGCATCCGTCGAGCGCGTCACCCCCTGGCTGCGCGACCTGCTCGCCACTCTGCCGAAGCAGCAGGCCGACCTAATCGGCCGCTTCGCCCGCTGGCAACTGCTGCGCCGACTCCGACTGCTCGAGGACCGCGGCAAGGTCACCCGCGGCAGCGTCCAACACGCCCGCGGCGCCGTCCTCGCCACTGCCCGCTTCCTGCGGTGGCTCGACGATCAGCACGTCCCGCCGGCAATGGCTGGCCAGCCTCAACTCGATCGCTACCTCGTTCAGTACCCAGGACGCGGCGCCAGCCTGAACACGTTCCTCGACTGGACAAGCCACACCCGGCTCACCGCGCCGCTTCGCATTCCCGTCCCGGATCACCCACTGCCCCATGTCGCCCTCGGCGACGAGCAACGCTGGCGTCACGTCGAACGTCTCCTGCACGACGACTCCGTCGAGCGTCACGTCCGGGTCGCCGGGCTGTTCATCCTGCTCTTCGCCCAACCCCTGTCGCGGATCTGCCGCATGACCCACGAGCAGATCGCCAGCGAGGACGGTCTCGTCACGGTCACCTTCGACACCGAACCCATCGAGATGCCCGACCCGCTCGACCGGCTTGTGCTCGACCAGCACGCACACGCGACCAGTGACCGCTACGCAACCCACCGCAGCAGCTGGCTGTTCCCTGGCCGCCACGCTGGCCGACCGCTCGCGACGGAAAACTTCCGCTCACGGCTCGTCGCACTCGGCATCGCGCCGAACCAGGCCCGCAAGGCCGCCATGGTCCAGCTCGCCGCCGAGATGCCAGCACCCGTGCTCGCCGATCTCCTCGGGCTCGCGCCAGCGACTGCGTCGCGCTGGGCGAAGCTCGCCGCCCGCGACTGGAGCCAGTACGCCGCGATGCGCCGCAATGAGTCGAGATGAGCGACCAGGTGCCAGGCCCGAGTTCTCTCGCTCACAGCCAAGGCTTCGAGCGATGGTCGTCGCGCAACTACAACGGCCGGTGGATGACGAACAGCACATACCCATAGGTCAACCCGGTGGCATCCGGATGCTCGACCAGCCAGGCGTCGGCCAGCGATGCGGGGAACTCAAGCCGCAGGACCGCTTCGAGGTCGGCGCAGGAACTGAATTGCCACGATGAACGCACCTCAGAGCGTGAAGCACCGCGTTCGGCCCACCATGAGTCCGTAACGTCGGCGCGACCTTGAGGGGCGGCCCACGGTGATGCCTTCAGCAGATTCGCAAACTCGCCCCATCGGTGATCGTTGTCGATCACGACCAGCGAACCTCCCGGCCGCAACACGCGAAGAACCTCCTCCAGTCCAGCGTCGCAGCCGGGCGGAAAGAAGTACGCGAAGCGCGCGTGCACCACGTCAATGCAGGCATCCGGCAGCGGAATGTGCTCGGCCGACCCCCGCAACACCCTGGCGCGTGGATCACGATGCGCAGCAACGGTCAACAGGGTCGCGTCGGGCTCAACGCCGGTGACCGTCGCAGCATTCACAGCATAATCGGGCAGCCAATACCCAGTCCCACAACCTAGATCTAGAAGATCACGGTCCTGCCACGGCGCGGCAGCCATCAAGGCCGCCCTCAGCGCCTCCTCGTGGTCGATAGCCGCGTTAGGGCTCTCCACTTAGCCGGCCTCCGGCTGGTGGGAACGTCGCCAGGGCCGGTCGGCGCGGGGCCGGTCGATGCTGGGCGGGTGGCCGGTGGCGCCGGGTGGTCGCGGAGGCAGGGAACGCGG
>JBPCOI010000002.1:0-13922 GCA_051000395.1 Jatrophihabitantaceae bacterium
GTTCCCCCCGCTGGGGCACCTGCTCGGCCTGAGCCAGCACCAGTTCGGGTTGTTCGCGGGCACGGCCGTCAACGACACGTCCTCGGTGGTCGCCGCCGCGACGAGCTACGGCCCGCAAGCCACCGGCTACGCGGTGGTGGTGAAGCTGACGCGCACGCTGATGATCATCCCGATCTGCCTCGGCCTGTCCGCGCTGACCCGGCGCGGCACGCCCTCGGCCGGGCTCGCGGCCCGCGTTCGGCGCCTCGTCCCCTGGTTTCTCGTCGGTTTCCTGCTCGTCGCCGCCGCGAACTCCGCGGGCCTGGTGCCGGCGGCAACACACCACGGCCTGCAGCAGGCGTCGCTGTTCCTGATCACGATCGCGTTGTGCGGGATCGGGCTGTCGACGGACTTCGCCGCCCTGCGCCGCGCCGGTCACCGTCCGCTGCTGCTCGGCCTGCTGCTCTGGGTCGCGGTCTCGGCGGCGAGCCTGCTGCTGCAGTGGGCGTTGCGCTGATCGACGGGACCGCTGGGCGGTCACCGCGCGCGGCGCGATCCCGGCCGCGACCGGCGACGGATATGCTCGGCGCCGTGCCTGAGAACCCCAACGTCTCGCCCTTCGACGCCGACGCGGCCTCGCGTGCCTACCGCAGCGCGCTGGAGGTGATCGGCGCGGTCGAGCCGGACATCGCGGCCGCGATCCGCAGCGAACTCGCCGACCAGCGCGCGTCCCTCAAGCTCATCGCCAGCGAGAACTACGCCTCCCCCGCGGTGCTGCTGACGATGGGCAACTGGCTGTCGGACAAGTACGCCGAGGGCACGATCGGGCACCGGTTCTACGCCGGCTGTCAGAACGTCGACACCGTCGAGCAGCTCGCAGCCGACC
Source organism: Jatrophihabitantaceae bacterium (assembly GCA_051000395.1). Lineage (GTDB taxonomy): Bacteria > Actinomycetota > Actinomycetes > Mycobacteriales > Jatrophihabitantaceae > JBPCOI01. The sequence continues at coordinate 866 of JBPCOI010000002.1, forward strand.
ACGCCCGCGCGCTGTTCGACGCGCCGCACGCCTACGTGCAGCCGCACTCTGGCATCGACTCGAACCTGGTCGCGTTCTGTGCGATCCTGGCGCAGCGCGTCGAGTCACCGGCGCTGGCCGCGGCCGGGGCGAAACACGTCAACGACCTGTCCGAGGACGACTGGCAGGCGCTGCGCAAATCCCTCGGCGACCAGCGCGCCCTCGGCATGTCGCTGGACGCGGGCGGTCACCTCACCCACGGCTTCCGTCCCAACATCAGCGGCAAGATGTTCCACCAGTCTTCCTACGGCACCGATCCCGAGACCGGGCTGCTCGACTACGACGTGGTACGCGAGCGCGCCCGCGAGTTCCGGCCGCTCGTGCTGATCGCGGGCTACTCGGCCTACCCACGCAAGATCAATTTCGCGACGATGCGCGAGATCGCCGACGAGGTCGGCGCGACGCTGCTGGTCGACATGGCGCACTTCGCCGGGCTCGTCGCGGGCAAGGTGTTCACCGGCGAGTTCGACCCGGTGCCGCACGCGCATGTCACCACCACCACCACACACAAGTCGCTGCGTGGACCGCGGGGCGGCATGGTGCTCTGCCAACCCGAGTACGCCGACGCGGTCGACCGGGGTTGCCCGATGGTGCTCGGCGGTCCGCTCGGGCAGGTGATGGCGGCCAAGGCGGTCGCGCTGGCCGAGGCGCGTCAGCCGGCCTTCGCGACATACGCCCGCAACGTCGCGTCCAACGCGGTGACCCTCGCCGAGGGGCTGATGTCACGCGGCGCGCACCTCGTCACCGGCGGCACCGAGAACCACCTCGCGCTGATCGACGTGTCCTCGTTCGGGCTCACCGGGCGCCAGGCCGAGTCGGCGCTGCTGGACTGCGGCATCGTCACCAACCGCAACGCCGTCCCGCGCGACCCGAACGGCGCCTGGTACACCTCCGGCGTGCGCGTCGGGACGCCGGCGCTGACCTCGCGCGGTTTCGGCGCGGACGACTTCGACCGGGTCGCCGAGCTGATCGTGGACGTGCTCGCGTCCACCTCCCCGGCCGCGGCTTCCTCCGGCGCGACGTCGAAGGCCAAGTACACGATCGCCGACGGCGTGGCCGACAAGACGCATGCAGCTGCGGACGAGCTGCTGCGGGCGAATCCGCTCTACCCGGGACTCGAGCTGCGCTGAGCGCCGCTCGCCCAGCGGTACGCAGTGGCGGTGACGCCCTCGCCGTCGCGCCACTCGTAGACCGGCACCCCGCCGAGGAACACCTGCACCGCGCGGCTCATCACGTCCAGCGGGTCGCCGTCCCAGATCACGACGTCGCCGTCGAGCCCCTCGCGCAGCGCGCCGACGCGATCGCCGAGTCCCATCATCCCCGCCGGGTTGAGCGTGAGCGAGCGCAGCGCGTCCTCGCGGGTCATGCCTTCCTTCACCGCGAGCGTCGCCTGGTGCACCAGGAAGTTGATCGGGACCACCGGATGGTCGGTGGTCAGCGCCACCTCGACGCCGGCAGCCGCCAGCCGCCCCGGGTTGGCGATCGTGCGCCCGCGCACCTCGACCTTGGACCGGGCGGTGAACAGCGGGCCGACGATGCACGCGATGTTGCGCTCGGCCAGGATGTCGGCGAGCAGGTATCCCTCCGTCGCATGGTTGACGATCAGCCGGTAACCGAACTCGTCGGCCAGGCGCATGGCGGTGGCGATGTCGTCGGCGCGGTGCGTGTGCTGGCACCACGGCAGCTCGCGGTCGAGCACGCGTACCAGCACCTCACAGGTCGGGTCGCGGTCGAACGGCTCGTCCTTGGCGGCGGCGCTGTCGCGTTTGCGCCGGTAGTCCTGGGCCTTGGTGAGCGCGTCGCGGATCACGGCCGCGACACCCTGGCGCGTCGAGGGCAGCTGCTTCTTCTCGCCGTAGACCCGCTTGGGGTTCTCGCCCAGGGCGCTCTTCACGCTGCACGGCGCCATCATCACCATCTCGTCGACGGTGCGGCCCCAGGTCTTGATCGCGACGGTCTGACCGCCGATCGGGTTGCCGCTGCCGGGCTTGACGACGACCGAGGTGACGCCTCCGGACAGGGCGTCGCGAAACCCCTCGTCGTCGGGGTTGATCGCGTCCAGCGCACGCATCCGGGCGCCGTTCGGGTCGGTCATCTCGTTGGTGTCGTCGCCGGCCCAGCCCTGCGCCTCCTCGTGGATGCCGACATGCGCGTGCGCGTCGATGAAGCCGGGCAATACCCAACGGCCGGCCGCGTCGAAGATCGGCACGCCCGTCGGGACGTCGACGTCGGCGCCCACCGCGGTGATCACGCCGTCCGTGACGAGCACCGTCGCGTTCTCGATCACGGGACTGTCGACGGGCACGACGCGTCCGCCGACGACGGCGACGCTGCCGGTGAGTTGGGTCATGCAGCCACCGTATCGAGGACGGCCCGGCTCACCGCGCGCGGTCGGACTCGGGCGTCGTGCCCTCGCCGGTCGCTGCGCCGACGACGAAGCGGGCGTCGACCGCGCACCCGACGGTGATCTGGTCGGGAGTGAAGGACAGCCGCGACGCCCCCGCCGGCATCCCCGCCTGGCTCGCATACATGATGTGGGGCTGTGCGCCGCCGGACGCCGCGCCGGTGCCGTCCAGCATCCCGGGATCGGCGATCGCCGACGCGCGCACCTCGCCCAGCCCGAGGCTGCGGGCGTAGGACTGCGCCCTGTCCCTGGCGTCACGGACGGCAGCCGCCCGCGCCGCCTCACCCAGCTCGGCCAGGCGCTCGTCGGTGAGCGACCAGCCCAGGCCGCCCAGCGTGACACCGGCCATCGGTACGACCACGTCGAGCCAGCGCGCCAGTACGTCGAAGTCGCTGAAGCTCACCCGGAAGTCCACCCCGGCATGGTGGACCTCCTGCTGCTGCCGCCCGTTCTTGTCCCACGGCCGGTCGGACCACACCCGCACCTGATCACTCGACCACTGCGTGACCGGGCCTTGTTCAGTATCGGACAACCGCTCGACCTGCTCCGAGATCTCGCTCGCCGTGCGGCTGGCCCCGAGGTAGGCCGCGTCCTTCGTCGCTTCCTCGACCTCGACGCTGAGGTGCACGGTGGCCCGCTCGGGGCGGTGCGCCGACGACGACGAACCACGCACGGTGATGACTACCTCGGCCATGTCAGGACCCCGCTGTCGTCTTCTCGCACAGCAGCCGACGTGGCTCGTCCGGGTCGCACGAGCGCAGTCGCGGGATGCCGCGCACCCATTCGTGGTCGGTCATGCCCGGGTTGTGCGTCGTGCTGCCATCGGGCCAGAACACCTGCGGGCTGCCCTGGATCGGCTGGGACTTGCTGCGCTCGTAGTCGCCCAGTACGTCGGTTCGTGCCGCGCCGGTATCCCATTCGGCCAGGACGGCCGCACGATCCACGTCGCCGGCGCCGGCGGCGAGTTCGAGCGCCTGCTCCAGTCCCGCCCGGATGCTCACATCCACCGAGTCCCGGAAGAACGCCAGCCGCAACGCGTAGTCGACGTCCTCGGCGGCCCGCTCGCCCTGCGCGCGGCGCGCGGCCGCAACCAGCTCGAAGGCGGCCAGGAAGCTCGACGGCCACGAGTCGTTGCGGTAGGCGCTGAAGATCTCCGGCTCGTGGTTGGCGAGCACCGCCGTCTCCTGCACGACGATCTTGTACGGCGAGCCGGTGCCGTTGATCAGCTCCAACGGCCAGGCGCGCTGGTCGATGACGACCTCGCGGCGGTAGCGGTCGCGCGCGGCACGTAACCGGTGCACGGCGACGAAGGCCCACGGGCAGTGGATGTCCGACCAGATCGTGACCGTCTGCATAGGACGAACATAGATCGTGGGTGACGCGTGGCGAACCCGCGACGAGCTGCGGGTCAGTCGGGCTGTTCGGCGTAGTCGCTGGCCAGCTCGCTCGCCTGCGACTCGGGGACGAAGTCCGGGTCCAGGCGCACCAGGTCCCACTCGTTGATCCAGGCGCGCACGTACTGCCGCATCCGGGTGGCTCCGAGTCGCTCCAGCCCGGCGACATCCGGTGCCTGCCAGTCGAAGGCCTCGCTGTGCAGGCGCTTGAGCCGCCGGTAGGCGTCGTCGAGCTCGGCGGCGTCGGGCGGGCGCAGCAGCAGCATGTCGCGCTCGATCATCCGCATCCCGGTCTCGGCGCGGGCGGCGACGGCGTCCCACTGCGGCGACTGCTTGGCGCGCAACCGGTCCGCGATCGTGGTGCGGTCCTTCTTCTCGGTGAGCACCGCGGCGTCGAAGTCGTCGGTCATCGCGGCGACCGTCGCGATCGGGCCCGCCGGATCCTCCAAGTCGGGCAGCAGCCAGTTGGCCAGATCGGCGTAGGACCTCGCCCGCTGCAGCAGCGTGTAGCGCCCGATCAGCTCGACCTCGTCGAACAGCAGCAGCCAGCCCTGCCACCCGGCGGCGACGAACAGCCGGGACGGGAAGCGGAAGCGCTGCAGCGCGAGCTCGCGCACCGGGACGGCGGACAGGCTGCGGCGCCCCTCGCCGGCAGCGCGGGCCTGGCGACGCAGCTCGGCCACGCCCAGCGCGTCGCCCGACCAGAACCGCACGATCGCGTCGGCGAAGGCTTCGTCGCTGGCGGCGACCCGCGGCAACAGTCCGAGGGTGAGCGCGAAACGCTCGTCGACCGCACCGCTGCCCACCGCCCAGCGCAGCAGCTCGGTGAAGGCGGGGCTGCCGGGGTCGAGGCTGGCGGCGGCCTCGGTTACCGCGCCGACCGCGCCGTCGGGACTCACCGCGGCATCGACGGCCGCGCGCAGCACCTTGACCGGGTCGTGCAGCGGGGTCTCCTTGCTGATCACGACGCGGCTGACGACGAAGCCTCGCTCGAGGGCGAGGTGGGCCAGGTGCTCCAGGACGTGGCTCTTGCCCGCGCCGAAGCCGCCGCCGAGCAGGATGCCGCGGGCGCTGTCGCGCACGGTGCCGGTGCCGTCGAGAAGACCGCAGACGCGGTCCTCGATCTCGCCCTGTCCGCTGCCCAGCGCCGCGACGGCATCGCGACTGGGCACCCCCGAGCGCAGCGCCTCGACGGCACGGCGGGCGCTCAGCCGCTGCCCGCCTGCTCGCACTGCGGTCACGGCACGGCCTCCAGTCGCGTCTCGAGCCGCACCAGCGCGGCGAACGGGTTCGTGCGGCGCCGGTCGCGCACCTCGTCGACGACGCGCAGGTGCAAGGCGCTGTACGCCGGCAGGCCGCGCGACTCGTCGGCCACCAGCTCCGGTGGCAACGTGATCGCCGCGAACGTGCTGCGCAGGCTGTCAGTGGAATCGACGAGCTGGCGCAGCACCTCATAACCGTCGAGCACCGCCGCGCGCGTGTAATAACAGCCGGAGCGCTCTTCGGCCGGCGGGCGCCGCGCGATCGCGAGCCGGGCCAGATCGAGGTCGAGCAGCAGCCCCGATCCGGCGACCTGCGCGTGCCAGGCGGCCAGGGAAACCAGCAGTGAGCGGGCGTTGTGCCTGCCCACGCGGGCGTGCAGCGAGGCCGACTTCAGCGCCCGCAGCGCGACCGGCTCGACGCGCAGCCACGCCAGCACGGCGTCGCGCTCGTCCTCGGATACGTCGCCGTTGTCGAGTTCGAACTGGGCCAGCCGCAGCACCGCCAGGCGGAACTCGCGGGCCAGCGTGGCATCGCGCAGCAGGACGCTCTCGAGTTGGCGCCGGATGCTGCGGGCCGCCTCTCGTGCGTCGACGTCGTGGTGGGCTGCCACCGAGGCGACGCTGAGCCCGCCCGTGCCGGGCGGCAATCCGAGCTGCTCCCACGCCGTGTCGAGCTGCTGTTTGGCCAGTCGGGCCCAGTCGACCTGGCGGGCGACCGCGGCATAGAGCTGATCGACGAGATGCACGCGGACCTCGGCCGCGTCGACCGCGACGTAGAGGTAACCCTGCGCCTCGGCCACCTCGGCAAGTGCCCGGTGCCAGCGGCACGCGACGTCGTCGTTGCCGCTCACCACGAAGCGCACCGCGGCGCCGCCGCCGCGGACGTAAGCGGCGAGGTACTCCGCAGCGACGAACTGCGCGTACTCATCCACCCCCATGCCCGCCCCACCCAGCGGCACTCCGGCCGCCCGCAGCGCGGTCATGACGAGGATTCCGCGAAGGCGATCCCCCAGTACCGCTGCTGCTGACCGGACTTCGCGACGGTGGACAGCACGCCGGCCTGCCGGGTGCCGGTGCTGGCCGCCCAATGCAGCCGCCGGCCCGCGACCATCACCGCGCCGTTCTGGTCGAGCAGGTAGAGGTCGCGCGCGAACTCCGGTTTGCTGTACTCGCGCGCCTGCCCCGGAAGCATCGTCAGGACCGCGTACACGTCGACGAGGCGCACCACCGCACCGGGCACCTTGTGCTGCTGGGCGACGAGCAGGTCGTAGGCCTTCAGCAGGCTGGCGAGCAACGGTTCGGGCTTGAACTTGGCGCCCCGCTGCTGGGCGCGCTCGAGCTGGGCGACGACGGCGGACGGGCGCAGCGCCCGGACGCGCTTGCGGTCGATCTCGACGGCGAGCTCGCCGGCAAGCACCCGCACGATGGACGGGTAGCACAGCAGCCGGTCGTCCTCCTCGAACATGGCGACGCCGCTATCGCCGGCGACGGCGAGCAGTTCCTTCGCATATGCGCCGGAGGACAGCAGCTCGGCCTCGTCGATGTCGTAGTCGTTCCGGGCCGCCTCGATTGCGGCCTGCAGGTCGCGGGCGAGCTCGGCCGCGGCGTCGAAGGCGCGCCGCAGCTCGCGGACCTGGCCGGACACGGCGGCCTGGCGGGCGCGTTTGACCTCGCGCAGCACCAGGTTGGCGGTGGCGGCGGCCTTCGTGGCGTCGTCCTCGGCGCGGGCCAGCGCCGTCTCGAATTCGTGCGCAGTCACAGCGTGCTCTCCTCGGCAGGTGTCACCGCAACCTACCGGCCGGCGTCCGGATCGTGGCGGGTAGGCGCGCCTGGCGCAACGGACGCGCCACGAGCTGCGCGTTACTCGGTGTGCGGCAGTTCGGCGTGGCCGCCGAACTGCTTGCGCATCGCCGAGAGCAGCTTGCCGGCGTACAGGTCGTTGCCGCGCGAGCTGAACCGCTCGAACAACGACGCGGCCAGCACCGGGGTGGGCACCCCTTCGTCGATCGCGGCCTCGAGCGTCCAGCGGCCTTCACCGGAATCCGAGACTCGGCCGCCCATGGACTCCAGCGTCGGGTCCTGGCGCAGCGCTGCAGCGGTCAGATCGAGCAGCCACGAGGCGATGACCGAGCCCCGGCGCCACACCTCGGCGACCTCTGCGGTGTCGATGTCGTAGCGGTAGAACTCCGGCGTCTCGAGCGGGGTCTCCTCCGCGGACACCTCCGCCTCGGCCGCGCCGACGTTCGCGTTGTGCAGCACGTTCAGGCCCTCGGCGTAGGCGGCCATCATGCCGTACTCGATGCCGTTGTGGACCATCTTCACGAAGTGGCCGGCGCCCGCGGAACCGCAGTGCAGGTAACCCTGTTCCGCGGTCGAGGGCTCGCCCGTGGCGCCGGGGGTGCGCGCCGTGTCGCCCACGCCGGGAGCGATCGACTTCAGCAGCGGGTCGAGGTGGCCGACGACGTCGGCCTCCCCGCCGATCATCAGGCAGTAACCGCGTTCGAGCCCGAACACGCCACCCGAGGTGCCGATGTCTACGTAGTGAATCCCCTTGGGCGCAAGGGCTTTCGCGCGCGCGATGTCGTCGTGATAGCGGCTGTTGCCACCGTCGATGATGATGTCGCCCTCGTCCATCAGCCCGACGAGCTCGTCGATCACCTTGCCGGTGATGCCCGCGGGGATCATCACCCAGGCCACCCGCGGCTTGTCCAACTTCTCGGCGAACTCCTTCAGCGTGTGTGCACCGATCGCGCCCTCCTTCTCCATCCCGGCCACGGTGTCGGCGTCGGTGTCGAAGGCGACGGCCGTGTGGCCGTCCTTGATGACCCGCCGGACGATGTTGGCGCCCATCCGGCCGAGGCCGACCATTCCCAGCTGCATGTCACGACTCCTTGAAGAGAGCGGCTATTTCCGATCGCGTGCCGCCGCACGATAGCGGCGGATGAGGGTGTTGGTGGAGCTGTCGTGGGCCAGTTCGGGTTCCTCGGCAGCGGACAGCTCGCCGGCCACCTTCTTGGCCAGCACCTTGCCGAGCTCGACGCCCCACTGGTCGAAGGAGTTCACCGCCCAGACCGTCCCCTGCACGAAGACGCTGTGCTCGTACAGGGCCACGAGGGTGCCGAGGGTGCGCGGGGTGAGCTCGTCGAGCAGCAGGGTGTTGGACGGCCGGTTGCCCGCGAACACCCGGTGCGGGACGAGCCAGTCCGGCGTCCCCTCCTCGCGGACCTGCTCGGCGCTCTTGCCGAACGCGAGTGCCTCGGTCTGGGCGAAGACGTTGGCAGTGAGCAGATCGTGATGGCTGACGCCGTCGGAGGTGCGCAGCGGGTTGAGCGAGTGGGTGAAGCCGATGAAATCGCACGGGATGAGCTCGGTGCCCTGGTGGATCAGCTGGTAGAAGCTGTGCTGCCCGTTCGTCCCGGGCTCGCCCCAGTACACCGGGCCGGTGGCGTAGTCGACCACCTCGCCGACGAGGGTGACGTGCTTTCCGTTCGATTCCATCGTCAACTGTTGCAGGTAGGCCGGGAACCGCTTGAGGTACTGGTCATAGGGCAGCACCGCCTGCGTCTGCGCGCCGAAGAAATCGGTGTACCAGACGGTGAGCAGCCCGAGCAGCACCGGCAGGTTCACCGCGAACGGCGCTGTGCGAAAGTGCTCGTCCATCGCGTGGAAGCCGGCGAGCATGTCGGCGAACGCGGACGGTCCGATCGCGATCATCGTCGACAGGCCGATGGCCGAGTCCATCGAGTAGCGCCCGCCCACCCAGTCCCAGAAGCCGAACATGTTCATGACGTCGATTCCGAACGCCTCGACCTGCTCGGCGTTCGTCGACACCGCGACGAAGTGCTTGGCGATCGCCGAGGTGTTGTTGTCGGTCGCTACCATGATCCAGTCGCGCGCGCTCGCCGCGTTCGTCATCGTCTCGAGGGTGGTGAACGTCTTGGACGACACGATGAACAGCGTCTCGGCCGGGTCGAGATCGCGCGTGGCCTCCACGAAGTCCGTGCCGTCGACGTTGGAGACGAAGCGGAAGGTGAGCTCGCGGTCGCTGTAGTGGCGCAGCGCCTCGTAGGCCATCACCGGGCCGAGGTCGGAACCGCCGATGCCGATGTTGACGATGTTGCGGATCGCGCTGCCGGTGTGCCCGTGCCAGCGCCCCGCGCGGACACGCTCGGCGAACTCGCCCATCCGGCCGAGTACCTCGTGCACGCCGGGGACGACGTCGATGCCGTCGACGGTGATGTGCTCGCCCCTGGGCGCGCGCAGCGCGACGTGCAGCACGGCACGATCCTCGGTGACGTTGATCTTCTCGCCGGCGAACATCGCGTCGATGTGCTGGCGCAGGCCGCACTGCTCGGCGAGCTGCACCAACAGGCCCATCGTGTCGTCGTCCACGCGGTTCTTCGAGTAGTCGAGGTAGACACCCTCGGCCTCGACCGTGAGCCGTTCGCCGCGGTGGGGGTCTCGGTCGAACAGCTCGCGCAGGTGCACGCCGCTGAGCTCGCGGTGCTGCCTGCGCAGCTCCGTCCACGCCGGCTGCTCGCGCCCCTTGCCGGAGATCGGCTGGCTGCCCTCGTCCTCGTCCGTGCTGCGACCCATAGAGCATCCCTACCAGACCGGCGCACGGCCCCGCGTCGCGAGTCCCGCACCGATCGCCCGCTAGCCTCACAGCCGTGAGCGAGCCACCCCGCCTGTCGGTCATCGGCACCGGCTATCTCGGCACCACGCACGCCGTCTGCATGGTGGAACTCGGTTACGACGTCATCGGCCTGGACGTGGACGTCGCGAAAATCGAACAGCTGCGGGCCGGCGAGGTGCCGTTCTACGAGCCGGGGCTGACGGAGCTGCTGGCCAAGCACATCGACAGCGGCCGGCTGCGGTTCACGACGTCCTTCGAGCAGGCCGCCGCGTTCGCCGACGTCCACTTCGTCTGCGTGGGCACGCCGCAGCTACCCGGTGCCTTCGCCGCGGACGTGAGCTACGTCGAAGCGGCGTTCGCCTCGCTCGCTCCGCACCTGACCCGGCGCGCGCTCGTCGTGGGCAAGTCGACGGTGCCGACGGGCACTGCCGTGCGCATGGAGCGGCTGCTGGTCGAGCTGGCGCCGTGCGCAGACGTCGAGCTCGCGTGGAACCCCGAGTTCCTGCGCGAGGGGTACGCGGTCGAGGACACGCTGCGTCCGAACCGGTTGGTGTTCGGCGTGCGCTCGCGCTGGGCGGAGCAGCAGCTGCGCGCGGCGTTCGAGCCGGTCATCGCCGCCGGTACCCCGGTCGTGGTCACCGACTTCGCCACGGCCGAGCTGGTGAAGGTCGCGGCCAACTCGTTCCTGGCGACAAAGATCTCGTTCATCAACGCGATGGCCGAGATCTGCGAGGTGACCGGCGCGGACGTCACCACGCTGGCCGAGGCGATCGGGCACGACCCGCGCATCGGGCGGCGCTTCCTCAACGCCGGCCTGGGTTTCGGCGGCGGCTGCCTGCCCAAGGACATCCGCGCATTCATCGCCCGCGCCGACGAGCTCGGCGTCGACCAGGCCGTGTCGTTCCTGCACGAGGTCGACGCGATCAACCTGCGGCGGCGGGCTCGTACCGTCGAGATCGGCCTCGATCTGGTCGACGGTACGTACGAGGGTCGGGACGTCGCAGTGCTCGGCGCGGCGTTCAAGCCGGACTCCGACGACGTCCGCGATTCGCCGGCGCTGGACGTCGCCGCCGCCATCGCGGCGCGCGGTGCCACGGTGCGCGTCTACGACCCGCAGGCGATGGGCCCGGCGCGGCGGAGGCATCCCGAGCTCGGCTATGCCGACTCGCTCGCTGCTGCGGTGCGCGGCGCCGACATCGTGCTGCTGCTCACCGAGTGGGCCGAGTTCAGGTCGATGTCGCCTGCGCTGATCGGCGATCTCGTCGCGCGGCGCAACATCCTCGACGGACGCAACGTGCTGGACCCGGGCGAGTGGCGCGCCGCCGGCTGGCACTACCGCGCCCTCGGCCGCCCGTAGGGCCGTCCTGGGGGCCTCCTGAGGCAGCCGTCCTGGTGCCGTCCTGGTGCCGTCGTGGTGCCGCTGGTGCCGGTTGGTGCCGCTTGGTGCCGCTTGGTGCCGCTTGCCGGCGAACCGGCGTCAGCTGGTGATGTCCTTGCGGTCGAAGCGCAGCCAGGCGATCGCGAAGAAGGCGGCCGCGTACACCAGGGCCAGCCCGGTGCCGCGCAGCATGTTGTCCCACCCGACGGTTGACCCGAGCGCGTCCAGCCACGAGAACTGAAAGTGCGTCGGCAGGAAGCGCCGGTAGGGGTCCAGGGCCGTGATCTGGTCCAGGATGTTCGACACCACGATCAGCATGGTCGCGCCGCCCACCGCCCCCAGCGGATTGTCGACGCTGACGCTCAGCAGGAAGGCCAGCCCGGCCACGACGAGCGACTGCCCGCAGGCATAGAGCACGACGATCGCCAGCCGGCCCAGCGCCACGGTGCCGCCGAACGTGCCGCCCAGCGGTGAGTGCGCGGGTGCCCAGCCGAAGAACAGACCACCGACGACGAAGGCCCACGCCGGCAGCAGCAGGTTCGCCCCGAAACTCAATGCCAGGGCCACGACGAGCTTCTGCCGCAGCAGGCGCGCGCGGGGCACGGGCAGCGAGAGCAGGTAGCGCAGCGAGGACCAGTTCGCCTCGCTGGCCACGGTGTCCCCGCAGAACAGCGCCACCACGACGACGAGCAGGAACCCGACCGACGCGAACTCGGTGAACAGCGCGAAGTTCATCCCGCCGATGGTGGCCAGGTCGACCAGGCCGGGGCCGCGGTCGCCGGCACGCGGGTTGCCGCCGACCTTGAACGCGATCGCGATCAGGATCGGCAGCATCAGCAGGATCAGTGCCGCGAACTGGGTGCGGCGGCGGCTGAACTGGCGCACGAACTCCACCCGCAGCCGCAACGTGCGCCGGGCTACGAACGGCGGCGCCTTGCCGGGGCTGAGCGTGGCCAAGCGCTGATGGACGCCCCTTCTCGTCGGTGCGCTCACGGCACGTTGTCCCCTACCAGGTCGAGGAAGACGTCCTCGAGCGCGCGGCGCGCGGGAACGGCGTGCACGGCCATGCCGGCGGCGGTCAGCAGCTCGGCGCCCCGGGCCGGGTCGTCGACCGCGAGCTGCACCCCGCCGGCGCCGGCGATCTCCGCCACGGTGCCCGCGGCGACCAGGCGCCCCTTGTGCATGACGACGACGTGCGTGCACGTCTGCTCCACCTCGGCGAGCAGGTGACTCGACACGACGACGGTGCGTCCGGAGGCGGCGTAGCGCTGCAGCACCTCGCGCATCTCGGCGATCTGCGGCGGATCGAGGCCGTTCGTGGGCTCGTCGAGCACCAGCACCTCGGGCAGCCCCAGCATGGCTTGGGCGATCCCCAGCCGCTGGCTCATGCCGTGACTGTAGGTCTTGACGCGGCGGTCGATCGAGGCACCGAGCCCGGCGATGTCCAGGGCGGTCTCGAAATCGGCGTCAGCGGCCGGCAACCCGCTCGCGGCCCAGTACAGCCGCAGGTTCTCCCGTCCGCTCAGGTGCGGCAGGAAACCGGGACCCTCGATGAACGCACCGATGCGGGCGAGCACGGGCGCGCCGGCGGTCACCGGCTGGCCGAAGACGTGGATCGTGCCCGACGTCGGCCGGATGAGCCCGACCAGCACCCGCAGCGTCGTGGTCTTGCCCGCACCGTTGGGCCCGAGCAGGCCCACGACCTGCCCGCGCTCCACGCGAAACGTCACACCGTCGACGGCGCGGTAGCCGTCGCCGTACTCCTTCACCAGCCCGGCGACGGCGATCGGCACCTCGGTGAGCTCCGGGTCGGCGTGCTCGCGGCGGCGACGGCGACGGATGACGAGCGCCGTCGCCAGCGCCGCGATCAGGCAGGCGAGCAGCCCGACGATGAGCCAGGCCGTCGGGTTGCCGCTTCGCACCTCGGTGCCGGTGGACGTCGGC
>JBPCOI010000036.1:0-21414 GCA_051000395.1 Jatrophihabitantaceae bacterium
CAGACGGAGCGTCCGCTCCTGTTCGGCGTCGCTGTGGCGCCGTCGGCGCCACACCGTGACCGCGGTTGCGAGCACCCACACGACCGCAAGCAGGGCCCGCGATGTCCACAGGCTGTTCCGCGGCAGCACATTGCCGAAAGAGCCGAATGCTCCCGTCTCGTAACCGATCCCGACGGTGATCGCAGCCAGGCCGATGAATGCCCCGAGCGGATGAGAGAGGACCGCGCCGGTGGTGAGGTAACCGAAGCCGAGCGCGAGCATGACGAGGGACGCGACGAACAACGGGGAACTCAGCGTCACCTGCACGCCGGCCGTCTCACCGATCCGTACCCCTGCCCCACCCGCATCGCGTAGCAGCAGCAACACGCACGTGCCGACCAGGCTGGCGACGGCGCCCGCCGTGGCCAGTCGCAGCGGCGCGTCCATGGTGCGCAGCGAGATGTGTCGCTCCGCGAACATCTGCCGCAGGCTGCGCAGGTCGGTCTCGGCGTGCTGACCGATCTCGTGTTGGGGCCGGGGGACGGCACTCGGGTCAGGGGCCGCGCCGGTGTCCTCATCGCTCATCTGGGAGCCACCCCGCCGGTCCCCGCTCCGCCCGGCGTGCCCTTGTGCGCAGCGGCGATCGCGGTGTCCTCGAAGACCCTCACCCCGACAATGCGGTGCTCATCGAGCAGCCACACATGGGCGAACTCGGCGGTACCAGACGTGCCCCCGAAGCCAACGAACCTCGTCCGCCCCAGCGCCAGCACATGGTCCGAGCCGTGGTCCGAGCCGTGCAGGAAGGACAACGGCGCATGGGTGACGGCGGCCCAATTCTCGCAGCGGGGCGCAAACACGCTCTGCACTATCGCGACCGAACCCAAATGAGTCCCACCGAACGGCTCGCCGAAACCATGAGGATGGTGCCACTCGACATGATCGTCGAACTGGGCCGTGAACATCGCAAGGTCACCGCGCGCGAGCGCTGCATACGCGCCACGGACGGCACGCAGCCCCGGGTTCATCCTTCCGCCGCCATCATGATCGATCGACTGAGTCACGACGAGAAGTGTGTAAGGCGCACCGGCTCGCCGCCCCGGTCACGGTCCCTAGGGTTTCCCCGCCGGCCTGACACCAGCTGGAACCCAAATGCGCACGAAGTCGGACGAGTTCCCGTCGCCACAGCTTTCGGGCTTCGAGCCGGCCTTCTCAGTACTGCGTGGGCGGTGCGCTCGGCCGGGCTGTGGGCGGCACGATCCTAGGGTGCGTCCCGGGGGCCTTGGCCGCTCGTTGCGGACAGGGTGGGCGCTGTGGACGTCCCCGGCTCGATGCAGGTTGTGCTGCACCTCGATCAGACGGCGCCGAGCATTCACGGGTGGGTTGAGGACGTGACTGGGCGCACCGTCGAGTTCTACGGCTGGATCCAGCTCAGCGCGCTGCTCAAGGCGGTTTGCACCCAGCACGAGGACGAGCGGATCGCCGAGGTCGGCACGCAGGCCTGGCCCGCCTCCTCGGCACGACCCCACGCCAGTCCGCCCGCTACAGCTCAGGAATCGCGATGAACCGACAGGTCTCGGCACTTGCACTGACTGTGCTGGTCGTCGCCGGCCTGAGTGCCTGTTCGAGCAGTGCGCCGAGGCCCGGCCTGAGCAGCGTGCACAGGACTTCCGCCGGGACCACCACATCCCCTGCGGGGAGCTCGGTGAGCGGGCCGACCAGTACGGCGCCGGCATCACTGGCCGCACCGGCCAGCGCTGCGCTGACCGCCGACCAGCTCAGAGCAGTGGTGCTCAAGGCCTCGGACCTGCCTGCTGGCTGGACCGCAGCGGCATTCAAGGCCGACCCGAAAGCCGCGGCCGAGAACGCAGCGCAAGCGGCCTGCGTCGGCGTCCGGAACACCGACTCGGACAAGGTGGCCGACGTCCATTCCTCAAGCTTCTCGCTCGGTGGTGAAAGCGTCGACTCGGAAGCGACGAGCTACCGTGCCGTGTCCGACCTGGCGCTGGAACGTACCGCGTTGAAGAGTCCGAAGTGGGCGCCGTGCTCGCAGTCAGTTCTCACAAGATTCCTGCCCGGGGTACTGGCGGCGGGGATCACGCTTGTCAGCGTGAGCGTGAAGGCGATGTCCACCAGGGCCGCAAGCGGCATCGTCGGGTCCTCGGACGCCACGGTGGTCGTCTCGCGCAATGGGGCGCGGGTCACCGACTACCAGCGAAGCGTGTTCATCCAGGGCCGCCGGGCCTCTGCCCAGCTCAACGTGACCAACCTCGGACGAACGCCGCCCAGATCGCAGCTTCAGACGCTCGCCGCGGTGCTACTAACTCGACTCGGAGGACGGACAGGATGACTGGGTACCTGGAGCCTGTCGCAACGACCGGTCGGGTAAAGGCCGACTCCTACTGGGCCAAGATGGCACTGCACCGTGTGCCGCCGAAGTATCTGCTCGGCGCGGCCTTCGCCTCGTACCTCATCCTCGGGCTGTGCTACCTGCAGAACGTGGTGATCTGGCTGGCGTTCGGGCTGGCGCTCATCCCGTGGGTGATCATGATGTTTGTCGAGATGGAGTGGACGTACAAGCACTTCGGCTGGCTCGCCCTGTTCGGCGTGATGGCGTTCGTGCAGACGATCCACTTCAGCGAGCATGTGATCGAGGTCGTCCAGGTCCACATCTTCAACGATCCGTTGAGCAAGGCGCAGGCGATCTTCGGCGAGTTCAACGTCGAGTGGGTGCACTTCACCGGCGACACCGCGCTGTCGATCGGCACCCTGCTGTTGCTGACGAGGTACCGCACGAATCCGTGGTTGTACGTCGCGACGCTGTTCCAGGTGCTGCACCAATCCGAGCACAGCTTCCTGATCTTCAACTACCTGGCCTACCACGTCTCTCCTGGCGCGCCGGGTCTGCTGGCTCGGGGTGGCGCCATCGGCGGCGGCCTTCCCTTCAACCGTCCTGACCTGCACCTGGTCTACAACACGCTGTACACCATCCCCTTTGCGATTGCGTTCGTCTGGCAGCTCAAACGGGTCTACGACGAGTCTCTGGACGAGGCGTTCAAGGGCGTCTCGCACGAGGAACTGCTCGCGGAGAGCCGTCCGATGGAGACGTTCCACTACGCGCCGGCCGAGACAGTTCTCGCCCCTGGTGACTCGGCGCACCGGGTGTACGTGATCACCGAGGGAGCGGCCGAGGTGTCACACCTCGGCCCGAACGGCGTCGAGACGGCGGTGGCGGTCCTGCACCGTGGCCAGTACTTCGGCGAGATGGCCATCCTGCTTCCCGGCGCCGCGCATACCAAGACCGTTCGCGCGGTGACCGACCTGAGCGTGCTGGCCATGGACCCGGAGACGTTCTTGCACGTCATCGACTCCTCGCAGCAGTGTCGAACGGAGATGACCCGCGTCGCGCGCGAGCACTTGAACATCCCGGCCACCCCGGTGGCGCCGGGGCCGCCCGCCGTGCCGGGTTCTGTGCCCGCGCCGGCCCGAGTCTGAGGGGACCACATGTTGCTCGCCGACATCACCCAGGGCGGGGTCACTTTCGACCCGGTGCCCGCGTTCGTTTTCGCCGGCTCACTGTGCGCTGTGTTCCTGGGGTGGGGCATCGGCATCTGGTGGGTGACCTATGGCTGGCGGGCCAGCGCAAGCCGGCGCACCACCCAGCAACCACAGCAGTACCTGCCGCAGCAGTTCCCGGCATACGGATACCCCCAGCAGCAGTACCCACCGCCCGGAAACCCCCAGCAGCAGGAGCCACCGGCACCGTATCCCCAGCAGCCGTACCCGCCTCAGCCGTATCCGCCGAGAGGAACGCAATGACCGAGATGCCCGCCCCGGCGCCGACGCACGAAAGCGAGGACCACGCCGAGGCGCGGGCGTTCGCGCATCACCATGGGCTGCGGCATGAAAGCCAGCGCAAGGAGCTCGTCGACAAGTGGCGGGGTTACCCATTCGGGCAGGGCAACTGGCGGCGGGCCCGCAACATCGTGACCGGGCAGATCAGCGGACGTGCGATGACCGCGTTCGAGTACCACTTCGTGACCTACAGCGACGACGAGACAGGCGGCTATGAACGCGATGCATTGCATCGCTTCTTGATCTGTGTGCTCGACCTGTCCGCAGCGGCGCCGGCACTGTCGGCGGTGCGGACCGACTGGCTGGAGTTCAACCCGGACGCGGTCGTGGGCAGCACTATTGACGTCGACGACGAAGCGTTCCGCACTCACTTCACTGTGTTCGGCGACGACGCCGACTTCGCACATGTTGTGCTCACTCCCGAACGGGCGGCGCGGTGTATGGAGCCGCGCGCGCGGACCGAATGGCGCTTTGACGGCGATGAGTTGGTCATGTGGGCGAAGGGCGGTCGGGTCGGCGAGCAGGTCAAGGCAATTCTCGATGTCATCTCTCCGCTCGCCCTGGCAGCTGAGTCCTATCGCGCGACCGCGGCGACCGGCGCCGCTGCCCCGCCGGTGTGACCGAAAGCGATGAGTGTGGCGCGGTGGTGCGACCCGCAGCGGTGACGACCCCGGCCCGCGGCAACCGGGCATGCCCGCCGGCCGCTCACCAATGGACGATCGTCCTGGGCATTCTCGGTTTAGGCGCGGCGGTCGTGGTCCGGATGCAGATCGCCGGTCCCGCCGGCGCGCGCTCGGCCGTTGCCGGCACCTGGTTCGCGGTCGCGCTGATTGCGCTCGCCTTGCTGACCCGCGGATCGCTGCCGCCGCGACCCGTGGTTTCGCGGTGGCGGTCCCGTCCGATCGCACTGGGCCTGACCGGCGCGCTCGTGCTGTGCGCACCTCCGGCGCTGCGGCATCTGGTGCTGGGTCGCGACGCCCTGCCGGGAGGCGGATTCCTCACCTGGGCCGCGGTCGTGGTGCTTGTGGCCGTCGCCGAGGAGACGTTGCTGCGCGGCAGCCTGTACCGCGCGATAGAGCGATCGCACGGCACGGCGGTCGCCA
The DNA here is from genome assembly GCA_051000395.1 of Jatrophihabitantaceae bacterium. Lineage (GTDB taxonomy): Bacteria > Actinomycetota > Actinomycetes > Mycobacteriales > Jatrophihabitantaceae > JBPCOI01. The sequence continues at coordinate 4,935 of JBPCOI010000036.1, forward strand.
TCGCGGTGACGAGCGTGGCCTTCGCCCTCTTGCACGCGCCGCTGTACGGCTGGGCGGTCGTGCCACTCGACATCACGGTCGGGGTCTGGCTCGGGGCATTGCGCGCGGTGAGCGGCTCGGTCACCGCGCCGGCGCTGGCGCACGCCCTCGCCGATCTCGCGGGCTGGTGGATCCGATGAACCAGCCCTCGGGCCCGACACTTCGGTTGCTGCTGCTCGCGCTCGCCCTGCTCGGCGGCGGATGGCTGCTCGCGCCCTCGTCCGCGCCGCCGCTGTACGACGGAGTGGGATTTCCCGACGAGCCGTACCGGTTCGTGCACACGCCTGAAGGAGCCAGCGCGACCAAACCGCCCACGTTCGCGGTCGCCACCGCGAGCGTCGCGGCCGGCAGATGTGCGCAGCTCAACGCCGCGAGCGCAGAGAGCGCCCCCCAGGTGACCGTCAACATCCCCGCGGGCGAGCTCCGCGTCAGGGCCGGGACCACGTCGGTGAAGTTGACTGCCGCGCCGGAGGGGATGTTGCCGGCAGCAGCCGGTCAATATCTGTGGAGCAACGTCTACGACGTCACGGTGACGCCGGATCTCACCTTGCAGGCGGCCCAGCAGCACCCGACGATCACGATGCGGGCCGCGACCGGTCAGCGCCCAACGCCGCACATCGCCGTCCAGGTAGGACATTCGTGGACGCTGTTGTCCACCCTCGCGGTCGGCAATGACATCTACCAGGCGCAGTTACCCAGGTTCGGCCGGTTCGCGGTAATCGGGGCCGTCACGTTGGACGTGTCGCAGATCAAGCTCGGCGGCGGCGAGCCGGTGGCCGGTAACACCGGCATCCTGATCGCGCTCGGCGCCGTGGCCGCGCTGATCGTGCTGTTCGTCCTCGGGGAGCGGCGGCGCTCAACGCAGCGCAAGCGCAGACCGGCGCAGCAGGGCGGCAGATGAGTCCGCCACCCGGCCACCTGTACCTCGCGCATGCGTTCGGTGCGCGATATCAGCTGCCGATCCCGTTGCTGGCGTTCGTGTTGGGCGGGGCTGCGGTGGTCGCCATCTCGTTCGCGGTGGTGCTGCCTAGCGGCGTCCGGGCGAGCACGCGGCCGGCCGAGCCGGACCGCACCGACATTCGGAGCGTGCCAGTCACCGCTGGCCTCCCCGGGGTGGCAATCCTCGCTGTGCTGTGCTGGACCGGCATCGCCGGCAGTCAGCAGACATCGGAAACATCCTACCGACGGTGTTCTGGGTCTACGTCTGGGTGATCGTGCCGCTGTTGTGCGGGCTGATAGGGGATTTCACCTCCGGCTCGAACCCGTTCGGTTTCCTGGCCCAGCTCGGTGATCGACTGCGCGCAGCGTTCGCGAGCGCCGCACCGGCCGCCTGGCCACGGGTGCTCGGCTGGTGGCCGGCGGTCCTGCTCGCCGCCTGGGCACCCTGGCCGAGCTGGTCTTCAATGCCAGTACGACGCTGCCGCGGTTCATCGCCTGGATGCTGATCTGCTACGCCTCGCTGTGCCTGATGATGGGCGCGATATTCGGCGCGAACGCCTGGCGTGGCCGCGGCGAGCTGTTCTCGGTGCTGTTCGCCCTCTGGGGCCGACTGGGCGTCTTCCGGTTCGGCGCTCCCGGCCGGCGTGGCATCGCCGGCGGGCTCGAGATGCCGTTCGAACGATCGGTGAGCCGCACCGTCTTCGTCCTGCTGCTGCTCGTGTCCATCTCCTTCGACGGCGTCCTGTCAACGCCGCAGTGGGCGCGGTTTGAGCGGCACACCATCTCCTTCGGTGATGTGCATGGCCAAGAGCTGCTACGCAGCGCCGGCTTCATCGTACTGATCGCGCTGATCGCGCTGCTATACCTGCTGTTCGCCGCGTTCTCCGCAGCGGTAGCGGCGGCAGGTGGACTTCGGCACTCGCACGCCCGGACGCTGTCCGGCCTGTTGCCGTCGCTGGTGCCGATCGCGTTCGGCTACCTGCTCGCGCACTACCTGCAGTACGTCCTGATCAACGGGCAGCTGATCCTGCCGCTGCTCGGCTCCCCCGGCGGCCCAAGGACCAACCTGCACCTGCCGTATCCGTTCAACGACAGCTACGAGGTCCACGCGCACTTCCTGCCGAACGGCTTCTACTGGTACCTCGACGTCTTGGTGATCGTGGCCGTGCACGTCCTGGCCGTGGTACTCGCACACCGCCGCCTCGCCGGCGCGTCGGAATCCGAACCGCGCGCGGGACGGGCTGAATACCCGTGGCTCATCGCAATGGTCGCCTATACCTCAATCTCACTCTGGTTGCTCGGACAGCCGCTCACCGCCGAATAGAGAGCGAGCGGTTCCAGGCCGGCTCGAGCTTGCTGTCCGCACGCGGATCGTCTACTGGGACGGTTGGATTTGTCGTTTTACAGGGAGAACGGGTGAGAATCCGGGCCGTTCAGCGGGCTTGTTGAGAATCACTCGCCTGGCCAGGTGGTGGCGGTCTCAGCTCCGCTACTTCAACCGTTCAGAGCGGCTGGCGACGTCCCACAAACCTTGTGCGGATGCGGACGTTGCCGTAATCGGGTGGATCACAGATACGATCCGCGTCACGTCCTCTCGTCACCCCTGGCACCCCCGTCATCGTCGTGTGGTGGTGCGCAAGCAGTGGGCTCGCCCCGCTGTCGCCGGCCTCGTCGTCGTCTCGTTGACTTTGCTCGGCACGTTCGTGCTGCCAGGGTCGTCGACCGCCGCTGCGCCGGTGCGATCATGTCGTGTGCTGCAATGACAGTCAGATTCCCGAGACTCGAGTCGAGGAGCGCGATCCTTCGTGCGAAGCAAGGTGCAAACGATCACCCCCAGCAAGGCCGCCGAGCTGTTGCAGGCGAACACGACTAATCGGCCGTTGTCCAAGGCGGTGGTGCGTTCGTTCTCCGAGGCGATGCGCCGCGGGGACTGGGTGATCACCCATCAGGGCATCGCGTTCGACGTCAACGGTGTGCTGGTTGACGGGCAGCACCGGCTCGCGGCGATCATCGAAGCCGAGGTGCCCGTCGAGTTGACGGTGTTCACCGACCTCCGCGTGGACACCTTCGACGTGCTGGACACCGGCAAACGCCGCAACGCCGCCGACGTCCTAGCAATCGAGGGCGAGAAGTCCTCCACCATGCTGGCGGGTACCGCGTCAGGCAGGCTCGTCGGTGAGCGTGGCCGTGGGAACTACGCCTCGTGCGCCGGCGTCGACGAGGTAGTCGCCTTGGCGGGTCTCGTCGCCTCCGACGGATCGAGGGATCAGGCGCAGGACGAGGGTTCCTAGGATGGCCACGACCAGGTTGAGTACGAGGGCGGTGAGGCCGATGTAGACCGTCTGAGCCACGATCGGCGCCGAAGATACGGACGAGGCGAAATGGTGGACCGTCGGCGTGTGGGTGCCGTAGGCGATATAGGTGCCGTAAACCATGCCGGCCAACCAGCCGGCAATCAGGGCCCAGCGGTGCAGCCATCGCGTGAACAGCCCGAAAGCAACAGCCGGGAACGTCTGGAGGATCCAGATCCCACCGAGCAGCTGCAGGTTGATGGCGTTCTGGGTGTTGAGCCCCAGCACGAACGCCAGAGCACCGAACTTCACCACCAGCGACGCCAGCTTGGAGACCTGCGCCTGCTCGGCGGGCGAGGCCTCGGGACGGATGAGATCACGGTAGATGTTGCGGGTGAAGAGGTTCGCGGCCGCGATCGACATGATGGCCGCCGGCACCAGGGCCCCGATGGCTACGGCGCCGTAGGCCACGCCGGCGAACCAGCTGGGGAACATCTGGCGGAACAGCAGCGGCGCGACCAAGCGCGAGTTGGTGGTCTTGACCCCGGATGCGATGGCCATGTAGCCAAGCAGAGCGATGAAGCCTAGGGCGAGTGAGTACAGCGGCAGCGCGGCGGCGTTGCGCCGGATGGTGTCGCGCCGACCGGTCGCCAGCACGCCGGTGATCGAGTGCGGGTACATGAACAGGGCCAGGGCCGACCCCAGCGCCAGCGTGGCGTAGGACCAGTACTGCTTGTGGCTCGGCACGAAGACGAAGGTCGACTTCGTGTGCTTGGCCGCGGCGGCCTTGGCCAGGTTATCGGAGTGGGCGTGCACCAACGAGAAGATGTGCCCGTATCCGCCCAGACGGATCGGGATGTAGATGATGGCGACGATGATCACCACGTAGATCAGGATGTCTTTGACGAAGGCGATCAGCGCCGGGGCCCGCAGGCCCGACGTGTAGGTGAACGCCGCCAGGATCACGAAGGCGATGATGAGGGGGAGATCGTTGACGACCCCCGACCCGTTGCCGATGCCTACCACCTGCAGCACCGCCTGGATGCCGACGAGCTGAAGGGCAATATAGGGCAGCAGCGCCAGGATCCCAGTGAAGGCCACGACGAAGCCGAGCCCGGAGCTGCCGAAGCGGCCGCGGACGAAGTCGGCCACGGTCACGTAGCCGTGCCGGTGCGCCACCGACCACAGGCGCGGCATCAGCACGAACACGATCGGCCACACCAAGATCGTGTATGCCACGGCGAACCAGCCCGACACCGCACCCACTGCGTACATGGCCCCGGGTACGGCGATGAACGTGTATGCGGTGTAGAGGTCCCCGCCAAGCAGGAACCAGGTGACGAAACCGCCGTAGCTGCGACCTCCCAGTCCCCACTCGTCCAGGGTGTCCATGGAGGTGGGGCGTCGCCACCTCGACGCCGCGAAGCCAATGATGGTGACGACCGCGAATAGGGCGATCAACACAGCGAGTGCGGTGGTATCGATACCGGGCTTCATCCGAGGTGGCCACCTGATCCTGCGGGGTCATCCCCCACCTGGCGGCGCCGCGCCGCCAGTAGCTGATAGGCGACGAATTGGCTGGCGGCGTTGATGATCAGCCACAGGATCGAGTACCAGTAGAAGAAGGGGATGCCCTCAAAGGTCGGGGTGATGTGGGCGTAGCTCGGTACCCACAGCAGTGCGACGAAGGTGGCGGCCAGCAGCACCGAGACGAATACGAACCGCCGCGGCGCCTCCGAGAAGCGCAGGCCCCTGCGGTCCTCGAGTGGCGGATCCGTCACGAGTCCTCCTGGAACAACTACGGATAAACGTTGATACACCTGGCGTCGCGGAGCGCGCAAGGGGCCCGGTTCTTGCGTTGATGGCGCTCATCTGAATTTCCCCAGACCTGCTCACTGAAAATCCCCACCCGTGTGGCTCCGCCGAGACAGGCGGAACCCCTTCGATGCTGGCGGTCTCTGACCACACGCCGGCTCGAAGGGGTTCCTGCTGCTCATGCTCACACGGGAGAACGACATCGACATACATGCTTTGCGTCGGCAGGGGTGGACGATCTCGGCGATCGCTCGCCATCTGGAGCGTGACCGCAAGACGGTCCGTTCGTATCTGGCCGGCCGGGAGGCCGGGGTTCGGGTGCGCAGCGGTCCTGATCTGTTCGAGTCGTTCGCCGCCTACTGCGCGCAGCGGTTGGGTGATGATCCGCATCTGTGGGCCTCGAGGTTGTTCGATGAGCTGCTCGAGCTCGGTTACGGGCAGTCGTATCCGACGATGACCCGCCAGATCCGGGCCCGGGGTCTGCGGCCGGCGTGTGAGCGGTGCCGCCCGACGAAGGGCCGGGCGGTCGCGGTGATCGATCACCCGGCGGGGCAGGAAACCCAGTGGGACTGGGTCGAACTGCCTGACCCGCCGGCATCGTGGGGGTGGGGCAAGACCGCGCATCTGCTCGTCGGTGCGCTGTCGCACTCGGGCAAGTGGCGCGGGGTGCTGGCTGAGTCCGAAGACCAGCCGCATCTGGTCGACGCCCTGGACCGGGTCGCGCACGCCTTGGGCGGGCTCACCCTGGATTGGCGCTTCGACCGGATGGCCACCGTCGTGTCACCGGGCACCGGCCGGGTCAGCGCCTCGTTCGCCGCGGTCGCGAAGTACTACGGCGTGTCGGTCAAGCCCTGTCCGCCGCGGCGCGGCAACCGCAAGGGGGTAGTCGAGAAGGCGAATCATGTTGCTGCGCAACGGTTCTGGCGCACGTTGGGTGACGATGTCACGGTCGAACAGGCCCAAGCACGCCTCGACGCCTGGTGCGCCAACCGCGCAGACGCGCGCCGGCGGGCCACCGCCGAGGGCAGGTTCACCGTCTCCGAGCTGGCGGCCGCCGAGGTGCTCGCGCCGATGCCGACACAGTTCCCGGCGCTGCTGACCGTCGAGCGGGTCGTCTCGGCGCAGGCGTTGGTGGCCTTCCGCGGCAACCGCTACTCGGTGCCACCGAACCTGCACGGCGCCACGGTCACCGTGAGCGTCCGACTGGACGGCACCCACCTCGACATCGCCACCACACCCGGCACCGCAACGGGCGGCACCAGCAGCAGCGGTTCCAGCAGCGGTGGCAGGGTCGGTGGGGCGTTGCCGACGGTGATCGCGCGGCACCGGATCGCCCCGACCGGCGCCGGGGTGATGGTCCGCGACCATGGCCACGTCACCGCCCTGGAGCAGGCCGCCATGGGCGCCGCCACCCTCGAGGCTCCGCACCGCGGCAAGCAACGCCGACCGCTCACTTCGGCAGCGCGGGCCGCGGCCGACGCTCTACGTGGTGGTGGCCTCGGCCTCGGCGAGGCCGGCGTTGTTGTCGATCTGGCCCGTTACGCCGCAGCAGCAGCTGGGCGAAACACCCTGCACGCCGAATCAGCGATGAGCCGATCAGAGGAGGAAACCCCTCTCGCACCGAAGGAAAGTCCACATCGATCACGCCGCACCACCACGATCAAGGAGAGCAGCCACACATGACGACCACCAAGAAGACAACCGTCCAAGCCCCACCGGCGGCGCCGTTGACAGCGGCGCAGGCCAGCCTCTACCAGCAGCTGCGCGGCCATCTGGCCGTGCTCAAACTCCACGACGCTGCCGAGCACCTCCCGGCCGTGCTCGACGCCGCCCGCGACGAGCAGCTCAGCGTCACCGCCGCCCTGGAACGCCTTCTGGCGATCGAGGTCAAGGCCACCGAGCAGCGCCGCCTGACCGGACGGCTGCGGTTCGCCTCACTGCCCACCCCGGCCCGGCTGTCCGACATCGACTACGACGCCGCACCCAGCCTCGACCGAGCCCTGATCACCGAACTGGCCACCGGCGCCTACCTCCAATCAGCCACCAACGTCCTACTCATCGGACCACCCGGCGTCGGCAAAACCATGATCGCCGTCGGCCTGGCCCGCGCCGCCGCCGAAGCCGGCTACCGCACCTACTTCACCACCGCCGCAGACCTCGCCGCCCGCTGCCACCGCGCCGCCATCGAAGGACGATGGGCCACCACCATGCGCTTCTTCGCTGGCACCGGCTTGTTGGTGATCGACGAACTGGGATATCTGGCGCTGCCCGCCGAAGCCGCCGCCGCACTGTTTCAGGTTGTTTCACAACGATATTTGAAAACCTCGATCGTGATCACCAGCAACCGCGGCGTCGGCGCCTGGGGCGAAATCCTCGGCGACAACACCGTCGCCGCCGCACTGCTCGACCGGCTACTACACCGCTCTGTCGTCCTCACCCTCGACGGCGATTCCTACCGACTACGCCAACACCACACCCGCAACGAAACCCTCCGCGCCACCACCACCGGAACCCGCCAACCACTACGCTGACACCGCCACCAGGGTGGGGACATTCGATGAGCAACCCTGAGGACTTTCGATAAGCGGCATCAGCGTTGCCCACCTTGCGGCTCGGGCGCCTCGAGGCCTGGCGGCGCGCAGGCCCGTCGCCAGCTCAGGTCGCGGCCTACAGCGTCCCGCTGGCCAACAGCACGGTCAGGACGACGTCGCCGGCGAATGCGCACAACGTCAGCACGATGGCGCCGTACAGGAGCCACCCGTTGGCTCGCGCCGCTCGGCCGACCAGATCCTCGAGCTGGTGCGCTCCACCGGTTTGGGTGAGTGCTTCGGCACGCGGAATCCAACCCATCCACAGCGACCGAGCTGATGACGGGGATCCTTGACGGCCTGACATGGCTCCGTGCCCGAGCTGCGCCCAGAGATTCTCGCGTTCTATTGGGGAGGGACGCGAGGCGGGAAGACTCGTCGACGGAGGTCTGGCCGGTCCGCTGGAGTTCGCCCGAACCATCGAGTTGCTGGAGCGGTACCGGTCGGCGTGGCCCGTTGATGTTCTCGATGTCGGCGGCGGGCCAGGCAGGTACGCCTCGTGGCTGCAGCACGGGGCGATCGCGTTCTGCTGGTTGATCCGGTCCCTCTGCATGTCGACCAGGCGCGACAGATGGCTCTGGATGCGAGATCGGTGACCAGTTGAGGAACGGGCCGCGGGACGGGCCGCAGCAGCGTTGGCCGGGCGGCTATTGCTGGACAGCGGTGATGAAGCCGCTGCCGGAGGCGCCCTGGTCGGGGCGTCCGAGGGCGGCGGCCACGATCGCTCGGTCGTGGATCTGCGCGGCCCAGCCGTGTCCGTTCAACCAGTCAAGGGTGTCCTTGCCGAGCCCTCCCTTCCACAGTGCGGTCACCCGCGCAGGGTGTGCAGCTCGTGTGATGTCGGCCAGCAGTCGCTTCGCTTCGGCGGCGGTCAGATAGATGAGCAGACCCTCGACCAGCCAGGCGGTGGGCTGCCTGAGGTCGTGTCCCGCCGCGACCAGGGCGCCACGCCAGTCCGCGCGCAAGTCGACCGGCAGCATCGCGTGCCTGCACCGTGGCGCCCGCGCCCGATCGGGCAAGAACCTGCGCCTTGAATGTCGGGACCTCGGGCAGATCCAGTTCGAACGGCTGGACGCCTCCTGGCCACGGCAGCCGAAACGCCCGCGTGTCCAGCCCGGCTGCCAGCAGTACCAGCTGCCGGATCCCGGCCGTGGCCGCATCAAGTAGGTAATCATCGAAGAAGCGAGTGCAGATCACCACGTGACGACCCAAGCTGGCACCCAGGTCGGCCAGGTCCTCGCCACCGTCCCGGATCACGGCGAGCGGCGTCTCGGGCATGGCATCGAGGAATCCTTGCGCATAGGAGTTGACGAAGAGCCGATCGGCGCGGTGGCTCGCTTCGGCGCGCATCTGCGCCGTGCCCAAGGCCGTCTTGGCGACACCTTGCAACGCCGTGCGCGGCTGCTCGTCGTCGCCCACGTCATCAGCATCCCAGTCCACCGAAGCGGCCGAGCCCGTACCGCAGGGGGTCGGCTGCTGCTCGCCCTCATCCTCAGCTACCGCGACAGGCGAATCAGCGAATACACCGTCATCGCCAGCCCGACCGATCTCGATCAGCTGTGATCGCCCTGCTCGACTATCAGTCCGCAAGCTAACCGGCTGCTGAGGTCCCGGTTGCGGATCCCATCCGGGCACGCGCCCGGTCATCGCGCGTCTAACGGGACGAGCGTGATCATCGGGTGTTCGCCCGCATCGAGCCCCTGCGGCGTGCCGACGACGTTCCGCTGCGGGCACCTGTTCGGTGGCGGAGCGGCATACGAGACGACCTTGATCATCTGGTGATCGCACCAGGGAGCGCTAGCTCGGCGTGAGGCTCCAATCGGGCAGGACCGAAAGGCGGGGAACCAGACAGGGCTCCCGTCGACGAGCGTCAGTCATCGGATCGCCGCGTGTGCGTTTCGGTCGACTTGCGCGCCGAGTTCGCGTCTGGGCCGACGACAGTCGCAGCGATCGCGGATGCCGCTGACGCCGGTGTGTGTGTTGCCGCTGCCAAGCAGCCGGGCCCGACCAAGTGCAGGTAGTGGTTCGTCGAAAACACCTAACCGAGAGCAAGTCGACGCGAGTCAGTCCAGCCGCGTCAGGGCATCTGCAGCCGCGATCAGGTGGCTGTCGTGACTGGCGGTCAGTACCGCGGCACCGTTCTGGGCGACGAAACGCAGCGCGTCGATCACGGTGTCCGCGCTCGCGCGATCGAGGCTCGCAGTCGGCTCATCCACCGCGACCAAGCCCGGGCGGAGCAACAAGGCCCGCGCGAGGGCTACCCGCTGGCGTTCACCGCCCGAGAGCGTCGCCGCCCGATGCCGAGTTACCCGGCTCAAGCCGAAGACTCCGAGCAGCTCACGAGCGCGATCTTCAATCGCTGCGTCGATGCCTCGCGGGATCGCGGGCAACAGCACGTTGTCGAGCACCGTGAGCTGATCGACCACTGTGGCGTCTTGGTCGACGTAGCTCACCTGATCGCGTCGCGCTACTGCGATTTCCTCGGCGGTCAGCCGGTCGACCCGCCGGCCGAACCACCGAACGGTCCCCGCAGACGGGCGAGCAAGGGCGACCGCGACGCGCAGCAGGCTGGTTTTCCCCGAGCCGCTACGCCCGGCGATACAGTGCGTCGCGCCGGCCGGGACCGCGAGAGTGATGTCGGTGACCACGTCAATCGACGGCTGGTCCCGGCGTCGGAAGGTGATGCTCACGCCTTCCATTTCGACCGCTGCAGCCGAGTCCGCCTTCTGGGTCCGCGCAGCCGAGGCGCGCGCGACGCTCATCGGCGTTCCAGCCGCCAGAATTTGCGCGCAGACACTTCACTCACTGGGAGAGCGGTGCTGCCTACGAGGTGCCGTGCACTGTGGCTCAGGACAATCTCGCCCATCGCGCTGACAAGTGCCATTAGGGCGATGCCAGCGAGCGTGAGCTGCCACCATCGACTGCCGCCGATCAGGAACGCGAGGCCCAGCGTGACGACGACGCCTAGACTGAGCGCGACCACGATTGGGCGAGCGATCGTCCCTCGCATCAGCGACGCCAGTTCGCGGCGACTCCATCCACAGCAGCTAATCATTCGGAGCTGGCCAGCGATGGCGCTGCGGAGAAGCGAAAGCCCTACCGCGAAAAGGATGCCGCACGCGAGACAGGAAAGCACGGCGAGCAGCGTCTGTGGTAGCAGCAACCGCTCGGTCACCAGGCCGGCCAACCGTGACCCGCCCGACGCAGCTCTTCCGTGCTGCAGAACAGCGCCGAAAGCCACGGCGGTTGTGCCGAGCGAGATGAGGGCGAGCACAGTAAAGATCACAGCGGGATGTCGCCCGCTGGCCGCTCGCGCTCCGACCGAATGCGGCGTACGAGCAATGCGCGGGCGCTCTCGAGTGATCCTCCGCACCGAATCGCGAGGATCGCGCGCAGCCGACCATGCCGCGCCCACGGCCAGGATCGCGGCCAAGACCGGCGCGACCGCGGACACGCTTCGCGACAGCGGGCTGCCGGTGTTGAGGAACAACGTGACGATCGAGGCCAGCGCGACGAGCGCTGGTCCGAAGGACCCCTCCGTGAGGAACCAAGCGAAGACGCGCCGGCGGCGCCAACCCAATTGCCGTAGAAATGCCGCTTCACGCCGCCGGCCGTCTAGCGCGATACCTAGAACCACCGCCCAGAGCCCGACCACGGCAGTCAGTGTGATCACGAGCAGCCAAACCGTCGCGCTGAGGTTCGCTCGATGGACCCGCACGGCCGCACCGAGGCTAGTCCACTCCTCCTGCACCCAGCCGAGATCGGTCCCCTTCGCGCCGCCGGGGGCCGACTCGAAGTAGTGCGGCACAAAGATGTTGACGGGAGTCAGCGACGAGCCGGCGACCACGCGTACCTGCAGCCCCAAGCCAGCGATCTGCGCTGCAACTTTGTCGATCTTCTCGACCATCGCATGTGTGTAGCTCGTCGGGCCCGCGACCCGCACCCGCACGACGTCGATGCGAGCGTTCGGCTCGAACTGGCGCAGCGCACTAAGGGTGGTGATGCCGCCGGGCGGCGCGAGTTCCAGGCCGCGACCGGAGAACGAGGGTCCCAGATGAGCGCCTTCCGACCCGCCCGGCTGCCGCACGGTGGCGCTACCAGGCGAGTAGGTGCCGAGTGGAACGTAGGCTGCGCGATCGGCGCTGCCGCTGACGTCGCCGGGGTGATACGTGCCCAACGGTGCATAGACGACTGGACGCCGGGTGATGGGCCGGAGCGGCCCCAATTCGCGATACGTCTGCTCCGCTGCCCCGCCAGGTAACGCGGCGTAACCGAGGCCGCGTACCGTGACATCCGCGGCAGCGCCGTCGGGCGCCGGTCCCGCACGGGCTGGCGTCGGCCCGAAGGACGGTGCCGTGAGTGCGCGCGGTAGGAGGACCGGTGCGCTCGTGTCGGCGGCACCTTGCGGCGGTGATGCCCCGGGCAAGGCGATCGTGAAGTTGGGCTCCGAGAAGGGCGCGACGCGATGTGTTAGGTCGTAAGTAGTCGTTAGCGTGACCGCGTGACGGCTGTGGTCTATCAACGCGAGCCCAGCTGGTGTGAGTTGCCCAAGTCCCTGAGCCGCCTCAGCGAATAGCGTCGGTGAGCCCGATGCCGGCACGTCTACTGGGGTCACCGAGACGGCGGCGGCGAGGTGGGCGTAAGCGGAATCACTGACGACGACCGGCACGAAAACGGCGCCGGGCTGAGCACCCTGCAGCGGTGCACGCTCAAGGGCGAACCTATCGGGGATCAGCCGGGCCAGTGCGTCCGCGTCGGGGCTCGCTTGATTGGCGACCTCCTCCAGAGGTGCCAGGAAACTGCTCCTCGGACCCAGCAACTTCCGCTCGGCCACCGGGTCGACCGCGACTAGCCCCGTCGTCAGTTCCGGCACGCCTGGAATGGTGACGTCCGCGCTCAGGTTGGCGGTGTTCGCCGTGCCTGCTCCGGACACCGCCATGACCGCGCGTGCGGAATGGCCCCGACCGGTACGAGACAGCGCCATCGTGCAGTCCTCCGTTGAGAGGGTCTGCGTTCGGATGCCGTCGGACGTCGTGACCGTCACGCGGACGTCGAAGACCTTGGGCTGCTCGGTGAAGAATCCCGTCACGGCGCCGTCAGGATCGTGTGCGCCGACAAGCACGCCGTAAGCGGGCGAGGTCAGCTGGCCGGCGTAAGCGAGCGGCGCGGCGACATCGACCCCTGCGACGTCACGGATCGCCGAGAGTTGATCCTCGCCGATCCCGTTCGTTGCACCCAGTCCGGCGAAGTTCGCCTCGATGAGACCAGCGTGCTCGGCGGCTGCAGCGCCGAGGCTTCGCCCCGCCGTGACAAGCAAGTCGTACGCGCCGCGGCCATTGTTCAGAATCGTCGTGTCGACCGTGGCGCGTGATTCGGCGGTGATCGCCGAGCCGACGACGACCATGACGGCAAGCAGTGCCGCTGCCGCGAACCCCGCCCTTTGCCGTGTAACCCGGTACAGCAGCCGAGAGGGGTGTCGCCTCACCCGGCTAAGCAGCCGTGGCTAGCATCCACCCGCGTCTGACCAGTTGCGTACGAGGTGTTGACCTGAATCTGCTGCGTGTAGGTCCGAGTTATACAGGTCGTGAAGTAGTGCGAGGCGCTTCCACTGCCGCCGTTCGCTTGCGACCCGTACGTTCGTGAGTACCCGTCGCCGTAGTGGAAGACAGGCTGGTAGGTGCCTGTGCCGCCCCAAGACCAACCCCAACTGACCGTGCTGTACGGGGTGGTGCTCTGGTAGGTGGGATAGATCGCAATTGAGCTCACGGATGCGGCAGCGGGCGAAGCCGCTGACAAGCTCCCGAGCAGCAATACGGCGCCAGCGCCGAGAAGCGCGATCCTGTGCCTCATGTGAGGTCCCCCTGACCCGAGTTGCACGCTCTCGCGTCCTTGCAAGACCCGCGTTGGCGCATGATCAACTCGTTATACACCCTCGTCGCTATTCAGTCAATAGGCGACGAGACTCACGAAAACTGCCCGCGAAACACGCTCGGTGCCTCACGTCTCGACCACTTTCACGGCTGGGTTCACAGCGACGGCAATTCGAGCAGAGGTGGCTCTCCGCTTGTCTCGTCGACGGCACCAGCTGACCCAGTCACCGCAGAGCCATCCGTCAACGGGCGCTGCGTGTCAATGGTCAGGTCCTCTGGTCCAGTCGAGGGCGAGCGTGGTGTGCGGTAGTTCGATGAGGGCGGCCGCTGGCGCGGTGGGTCCGCTCGTCGGCTTCGGGTAGGCGCGGATGGTTAGGTGGTCTGGAGTCTCCGCCGGCCCGTGGCGGTCCCAGGCGTGTAGCTGTGCTGACAGCCGGGCGGCGGGCTCCGCCGCGTCGGGCCCGAACTGCTGAATTGTCGTTGTGGGGTCGTCGGCCACCGCCGATTCAGATCGGACGAGGGCGGCGAATGAGCGGTCGCCCAGAACGGCGAGCGCGATGGTCATACCGATGAGCCGCCGCGACACCGGCAAGGCACCGGCATCGGCGGCGGAGCCGACCGCGGTAAACAGTGCGGCGTGCGGCTCGTGGATGACGATCCACAGGCCAAGCCCGCCCATGATCTGGGCATCGGTGACCGCTATGTCCAAGGTGATCAGCCGGCCAGGTTGCTCGAGGGCTGCCTGCAGCGCGACCAGGTTGATGCTCTGACTCCCTTGGTACATGACAAATGTGCCCCGTCGGCCCAAGGACTGCGACCCGTCCGGACCGGCGAGCGTCCCGCGCAACGGCATGAATCCGCAGTTCACAATCGAGTGGCTGGTCAGGTGCTCGCCGTCCCGGACGAAGGCCACCGACCGCTGCATACCGCGCAGCGACAGCGGCAGCACCAGTCGACCGGTGCGGGTCAGCTGGGCCAGCCAGGCCGGGGCAAGGTCACGAGCACTGGCGGTGAGAATTATGCGGTCGTAGGGCGCGCCCGCCGCCCACCCGGCGACGCCGTCGGCATGGATGACCTCTACCGTCGACCGACCGGCCCGATCAAGATTGGCTCGCGCCTGCCGTGCGACCTGCTCATCGATGTCGACGCAAACCACGTGACCGCTGGCCCCTGCCAGGTGGGCAAGCAGCGCAGCGTTGTACCCGGTGCCGGCGCCAACCTCGAGTACGCGATCACCGGGCTGAACGCCAAGTTGCTCGAGCATTGCGGCCATGATTGAGGGCTGAGACGAGGAACTGAGCGGTCGTCCGTCGCTGTCCCACACGGTCACGACCGCCTCGTCGTGATAGGCATGCGCCGCGGAGATACCAGGAAGGAACAGCTCGCGGGGCACCGCTCGGAAAGCGGCCTCGACGGCCGCGTCGCAGATGCGGCCAGCCGCGACCAGGGCGCCTACCAGCCGGTCACGCCACTCTTGCGTGCCGCTCACGCTCGCCCGCCGTCGCCGGCGTGGTCATCGAGAAAGCGTTCCAGCAAGGTCCGGATGACGACCGCCATGCTGAACCCGTATGCCTGGCAGAACTCTCTCAATCGCTCGTAGTCGGCCTCGGGCAAGCGCACCGGCAGCACTTTGAGTGCACCCCGCCCCGTCGTGGGCAAGTAGTCATCTGACCCCAGCAAGGCAGCGAGCCGGTCCCGATCGATATCAGCTCCCAGCGGGACGGGCCGGGTCACGCCGCTCGGCCACACCGTGCCCATGCTGCCGAGCTGGCCCAGCAGCACGGCGTGCAGCAGCTCATCTCGCTCCGCGGGCTGCAACGACTGCAATGCCTTGCTCAAAAGGACTGCTGCACGATCCGACATCGCGACATCGCCTCCGATATCGCACCCTAGGTTGCCAGACGTCGCCCGGTCAATGTGGCTAAACCGTTCGGATTTGTCGAGGAAGCCAATGATCGTCGGTAGGCGGCCAACGCAGGCGGCCTCTTCGACAGTCTCGTAAGCCCAACCTCCGAAGATTCCATCCGAACCGTCGACTGGCCCGCAGGCACTGTCGATCATGATCGTCCCGTAGGACGCCCTGCTACCGGGCGCCTGCCCGCACGCGATCCTCAACCGACACACGCTGGAGCTTGTCTGTCGGTGCCGAGATGGTTGCGCCACCCCGAAGGGCTCACTGTCAGCCGAGGAACCTCACGCCGTGGCGGTGGGTGATCGTTGCCGGGTCAACGCCATTGACGAGGTCGTCGAAGAAGTCCTCGATCCCGCTGGGGACGGCGATGATGAGTTTGCGCGCGGGACCATGGACGACGTCGTAGCTGTGCGGGACGCCGTGGGGTAGGAAGACGAAGTCGCCGGCCGCAGCCGACCATGCCTGTTCACCGCAGTGGATGCGGTATTGCCCGTCGAGGATGTAGAAGGACTCGTCGACCGTGTCGTGCACGTGCCGAGGAACGTGATCACCAGTGGGGGCGGTGCTGAGTAGAAGGCTGAACGCGCCGCCGGTGTCGGCGGCTGAGGCGAGCAGCGAGCCCCCGGCGCCCGGAACCGGCCGGCCGCCGCCTGCGGTCACGATGAAACCCGAGTTGGTCATGGCGTCACGTTCCGGTGGCGACCCGAGCCAGGTCGCGTCCCACCGGATCGGTCACCGCAAGTCATTGCGACCCCTGATCGGTGAGCAGTGCGGCTGCCTCGCGGGCGCAGCCCCAGGACAGGGTGACTCCGCTGCCGCCGTGGCCGTAGTTGTGGACGCACCGGGCGTCGCCGACCTGCTCGGCCTCCAGCCGCACGCTCGGCCGCCCCGGGCGTAGTCCCACCTGGTGCCCGCGCACCTGCGCGTGCCGCAGCCGTGGCTCGACCTCGATGCAGCGGCGCAGGATCTCCTCGGCCAGGGCCGGAGTCGGTTCCAGGTTTTCGTCGTCCTCGACCAGGGTGCCGC
>JBPCOI010000074.1:0-6648 GCA_051000395.1 Jatrophihabitantaceae bacterium
CGCTGCGGGTGCACGCGGAGGTCGCGAGCGCCGCGGAGCACGACGCGCGTATGGCCAAGCGGTTCTCCGCCGCGCATCCCGAGGTGCCGGTGGTCGCGGTGCCCGCGCTGCCGGTCGACGTCCACGACCTCGACGGCCTGCGCACGATCGGCGAGCTACTGTCGCCCTCCTGAGGGAATTTCCGCGCGCCCCGATGCGGCCCGTACCCTGATACCTCGTGGCTGCAGCTTCCGAACGTCCCAACGGCTGGACGACCCTGGGCAAGCTGATCGCCGCGCTGGCGGCTACCGGAGTGCTGAGCGCCGGGCTGCTGCTGCCCTACATCGGTGGCCTCGGTCTCGCGGCCGGGCACGAGGCCGGCAAGTTCCTCGACACCTCGTGCAACCTGCAGGAGAGCAAGCCGCCGCAGAAGACCACCATGTACGCCAAGGACGGCAAGACCGTGATCGCCACGCTGTTCAGCCAGGACCGGGTACCGGTCGCGCTGAGCCAGGTGCCGACCTACCTGCAGCAGGCCCTCGTCGCCACCGAGGACCGCCGCTTCTACATCCACCACGTCGTCGACATGCGCAGCCTGCTGCGCTCGGCAGTGAGCACGAGCAGCGGCGACACGCAGGGCGGGTCGACGCTGACCATGCAGTACGTCAAGCAGATGCGCTACTACCAGGCCGGCGACAACGTCAAGCTGCAGCAGGCGGCGATCGACCAGAACCTCAACCGCAAGATCGAGGACGCCAAGTGCGCGCTCTACATCGAGGGCACCCTGCACGAGTCCAAGGCCCAGATCCTCGACAACTACCTCAACATCGCGTTCTTCGGCGAGAACTCCTACGGCATCCAGACCGCGGCCGGCACGTACTTCAACAAGCCGGTGAGCAAGCTGAGCCTGCCGGAGTCCGCGCTGCTCGTCGGGCTGCTGCGCGCGCCCACCGAGTACGACCCGTTCCTGCACCCCGACGCGTCCAAGGCCCGGCGCAACGAGGTGCTGCAGAACCTGGTCACCGACGGCAAGCTGAGCCAGGCTGCCGCCGACCGCTACAAGGCGACTCCGGTGTCGCTTTGGACCACGGCTCCCCCTGTCGTCAAGGAGGGCTGCGCGAACGCGCCCGCCACTGTCGCGAACGTGGCGTTCTTCTGCGAGTACGCACAGAATTGGCTCGAACAGGTCGGTGGGATCTCCCAGTCCGAGCTGCAGACGGGCGGGCTGAAGATCGTGACCACGCTCGATTCCAGACTGCAGAACACCGCGCAGGCCAAGCTGTCCAAGGCGATTCCCGCGAAGTCGCCGATGACGGCGGTGCTGCCCGTCGTCGACCCGCGTACCGGCGACATTCTGGCGATGGCGGCGAGCAAGCTCTACGGCTCGAACACCTCGGCGAAGGACAACACCCACACCTCGCTGCCGATCTTCACCGGTTACACCGCGCAAGGGGCGTCGACGTACAAGCTGTTCGCGCTGCTCGCGGCGCTGCAGACCGGGGTGCCTAGTAGCTGGCAGTTGGAGACGCCGCCGAACAACGGCGCCTACACGCCACGCAACTGCACCTCGAACAAGCCGGTGACCAACGGGGACGCGAACGAGACCTACAACGCCAACGAGACGCTCACCTCGGCCACCGCGAAGTCGTCGAACACCTACTATGTCGGCCTGGCCGACCAGTTGCTCGGCTGCGACCTGCAGCCCATCGTCACGATGGCGGACAAGCTGGGGATGAACAGCCTGCAGCAGCCGAGCGGGGAAGCCCACGTCAACGTCGCGCAGCAGATCCTGAACACCCAGAACGCCACCGAGCTGGTCCTCGGCGACGTCGGCACCAGCCCGCTCGAGCTGACCGGCGCGTACGCCGCCGTGGCCGACAACGGCAGGTACAACGCGCCCGCCCCGATCCTGTCGATCACCGACGCCGAGGGCCGCACCGTCCCGGTCAAGCGCGCGCCCGGCGTGCAGGTCGTCGATCCGCAGGTCGCTGCCCGGGCGATCCAGATCCTCACCAACGACACGACCCCGCCGGGGACGTCGGCAATCCCCTTCCAGAACTGGTATGCGCAGACCCAGAGCGTGGTGGCCGGCAAGACGGGCACCAGCGTCGCGGTCAACAGCCGCGGCAAGGACACCAACGAGAACGCGGCTTTGTGGTTCGTCGGGATGACACCGGATCTCGTCGCGACCAGCGCGCTGATCAACTTCGACAGCCCGAACGCTCCCGCAGCGGGCCTGCCCGGCGTGAGCGACCCGGCGCACAACGCCTACGGTTCCTACGCCTCGATGGTGTGGCTCGACGCGCTGCAGTC
This sequence comes from Jatrophihabitantaceae bacterium, assembly GCA_051000395.1. Taxonomy (GTDB): domain Bacteria; phylum Actinomycetota; class Actinomycetes; order Mycobacteriales; family Jatrophihabitantaceae; genus JBPCOI01. The sequence continues at coordinate 2,293 of JBPCOI010000074.1, forward strand.
CTCGCTGGTCAGCCAGCAGTGGACGTGGCCCGATCCGTCGCAGGCCGCCGGAAACCCGGTGCCGGACATCCGCGGGCAGAGCCTGTCCCAGGCCGATGTGACCCTCTCCTCGCGGGGGTTCAAGTTGCAGCGCCTCGACCCCACCGTGCAGTGCGCGAGCAGCGAGCCGGCCGGGATGGTCGCGTACTACGGCCCGCAGCGCGCCCCGCAGGGCGCGACGATCACGGTCTGCCCGTCGAACGGCGTCCCCCAGAAGGTGTACGTGCCGCCGGTGGTGGTCCCCACCTTCCACCCCGTTCCGCCGAGCAACCACGGTTCCGGCGGCGGGTCGAGTTCGCCGTCTAACGCGCCGTCGAGCAAGCCATCCGGGCACAAGACCAAGCCCCCGCACCCGACTCCCGGGCCGGGCGGCGGCTGAGCGGCGCTCAGGCGAGCTGGCGGCGGACCTCGTCGTTGACGCGCCGGCCGTCGGCGCGACCGGCGACGCGCGGCCCGACGAGCTTCATCAGTGCACCCAGCTGTTGCGCATCGGACGCCCCCGCCTCGGCCACGGCCGCGCGGACCAGCTGTGCCAGCTCCTGGTCGTCGAGCTGCGCCGGTAGGTACGCGTCGAGCACGCCGCCCTCGGCCCGCTCGCGCTCTGCCAGTTCGGGGCGGCCCGCGCCGTCGAACGCCTCGGCGGCCTCGCGCCGTTTCTTCGCCTCCCGCGCGAGCACCTTTCGCACCTCGTCGTCGGACAGCTCTCGGGCCTGTTTGCCCGACACCTCCTCCATGCTGAGCGCGCTCAGCGCCATGCGCAGGGTCGCGGTGCGCAACTCGTCGCGGGCCTTCATCGCGGAGTTGAGGTCGCTTCGCAGCCGGCTCTTCAGTTCGGACATGACCCGACGGTACCGAGGCGTCCGAACCGCTTCGCAGCCTGCGGCGCCTCGGCCGCGGCCGACGCGGAGGGTGCACCGGCAGGCGAGGGCGACTCCGTAGGCTGTGCGACATGTCCGGACCGCTGCGCGCTGCCGCAGGCACGGCGGCGGCCGGTGCCGCGGTCCTCGCCTACGGCGGCCTGATCGAGCGCAACGCCTACACGGTTCGCCGCTTCGACGTCGCGGTGCTGGCCCCCGGCGCGCGCCCGATCCGGCTGCTGCACGTCTCGGACCTGCACATCACCCCGGATCAGCACCGCAAGCAGGCCTGGATCCGCCGGCTCGCCGACCTGCAGCCCGACCTCGTCGTCAACACCGGTGACACGCTCTCGGCGCCGGACGGCATCCCCGCCGTGCTGCACGCGCTGCAGCCGCTGCTCGCATTCCCGGGCGCGTTCGTCCCGGGAAACAACGACTACTACGTTCCGCGCCGGGCGAACCCGTTGCGCTACTTCGCCCCGCCGCGGACCCCGCCGCGCACGCCCACGCTGCCGTGGCCGGAGCTGGCCGATGTGATGGCCGGCGCGGGCTGGGTCGACCTCACCCACGTGCGCGCGAGCCTGCCGGTCGGCGCTGCGCGCATCGCGCTGGCCGGGACGGACGATCCGCACCTGCGGCGCGCGTGTTACCCGCTGATCGCCGGTCGGGCCGACGCCGACGCGACCGTGCGGATCGGCGCGATCCACTCCCCCGAGCCCCAGCTGCTGCAGTGCTTCGCCGACGACGGCTACGACCTGGTCCTCGCCGGACACACGCACGGCGGCCAGGTGCGCGTGCCGTTCGGGCCGGCGATCGTCACCAACTGCGGCATCGACGTACACCGCGCACGCTGGTTGCATCCGTGGGACGAGCACATGTACTTCCACGTGTGCGCCGGCCTGGGCACGAACCCGCACGCGCCGATCCGCATCGCCTGCCGACCGGAGGCGTCCCTGCTCACCCTGGTGCCGCGTCGCTGAGCTGAGACGTCGTTGCCGTTCCCGCGACCGCTATGCTGGGCCGGTTGCACGCGGGGTGTGGCGCAGCTTGGTAGCGCGCTTCGTTCGGGACGAAGAGGCCGTGGGTTCGAATCCCGCCACCCCGACCCTTCCTCCGATCGCGATTGCGGTACGTGAGCGTCGGATTCCGGGGCTCGGGTACCGCGGAGGGTTATCGGCCGCGCGCCACGAGCGCCGTCGGCGGGCGCAGTGCAGAGGTGGCCAGCAGCTTTCGCTGCAGGTACGGCTCGAGCGTGCGCGTGTAGGTCCGCGTCAGGTGGTGCGAGTCGAGGTAGACGATCACGTTGCCGACCACCGGCGCGCACCTGCTCGGCGCGCAGATGAGCGAGTTCAGGTCCACCAACTCCGCGCCGCGTCCGAACAAGGCGACGGCGCGTTCCACCGCGCTGTCCGGGCGCAGCGCCGCTACCCGCGCGACGCCGCAGGACTGCACCGTCCCGTTGCGCCCGGACAGGCAGTCAGGCACGTCGCGTCCCATCTCCGGCGTCTCGGCCAGTGCGACGATCTTGATACCGGCAGCGGCGAGCTGACGCCAGTACGTGGCGGTGCCCTGCGCGATGGCCTGGAATGACGTCGCGTCCGGCTTCGGGTGAGCGGGAGTCCCGAAGGTGGCGCGACCACTGGTGATCACGACATCAGGATGGACGCTGGTGAGCAGGTCGTGCAGGGCGTTGACGCCCCAGTCGTGGCAGGCGGTGTACGGCGTCGACGTGCCGAGCTGTGCCGTCATCGTCGACGACCAGTCGCACGACGCGCGGTAGTCGGTGATCAGCAGCCAGTGATTGCGCCGCGCGATCGCGTTCAGCGCGTCCTGCCACTGGCCTACCACCGAGTCCCCCACTATGGCCACCGTCAGCCTGGGATTTCTGAGGTCACCCAGCCGGCAGTGCACCGACCGGCTGTCGCCGTTGACCACCTCGCAGGGCTGGAACCCGGCCGCGTCAAGCGGTGCCGCGACGAGCGACGGCACGTAGGGCGCCGCGGGCACCGGCGGGACATCCCGGGCCAGGACGGCAGCGCCAGGATGTGCCGCGTCCAGCGTGCCGCTCGGGGCCTGCGACGGCGCCGACAGGGCGACCGCGGCGACCGGGACGAGCAGCGTGAGCGCGGTGGCGAGCGAGCGGCCCGGATGCCGCGCGAGCGACGGGGCCAGGCGTACCGGATCCTCGACGTATCGCTTGGTCAGCCACGCCAGGACGAGCGACACGACGACCACCGCCACTGCCGCCACGGCAGGCAGGCTGCGCTGGCCGAGGTAGCTGCGCCACAGCACGATGACCGGCCAGTGCCACAGGTACAGCGAGTAGGAGATGTCGCCGATGCCGACCAGCGGCCGCAGCGACAGCAGCCGCCCTGGCCCGGTGCGCGTGCATCGCCAGCCGTAGACCAGGAGCAAACCGGCGCCCGTCGTCGGAAGCAACGCGACGCTGCCCGGGAAGGCCGAGTTCGGATCGATGACGACCAACGACAGCACCACCAGCGCCAGGCCGAGCCAGGCGCCCCATCGCTGCCGGGCGAGGCGAACCGCTGCCCGGCGCGGGATCAGCGCGAGCGCACCGCCCAGGCCCAGCTCCCACACCCGGGTGCTCGTCACGAAGTACGCAGCAGCGGGATCGACTCGGGTCTCGTGGATCGAGTACCACAACGACGCGCCCACGACCGCGAGCACGAGCACCGTGACGAGCCGCCGCGATGCAGCGGGCGAGCGGTCCGCTCGGCGACGGGTGAGCAGCCAGGCGAGCAGGAACAGCAGCGGCCACCCCAGGTAGAACTGTTCCTCCACCGACAGCGACCAGAAGTGCTGGACCGGGCTCGGCGCGTCGGCGGAGGCGAGATAGTTCACCGCGTTCCTGGCGAGCACCCAGTTCTGCACGTACAGCGCACTGGCGCGAACCTGGTCGGCGGCCGCCGGGAGCCGCGTCGCCGGAAGCGTGACCTGCGACAGCGTCCAGGCCACCGCCAGCACCAGGGCCGCCGCGGGCAGCAGCCGCCGCGCCCGTTTGGCCCAGAACTCCAACGCCCGGACCCGGCCGTACGCGTCCGCCGAACGGGCCAGGTGTCCGGTGATCAAGTATCCGGAGATCACGAAGAAGATGTCGACGCCGACGAAACCGCCTGGCAGCAGCCCCGGCGCGAGGTGGAACACCAGCACCGCCGAGACCGCAACTGCCCGCAGCCCCTGGATGTCCGGACGCATCGCGCCCGCGTCGTCCGGGCGCATCGCGCCCGCGCGCTCGGTGCCGCCTGACCCTGGACCCAATCCGATCCCCACTGCGCTAGACCTGCGACGAGCCGCAGGTCGGCCCAGGTTCATCCAACGCTGCTACCCGCTCGCCGGCCAGGCCGAACCGGCGCCGGCCACCTGGGAATCCGGTCAGACTCGGTGCCGGCCACGCCGATGAGCCCACCACGGCAACGGGGCGGCGCGGGGACCTCGGTCC
>JBPCOI010000035.1:0-70825 GCA_051000395.1 Jatrophihabitantaceae bacterium
ACCGTCTTCTCTCCCCTCCCCCCCCCCCCCCTTCCTCTCCGCCGTTGTCTTTTCCTCGCTCCCCCCCCCCCCCCCCCCCCCGGCGCTCATCGCCCGGCGGCGCGGCTTGCTCGGCTCGACCTCGGCAGGCGCAGTCGCGCCGTCGGGCTCGGTCCGAGCGTCGGTCTCGGCCTGAGCGTCGGTCGCGTCCTCGGTCTCGGTCTCGGTCTCGACACGTTGCGTCGTCGCGGATACCGCGGGCTGGGCCGTGTCCACAGCGACAGAAGGCCGCGGCTGCGGACGTCCCCCGGTGCGACGGGCACGGCTGGCGGCCTGGGCCGCCGGGGCGACCCGGCGCGTGCCGTCCTCCTCCGAGCGCTCCGTCACGTCGGCAGGCGTGCTCGGCACGCGCTCTTGCTCGCTGCGCTCGCTCATATCGCCTGCAGTCCCTGCAGGTCGCTGACCAGCCACCTGCCCTTGACCTGCACCATGGTGAGTTCGACGCGTTGGGGCAGCGCTATCGATGACGTGCCGGTACTGGCGATTCGGTAACCGTTCGCGACCACCAGCACCAGCATGCCTTTCGAACCCGCATTGCTCTCGAGAGCGACGTCGGTGACGGCAGCCTTGATGTCGAATTTGTTGGTCGTGAGCGTCGTCTTCGTGGTTGCCTCGTCGGCCTTCAGGTCGTGGTTCAGCTGGCCGGTAGTTCCGGCCAGGGCCCGGGCGAAGTCGGCATCGAAGCTCTTGCGCGAGTAGGTCAGCAGGTTCGCGGTCTCGGTGGCGGCGGCCTTCATCGCCGCGCTCTCAGCCGCGCTGAAGGCCGTGACGGCCGAGTTGCGATCGTGGCGCTGCGCCGCGGGGCGCAGGAACACGAACAGGGTCACGAGCAGGGCGACGACCACCGCGGCCAGGACGGACGCCGCGATCCATGGCGCCGTACCCGCGCGGGCCTCCGCCGGACGCGGTTCGGACATGCTCTCCCGTTCTGCTAGGTCGTTGCTGCCAGATTGGTTGGCCACGGTTGTGCACCTGGCCACGGCAGCCCGCCACCACGAGCGGCGCAGGCACCCGCGAGGCTAGTTGAGCGACGCCGTCAGGATCGCGATCCAGGACCGGTCGCCGAGCAGCCCGGCGTTGTTCAGCGTGGTGCCCACGCGCACCGTGTTGTCGGTCGTCACCCGAGAATAGGCCGTCCCGCCGCTCGACGTGCTGATCGGGTCCCCGCCGGGGACGTTCGCCGAGCCGCGCACCTGAGTGCCGCTGCTGGGCCGCGCTGTGCAGTAGGCGCCGGTGTTCGGTGCCTCCGGCGTGAGGTTGCTCGGATCGCGCAGCTTGGTGCCCACGTAGCTACCCGGGAAGGTTGCGGCCGCAGGGAGCGGGGTCCGCGAGTAGGCCGGGTTGGTGCAGTCGTACGGTCCGACGTTCTTGGAATACGCCCCGCCGACCGGGCTCTGCAGGTTGCTCGGGTTGACGATCAAGCCCAGTGCGCCGATGTTCGACCCGTCACCGTTCGGGGAGGGGCGCAAGGCGGTCGGGCCGCCGGCGGCGAGCGCCGGGTACAGCTCGAGGATCTGCTCGATCCCGGACAGGTGGCGCACCATGATGTCGCCGGTGGTGGCCAGGTTGGCGAGCGTGGCGCCGAGGTCGGTGCGGTTGTTCTTGATGAAATCGCCCACCACGTTCAGGTCCGCGGGACCGTTGTCGAGCAGGTTGCGGATGTCGCCGTCGCTGGCCTTGAGCTGCTGGGAGAGCAGGTTCAGGCTGTGGGTGAAACTCTGCAGCGGCTGGGCCTCGTCGATCTGGGTCTGCAGCACCGTCGCGGAGTTGTCGATCAGCGAAATCGTCTGCGGCAGGTTCTGCTGGGCCGCTTGCAGCAGGTTGTTCGTCGAGTCCAGCAGCGAACCCAGGGCCACGCCGCGGTTGTTGAACGCCTGGCCCAGCTCGGACACCGTCGTCTGCAGGCTGGACAGGTCGACCGAGTTCGCGAGCGAGTCGAGGTTCGCCAGCAGCACCTGGGTCGGGACAGGCACGGCGGTGCGGTTCATCTGGATGACCTCGCCGCCGTGGATGAACGGGCCTTTGCCGTTGGGTGGCACCAGGTTGACGTACTGCTCGCCGATGACCGAGCGGTCGGCGACGACCGCGGTGGTGCTGGTGGGGATCTGCGGGCTCTTGCAGTTGTCGATGCTCAGGTCGACCTGCACGCCCTTGTCGATGAGGTGCAGCTGCCCGACGCGACCGACGGTGACGCCGCGGTAGGTGACCTCGGCGTTGGTGAAGATGCCGCCGGAGTCGGGGAAGTCGGCGCTGATCGTGCAGCCGTCCGAGCCGATGCCCTTGAACAGCCCGACGTACTCGGCGCTGACGTAGGACACCCCGACCAGCGTCATGATCACGAAGATGATCAGCTGGATCTTGGTGGAGCGTCTCAACATGGCCGGATCACCCGCCCGCGCCGAGCAGGCTCGGTTGCAACGCCTGGGTGGTGCCGGTGCCGCTCAGCTTGGTTTGCGCGGCCGACGCCGGCGCCAACGCGCCGCACAGGGTCGGCAACACCTTGGTCAGGTTCGTGCTGAGCCCGCACAGCTCGTTGGTGCTGATGTCCAGGAACAGGTGCAGGTTCGCGTAGTCGCCCCGGACGACGTTACGGGTCGTGCCCAGCGGGAACGGGAACGTCAGCGCGATCTTCAGCGCCTCGGGCAGGTTGCTGCCGGCGGCGGTGAGCTGGGTCAGCGACGGCTGCAGCGAGCGCAACGCGGTCACCAGCTGCGTCTGCGAGGCGTTGATGACGCGCGCGGCAACGCCGCCCAGGTTGGACAGGCTCGAGAGCAGGGTCACCAGGTTGGTGCGCTCACTGCGCAGGATCTGCAGTGCCTGCGGGAAGGTGTCCAGGGCGTTGATGATCGACTGCTTCTGCGCGTTGAGCGAGGTCACCAGCGTGTCGATGCTGTCCAGCGCGGTGGTGATGTCGTTCTTCTGCTTGTCCAGCGTGCCGACGAAGGTGTTGAGCTGGCCCAGCAGGTCGCGCACGGCGCCGGTGTTGCCCTTGAGCGCCTTGTTGAGCTCGGTGGTGATGATCCTGATCTGCTGCAGGCCGCCGCCGTTGAGCAGCAGTGACAGGGCACCGAGCACCTCCTCGACCTCCGGCGCGGACCCGGTGCTGGTGATCGGGATGGTCGCGTTGTTGCGCAGCGGGCTCGCGCTGGGCTTGGTCAGCGGTTCCTCGAGCGCGACGTACTTCTCGCCGAGCAGCGAAGTCATCTTGACCTCGGCCCGCGCGTTCGCGGGCAACTGCACCGAGGAGTTGACGCTCATCGTGACGCGGGCCGTCCACCCGTTCGTGCGGGCGTCGCCGGAGTCCTTGTCGCTGCTGGTGCTCAGCCGGATCGAGTCGACCTTGCCCACCGCGATGTCGTTCACCTTGACACTCGACTGCGGGACGAGGTCCAGCACGTCGGTGAAGTAGGCGTTGACGGTGTACGGGTGGCTGCCGAGGTCGGCCCCGCCGGGCAGGCTGGCGCTGTAGAGGCCGTGGAAGCCACAGCCGGACAGCCCGAGCGTCGAGACCGCGAGGGCGGCGGCGATCAGCTTGCGGCGCGTCACTTCGTCGCCCCCAGCAGGATGCCGCCGTGGGGCAGCTTGATCCCGCCGCCGAGCAGCCCACCGATGATGCCGCCGATTGACCCGAGTAGACCGCCGGAGCTGGCCTTCTTGATCAGGGTCGTGCACACCTTGGACAACGGGCCCAGCACCTTGCTCAGCGTCTGGCTCAGGATGCCGAGCGGGCCGGTGGTGCCGCCCAAGCCGACAGCGGTGAGCAGCCCGCACAGCTGGGTCGGGTCCGTGAGCTCGCTCAGGTTGCTGCGCGTTCCCAGCACACCGAGGTCGGGCTGGTACAGGTGCACAACGTTGGCCAGTGCGACCGGCGCGACGGAGAAGGTCTCCTCCAGCGCTGCCTTCTCCCGGACCAGGATGTCGGTGATCGTCTTCAGCCCGCCGATGTCGGTGTGGAACTTTCTCTGGTTCGCCTTGACGAAGCCCGCGACGGCGTTGAGGGCGCCGGACAGGTTGTGCAGCGCCGATCCGAGGTCCGCGCGCTCGTTGGCGAGGTCACCCGCGACCTGGGCCAGTTGCTCCTGGAAGTGCCGCACCTGCGCATCACTGTCGCTCAGCGCCTGGGTGAACGCCTGCAGGTTCTTGACCGTGCCGAACAGGTCCTGCCGGCCGTTGGACAGCGTCGCCGCCGCCTTCGACAGCTGGTCGATGCTGTTGCCGAGGTTGGCACCGTTGCCCTTGAGGTTCGCGGCGGCGACCTTGACCAGCGTGTTCAGCGACCCGCTCTTATTCGCACCGTTGGGCCCGAGCGCGCTCGAGAGCTTGTTCAGCGCCGCGTAGATGTCATCGAGTTCGGCAGGCGAGGCGGTGCGCGACGTGGGGATCGTCGCCCCGCTGGCCAGCGTCGCGCCCTGCCCGGAGTAGGCCGGGGCGAGCTGGACGTAGCGGTCGCTGACCAGCGAGTTCGCCACGATCACCGAGATCGCGTTCGCCGGCACGTTGTACTTGGAGTCGTACTGCATCTCGATCGCGACGGAATCGCCGCGCGGGGACACCTTCGTCACCGATCCGACCGGGATGCCGAGGATCTCGACCGGGGTGCCCGGGTACACGCCCACCGCCGACGCGAAATTGGCCGTCACCGTCTTCGATCCGCCTCCTCCCACGATGAGGTAGACCGCCACGCCGGCCACCACGGCGAGCACGACCACCCCCACGACGAGGCGGGTGAGCTTGGCTGCGAGCTTGCGCATCAGCCGGTCCCCCCGATCGCACTGGCCACCAGGCCGGGGACGGTGAAGTTCTGGATCTCGTTGTCGAACCAGCGTCCGTTGCCGATCGTGTTGTTGAAGACCCGGTAGAACGGCGCGAGCAGGGCCAGGCCCTGATCGAGGCTGTTCTGGTTGTTCTGCAGCAGGGTGAGGATGCCGTCGAGCTGATCCAGCAGCGGGCCCAGCGTCTTCTGGTTGTCGGCGACGAGCCCCTCGAGCTGTGCCGACAGGACCGACGTGTTGAGCAGCAGCGAGTGGATGGCATCGCGGCGCAAGTTGAGCTCGTCGAGCAGCGCCCCGCCGTCGCTGAGCAGCAACTGCAGGTTCTGGTCGCGGCTCGCGAGCACGCCGGTCACGTCGTTGGCCCTCGCGAGCAGGCTGCGCAGCGCGGTGTCCCGCGAAGAGATCGTGTTCGAGATGCGGGTCAGCCCGGTGATGACCGTCCGCACGGAGCTCGGGGTGTTCTTGAACGCCGCCGACAGGGTGTTGAAGGCCGTGGCCAGCTGGGTGGTGTCGATGGCCTTGACGGTGCTGGTCAGCTCGGTGAAGGCCGGATACACGTCGAACGGCGAGGTCGTGCGCGACAGCGGGATCGTGTCCGACGGGTTGAGCTTGGAGGTACCGGTCGAGTCGACGGACAGGTACTTGGCGCCCAGTAGCGTCTTGAGCTTGATCGCTGCCGTGCTGTCGCTGCCGATGAACGCATTCTTGATCTTGAAGCTGACCTTGACCTTGTTGCCGGCCAGGTCCACGCTGTCGACCTCGCCGACCTTGACGCCGGCGACGCGGACCTCGTCGTTGGCCTTGAGACCGGCCGCCTCGGTGAAGTAGGCGGTGTAGGTGGTCCCGCTGCCGATCAGCGGCAGCTTGCTGGCGTTGAACGAAGCCCAGAGCAGCACCACGATCACGACCAGGCCGATGGCGCCGATCGGCGTGGGATTGCGCGAGGTGAACGACTTGCCACCGATGTTGGTCTTGCGGGTCTTCATGGGACCCGAGGACTCGTCCACGGACTTGTCCTTCGACTTGCGCGCCATCATCCGCACCTCGCCCCGGACTTGGTGGGCAGCTTCAGCGGGATCTTCAGCGGGTTGATTCCCGGCAAGTCGATGGAGATGCTGCCGGTGATGCTGCACAGGTAGAAGTTGAACCAGGAGCCGTAGGTGGCCGTGCGGATCAGACCACCGACGGTCGGCGCGAGCTGCTGCAGGACGAAGTTGATGGTCCCGCTGTTCTTGTTCAGGTTGCCCACCAACCCGGTCAGCTCGACGATGTCCTTCGCCAACGGCGCGCGGACCTTGGTGAGCAGGCCTGCGGTCGTCGTCGCCAGGGTGTTGATACCGGTGATCGCGTTGCCGATCGTCGAGCGGTCCTGGGCCAGGCCGGACACGAAGCCCTGTAGCTGCACGATCAGGTTCGACAGCTGCGCATCGCGGCTGCCGATCGCGCTCAGCACCGAGTTCAGGTTGTCGACGACCTCACCGATGACGTGGTCCTTGTCGGCAAGGGTGTTCGTCAAATCGCCCAGCGTGCCGAGCAACATGTCCAGGCTGCCGCCCTCGCCCTGCAGGGTCTGGATGATCTCGCCGGAGAGCTGGTTGATCTGGGACGCGTCGAGTCCCTGGAAAAGGGGCTGGAAACCCGCGAACAGCACCGTGAGGTCGACGGCGGGCTGGGTTTGGTCCTCGGGGATGACCGCGTTCGGCTTGAGCATGGTGCTGGTGTTTCCCGGACCCGGTTCGATGTCGAGGTAGCGCTGGCCGACCAGGTTGCGGTAGCGAAGTTTGGCGATCACCGACGTCGGCAGCGGCCGCTGGGTGGCCACCGCGAATGACACCTCGGCGGTGTCGTGCCGCACGATCTGGATGTCGGTGACGGTGCCGACCCGGACCCCGGCGATGCGGACGTCGTCGCCGGGCGTCAGGCCGGAGGCGTCGGTGAAGTCCGCCCGGTAGGTGTTCGTCGACCCGAAGCTGGTGTTGGCGATCGTCGCCCCGAGCACGTAGGTGGCCACCGCCGTGATGACGAGGAACACGATGAGCTTGATCAGCGGGGAGAGCAGCCCTCTCATTTGACGTTCACCGTCTCGCCACGCAGCAGCGGCGCGGCCAGCGCCGTCGCTATCGGTGGGACCTTGTCGGGCGTCGTCCCGTATGCCCCGGCGATCAGGACGTTCACCATCGCGGTCTCCGGAGCCGAGCCGATCGCCTCCTGCGACGCGCCGGCCGGGTTCGTCGGCCCGCAATCCGCGGTGAGCTTGGCGCCGTCATCAAAGCAGCGGTACTTGGCCGGGATCTGGAAGTACCCCTTGCTGTTGACCGGTGTCGGGTGATCGGGCAGGCCGAAGCAGTTGGGGCCGTATCCGGTGACCAGGCGCGGCTGCTGCCCGGGTGAGTACTTGCCGATGTTCGTGTTGTCCACCACCGCGCTGAGCTGGATCTGGTGGCCGACGATCGTCTTGTTCGCCGCCTGCTGCAGGTTGTTGAGACCGGACAGCAAGCAGGTGAACTCCGGGGAATACTTGTCGAGCAGGGAGAAGACCTTGCCGGTCGAGTCCGACACCCTGATCAGGCGGTCCTCGTTGTCGGCGAGGAAGCTCTGCACGATCCCCGAGGTGCTCGTCGCGGTGGTAAGCAGGCTGTCCAGCTGGGCCTTCTTCTGGATCACTGTCTGCACCGAGGTCTGCAGGTTATTCAGGGTCGCGGTCACGTCGGGCAGCACGCCGTTGTACTCGAGCGCAACGGTGCCGAGCTTCTTGAGGTCGTCGACGAGCTGCTTGGTGTGCGGGTTCATCGCGCCGAGGTACTTGTCCAGCGTGACGAGCGTCTGGCCGAGTTCCGCGCCGCGCCCGTTCAGTGCCGTCGCCATGGCGGTCAGGGTCGCGTTGAGCTCAGCCGGCTTCACGGCGGTCAGCAGCGGCAGCAGGTCGCCGATCACCTTCTCCGTCTCCAGTGCGCCCTTCGAGCGGTCCTGCGCGATCACCGCACCCGCCTTGATCGGCGCCGCGGGATGGGAGGGGATCGACAGCGCGACGTACTGCTCGCCGAACAGCGTCTTGGGCAGGATCTGCGCCGAGACGTTGCTCGGGATGATCTTGGTCATGCTCGGTTGCAGCGCGAGCGTGACGCTCACGCAGCTCACCGTGCCGGTGCAGGCTCCGGGAGCCGTGTCGGCCTTGACGGCCTTGACCGAGCCGACGATGATCCCGCGCTCCTTGACGTCGGAGTCGAGGATGAGCGCGTTGCCGGTGTGGTCGGTCTTCAGCGTCACCAGCACGACGGGGGTGAACGTCTTGTCGAAGATCAGGACGGACAGCGTCACCAAAGCGACGACGAGCACGATCAGCAGCACGCCGAGCAGCCTGCGCCCGGCGATCGCCGCGATCGATTCCTTCGCCATGCGCTAGCCCGCCAACCTGACGCTGACGGTGGAACCCCAGATCGCGAGCGAGAGGAAGAAGTCGGTCAGGGTCACGGCGACGATGGCCGTCCGCACCGCGCGCCCGACTGCCACCCCGACGCCGGCCGGCCCGCCCGAGGCGGTGTAGCCGAAGTAGCAGTGCGTGAGCACGATGATGACCGAGAAGACGAGGACCTTGAAGAACGACCAGACGACGTCCCCGGGCGGCAGGAACAGATGGAAGTAGTGGGAGTACGTGCCGGCTGACTGGTGGAAGTAGTAGACCAGGATCGTGTAGGTCGCCATGTAGGAGGAGAGCAGGCCGATGACGTAGAGCGGGATGACCGCGATGAACGCCGCGATGATGCGCGAGGTGACGAGGAACGGCAGGCTGGGCACCGCCATGACCTCGAGGGCGTCGATCTCCTCGCTGATGCGCATGGCGCCGAGCTGGGCGGTGAATCCGCACCCGACCGTCGCCGACAGCGCCAGGCCGGCCACCAGCGGCGCGATCTCGCGGGTGTTGAAGAACGCCGAGATGAACCCGGAGTAGGACGCGATGCCGAGCTGGTCGAGCGCGGCGAAGCCCTGCAGGCCCACCTCGGTGCCGGTGAAGAAGGACATGAACGCGATGACCCCGACGGTGCCGGCGATGACCGCCAGCGAGCCGCTGCCGAAGACGACCTCGGAGAGCAGCCGCAGAACTTCCTTCTTGTACCGCCGGATGGTGCGTGGCGTCCACGCCAGCGCACGCAGGTAGAACGACATCTGCTCGCCCAGGGAGTCGAGCGCTCCGAGCGGGGCGTTGACCGCCTTGCGCGCGGTCGCGATGACATCGGTGGCCATTACGACCCCTTCGCCGGGACGACCTGGAAGTACACGGCGGTGATGATGAAGTTCACGAAGAACAGCAGCAGGAAGGTGATGACGACCGACTGGTTCACCGCGTCCCCGACACCCTTGGGCCCACCGCCGGCGTTGAGTCCCTTGTAGGACGCCACGACCGCGGCGATGATCCCGAACAAGAAGGCCTTGAGCTCGCCGGCGTAGAGGTCGGGCAGCTGGGCGAGCGCGGAGAAGCTGGCCAGGTACGCGCCGGGGGTGCCGCCCTGCAGGATGACGTTGAAGAAATAGCCGCCGGCGACGCCGACCACGCAGACCAGGCCGTTGAGCGCCACCGCGACCAGCGTGCAGGCCAGCACGCGCGGCACCACCAGGCGCTGGACCGGCGAGATGCCGAGCACCTCCATGGCGTCGATCTCGTCGCGGATCTTGCGGCTGCCGAGGTCGGCGCAGATCGCCGAGCCGCCGGCGCCGGCGATCAGCAGCGCGGTCACGATGGGGCTCGCCTCGCGCACGATCGCCAGCACGCTCGCGGCGCCGATGAACGACTGTGCACCGATCTGGCGCGCCAGGCTGCCGAGCTGCAGGGCGATGACCGCGCCGAATGGGATGGCCACCAGCGCGGTCGGCAAGATCGTCACGCTGGCGACGAACCAGGCCTGCTGGATGAACTCGCGGAACTGGAACGGGCGGCGGAACAGCAGGCGGGCTACGTCCAGGAACAGGGCGAACAGCCGTCCGGCCTGCCGGACGCCCCCAACGGGTGACAGCGAGACAGCCATCAGCCCTTCCCGGCGGGGATGCTTTGGGTCACGTCGTCGTGGTGGCCGCCGGGCCGGGGCCGGGTCGCGCCGTCGTCGTAGGACCGGCCGTCCTGCTGGGACCTGCCGTTGTCGCGGGACTGGCCGTTGTCGCGGGACTGGCCGGATTCGTCGCGCTCGCGGCCGGCTTCAGCGGCGGCCTCGTCCTCGAGATCCATCAGGTCCTTGATCGCCTTCTGGGCCTGCGGGGGGAGGGTGTGCATCATGTCCAAGACCCGCTGGCGACGTCGCTCGACGGCCTTGCGCTCCGGCAGGCCGGGCGTGGGCTGGATCTGGGGCGGCACGCCGCCGCCGACGCCGCCCTTGGGTGCGGCCGCCGGATGGCGTTCCGGCGCGCCCTCGAGGGAGGCGAGTTCGGCGGCGACCTGGGCGGAGTCCTTCTCCTCGGACATCCCGATCGGGCCCTCGCGGCGGCCGTTGAGGAACTGCTTGACGACCGGTTCCTCGGAGGTCAGTAGCACCTCGCGTGGGCCGAACATGACCAGCTCGCGGCGAAACAGCATGCCGAGGTTGTCCGGGACGGTGCGGGCGGTGCCGATGTCGTGGGTGACGATGAGGAACGTCGCGTCGGTGACCGCGTTCAGGTCGATGATGAGCTGGTTCAGGTAGGCGACGCGGACGGGGTCCAGGCCGGAGTCCGGCTCGGCGAACAGGATGATCTCCGGCTCGAGGACCAGCGCGCGAGCGAGGCCGGCGCGCTTGCGCATGCCGCCGGAGATCTCCCCGGGCAGCTTCTTCTCGGTGCCGGCCAGCCCGACGAGCTCGAGCTTCTCGGTGACGATGTCGTGGATCTCCTTCTCCGACTTCCTCGTGTGCTCACGAAGCGGGAAGGCGATGTTGTCGAACAGGTTCATGGAGCCGAACAGGGCGCCGTCCTGGAATAGGACGCCGAACAGCTTGCGGGTCTCATAGAGCTTGCGCTCGCTGCAGTTGGCGATGTCGACGTCCTTGATGACGATCGAGCCCTTGTCCGGCTTCAGCAGGCCGATGAGGGACTTGAGGAACACCGACTTGCCCGTACCGGACGGGCCGAGCAGTACCGATACCTCGCCCGGGGGCAGGGTGAGCGTGACGTCGCCCCAGATCCGCTGCTTGCCGAAGGTTTTCGTCAGATCGGTGACAGCGACCTCAACCCCCACGTGGCGCCCCTTCCGCAAGTCCATGGCCGGGCTGGGACCGACCCACCGACAGTCCGACCGACCGGACTAACGAGAGCCCCGTCACCAAGTGACGCTACCGGCAACATAGCGTCGCACATTTTTCCTGCGGACGCTCGCGGGAGTTTGCGCTACCGGCGGGCGATGCCGGATCGTGACCGGCGCCCCGCTCCGGCGAGCCTCCCAGGTCAGGCAAACCGGGGCGTACGTCGCGGCGGTGGCGGACCTCGCCGTCGCCAGGACGTCGTCGTCGGGCTGCGGTAGCTTCACGCAGCGGCACCGGTTCGCGGTTGGCCGCACTGCCGGCCGCGCACGTCCACGACGCGGTCCGCCCGGGAGTTCAGGAGGTATCGCCGAAGCATGGCCGATCCGGACCAGCGGCTGTTCGAGCTGCTCGGCGACGCACCTCCCGCCTCCGTCAGCGCGCTGCCCGAGGCCGTCCGCGCCGAACTGGCCGACGTCATCATCGAGGCTCGCCGCAGCCAGGCCCGCAGCCTGGCCGCCGCCTTCGACGCCGCGCTCAAGCACGTGCCGTTCCCGGCCCGGGGGATCGTGAAGAGAGTGCTGCTCGGATGAGCAATGCGGCCGCGGAGATCCGCAAGCTCGCGCACGCGCTGGGCGTCGCGCCGCAACGCCTCTCGGCGCTCGGGAACGTGCCGGCGGCCGACCTGCGCGTCCTGCGAGCGCAGATCGGGGAGGCCCTGTTCCAGGCCGACCGGCACCAGTTCACCAAGGTGGCGACGCTGTCCAAGGCGGTGCCGGGCGCCGTGGCAGCCAAGATCGTCCAGTTCGCGCTGCCACCGCTGCTCGCCGCTCAGACCGTCGAGCTGGTCGAGGTGAACCGCGCCGTCGACATGGTCGGGCGCATCGGCGACGAGTACCTCGCTGACGTCTCCGCCGCGATGGACCCGAGCCGCTCGCCGGAGATCATCGCGGCCATCCCGCCCGAGCGGGTCGCGAACGTCGGCGCGGAACTCGCCCGGCGCGAGGAGTGGGTGGTGATCGGCGGCTTCGTCTCGCAGGTCAGCGACACCGCCCTGCGGGCAACCGTCGAGCGCTTCGACGGCGGGCAGTTGCTGCGCATCGGTTACGTCCTCGACGACACCAGCCGGCTGGACGAGATCACGCGTGGACTCACCGATGCCCAGCTCGACCAGATGTTGGTGGCCGCGCACGAGTACGAGCTGTGGGCCGAACTCGACGAGCTGCTCGCCCAGCTCGGCCCGGAACGCGCAGCGCGGATCCGAGACCGGTACGCGCAGGCTGCGCCCGAGATTGCCGACGCGACGCGCGCGGCCGCCGGACGCGGCGCGCTGAGTGCGGCGGGTTACGCGACCCTGGCCGGTACGGGCTGAGTAACCTCGCGGCGTGAGTTCCGCGCTGCCGCTCCTGCTGGATGTCAGCCGCGACGGGTTGGTCGAGTCGCACCACCACGGCAGCATCGTCCTGCTGGACGCGAGCGGGGACGTCGCGGTGACCGCCGGCGTTGCCGATGACGCTGTCTTTGCCCGCTCGTCCTTGAAACCGCTGCAGGCGGTCGCGATGCTCTCCGCCGGTTTCCCCGGCCGCGACGAGGACCTCACTCTGGCGACCGCCAGCCACGACGCCGAGGAGGTTCACGTGGCCGGCGTGCGCCGCGTCCTCGCCGGCGCGGGCCTTGCGGAGTCCGCGTTGCAGTGCCCGCCCGACCTCCCGGCCGGGCGCGAGGCGATGCTGGCGTGGGTGCGCGCCGGCGGCGCCCCGTCGCCGGTGTGCCACAACTGTTCGGGGAAGCATGCGGCGATGCTTGCGACCTGCGTCGCGAACGGCTGGGACCCCGGCAGCTACCGGGCGGCGGACCATCCGCTGCAGGACGTCATCCGCTCGGCGATAGAGGTGCTGTGCGGCGCGCCGATCGCGGCGAGTGCGGTGGACGGCTGCGGCGCGCCCGCACACGCGGTCAGCCTGGCCGGGCTCGCGCGCGCCTTTTCGCGGATCGCGACCGCACCGTCCGGCACTGCGAACGCACTGGTCCGCGACGCGATGCAGGCCCATCCGAGGCTGGTCGGCGGGAGCGGGCGGGCGGTCAGCGAGCTCATCGCCGCGGTGGACGGCCTGGTATGCAAGGACGGCGCGGAGGGCGTGTGGGGGGCGGCGCTGGCGGACGGGCGCGCGTTCGCGGCCAAGGTCGACGACGGGGCGGCACGGGCACTGCCGCCACTGCTCGCCGCGGCACTTCGCTACTGGGGCGTCGACAACGCGTGCGTGCGGCGCTGGTCCGCGGTCGATGTGCTCGGCGGCGGCCGGCCGGTCGGAGCGGTCGGCTGGTCACCGTTCCTGCGCGAGCTGCTGGATCTTGATGCGTCGGCTTGACTCTTCGGCGTGACTTCGCGCCGTCCCGCGTGGGCGCCGTGCGATCTTCATGGCGTCGCGCGATCTTCATGCCGCCCGCGATCTTCATGCCGCCCGCGATCTTCATGGCGCCCCGCGATCTTCATGGCGCCCGGCGATCTTCAGGGCGTCATGAAGCCATGACGGCGCACCGCCATGAAGATCGGCCGCTGGCGCAGCGGGACGAGCCGGCTGGCGCAGCGAGACGGGCCGCTGGCACCGGGAGACGAGCGGTTGGCGCAGCGAGACGGGCCGCTGGCACAGCGAGACGAGCGGTTGGCACAGCGAGACGGGGCGCCCGCGTGGCGGAGCGCCCCGTCCCAGGACCTGCGGAAGCTACTTGACGGTGACCGTCGCGCCCGCGGCCTCGAGAGCTGTCCTGGCCTTGTCCGCGGCCTCCTTGTTGACCTTCTCCAGGAGCGGCTTGGGCGCGCCGTCGACGAGGTCCTTGGCCTCCTTCAGGCCGAGGCTCGTGAGCGTGCGCACCTCCTTGATCACCTGGATCTTCTTCTCGCCGGCCGCCTCGAGGACGACGTCGAACTCGTCCTGCTCCTCGGCTGCCTCGGCCGGCGCGGACGGAGCTGCTCCGGCGGCGGCAACCGCCACGGGAGCGGCGGCGGTGACGTCGAACGTCTCCTCGAACTGCTTCACGAAGTCGCTGAGCTCGAGGAGGGTCATCTCCTTGAACGAATCGAGCAGCTCGTCGGTGCTGAGCTTCGCCATGATGGGTGGTCCTTTCCGTTACTAACGGCGCGGCCGGGTGAGCCGGCTAGCGGTGGGAGTTACTCCGCCGGCTCGGCGGGAGTTTCGGGTGTTTCGGCAGCTGGCGCTGCGCGACTTTCGGGTGCCGCAGACTCCGCGGGACCCTCGGGCGCCGCAGACTCCGCGGGACCCTCGGGTGTCTCGCCGCTCGCGCCCGTCTCGGGGGTCGCAGCCGTCGCAGCGGTCTCCGGCGTCGCGGCGGTGTCAAGCTCCGCGGGCTTCTCGGCAATCTCGGGCTTCTCGGCAATCTCGGCATGAGCGGCAGCCACCGGCTCTTCGGCGGCCTTCTTCTCCTCCAGCGCCTTGGCGAGGCGGGCCATCTGCGACAGGGGGGCCTGCAACAGCCCGGCCGCGCGGGTCGGCAGCGCCTTGAGCGCACCGGCCAGCTTGGCGAGCAGGACCTCACGCGAGTCCAGATCGGCGATCCTGGCCATCTCGGCCGGTGACATCGCCCTGCCGTCGAGCACGCCGCCCTTGATGACGAGCAGCGGGTTGGCCCTGGCGAAGTCCCGCAAGCCCTTTGCCGCCTCGACCGGGTCACCGCTGACGAACGCGATCGCGGTCGGGCCGACGAGCAGGTTGTCGTCGATGGCGACGCCTGCGTCGGCGGCGGCGCGCTTGGTGAGCGTGTTCTTGACGACCGCGTACGTCGTGTCCCGCCCGAGAGCGCGACGCAGCGTGCTGATCTGCTTGACCGACAGGCCGCGGTACTCGGTGATGACGGCCGCGGACGAGTTGCTGAAGCGCTCGGTGAGTTCCGCGACTGCGCTGAGCTTTTCGGCGTTCGGCACGTGCTACCTCCTCTCGTGTGCTGAGCCGGCCTGGACGCTCCCGGAAAATGCGAAACGCCCCGGCGCAGGACGCACGGGGCGGCAGGTACAGCCGAACCGTCCAACCTGCGCAGGCCGCTCCGGCGCATTCCGGAGCCGTTCGATCACGTGCGCGCACGTGATGACCAGCGGTCTTGGGTGGATCAGGCCATCACGTTACGGGACGGCAGGACGCGGACCAAATTGCTCACCCGTCGACACGCAGATCGGTCACGCTCGGCAGGCTCGGCGTTGAGACCACCGTCGACAACGCGTGATAGAGGGCGACCCAGCCCTGCGCCGGGGTGAGCGCAGCGAAATTGCATCCGGGCGACGACGCCGTCGGGCAGGCCGCGTACTCGGTGAGCGCCCCGAGGAAGGTGAGGCCGCGGCCGCCGGTCGAGAAGATGTTCGCCCACTGCACTGCCTGTACCGGCAAGTAGATCTGCGGCAGGGCCTGGATCCGTGCCGGGTTGAGCCCGCCGGCCAGCCGGTAGTGCTGGGCTTCCGTCCAGCCGTGGTTGCACGTACCGTTGCTCGCGCCGTACTCGGTGGGGCACCCGTCAGCCGCACCGGTGAAGATCAAATTCTGGCTTGTGCTCGCGAGGTAGGACGATTCCCACTGCTCGGCCTGCGGCTCGGTGCTGGCGAAGTCGGCCTCGATGTCGTCCGCCCCCGCCACGGTGACGCCGGCGCCCGGTACGAGCTGGTCGATCACCTTGTTCGCCCAATCAGCGCCCCGCCCGGAGGCAGGGTAGCCGGCGAAGTCGCCTTCGTTGTTCGTACCGACAGCGACTGTCGCACCAGAAACCGATCCGAATCCGTCGAGGTAGCCCTGCACCGCGGTAACCAGTTGCGCGTAGGTCAGATTCGTGACGGTCGCGCTGAGTTGGACGCCGGACTTGTTGTTCAGCTGCGCGCCGATGTCCAGCACCACGAGCTTCGAGCCGGACGCCGCGTCCGACTGGCCCTCGGCCATCATCGTCGCGACGTCCGACGCCGCCCCGCTGATGTTGCGCACGTAACGGCTCGTCGACGTGACCTGCGGTAGCGGCGCGTCGGCGGCGCGCACGTAGCCGGAAACGTCGGCGAGCACCTGCACGGTGCCTCGGGAGCCGTTGTAGATCGTCACCGTCCCGGCGGCGCTGAGCGGAGCGAGCACGAGGTTCGGCACGATCTGACCAGCGGTGAAGTTCAGGTTCGACACGCTCGGCCGGTTGCCCCCGCCCGCGTAGACGGTGAGGTAGCCGTACGTCGAGGGCGAGACCGCCGTGACGTTCAGGACTGCCGCGGTGACCCCCGATTTCGGCACGCCCGCTAGGCCGCCGACCTGCACCTGGATCGCCTGCCCCGGCTGCAGGGCACCGGTCTGCGGACCTATGCCAAATCGCGTGTCGAGCACCCGGCTGGGCGCCAGCGCGCCGAACGCGCCGGCCGCCACCGGGTCACCCGGCGCAAAGTAACCGGCCGCGTCCGCGATCAGTTGCACCGTGCCGCTCGAGCCGTTGTACAGGGCGACCTTGCCGTCCGCCCCAACCGGAGCGACGACGAGATTCGGCACGATCTGCCCGGGCACGAAATTGAGGTTCGAGGCCGACGGTTTCGCCCCGCCGTCGGCGTAGGCGCTGATGTAGCCGAGCGCGCTCGGATTGGCGACCGTCACGTTGAGCACGACAGCCGAGACGCCGGGCGGGATCGTGTTGCCCAGCGCGAAGGACACCGACTGGTGCGCACCGACCGGTCCGTGGCCGGCCGAGCCGCGGGTGTCGAGCAGGCGCGTCGGTGACGGCAGCGCGCCGAAGGCGCCCTGGTCGTTCGCATTCTGTGATCCGGCGAAGGAGCCCTCGAGGTCCGCGACCAGCTCGACGGTGCCGTGCGAGCCGTTGTAGAGCGCGACCTTGTCGTCGTCGCCGATCCGGACGACGGTGAGGTTCGCGACGGTGAGCCCCGCCACGAAGTTCAGGTTCGAGGCAATCGGCAGCTGGGAGCCGTCGGGATATGCGGTCACGTAGCCGAGCGCGGTGGGCGCGGTCACCGTCACGTTCAGCACGACCGTGTCACCAGGCGCCACGCCGGTCACTTTGCTGAGATCGAGGGAGATCGAGCCGTGCGCGGCGACAGGGCTCTGGGGTGCCCCGACACCCACCCGGGTGTCCAGGATGCGCGTCGGACTCAGCGCGTGATAGGCGCCGGTGGCCGCCGGCGCCGTGGCCGACGCGGTGCCCGTCGCGGCGAGCGCCGTCGCGGCGATCGTGAGCAGGCCCGCGGTCACCAGGCGCGTCGCACGGCCGATTGCTGTCACGGCGCTCGGCCTTCGCGTCGCGCCAACAACCCAGACAACTCTGACAACGCTGCCGTCACTGCGCCGCGTCCTCGAGCAGGTTGCGGGTGCGGTTGGCGTCGACCGGGATGCCCGGGCCCATCGTCGTGGTGAAGGTGACCTTCTTCAGGTACTTCCCCTTGGCTGCGGACGGCTTGGCGCGCAGGATCTCCTCCAGCGCGGCCGCGTAGTTCTCCACCAGCTGCTCGGCGCTAAAGGATGCCTTGCCGATCACCAGGTGCAGGTTGGACTGCTTGTCGACCCGGAAGCTGATCTTGCCGCCCTTGATGTCCGCGACGGCCTTGGCGACGTCCGGGGTGACGGTGCCGGTCTTCGGGTTCGGCATCAGGCCGCGCGGGCCGAGCACGCGCGCGATGCGCCCCACCTTGGCCATCTGGTCGGGCGTGGCGATCGCTGCGTCGAAGTCGAGGAACCCGTCGGTGATCTCGGCGATCAGGTCGTCGCTGCCGACCTTCTCCGCGCCGGCAGCGCGGGCCTGCTCGGCCTTCTCGCCGGTGGCGAAGACGATGACGCGTGCGGTCTTGCCGGTCCCGTGCGGCAGGCTCACCGTCCCGCGCACCATCTGATCTGCCTTGCGCGGGTCGACGCCGAGGCGCAGCGCGACCTCGACCGTCGCGTCGAACTTCGTCGGCGAGGCCTGCTTGGCGACGGAGGCTGCCTCGAGCGGCGAGTAGAGCTTGCCGGCATCGACGTGTTCGGCTGCGTTGCGGTATGCCTTGCTGCGTTGCATGGTGACTCCTCCTCAGGAGCTAGTGGTCGCCGGACCGTGACGCTCACGGCCCTCCCACGCCTTCTGCCCGCCCTGGAGCGGGCGACGGGTCACTCGACGGTGATACCCATCGAGCGGGCCGTCCCGGCGATGATCTTCGCTGCCTGATCGACGTCGTTCGCGTTGAGGTCTTCCATCTTCGTCTCGGCGATCTCGCGGACCTGGGCCATCGAAACCTTGGCCACCTTCTTGGTGTGCGGTTCGCCGCTGCCCTTTTCGACGCCCGCGGCCTTCAGCAGCAGGCGCGCTGCCGGCGGGGTCTTGGTGACGAAGGTGAACGAGCGGTCCTCGTACACCGAGATCTCGACGGGGACGACCTGGCCGCGCTGCGACTCGGTGGCGGCGTTGTAGGACTTGCAGAACTCCATGATGTTGACACCGTGCTGGCCCAGCGCGGGACCGACCGGGGGTGCCGGGTTGGCGGCACCGGCCTGGATCTGCAGTTTGATGATCGCGGCGAGCTTCTTCTTGGCAGGCATGAGGTCTCTTCCCGGTGGATGAACTAGATCTTGGAAACCTGGCTGAACGCCAGCTCGACGGGCGTCTCGCGACCGAAGATCGACACGAGCACGTGCAGCTTCTGGTGCATGGGGTCGATCTCGCTGATCGTCGCCGGAAGCGAGGCGAACGGACCGTCCATCACGGTGACCGACTCGCCGATCTCGTAGTAGACCTGTGGCAGCTGCGGCTTGTCGGCCGCCGTGGCCCCGGGGCGACCGGCGGCGACGGCCGCTGCGTGCTGCGTTGCCGGCGCCAGGATCTTCACGACCTCGTCGAGGGTCAGCGGCGAGGGTCGCGACGTCGCGCCGACGAATCCGGTGACGCCGGGCGTGTTGCGTACAGCGCCCCACGACTCGTCGTTGAGGTCCATCCGCACCAGGATGTAGCCCGGAAACACCTTGCGCTGCACCTGCTGACGCTTGCCGTTCTTGATCTCGACGACCTCTTCGGTCGGCACCTCGACCTGGAAGATGTAGTCCTCCATGTCCAGCGACTGGATGCGGCTCTCGAGGTTGCTCTTGACCTTGTTCTCGTAGCCGGCGTAGGAGTGCACGACGTACCAGTCGCCGAACTGGGTGCGCAGTTCGCGACGCAGCACCTCGACGGGGTCCTCCTCGACCTCGTCGTCGGCCTCCGCGCCGGAGTCCGTCGCGGCGTCGGCCGAGGCATCCTCAGCGGGCGCCTCGGCCGCGTCGATCTCGTCCGCGCCGCCCAGTGCCGACACGTCGAGCGTGTCGTCCGCGCCGATGGGCTCACCCGCACCGGCGCCGAGCAGGCGCGCGGCCGAGGCGACGTCGGTGGGCCCTTCGGCGGCGGATTCGGCGGACTCGGCAGACTCGCTGCGGCCGGCGCCGAACGGGTCGCCGAGCTCGGGGTGTTCGTCGCCGTTGCCCACGGCGTCGTCGTACTCGGACACAGTCTCTCTTCTCTTGCTCGATGACGGATTCGATGCGCCTCGTGCCGGCGCGCTCAGCCGAAGACCAGCAGCACCAGCTTGGCGAATCCGATGTCCAGGCCGGCGACGATCGCCGTCATGATCACCAGGAAGATGATCACGACGATGGCGTAGGTCACCAGCTCGTTACGCGAGGGCCAGAGCACCTTGCGCAG
The DNA here is from genome assembly GCA_051000395.1 of Jatrophihabitantaceae bacterium. Classification (GTDB taxonomy): domain Bacteria; phylum Actinomycetota; class Actinomycetes; order Mycobacteriales; family Jatrophihabitantaceae; genus JBPCOI01. The sequence goes on from JBPCOI010000035.1 coordinate 19,691, forward strand.
CTCCGAGACGCTCTCCCGGACGAAGCGCGCGGGCCGGCCGCCGGGGCCTCCCGTGGAACGGGGGGCCGCGGGCTCGGTGCGAGTCGCGGTCACGAGCTCTCCTCTCGGACGGTGTGCACGGACGTGCCTTGCTGCGCAGGGGCGGCAGGACTCGAACCTGCAACCGCCGGTTTTGGAGACCGGTGCTCTACCAATTGAGCCACGCCCCTAGGGACCTACAGGGACGCTGCACCGCCTGCACCTGTTCCACCCGTTCGCGAGCATGCTGGCGCAAGGGCACGGCGGACCCCGATGATCCATTCTACGGGTCGCCCTGGCTTCGCTCCAACCTTGCGGCCAGCCGGTCTCCTGCCACGGCCCGGCGGCGAAAAGGCGCTGCACCGGTCTGCGACGATAGCGCCATGGGAGCTCGGGTGTCCGACCGCATCGCCGCCATCGCCGAGTCCGCCACCCTGGCCGTCGACGCCAGGGCCAAAGCGCTCAAGGCCGCGGGACGTCCGGTCATCGGCTTCGGCGCCGGCGAACCGGACTTCCCGACCCCGGATTACATCGTCGAGGCCGCGGGGGCCGCGTGCCGCGACCCCCGCAACCCCCACTACACGCCGGTGCCGGGGCTGCCGGAGCTGCGTACGGCGATCGCGGCGAAGACGATGCGCGACACCGCCTACCAGCTCGACGCCTCGCAGGTCCTGGTCACCAACGGCGGCAAGCAGGCGGTCTACAACGCGTTCGCGGCGCTGCTCGACCCCGGCGACGAGGTCCTGCTGATCGCGCCGTACTGGACGACCTATCCCGAGGCGGTCAAGCTCGCCGGCGGCACGCCGGTGGAGGTGATCACGGACGAGAGCACCGGCTACCTCGCGTCCGTGGAGCAGCTGGAGGCCGCCCGGACCGAGTGCACCAAGGTGTTGCTGTTCGTCTCCCCGTCGAACCCCACCGGAGCGGTATACCCCCCCGAGCAGGTGCGCGCGATCGGGCAATGGGCCGCGTCGCACGAGCTCTGGGTCGTCACCGACGAGATCTACGAGCACCTCACCTACGCCGGCGCCGAGAACGTCTCGATCGCCACGGTGGCACCGGAACTCGGCGACCGCGTCGTCGTCCTGAACGGTGTCGCCAAGACCTACGCGATGACCGGTTGGCGCGTCGGCTGGCTGATCGGACCGGCGGATGTCGTCAAGGCCGCGACGAACCTGCAGTCGCATGCGACCTCGAACGTCTCCAACGTCGCTCAGGTGGCGGCACTGGCCGCGGTCAGCGGGGACCTGTCCGCGGTGGCCATGATGCGCGAGGCCTTCGACCGGCGCCGGCGCGCGATCGTCCGCATGCTCGGCGAGATTCCCGGCGTGATCTGCCCCGAGCCGCTGGGTGCCTTCTATGCCTACCCCTCGGTCAAGGGCCTGCTCGGCAAACCGCTGCGCGGACGCGTGTCGAACTCCTCGGCCGAGCTGGCGGCCGTCATCCTCGACGAGGCCGAGGTCGCGGTCGTCCCCGGCGAGGCGTTCGGCACGCCGGGCTATCTGCGCCTGTCCTACGCGCTCGGCGACGCGGATCTTGCCGAGGGCATCGCGCGCATCGCCAAGCTCGTGGCCGACAGCTGAGCGATCGCGGTACCTGAGCGTCGGATTCCGACGCCGACGTACCGCAATCGCTCAGGGGAGCGCGCCGGCCCTGCGAAGGACGGCGACGGCGGCCGGCAGGTCCTTGATCGCGGCAGCGAAGTCCTTCGGATTTGCGATCCGCCACGCATTTGCGGCCACGTAGCAGCGCAGCGCGGCATCCCACCTGGGCGCCCCGGCCGCAACGCGGGCGGCCTCCAGCGCGGCGGCACCCTTGTCGTAAGTCGTGTAGTAGTAACCGCCGACATCCGTGCCGTAGGACTCCGTCGAGCGGTCGACCGCACCCGGCGCCGCAAGTGCGGAACGTGGCTCGAGGTCGCCGTCCACGAGCTGCTCGGAGTACTGCGCGAACGCCTCGTCCATCCAGGGATGCAAGGCCTGCGAGTCCCCGACCATCGCGTAGAACCACTGGTGCGCGGTCTCGTGCACCGCGACCAGGCGCGAGCCGTCCAGCATCAGGATCGAGCTGGGGTACTCGATCCCGCCGCCGCCGGCAGGCAGGCGTGCCACGGACAGCGACGGGAACGGGAACGGCCCGAAGCGCTTGGCCAGCTGGGTGATCGCCCGCTGGAACTGCGGGACGAGCTGGTCGCGGATCTGGCTGTCGTAGGCGCCGAGCCGCAGGTGCACGCCGAGCACCGTGGTGTCGGAGACCGCGAAGGGTCCGACGGCGACGCTGACGTCCCGCGCGGCCGCGATCGTCGAATGCCAGAGCCGAGTCCCATCGGCCGCGCGCGGTGGTGTCGCGGGGTCGCCCGACATGATCACCGTGTCGGCGGCGGGGGCGGTGACGGTGAGGTCCGTGTCCATCGCCTCGCTGGTGGCGCTCTCGGCCGGGAACTGGATCATGTCCTCGGTGTGCCAGCCGAAGCCGCGCTCCCAGGCGAGCAGCGGCTCGCCCGAGCCGAACCAGGCGTAGCGGGCGCCGCCGCGGTCCGTGCGTCCGAAGCGGTCGAAGGACTGCGGCCCCAGGGTGAGGGTGAACGCCAGCGCGGCGTGCACCGTCGTCCCGGCGGAGATCGTGCGGCCGAACGGGATGTGCAGCAGGCCGCCCTGGGTGCTCGGATCGGCGGCCGCCCGGCTGAAGGTGAACTTGCCGGCGCCGTGGTCGGCAGTGGCGGACCGCACGACGATCTTGTTGCCCTCCCGCACGGTGGGAGCGGTGTTCGCCGTCAGCCGGAAGACCAGCTCGGTGACCGGCAGGTCGGGGGTGAACGTGACGTGCTCGGTGCCGCTGACGGTGCTCAGGTCGGCGGCGATCCGGAAGCCGAGCTGCACCCCGGGCCGCTTCGGGTCCGGCGCGGCGTAGGTCGACGGGCAACCCGGGCGGCCGGGACCGGACGGCGTGCCCGACGCCGTCGCCGACGGTGCCGCGGAGGATCTCGGCGATCCCCCGCGGCCGCTGACGGTGGCAGAGCACCCAGTGATCGCCAGGGCCACGGCGGCGAGAGCGGCCGTCGCGCGTCGCGGCCCGCTTACCGCACGCCGGCGGCCCATGCCTTGCCCGTCTGCTCCTCGGCGTCGATGACACCGAGGATAATCGGCGCGGCGAACTTCTCGACCTTGCCCGCGAGCAGCGGGACGTGCGCCCTGAAGAGCGCGTCGATAACGATCACGGCCGCTTCGGCGCCGTCGGGCCGCAACGTGATCGTGCCCTTGAGCGACGCCGGAGCACCGTGGAAGTCGACGCTCAGCACGGCGCTTCGCGATCCGTCCGCCGCAGCCGGGCCCCACGCGATCGTCTCGGTGGACGTGACCCCGGCCGGCACGAACCTGCGCAACAGCGAGGGGAAGCCGACGGTCGGCAGCGTGCGCTTGGTCGTGACGATCGTCGCTGCGCCGTCCTCCACGACGCGCACGTCGTAGGACAGCGCGCCCGCGTCGCGGCACTTGCGTTCCTGGAACACTTTGCTGCACGACATCGCATAGACCTCCTCGGCCGGCAGCGCGTTGTGCATCGTCCGCTCGATCCTCACGCGTCGCTTCTCCTGCGCACCAGGGCACGCGCCCTGGCCAGCACGGTCTGCCCGTCGACGGTGGCCGTCAGCTCGATCTCGCACAGCCCGTCCTCGCGCACCGCCCGCACGACCGCCGCGACGTGCAGCACCGCCCCGTCCGGGTCGGGGACGACGATCGGGCGGGTGAAGCGCACCGAGTACTCCAGCACGCCGGCCGGGTCGCCCGTCCAGTCGGTGACCACCCGGATCGCCTCGGCCATCGTGAACATGCCGTGCGCGATGACGTCCGGCAGCCCAACCGATTTCGCGAACCGCTCGTTCCAGTGGATCGGGTTGAAGTCCCCGGACGCCCCTGCGTAGCGAACCAGATCGGCACGGGTGATTGGGAAATCCTGGCCGGGCAGCTCGTCGCCGACGCGGGGGCGTGCGGCTGCGGACGCGCTCACTTGCCTGGCCCCCTGACCACGATGACGGCGAATGCGCTGACGACGAGCTCTCCGTCGCTCGCGCGCACCTCGCTGCGAGTGGTGATGAGCTCGTTGCCGGCCGCGACCCGGATCTCGTCGACGGATACCACCACCTGCAGGGTGTCTCCCGCGAACACCGGACGGGCGTGCACGAACCGCTGCTCGCCGTGCACGACGCGGCCGTAGTCGATGCCCGCCTGCGGGTCGGCCAGCAACTGGTGCCCGGCCGTGAGCGTCAGCATGATCGGGAAGGTCGAAGGGGCGATGACGTCACGATGCCCCAGCGCCCGCGCCGCCTCGGGCGAGCGGTAGACGGGGTTCGGGTCGTTGATCGCGTCGGCGAACTCGCGGATTTTCTCGCGGCTCACCAGGTACGGGCTGGTCGGCGGGTACACGCGTCCGATGAAGGACTGGTCCACGGGCATGGCGCAAACGTAACCGGTCGGGCCGCTCAGGCGTCGTCGGGCAGCGCGTCGAGCACCTCGAACGGGGCGGCACCGAAGCCGTCGACGCGCGGGCGCCCCCACGGGTCCACGTCGGACAGCGCGGTCGCCACCTCGGCGTGCGGCGTGCGCAGCACCACGCGGCGCGTGCCGGCCTCGACGAGCTCGGCGACCTGCGGGCTCGCCGCGACGCGCCCGTACCAGCTGTACGAGCCGCTGATCGGGTCGAAGTGCCCGCGCAGGGTCACCGTCACGGCGATCGACCGGTCCCCGTCGATGATCTCGGCAGGCCCGTCGTAGCCGTCTTCACCGTGCTCGGCGCTCATGGCGCCTCCTGGATTAGTGCCTCGAGGGGCAGCGGAGTGTCATAGCCAATAGCGACGTCGTTGGCGCGGGCGGTGCCGTCGAGCAGGCTCCACACGCCTTCGCAGAGGATCTCGGTGAGCTTCGCACGGGAGATGGTGCGCCGCTGCAGCCACCACGACCCCGTCGACTCGACGAGCCCCACGATGCCGTACGCGCCGGGTTCGGCCTTCTCGGCGTCGATACCGAAGAACATCAAGAACACCTTGAGCAGCGCGGCTATGCGGTCGGCCAGCGTGTTCTCGACCGATTCCAGCGACGAGCCGATGCGGCGCGAGCGCAGGAAGTAGTACAGGTTGGGGTGCTCGTCCAGCCAGCCGATGATGACCTCGATCACCGACTCGATCACCGAGTGCGGGGTGGCGTCCACGGTGATCTGGAGGTTGGGCAGCACGCTGTCGATCACGTTCGCGACGAGCTGATCGGCGATTGCCTGCCTGAGGTCCTCGCGGTCGCGGAAGTAGCGGTAGAGCACGGTGCGGCTCACACCTGCGGCGTCGGCGATCTGCTCGGCGCTCGCCTCAGGGCCGTACTCGTCGATGGCCGCAGCGCCGGCTGCGACGAAGGCCGCGCGCCGCTGCGTGCGGTGTTCGGTCCACCGAAGGCGCCGGCCGTCTGGCGCGCGTTCTGCGACGATCGTTCCCGCGGATCCGTGCATGCCCACCACCTGTGCCTCGATTAGCTGTGACGCAGAGCGTAGTCCTACGTAGTTTTTGCCGCGACATCTTGTCACGCGTTCTTTGCCCTCTACGCTGGGCGAAGTAGGCGCAACATCGCGTGACAGGTTGATTGGTTCGACCCTCGCCCGACGGAAAGGGAGCGACCGGACATGACCGCCGTACTGGACGTCAACGACCGCGAGAAGACCGCCAAGCGGCTGCTCGGCTCGTCCTCGCGCAACTCCTACGAACCCGCTGTCGACCTCGACTGGGACGCACCCGACGTTCCCGGCGTGCCGCACATGCCGCTGCACCGCGTCTCGCTGTACGGCACCGCGCTGTGGGACCAGCTGAGCGACGAGCAGCAGGCCACCCTGTCCAAAGCGGAGATCACCAGCGTTGCTCGGGTGGGACTCTGGTTCGAGATCCTCTTGATGCGCATGCTCGCCACGCACGCCTACGACCAGGACCCGGCCTCGCAGCACACCCATTACGCGCTCACCGAGATCGGCGACGAGACCCGGCACTCGGTGATGTTCGCCCGTTACGCCGAGCGCAACGGCGGCATCGAGTACCGCCCGCGCCCGCTGGTGCACCGGCTGGGCAAGCTGTTCAGTCTGCTCGGCCCGACCGGGCCGTCGATGTGGGCGGGGACGCTGGTGGCCGAGGAACTGCTGGATCGCCTGCAACGCGAGGCGATGAACGACGAGTCGATCGCCGCCTTGCCGCGAATGATCAACCGCATCCACGTGATCGAGGAGGCGCGCCACGTCCGCTTCGCCCGCGAGGAGCTCGTACGCGAGATGAAGCGCAGCCACTGGGGACCCAAGCGCTGGTCGCATCGGGTGCTCGCGGCCGCGGCGGCATACGTCATCGCGCGCAGCCTGATCAGTCCCAAGGTGTACGAGAGCGTCGGGATCGACGCGAAGGCCGGCCGCAAGGCGGCGCTCGCCAACCCGCACTACCAGGACACGAGCGGTGGATGGGCCAGAAGATCGTCGAATTCCTCGGTGAGGTCGGGATGATCAATCGTTCGGCCCGCGTCCTGTACCGCCGAGCCGGCCTGATGGCGTAACCGCCACCCGACGGACGCTCGCTGCGGCCAACCGAGCCAACCAGTGCCCGTGGCACCCTTACCGGCAACCGCGCCCCGCAACGTCCATGCGGTCGGTCAGCGGGTCTCGCGGTGCTCGGTGTGCTTGCCGCAGTTGGGGCAGAACTTCTTCAGCGCCAACCGGTCGGGGTCGTTGCGCCGGTTCTTCTTGGTGATGTAGTTGCGGTGCTTGCACTCCTGGCACGCCAAGGTGATCTTCGGACGGACGTCGGTGGCTGCCACGAGTAGTGCCCTTCTTCGGTGAGCGGGACGAGCTTCGGACGAAGCGCTGATCGTGCAATCGGCTTGTAGCGAGGGCCGGACTTGAACCGGCGACACAGCGATTATGAGCCGCTTGCTCTACCAGACTGAGCTACCCCGCCCCGGCAGCGACGGGCGGCTGCCCGGACCGCCAGAGCCCCCTTACGGAATCGAACCGTAGACCTTCTCCTTACCATGGAGACGCTCTGCCGACTGAGCTAAGGGGGCAGTCGCTCACGCCGACGACGGCCCGGAGGACCGGAATCCGCGTGGTGCTCGCGCCAGCGGCTCAGCTTACACGAGGCACGGCGGCGGCTGGGCCGCCGCCGACGGCACTACGGCGCGACTCACACGGCCAAGATATTGGCAACACCGCGCTTGTCGGCAAGACTCGCAAGCGAGCTTTGCCGCCGGATCCGAGGAGCTGCCGATGCCCGCCACGCCCGAGTCGAGCGACCCGCACCGCACCCGCGGCGCGAGCCGGTGACCCGCGCCCGCAGCCTCCCGGTCGGCACCAACGCCCCCGGCCGCGCCGGCATCGCGGCGCGCACGCTGCGCACCGACCGCTGGTGGCAGGTGCCGGCAACCACCGTCGCCCTGCTCTCGTTGTGGGTCGCGTACGCGGTCGTGCGGACGGCAAGTCAGCGTGACTACTTCGTCGAGAAGTACCACTACCTGTCCCCGTTCACGTCCCCGTGCGTGACGTCCTCGTGCGTGCCGGGCTCGCGCGATTTCGGCGCCTGGTTCGGGCACTTCCCGCCCTTCCTACCGCTCGCGATCCTGGTGCTGCCGTTCCTGCTCGGCTTCCGGCTGACCTGCTACTACTACCGCAAGGCGTACTACCGCTCGTTCTGGCAGTCCCCGCCCGCGTGCGCGGTCGCCGAGCCGCACGGGCGCTACACCGGCGAGACGCGATTCCCGCTGATCCTGCAGAACGTCCACCGTTACTTCTTCCTGGCCGCGGTGCTGATCTCCATTCTCAACACCTACGACCTGATCCGCGGTTTCCGCGGTGGCGATGGCGGTGTCGGAATCGGGCTGGGCACCGTGATCATGCTGATCAACGTCGTGCTGCTCTGGACCTACACGGTGTCGTGCCACTCGTGCCGGCACATCGTCGGCGGGCGGCTGCGGAACTTCTCGGCGCACCCGCTGCGCTACCGGGCGTGGACGATGGTCTCCAAGCTCAACACCCGGCATATGGAGCTGGCCTGGACCACGCTCGGCACGTTGCTGGTCACCGATCTCTACATCGCGCTGGTCGCGTCCGGCACGTTCAACGATCCGCGGATCTTCAACTGAGCACGCGAGCGAGATGCACAGGGCCGACGTCCCGAGGAACCGGAAGCGGGCGGCAACCGGAGTCAGCGCGAAGAGCAGAGGTCAGTGAGTGAGCGACATCGAGAAGCACAACTACGACGTGCTCGTCATCGGCGCTGGGGGCGCCGGGCTGCGGGCCGCGATCGCCGCGCGTGAGGCAGGGATGCGGGTTGCCGTCGTCTGCAAATCGTTGTTCGGCAAGGCGCACACCGTCATGGCCGAGGGCGGGATCGCGGCGTCCATGGGCAATATGAACAGCCACGACAATTGGCAGGTGCACTTTCGCGACACCATGCGCGGCGGCAAGTTCCTGAATTCGTGGCGGACGGCCGAGCTGCATGCGAAGGAGGCCCCGCAACGCGTCTGGGAGCTGGAGACCTACGGCGCGCTGTTCGACCGCACCCCCGAAGGCAAGATCAGCCAGCGCAACTTCGGCGGCCACGAGTACCCGCGCCTGGCGCACGTCGGTGACCGCACCGGCCTGGAGCTGATCCGCACGTTGCAGCAGAAGATCGTCTCGCTGCAACAGGACGACGGCCGCAAGCACGGCACCGGCGCATTCTCGGACGGCAAGTTGCGCGTCTTCGCCGAGTGCACGATCACCGAGCTGCTGCACGACCCGTCCGGGGCGATGGCCGGCGCGTTCGGGTACTACCGCGAGACCGGGCAGTTCGTGCTGTTCCGGGCCCCCGCCGTGATCCTGGCGACCGGGGGTATCGGCAAGTCGTTCAAGGTCACGTCCAACTCCTGGGAGTACACCGGCGACGGCCACGCGCTGGCACTGCGGGCGGGTTCCACGCTGATGAACATGGAGTTCGTGCAGTTCCACCCGACCGGAATGGTGTGGCCACCGTCGGTGAAGGGCATCCTCGTCACCGAGTCGGTGCGTGGCGACGGCGGGGTGCTGCGCAACTCCGACGGCAAGCGGTTCATGTTCGACTACGTCCCGGCGGTGTTCCGCGGGCAGTACGCCGAGACCGAGGACGAGGGCGAACGCTGGTACACCGACCCGGACAACAACAAGCGGCCGCCGGAGTTGTTGCCGCGTGACGAGGTCGCCCGAGCGATCAACTCCGAGGTCAAGGCGGGACGCGGATCGCCGCACGGCGGAGTCTTCCTCGACATCGCCAGCCGCCGGCCGGCCGAGTTCATCATGAAGCGGCTGCCGTCCATGCACCACCAGTTCAAGGAACTCGCAGACGTCGACATCACGAACGAGCCGATGGAGGTCGGGCCGACCTGTCACTACGTCATGGGCGGCGTGGAGGTCGATGCCGACACCGCCGCGGCCGCTCGGGTGGTGGGGCTGTTCGCTGCCGGCGAGGTGGCCGGCGGGATGCACGGCTCGAACCGGCTGGGCGGCAACTCCCTCGGGGACCTGCTCGTATTCGGGCGCCGGGCCGGGACCGCGGCGGCCGAGTATGTGCAGTCGCTGGACGGCAAGTACCCGGCCCTCGACGACGCCCAAGTGAGCGCTGCCGAGCGCATCGCACTCGCCCCGTTCGACGTCGCGGCGGGTGCGGTGAATGAGACGGGCGCGGCGGGCACGGCTGGCGCGGCGGAGAATCCGTACACGCTGCACCAGGAGTTGCAGCAGACGATGAACGACCTGGTCGGCATCATCCGCAAAGCAGAGGAGATGCAGCAGGCACTCGAGCGCCTGCAGTCGCTCAAGACCCGGGCCGCCAACGTCGCCGTCGAGGGAGGCCGGCGGTTCAACCCCGGCTGGCACCTGGCGCTGGACCTGCGCAACATGCTCGCCGTCAGCGAGTGCGTAGCGCGCGCCGCCCTGATCCGGCAGGAATCCCGCGGCGGCCACACCCGTGACGACTTCCCCGACATGCAGGCGCAGTGGCGGGCCAAGAACCTGATCTGCACGCAGGCCGACGGCGGCATCGAGGTCACCGAGCAGCCGATGGTCGCGATGCGCGAGGACCTGCTGGCCCTGTTCACGCGCGAGGAGATGGCGAAGTACCTGACCGACGAGGAACTGGCCGCGATCCCCGAGGAGGTCAAGTCGTGAGCTACCAGGCGAAGTTCCGGGTATGGCGCGGCGACGCGGACGGCGGGGAGCTCGTCGACTACACCGTCGAGGTCAACGAAGGCGAGGTCGTGCTCGACATCATCCACCGGCTGCAGGCCACGCAGGCCGGTGACCTCGCCGTGCGGTGGAACTGCAAGGCGGGCAAGTGCGGCTCGTGCAGCGCGGAGATCAACGGACGGCCGCGGCTGATGTGCATGACGCGGATGTCCACGTTCACCGAGGCCGAGACGGTGACCGTCACGCCGATGCGGACGTTCCCGGTGATGAAGGACCTCGTCACCGACGTCTCGTTCAACTACGTCAAGGCTCAGCAGATTCCCGCGTTCGAACCGCCCGCGGGCCTGGCGCCCGGCGAGTACCGCATGGCACAGGTGGACGTCGGACGCTCGCAGGAGTTCCGCAAATGCATCGAGTGCTTCCTGTGCCAGGACGTCTGCCACGTGATCCGCGACCACGAGGACAACAAGGAGGCGTTCGCGGGGCCGCGCTTCTTCATCCGGGCCGCGGAGCTGGAGATGCATCCGCTCGACGCCAATCCCGACCGAGTGCCGTTCGCCCGCGAGGAGCAGGGGATCGGGATGTGCAACATCACCAAGTGCTGCACCGAGGTCTGCCCCGAACACATCAAGATCACCGACAACGCGATCATTCCGATGAAGGAACGGGTGGCCGATCGCCGTTACGATCCGCTGGTCTGGCTGGGTAGCAAGATCACACGTCGCCGGCCCTGAGCCAGTGTCGCGTGCGGGGCGCTCACGGGCGCTCGCCGGTGACGACGAACACGATCCGGCGCGCCACCGCGACAGCGTGGTCGGCGTAGCGCTCGTAGTAGCGCCCGAGCAAGGTCATGTCGATCGCGGCCTCCGTCCCCCGCGTCCAATGGGAGGAGAGCACGACGGTGAACAGCTTGCGGCGCAGGGCGTCCATCGAGTCGTCCTCGGCCTCGAGTGCCTGGGCGAGCGCGACGTCTCGTCCGTCGACGACGTCGGCGACCTTGGCCACCAGCGAGAGGGCGACCTCGCCCATCTGACGGATGACGTCGCCGACCTCGGGCGGTACCGCGTGCCCGGGGTAGCGCAGTCGGGCGATCTTGGCGATGTGCTGGGCGAGGTCGCCCATGCGTTCCAGGTCGGAGACGAGGTGGATCGTGCTGATCACGACCCGCAGGTCGGTGGCGACCGGCTGCTGCTGCGCGAGGAGCTGGAAGCACCTGTCCTCGACCTCGGTGCGCATCGCGTCGACATGGCTGTCGGCGAGCATCACCTTCTCGGCCTGGGCCAGGTTCGCGTCGAGCAGGGACTGGGAGGCTTGCTGCATCGCGACGGCGACGGCCTGCGTCATCGCCAGCACGCGCTTGCCGATCTCGTCGAGTTCGTCGTGGTAGATGTCGCGCATCGCGGGCTATCCGATCTCGGTGGTCGGGTGGACAGGTCAGCCGAAGCGGCCGGAGATGTAGTCCTCGGTGCGCCGGTCGCTCGGGTTCGAGAAGATCTTCTGGGTGTCGTCCATCTCGACCAGCCGGCCGGGCTTGCCGATGCCGCCCAGGTTGAAGAAGCCGGTGCGCTGCGACACCCGCGCGGCCTGCTGCATATTGTGGGTGACGATGACGATCGTGTACGTCTGGCTGAGTTCCCCGACGAGGTCCTCGATCGCCAGCGTCGAGATCGGGTCCAGCGCGGAGCACGGTTCGTCCATGAGCAGGACCTGCGGCTCGATCGCGATCGCGCGCGCGATGCACAGCCGCTGCTGCTGACCGCCCGAGAGCCCGGCGCCGGGCCGGTGCAGCCGGTCCTTGACCTCCTGCCAGAGGTTCGCCGCGCGCAGCGAGCGCTCGACCACCGGATCCAGCTCGGAGCGCTTCATGCGGCCGTTCTGCAGCTTCAGCCCGGCCGCGACGTTGTCGTAGATCGACATCGTGGGAAAGGGGTTGGGCCGCTGGAACACCATGCCGATGGTGCGACGGACCTCGACCGGGTCGATGCGGGTGTCGTAGATGTCCTGGCCGTCGAGCAGGATGTTCCCCTCGACGCGCGCGCCGGCGATCACTTCGTGCATGCGGTTGAGGGTGCGCAGCACGGTGGACTTCCCGCACCCCGACGGGCCGATGAACGCGGTGACCGAATGCGGCGCGATGATGAAGCTGACGTCGCTGACGGCGAGGAACTTGCCGTAGTACGCGTTGAGGTTTTTCGCTTCGATGCGCTTGGCCATGGTCTGCAGCTCCTAGTCGGCGCGCTTGGTGGATCGCCCGGCGAGTCGGGCGACTACGTTCAACGCCAGGACGATGATGATCAGCGTGAGGGCGGTGCCCCACATGCGGTCCGGTGCGAAGTTGGCGACCGAGCCGGCGACCCGGTTGCCGTTGGCATCCAGGTGGTAGGCAGTTGTGCCGGTGGCCTGGTTGAGGTTGATGAACTGATCGTTGATCATCGTCGGTAGCGCGCCCTGGAATCCGCCGAACAGGTTCGAGTTCAGGTCACCGGCGTACCCGACGAGGATCAGCAGCGGAGCGGTCTCGCCGGCGACCCGGGCGATGCCGAGCACCACGCCGGTGATCAGCCCGCTCACGGCAGCCGGCAGAACGATCTTGACCACGGTCTTCCATTTCGGCACGCCCAGCGCGTACGCCGCCTCACGCAGCTCGTCGGGGACCAGCTCGAGCATCTCCTCGGTGGTACGCACGATCACCGGCACCATCAAGATGACCAGCGCGAGCGAGACCAGCCAGCCGGCCCGGGCGCCGTGGAAGGTCGAGACGAACAGCGCGTAGACGAACAGCGCGGCGACGATCGACGGGATACCGGTGAGGACGTCGACCATGAACGTGCTCAGCCGGGCGAACGGACCGCGCCCGTACTCAACGAGGTAGATGCCGACCCCGACCGCGATCGGCACCGAGATCACGGTGCAGAGGGCAACCAGGTTTACTCGTGGGACATCGAGCGCCACGAGGCGCTTTTGAATCGGGCGGTGGTGAAAGGACACCGCCCTCGGCTCGTCGCAGCGAGCCGGGTGAAGCTGAGGGCAGTCTGACCCGGGAGACGCCGGGGAGGGCGGTGAGCAGCCCTGACAACGACGAGACAGGCCAGCACTGCCAGATGGTCTGGGCTCGGCTAGCGAGACGAAGAGGCGTACGTGAGGAACCAACGGCTGAACGCCCCTCAAGACGTGACCACCAGCTCGAACCTGGTGGATCTGGGCTGGGTAGCAGCGCGCACTCGGACGCCGACGTTGGGGTCTGGGGAACTTTTGGGCCGGTTGATGTCGCCGGTCGGGAGGCCACGGTGAAGGTCTGCGGCGTAACCGTGGCGATGCTGCAGGGGCATAGTTGGGCGCCGATCTCGTCGACCGATTCAGAAGTGAACGTGGGAACCACCCTGGTCGTCCCCAAGCCGGGCGGCAGCCAGCCGTTCGGCGGGAAGGTCCGTCGTCGATTGATGCGATCAGGGTGGGGCGGAGGACTCGTAGTAGTCCGAGGCCGGGAAAGCCGGTCACATGGCGAAGGGGTCCAGCGTGATCGCAGTACGCGAGCAGCGAGGGGAGATCACCGGTGAATACCGGTGTGTCGTGGCCGGATCTGGTTTCAGCGACGCCGCGGGTACTTTCGATGCAGACCAAGCTGCACCAATGGGCGAAGGCTGATTCTGGTCGTCGCTTCGATGATGTGTTCAACCTGGTCTACGACCCGGCGTTCCTCGTGGTTGCGTGGAGCCGGGTGCGGAGCAACAAGGGTGCACGGACGGCTGGTGTCGACGGGATCGCTCCGCGTGACGTCGATGCCGAGACGGTGCGCGGCATGCTGGTCGACCTTCGCGAAGATCTGAAGGGCCACCGGTTTGTCCCGCAGATGGTGCGGGAGAAGACGATTCCCAAGGCGTCGGGCAAGATCCGGCGGTTAGGGATCGCCACGACCCGGGACCGGATCGTGCAGGCCGCGTTGAAGCTGGTGCTCGAGCCGATTTTTGAGGCGGACTTCAAGCCGTGTTCCTACGGCTTCCGCCCCAAACGCCGGGCGCAGGACGCGATCGCCGAGATCCACTACCTGGCCACACCCACCCGGAATTACCAGTGGGTGTTCGAGGCAGATATCGCGGCGTGTTTCGATGAGATCTCACACTCGGCCCTGATGGATCGGGTGCGGGACCGGATCGCAGACAAACGGGTCCTGAATTTGGCGAAGGCGTTTCTACGGGCGGGCATCCTCACCGAGGACGGCCACGCCCGGCAGACGATCACCGGCACTCCGCAGGGCGGGATACTTTCCCCGCTAATGGCTAACATCGCCCTGTCTGTTCTGGACGAGCACTTCACCGCGAAGTGGGCGGCGCTCGGCCCGGACTGGAAACGCGTCCGGCACCGCCGTTCCGGCGGCCCCACCATGAAAATCATCAGATACGCCGATGACTTCGTGGTGATGGTCAACGGCACGCGGGACCATGTCGATGCGCTGTGGGACGAGGTTGCCGAGGTCCTGGCGCCGATGGGCTTGCGCCTGTCGGTGGCTAAGACCAAGGTCTGCCATGTTGACGAGGGGTTCGACTTTCTCGGCTGGCACATCCAGCGCCGCCGTTGGAGCGGTCGGACCGGCAAGCAGGCGGTCTACACCTACCCATCGAAGAAGGCTCTGACTTCGGTGATGGCCACGGTGCGGTCCCTGACTCGCCGAGCACAGCATCGAACGTTCGCGGACCTGCTGCGCCGGATCAATCCGGTGCTGCGGGGCTGGTGCAACTACTTCCGTCACGGGGTGTCGTCTCGGACTTTCAGCTACCTCGACCATTTTGCCTTCTGGCGGGTGTTCGGATGGCTGGCCAAGCGGCACCTCGGGCTGAACAAGCACACCCTGGTCCGTCGCTTCCTGCCCGGTTGGGTAGTGCGCGACGGCGACGTCGAGATGTTCCGGCCGCAGAAGGTCGCCATCGTGCGATACCGCTACCGCGGCTCGCGCATCCCGACACCATGGTCGAACGTGTCGACACCAGCATCACCAGTCCTGACGGCGTGATCACGTGGAGAGCCGGATGCGGTGGAAGTCGCTTGTCCGGTTCGGGAGGCGGGTCGCAGAAACGGACCGGTCGAAAGACTGGCACCGCGCTGCGGCCCGACCTCACACCAAGCTGCGTGGCCCGGTCAAGTGGACCTACTACTACCTCTACGTGATCCTCGACATCTACTCCCGCTACGTCGTCGGTTGGATGGTCGCCAGCCGTGAGTCCGGGCCGCTGGCCGAGGTCCTGATCCGCCAGACCTGCGCCAAGCAGGGCATCGGTCGCCACCAGCTGACGCTGCACGCTGACCGCGGCTCCTCGATGACCTCCAAACCGGTCGCGTTCCTGCTCGCCGACCTCGGCGTCACCCAGTCCCACTCCCGACCGCACGTCTCGGACGACAACCCGTTCAGCGAGGCCCAGTTCAAGACCCTGAAATACCGGCCGGACTTCCCCGGCCGGTTCACCTGCATCGAGGCCGCCCGGGCACACTGCCAACGATTTTTCGCCTGGTACAACGACGAGCACCGCCACAGCGGCCTGGGCCTGCACGTTCCCGCCGACGTCCACTACGGCACCGCCGACGCAGTCCGCGACAAGCGAGCTGGCGTGCTCACCACAGCGTTCGCGGCCCACCCCGAACGGTTCGTCCGCAAGCCACCCGAGCCGCCAGCGTTGCCGACCGGCTCCTGGATCAACCCACCCGACGAGAGCGAGAAGACCACTCAATAATTCCTGCTCGACGGTGCCTCATTCAGGTTGACAGATTCCCCCGACGCAGGTCGACGAGGTAGTGAAGGAGGAGCGCTGATGTTGTTCTTGGGTGATGACTAGGCCGAGGATCATCACGACATCGAGATCGTGGACGACCAAGGCCGTCGGTTGGCAAAACGCCGGCTGCCGCCTCTCCAATGATCTTGATTCGTGCCCCCCGCGTGCCCCATCGGGCGGCAAAGTACGCGCACTCACGGTCAATAGCGGGCATTTCGGACCGCGTTGGAGACTCCGCCCGAGCGAGAAAATACGGCGACCGTCACCATCACAAAGGAATGGCACCACCCGGTCGGCATACCCAGAGGTCCCGTATTTAGGGGGCCCTAGTACTAGGAACGCGAATCGGTCAGGGCCAAAAGTTGGCCCCGACCGATTTTGTGGCGGGTGTTGGGTTTGAACCAACGTAGGCTGAGCCGGCGGTTTTACAGACCGCTCCCTTTGACCACTCGGGCAACCCGCCGTGCGGCCGGATCACTCCGGCAACGGCTCGTCAGCCTACCGGACGTCCGGACGGCGCCGCCGCGGCGCTCGGCTACGGTCTAGAGCGCCGCACATCTATTCCCAGGAGGTGGTCCCGATGGCCGACCCGTCGTTCGACGTCGTCAGCAAGATCGACCGGCAGGAGGTCGACAACGCGCTCAACCAGGCCGCCAAGGAGCTGTCGCAGCGCTTCGACTTCCGCGGCACCAACGCCTCGGTGGAATGGTCCGGCGAGCTGGGCGTCGCCGTGAAGGCCGACACCGAGGAGCGCGCGAAGGCAGCCCTGGACGTGTTCAAGGAGAAGCTGGTCAAGCGCTCCATCTCGCTCAAGGCCCTCGACGCGGGTGAGGCGAAGGCCTCCGGCAAGCAGTACGTGATCGCCTCGACGATGAAGCAGGGCATCGACCAGGACACCGCGAAGAAGATCACCAAACTCATCCGCGACGACGGCCCCAAGGGCGTGCAGGCGCAGATCCAGGGCGACCAGCTGCGGGTCTCGGGCAAGAAGAAGGACCAGCTCCAGGACGTCATCGCGTTGCTCAAGGGCGCCGATCTCGGCGTGGCACTCCAGTTCACCAACTACCGATGAAGCACGCCTCGGACTCGCGCGCCACGTCGACCGGGTACCGATGAAGGGCGTCATCCTCGCGGGAGGCGCCGGGACGCGGCTGCACCCGATCACCCGCGCGGTGAGTAAGCAGCTGCTGCCGGTCGACGACAAGCCGATGATCTACTATCCGCTGTCCACCCTGATGCTCGCGGGCATCCGCGAGATCCTCATCATCACGACGCCGCACGAGCAGGACCAGTTCGTCCGGCTGCTCGGCGACGGTGGCGAGTACGGGCTGAACCTCGACTACGCCGTGCAGCCGGAGCCGAACGGGCTCGCCGAGGCCTTCCGCATCGGTGCCGCGCACATCGGCGCGGACACCTCGGCGCTCGTGCTGGGCGACAACATCTTCTACGGGCACGGCCTCGGCGGCCAACTCGGTGCCGCGGCTGGGCTGCAGACCGGATGCGTGCTGTTCGGCTACCAGGTCCGCGACCCCGAGCGTTACGGGGTGGCGCTGGCCGACCAAGACGGACGGCTGATCAGTATCGAGGAGAAACCCACCACACCGAAGTCCGACGTCGCCGTCACGGGACTGTACTTCTACGACAACGACGTCGTGGAGATCGCGCGCGGCCTGCGCCCGTCGGCGCGGGGCGAGCTGGAGATCACCGACCTCAACAACGTCTACGTCGAACGGGGTACGGCCCGGCTGGTCGACCTGGGACGCGGCACGGCGTGGCTGGACACCGGCACCCACGACTCGCTGCTCGAGGCCGGGCAGTTCGTCCAGGTGCTCGAGCACCGGCAGGGGGTGCGCATCGCCTGCATCGAGGAGATCGCGCTGCGGCAGGGGTTCATCGACGCGGAGCAGGCCTACCGGCTCGGTGCGGCGCTGGCCAAATCCGGTTACGGCGAGTACGTGATGGACGTCGCCCGGTCGATGCGGGCCTGACCCTCAGCGGTAGTAACGGGGATCGGTCTTTGCCATCGTCTGCAGGCGGGCGATGCGCTGCTCCATCGGCGGATGCGTCGAGAACAGCGTGCGCACACCGGCACCGCGAAACGGGTTGGCGATCATCATGTGGCTCGTCGTCTGCAGCGTCGGCGTGGGCGCAAGCGGCCGAGCGGCCACGCCGACCTCGAGCTTGCGCAACGCGGACGCGAGCGCCAGCGGGTCGTTCGACAGCTCGGCGCCGGACTCGTCGGCCTGGTACTCGCGCGAGCGGCTGATCGCGAGCTGGATGAGTCCCGCCGCGAGCGGTGCGAGCAAGAGCATGAGCAGCGCGCCGAGCGGGTTGCGGTCCCGGTCGCGGCCACCCCCGAAGAACAGCGCGAACTGCGCGATGAACGTGATGCAGGCGGCCAGGCAGCCGGCGACGGAGGACAGCAGGATGTCGCGGTTGTAGACGTGGCTGAGTTCGTGGCCGAGCACGGCACGAAGCTCTCGCTCGTCGAGTATCGCCAGGATGCCTTCCGTGGCGCACACCGCGGCGTGGCGCGGGCTGCGCCCTGTCGCGAAGGCGTTGGGCTGCGACGTGGGCGATACGTACAGCCGCGGCATGGGCTGACGGGCGCTGGTGGCAAGCTCACGGACGATCCGGTACATCGCCGGCTGCTGCGCCTCGCTGACCGGACGCGCCCGCATGGACGAGAGCGCGATGCGATCGGAGTTGAAGTAGCTGAAGCCGTTCACGGCGATCGCGATGAGCAGCCCGACGATCAGGCCGTTGCGCCCGGCGATCGCGCCACCGCCGACGACGAGGATCGCACCGAGGACGCCGAACAGCACCGCAGTCTTCAGGCCGTTGCGTACTCCGTGCACGCCCGTCCAACGAACGGGCACCCGCGTCGTGTTCCCGCCCGACGCGCGAACGCAGGCATCTGATTGACTGCCAGCATGTCGGCGATCGACCACCTCATCCACGCCAACGAGAACTACGCCGCGTCCTTCCCGGGCCCGCGGCCGCAGCGGCCGAAGCTGCGGATGACGGTGATCGAATGCATGGACTCGCGCCTGGACACCTTCGGCGCGCTCGGCCTGCAGGTCGGGGACGCGCACATCATCCGCAACGCAGGCGGCCTGATCACCGATGACGTCCTGCGCTCGTTGGCCATCAGTCAGCGCGCGCTGGGCACCCGCGAGGTCGTGATCCTGCACCACACCGACTGCGGTATGCACGGTTTCGACGACGCCGCCTTTCGCTCGGCGCTCGCCGGCGAATCCGGCGTCGAACCCGGCTGGGACGTCCCGGGATTCACCGACGTCGAGGCGCAGGTGCGCGAGTCGCTCGTCCTGGTCCGGGAGTGCGCCTGGCTGCCGCATCGCGAGGAGGTGCGCGGCTTCGTGTTCGACGTGGCGACGGCGCGGATCGAGGAAGTCAGCTGAGCCGGGACGACCTCAGGCGGCCCACCGGAAGGACGTCATCAACGACTCCACCCGCCCGACGAGGTCGGCTCCCGCGTCCTCGGCGAGGCTGAACTCGGCCAGCAGCGCCAACTGCTCGTCCGGCGCCGGCAGCAGGTAACGCAGCGCGTCCCCGCAGCGCTCGACACAGTCACCGGCACAGGTGATCTCCCGGGCAACGGATCCGGGCCCGAGCGGCCGGCAGCTCGGCAGCTCGCCTGCGGGTCCGTCGAGCAGGCCGACCGTGAGCACGCCGCTGACGGGGCGGAAGCTGTCCTCGTCCAGCACGACGGTGCTGAGCACCGCGAGCAACGGAGCTCCGCCGATCTCGTCCGGCAGCCCGGATTGCTCGGGGGTGACGACGAGCCAGTCGCGGCAGTCCAGCTCGAACGCCGGCAGGACCAGATCTCTCATGACAGCTCCTCGTGACGACCAACCGCCCGGCGGGAAATGCTGTGGCAGTGGTACCCCTGCGCCTCTGCGGGCTCACTGATGCGCCTATTCCTGCAGTGCAAGCCCCACGAATGCGGACGTTCCGTCGGGTGGCCCACGCCGCTGGCGGCGCTGACCGTAACTGGCGGCTCGCGGGGTGCGGAAGGACGTCGCGCTGGCAGCTTGTGCCCGTCAACTACCGGACACTGAGTGAGGCAAGCCACGGGCGACGGGACGCCCGGAAACGTAGGATGAACAGGTCGCGGCCCTGCACGAGCCCGGTGTAGACCGCGGCCCCGATCCGATGCCGGGAGGACCCCACCCGCATGGCCAAGAGAGTGCAGCAACTCGACCGGGTCGTCATCCGCATCGCCGGGGACTCCGGGGACGGCATGCAGCTGACCGGCGACCGGTTCACCCAGGAAACCGCGCTGTTCGGCAACGACCTGGCGACGTTCCCGAACTTCCCCGCCGAGATCCGCGCCCCCCAGGGCACGCTCGCCGGCGTCTCGTCCTTCCAGCTGCACTTCGCCGACCACGACATCCTCACTCCAGGCGACCGCCCGGACGTCCTGGTGGCGATGAATCCGGCCGCGCTCAAGGCCAACCTGGCCGAGCTGCCCAGGGGCGCGACCGTCATCGTCGACACCCACGACTTCACCACGCGCGCGCTGGCCCGCATCGGCTGGGCGAGCAACCCGCTCGAGGACGGCAGTCTGGACAGCTTCCAGGTGCACTCGCTGGACCTGACGCAGATGACCCTCGACGCGCTGGCCGACACCGACCTGTCGCGCAAGGACGCCGGACGCAGCAAGAACATGTTCGCGCTCGGGCTGCTGTGCTGGATGTACTCGCGCCCCACGCAGGGCACGATCGAGTTCGTCCGCACCAAGTTCGCGAGCAAGCCGGAGATCGCGGCGGCGAACATCAGCGCCTTCCAGGCCGGCTACCACTTCGGCGAGACGACCGAGACCTTCGCGGTGCACTACGAGATCAAGCCGGCCGCACAGCGTCCGGGCACCTACCGCAACATCAGCGGAAACCTGGCCCTTGCCTACGGCCTGGTGGCGGCAGGGCGGCGGGCGAAGCTGCCGGTCTTCCTCGGCGCCTACCCCATCACGCCGGCCTCGGACATCCTGCACGAGCTGAGCAAGCACAAGCGCTTCGGCGTTCGGACCTTCCAGGCCGAGGACGAGATCGCCGGCATCGGCGCGGCTCTCGGTGCGGCTTTCGGTGGTGCGCTCGCGGTCACGACGTCCTCCGGGCCGGGCATCGCGCTCAAGGGCGAGGCGATCGGACTGGCGGTGTCGCTGGAACTGCCGATGGTCATCTGCGACATCCAGCGCGGCGGTCCGTCCACCGGCCTGCCTACCAAGACCGAGCAGTCCGACCTGCTCCAGGCGATGTACGGACGAAACGGCGAGGCTCCGGTGCCCATCGTCGCGGCGCAGTCCCCGGGCGACTGCTTCGACGCGGCGATCGAGGCGGCGCGCATCGCGCTCACTTATCGCACCCCGGTGTTCCTGCTCTCCGACGGCTACCTCGCCAACTGCTCCGAGCCGTGGCTGGTGCCCTCCGTCGAGGAACTGCCCGACCTTACCGTCGCCTTCGCCACCGAGCCCAACGCCGAGGACGGGACGTTCCTGCCGTACCTGCGCGACCCCGAGACCCTGGCCCGGCCGTGGGCGGTGCCCGGCACGCCGGGTCTCGAGCACCGCGTCGGCGGCATCGAGAAGGCCGACAAGACCGGAAACATCAGCTACGACCCCGACAACCACGACTTCATGGTGCGCACCCGCCAGGCCAAGGTCGACGGGATCGCCCGCGGCCTGGCCCCCCTTCAGGTCGAGGACCCCGGCGAGCGCGCCACGGTCCTGGTGCTCGGCTGGGGTTCGACGTACGGGCCGATCGGTGCCGCCTGCCGGCAGGTCCGGGCCACCGGCGCCGCGGTGGCCCAGGCGCACCTGCGCCACCTGAATCCGTTCCCGTCCGATCTCGGAGAGATCCTCGCCCGCTACGAGAAGGTCGTCATCCCCGAGATGAACCTGGGGCAGCTGGCGACCCTGGTCCGGGCCAAGTACCTGGTCGACGTGATCAGCGTGACGCAGGTGCGCGGGTTGCCGTTCAAGGCCGACGAGCTCGCCGAGATGCTGCAGGGCGTGATCTCACCGCACGATGACGACGACTCGCCGCAGGCGGGCCAGGTAGCCGCGGGGACACCGAAGGGCGGGCGGCACGATGGCTGAGCTGAGCCTGAAGGCCAAGGACTTCAAGACCGACCAGGAGGTCCGCTGGTGCCCCGGGTGCGGTGACTACGCGATCCTGGCGGCGGTGCAGGGCTTCATGCCCGAGCTCGGCATCCCCCGCGAGAACATCGTGTTCATCTCGGGTATCGGCTGCTCGAGCCGCTTCCCGTACTACATGAACACCTATGGCATGCACTCGATCCACGGCCGGGCACCGGCGATCGCCACCGGGCTCTCGTCCTCTCGTCCGGACCTGTCGGTGTGGGTCATCACCGGCGACGGGGACGCGCTCTCGATCGGCGGCAACCACCTGATCCACGCACTGCGCCGCAACGTCAACCTCACGATCCTGCTGTTCAACAACCGCATCTACGGTCTGACCAAGGGCCAGTACTCGCCGACATCCGAACGGGGCAAGATCACCAAGTCCACCCCGATGGGCTCGTTGGACAATCCGTTCAACCCGATCTCCCTCGCGCTCGGCGCCGAGGCGACATTCGTCGCGCGCACGCTGGATTCCGATCGGAAGCACCTCACCTCGGTGCTGCGCGCGGCGGCCGAGCATTCCGGCACCGCACTCGTCGAGATCTACCAGAACTGCAACATCTTCAACGACGGCGCGTTCGACGTCCTCAAGGAAGCCGACACCCGCGAGGACTGGACGATCCGCATGGTGCACGACCAGCCGCTGCGCTTCGGCGCACCCGGCCCGGACGGTGTCGGCTCGAAGGCGGTCATCCGTACCGGGGGCGGGCTCACCATCGCCGATGACGTGGCCGCCGACGACCCGAGGGTGGTCGTGCACGACGCGCACGCCGAGGACCCGGCGTATGCGTTCACGCTCTCGCGGCTATCGGCACTCGACGCCCGCTACGCCCCGATGGGGGTCTTCCGCTCGGTCGAGCGGCCCACCTACGACGCGCTGATGGCCGAGCAGCTCGACGCTGCGGCCGCGAAAGCGCCTGGCGACACGGCCGCGCTCGACGCGCTGCTCGCGGGTTCGGACACCTGGACGATCGGCTGAACGCGTCCGGTCCAGCGCCCGTACTCTGACCGGGCATGGCCGCGGCGAACGAGTACCAGGACTGGAACGACAGGATCATCCAAGAGTTCCGTGCCAACGACGGGCGTCTCGGCGGGGACTTCGCGGGCGCGCCGGTCCTGCTGCTGCACACGACGGGCGCGAAGAGCGGCCGGGAACGGGTCAACCCCGTCATGTACCTGGACGCGGACGGGAGCCGCTTCGTCTTCGCGTCCAAGGCCGGCGCCGACACCAATCCGGACTGGTACCACAACCTCGTCGCCCATCCGGAGGTCACCGTCGAGCTCGGCGCCGAGCGCTATGCCGCGACGGCGACACCGGTCACCGGCTCGCAGCGGGATCGGCTCTACGCAGAGCAGGCCCGGCGCAACCCCGGCTTCGCCGGGTATCAGGACAAGACCGCGCGGGTCATCCCCGTCGTCGAGCTGAACATCCGGCCGTAAGCACTGCCCATGCGCCGGTAACGTCGCCGGCCGCCAGAATTCGCCGGCCGCGATGATGCCGCCGACGGCCGCGAGAGCATGCGTGGCGTGCCCAACTCGGCATAGACCGGATCTCCGGCGAGCTATGCCGATCTTGCCGCGCGATCTCCGGTGCGAAGCTGATTAGCTGCACACCCGAAGGAAGCGGACGGCGCCCGGTCGGGCATGGAAGTGAACGACGTGGCCGAGGTCGTCGCGGAAGATCGCAACAGAAGGCGACGGGGTTCTCATGGTGCCGGCCTGGTAGGGGTTGCCCCAGCCAGCAGGGGGATTGCCGCTGCCGTCGTCTAGCGGGGTGTCGGCGACGTAGAAGGTCGCGCCGATGCGTGCCTCGCTGATACCGCAGTGCGTGTAAAGGGAGTAAGGCACCTCAGCCGACAGCGGGCCGCTCGACGACGCGGGCTTCGTCGCCGGGACCGTTGCTCCCGACCCGGAGCCAGAGCACGCAGTCACGGTGCCGGTGAGCACGAGGAGCGCCACTGCCAGCGCGGGAAACCAGTGCTTCATGATGAAGCAGACTACGGCGGAGGCGTGCGTTGCTCCGCATCCGCAGATCGGCAGGGTCCGGCCGTCGAAGCGTGCCACTTGGGACGCTGACACGACCTCGCAAATCGGCGCGCGTACGCAGGAGCGCAAAGTCGGGTTCGGCAGCTATGGTCACGAGCATGATCCACGCAGCCGCCAGGGCGTCGTACGCCAAGGCCACGCCGACGAGGAACTGCTGACGATGTGGCACCTCGACGCGGAGGCCCACTTCACCCGTCCCGAAGACGGTCCCAACCAGTACATCGAGCACGTTCGCGTGCCGGCCATGAGCATCGGTACGTACCACCTCCCTGCCGGCGGGATCGACGACCAGACCCCTCATGCTGAGGACGAGGTGTACGTCGTGCTCACCGGGCAGGCCCACTTCACGAGCGGCGGCGACACGCTCGCCGTGGGCCCTGGGACCACCCTGTTCGTGCCAGCGGACGAAGAGCACCGCTTCCACGACGTCGTGCAGGACCTCGCCGTCCTGGTCGTCTTCGCGCCGCCCTACAGCGGCCCACGCAGCTGACGGACAATGAGCCAGGAGGGACGGATTGGCCGGGGTGTCGCGGCGCTGCGGTACGTAGGCTGACAGTTGTGCACGATGACGCCGAGGGCCGCCGCGGACTGACCTACGGTATCGGCGCATACCTGCTCTGGGGCGTGTTCCCGCTGTTCTTCCCGCTGCTCGAACCTGCCGGGACGATCGAGATCCTGGCCCAGCGCATGGTCTGGTCGCTCGTCGTGGTGGCCGTGATCTTGCGGGTCAGCGGCAGTTTCGCCGGGGTGCGCGCCGTGCTGCGCGACCGACGCAAGACCGTACTGCTGTTGCTGGCCGCGGTCGTCATCACCGTCAACTGGGGCACCTACATCTGGGGCGTCAACAGCGGGCACGTGGTGGAGACCAGCCTCGGCTACTTCATCAACCCGTTGTTCACGATCCTGCTGGGCGTGCTGGTGCTCTCCGAGCGGCTGCGGCCCGCGCAGTGGGTGGCAGTCGGAATCGGGGGGGCGGCCGTCGTCGTGATCACGCTCGACTACGGGCGACCGCCGTGGATCGCGCTCATCCTGGCCTTCTCCTTCGGGATGTACGGCTTCTTCAAAAAGCGCGCGGCGGTCGGCGCGGTGGACTCGCTGGCGATCGAGACGGGCGCGATGTTCATCCCGGCGATGATCGCCTTGGGGGTCATCGCGGCGCAGGGCGAGCTGGTGTTTGGCCGCCACGATGTCGGCACGACGTTGCTGCTGGCCAGCACCGGCATCGTCACCGCGGTGCCGCTGTTGTTGTTCGCAGCCTCCACGCGACGGCTGCCGCTCAGCGTCGTGGGGTTGCTGCAGTACCTGGCGCCGGTGCTGCAGTTCGCGGTGGGCGTCGGAATCCGTCACGAGCCGTTGCCCACCGCCGAGCTGATCGGTTTCGCGCTGGTGTGGCTAGCGTTGATCATCCTCACCGTCGACGGTGTCCGCTCCCAGCGCCGCCGTGACCCGCTGGGCGCGGCCGCGGAATCGGTCGCTGCTTGAGGCCTCGACGGCTGCGCGCCCCCAGTGCCGGCGCCCGGCGCGGCCACTAACGGCCGGCAGATCGCGGCACATCTGCGACGATCAGCGCATGAGCTCGCCGCCGACAGCCCAGCTCGCCGCAATACGCGCGTCCACCGCCGAACTGCTGCTCGGGCTGGCGGCCGAAAAGTGGTCCGATGCCGATGCGCGGGCGGCGTCGCTGCTGCCGGGCTGGACGCGCGGGCACGTGCTGACGCACCTCGCCCGCAACGCCGACGGCATCGCCCGTACCCTTTCCGGCGCGCTGCGGGGCGCGATCGTGCCGCGCTATCCGTCCGGGCGTACCGGACGCGACGCCGACATCGAAGCGGGCTCGGCACGCGGGATCGCCGAGTTGATCACCGACGTGCAGGAGTCCGCGGATCGGCTGGATCGCGTGTTCGGCGCGGTGGCCGATGCGGACGGCTGGGCGTTGCCCACCGACGACCGGACGGCGGGCGACTACCTCCTCGCCCGGTGGCGGGAGGTCGAGATCCACCGCGTCGATTTGGCCGGCAGCTACACCGCCGCGCAATGGCCACCGGGGTTCCTCGCGCTCATGGTGCCCGAACTCGCGCAGACGTTGGGCGAGCGGGCGAGCGTCGCCGTCCGCGCGGTGGTGACGGCCGAGGGCTCGTCGAGCCATGAGCTCGCCGGGCGGTCGTGGACGGCCGGTGGCGCGGATCCGGTCGAGGTTGCCGGACCGGACTGGGCACTGCTGGCCTGGCTGCTCGGGCGCGCATCCGTCGCGGCCGCTGTGCTGACGGCGGTGCCCGATCTGTCACCCTGGCGTTAGCGCCGCGTGTTCGGCCACACGCGCCGGGCAGATCATGACGTGGCGGCAGTCCGCATACCCGCTATCCGCGCGCACGTCATATGACATGTCGATTCGGTGACGGCTTATTCGAGCGCCGGGTTGCGGCGATGGCGGTCAAGGGCCCCGGCGGCGAGCAGCACCAGCGCCGGAAGCACGAGCAGCCCGGTACGCAGGCCGCCGTGCTGGGCGACGACGGCGACGCTCACCGGTCCCACGGCCTGGCCGATCGCGGCGACCGTCAACACCTGTCCCACTGCGCCGTCAGCCGTGCCGGGCGTGCCCGCGACGTGCAGGGAGGAGACGAGCGGGAAGGTGGCGCCGATCCCGGCACCGGCGAGCGCGATCCCCAGCCCCGCCACGGCAGGACCGGTGGCGACCAGCAGGACCGGCAGGCCGAGCAGTGCGGTGGCGAGCGCCGCGGCGAGCACGCGTGCCGTGCTGGTGCGCCGGGCGAGGCGGCTGGCGGCCACGCGGCCAGCGAGGTTGGCGGCGTACAGGCCGCCGACCATGGCCGCCGCCGAACCCGTGCTCAACCCCACGCCGTCGTGCAGGTAGCTCGCCAGCCAGAAGCTCAGCGAGAACTCCAGCGCGACGACGGCGAAGACAAGCACCAGCGTCGAACGCAGCCAGGGCGACCCCGCTTCCGCGCCCCGCGAACGGGCCGACGGACGGCCCGTAGCGGCCCCTCCGCCGCGCGCCTGGGTCGGCCGCCGCGCCGCGGGGATCTGCACCGTCGCCGAGGCTGCGACGGCAACCACAACCAGCGCGCCGCAGATCACGAACGCGAATCGCCAGCTCAGCACGGTGGCGGCCATGCCGGCGATCAGCAGGGGTGCGACGATGCCGCCGAGGCTGACGGCCACCTCCCCCTCGGTCATGGCAATGGTTCGTCGCGCGCCGTGGGCATCGGCGAGCGCGGCCCACAGCCGTATCAGCGCCGAGGTAGCCAGCAGGCTGACGAACAGTGCTGCCACCACCGTGACCGCAGCCGTGTCGCCGTAGCCCACGGCCAATCCGGCGACTGCCGCCCCGCCCAGTCCCAGCCGGATCAGGACCGGACGTCCCGGGCCGCGACCGGCGCGGGTAGCGAGCAAACCCGCGAGACCGCCACCGACCGCGAACGCCACCTGGTGCAACGCTCCCACCAGGTAGGAGATGCGCTCCACCGAGCGCAGGTACGGCAGTGCCGGTCCGAGCACCGCGTTCAGCAGGCCGAACGCCGTCAGGGCCGCGAACGTCACCCAGGTGAACCGGTCGCGGCGGTAGCCGAGCCGCGCCCGCTCGTTGCGCTCAATCGTCACGACACCCATCCTGGACGGGCCATCCGGCCGGCCGAGGCGCCCGCCGGGTGTCAGCCGGTGCGGGCGACGACGAGGTCGGTGAGGGTCTCGAAGGCCGCCCGGGCCGGCACGTCGGGCAGCTGGCTCAGCGACCGGCGCGCGGAATCGGCGTAGGCCGTCAGCGTGTCTCGCGCCTGCCGCAGCCCGGCGGAGCGGCGCATCAGCGCGAGCGCCTCGGCGTGCTCGGCGTCGTCCGGCAGCGGCCGGCTCACCAGCGAACGCAGCCGCTCGCCCTCGGCCTCGCGCGATTGCAGCGCGTAGAGCACCGGCAGCGTGGCGACGCCTTCGCGCAGATCGGTGCCGGGCGTCTTGCCCGACTCCGCCGAGTCCGAGGCGATGTCGAGGATGTCGTCGCTGAGCTGGAAGGCCACGCCGATCTGCTCGCCGAACGCGCGCAGCCGGTCCACCACCTGCTCGGGCACGCCGGCGAAGTGCGCGCCGAACTCCCCGGCCGTGGCGATGAGCGAGCCGGTCTTGTCCGCCAGGACCTGCAGGTAGTGGGCCACCGGGTCGGCACCGGCCCGAGCCCCTACGGTCTCGCGGATCTGGCCGATCACCAGCCGTTCGAACGTGCTCGCCTGCAGGCGCACCGCGTATGGGCCGAGGTCGGCGAGCAGGTTGGACGCGCGGGAGAACAGGAAGTCGCCGGTGAGGATGGCGACGGTGTTGTCCCACCGCGCATTGGCCGACTCGGCGCCCCTGCGAACGGGAGCTTCGTCCATGACGTCGTCGTGGTAGAGCGTGGCCAGGGGGGTCAGCTCGACCACGACGGCTGCCGGCACGATCTCCGGACGCGTCGCGTCACCGAAGTGCGCCGCCAGCACGCTGACGAGCGGACGGAACCGCTTGCCGCCCGCATCCACCAGGTGCCGCGCGGCGCCGGCGACGAACTCGTCCTCCGCGCGGACCGCGATGCGCAGGGCGTCCTCGATCCGCTCCAGGCCGTTACGCACCGAGGACTCCAGCGCCGGGTCCTCGAAGCTCACACCCAGCGGCGAGGGCGTCATCCGAGGTGCTGCTCAGGCGACAGCGCACCGGCAGCCAGGGACAGCGCCCCGGCCACGGTCGGGCGGTTCACCCGACGAGCGAGCTGGCGGCCTTGGTCGCCAGATCGAGGACGGGCTGGGGGAACACGCCGAGCACGATCGTCACGACCACGCCGAAGGTGAGCGCGACACTGGTCGACCAGCCGGGGATCGCAATCGTCGGCGCATGCTCGGGCGGCTCGGCGAAGAACATCAGCACCACGATCCGCAGGTAGTAGAAGGCGGCGACGGCCGAGAACACCAGCGCCAATACGACCAGCGGGCCGGCGGTGTGCCACGCGGCGCGAAAGACGAAGAACTTCCCGGTGAACCCCGCGGTCAACGGGATACCGGCCATCGACAGCAGCAGGATCGTCATCACCACCGCGACCAGCGGGCTCTTGCGCGCCAAGCCCGACCACTGCGACAGGTGCGTCGCCTCGCCGTCGGCGTCGCGCACCAGCATCAGCAGCCCGAAGGCGGCCATCGTGGTGAAGCCGTAGGTCAGCACGTAGAACAGCACGCTCGCGGACGCGTCGCGGGTTACCGCCACCAGGCCGACCAGGATGAAACCGGCGTGCGCGATGGAGGAGTACGCGAGGATGCGCTTGACGTCGGTCTGAGTGATGCCGAGCACCGCACCTACCAGCATCGACGCGATCGCCACGCCCCAGACGATCGGGCGCCAGTTCCAGTCGGTGCCGCTGAAGCCCACGTACAGCACCCGAAGCAGCGCGCCGAAGGCCGCGACCTTCGTACACGAGGCCATGAACGCCGACACCGGCGTCGGTGCGCCCTGGTAGACGTCGGGCGTCCAGCTGTGGAACGGCGCGACGCTTGCCTTGAAGAACAGTCCCACGAGCAGCAGCGCCAGCCCCACGTAGAGCAGCACGTCGGACTTAGTGGACGTCCGCGTCGCGTGGAAGATCGCGGGCAGGTCGACGGAGTCCGCATAACCGTAGAGCAGCGCGATGCCGTAGAGGAAGAACGCCGAACCGAACGCGCCGAGCAGGAAGTACTTCAGCGACGCTTCCTGCGACAGCAGCCGGCGCCGTCGCGACAGGCCGGCCATCAGGTACAGCGGCAGCGAGAGCACCTCGAGGGCCACGAACATCAGCAGCAGGTTGTTCGAGATCGGGAAGACAAGCATCCCGGCCACCGCGAACAGCAGCAACGGGAAGATCTCGGTCTGCACCCGGTCGGTACGGGCCAGGCGCCGGTCGTTGGGCGAGCCGACGACCACCGCCGCCGAGGCGACGATCGGGCTGCCCACGTCGACCGTGCGCTCCGCGACGAGCAGGGTCGCCATCACGGCCAGGCCGAGGATCGTGCCCTGGATGAACAGCCCGGTTCCGTCGATGGCCATCGACCCGGCGAAGGGCAGGTCGTTGCCGGTCGGCAGCGGAGTGGTCAGCTTCGCGCCGTGCAGCATCACGACGTCGACGAGCGCGGCGAGCAGGCCCACGATGGTTAGGAAGACCTGTGATGCGAACCGCTCCGCGCGGGGGACGACGGCCTCGACGAGGACGCCGAGCAGCGCCGAGGCGAGCACGATCAGGATCGGGGCGAGCGCGTGATAGGCGATCGACGGAGTGGAGATCGTCGACGGCACCGCGGCCAGGTAGCTCACTTAATTCCTCCGGCCGCTGGGACCAGCTTCGGCGCGGGATCGGTCTGGTGGACGTCGTGCAAGGTGGCCCGCACCGCCGGGTTGATCACGTCCAGGACCGGCTTCGGGTAGATGCCGAGGAACACGATGAGCAGCAGCAGCGGCGCGACGGCCAGCACCTCGCGGCCGTTGAGGTCGCGGAACTTCGCGACCCGCGCACCGAGCTTGCCCTGGAAGGTGCGCTGGTACAGGAACAGCACGTAGATCGCGGCCAGGATGATGCCCGTCGTCCCGAGGACGGCCAAGCCCTTGTGCCGGGTGAACGTGCCGACCAGGACGAGGAACTCGCTGACGAACGTGCTCATGCCCGGCAGCGCGAGCGCCGAGAGGCCGGTGAGCAAGAACAGCCCAGCGAGGATCGGGGTGACCTTCGCGGCGCCGCCGTAGTCATCGACGTTGCGGCTCTTGCCGCGGGCGATCAGCAGACCGACGACGATGAACAGCGCGCCCGTCGACAGGCCGTGGTTGACCATGTAGAGCACGGCACCGGTACCGCCCTGCGTGGTGAACGCGAAGATGCCCAGGCCGATGAAGCCGAAGTGCGCGACCGAGGTGTAGGCGACCAGGCGCTTCATGTCGCGTTGCCCGATCGCCAGGAACGCGGCGTAGAGGATGCCGATCACCGAGAGGATCAGGATGGTCGGTGCGAACCATCGCGACGCGGCCGGAAACAGCGGCAGGCAGTAACGCAGGAACCCGAACGTCCCGACCTTGTCGAGGACGCCGACGAGCAGCGCCGCTCCCCCGGCGGGTGCCTCGGCGCCCGCGTCGGGCAGCCAGGTGTGGAAGGGCACCAGCGGCGCCTTGATGGCGAAGGCGATGAAGAAGCCGAGGAACAGCCACTTCTGCGTCGCGTTGTCCGGGACGTGCCCGATGAGATCGGCGATGGCGAACGTCCGCGATCCCGTCGTGACGTAAAGGCCGATGACCGAGGCGAGCATGAGCAGCCCGCCGACCAGCGAATAGAGGAAGAACTTCATCGCGGCGTACTGCCGGCACGGTCCGCCGAAGCTGCCGATGATTAAGTACATCGGCACCAGCATCGCCTCGAAGAAGACGTAGAACAGGAACACGTCGGTCGCGGTGAATACGCCGATCATGAAGAACTCGAGCAGCAGGATCAGGCCGAAGTAGTTCTTCACGCTGCGCTGCTTGGCGCCGGGTACCGCGACCTCCTCCGCCCCGGACACGCTGTCGAGCGCGTTCCAGGACGCGAGGATCACTGCCGGGACGAGTACCACCGACATGGCGACCAGGACCATCGCGATGCCGTCGACACCGAATGCGATGTGCACGCCGAAGGCCTTGATCCACGTCCAGCTGCCCTGGAACTGGAACCGCGCGGCGTTCGGGCCGGTGTCGAAACTGAACCCGATCACCGCGGTGTAGACGACGACCACCAGCGACACGAGCAGGCTGAGCTGCTTGGCGAGCTTGGCCTGCGCCGGCTTCAGCGAGAACACGATCACCGATCCGGCCAGCGGGATCAGCACGAGAGCGACGAGCGCGAAGTCATGCATGACGCGCTCCGGTGCCGCGGCAGGGCCGCGCCGCGCAGGCGTCGCTCATCACTGGAACCTCACCGCGAGCAGGACGGCGACCACGGCGACAGTGCCGCCGAGCATGGACAGGGCATAGCTTCGGACGAAGCCGGTCTGCGTCCTGCGCAGCCTGCCCGAACCGCCGCCGAACGCCGCGGCCAGCCCGTTGACCGCGCCGTCCACGCCGCGGTTGTCGAAGTACACGAGCGCCCGCGACAACCACTGGCCCGGGCGCATCAGCACGACCTCGTTGAAGGCGTCCGCGTAGATGTTGCGCCGCACGGCAACGGTGACCGGAGAGACTCCCGCCGGCTGGCGTACCGGGATCGGCTTGCGGCCGAACGCGACCCAGGCACCGAGCACCCCGAGCGCGACGACGACGAGGGTCAGCAAGGTGAGCACGACCGGGGAGATGGTGTGCACGCCTTCCTCCACGCTCGGACCGACGGACGGGGTGAGCCAGTGCTGCACGCCACCCCCGTAGATCAGCAGGAACCCGCCGACGAGCGCCAGGAAGCCGAGCGCGATCATCGGGATCGTCATGACCTTCGGCGCCTCGTGCGGATGCACGTCGTCTTCCCAGCGCCGCTTGCCGTGGAAGGTCATCACCAGCGCGCGCGTCATGTAGAACGCGGTCAGACCGGCGCCGGCGAGCGCGATCGCGCCGAGCAGATAGCCGGAGATGCCGCCCTTGTCGAATGCCGCTTCGATGATCTTGTCCTTGGTGAAGTACCCGGTCGCGCCTGGAAACCCGATGATCGCGAGGAAGCCGCAGACGAACACCGCGTACGTGATCGGCATGACCTTGGCCAGCCCGCCGAAGCGACGCATGTCGATACGGTCGTTCATCGCGTGCATGACCGAGCCGGCCGACAGGAACAGCGCCGCCTTGAAGAAGCCGTGTCCGACGAGGTGCAGGATGCCGATCGCGTAGACGCCGCTGCCCAGCCCCACCGCCAGGAACATGTAGCCGATCTGGCTGACCGTCGAGTACGCCAGCACCTTCTTCAGGTCGTCCTGCCCGCACCCGCAGAGACAGCCGTAGAGCAGCGTGATCGCGCCCAGGATCGTCACGACCGTGCGCGCGGCCTGGGAGGCGTCGAAGATCGGGGCACTGCGCGCGATGAGGTAGACGCCCGCGGTGACCATCGTCGCCGCGTGGATCAGCGCCGACACCGGCGTCGGGCCCTCCATCGCGTCGGGCAGCCAGGTCTGCAGCGGGAACTGGCCCGACTTGCCGCACGCGGCGAGCAGCAGCATCAGCCCGATCGCCGCGGCGACACCCTTGCTCGCGTGGCCGCCGGCGAAGGCGGCGAAGACGCCGGCGTAGGACGTGCTGCCGAAGTAGGCGAACATCAGCATGATCGCGATGGACAGGCCGACATCACCGACCCGGTTGGCGAAGAACGCCTTGTTGCCCGCGGTCGCGGCGATGTTGCGGTTGTAGTAGTAGGAGATGAGCAGGTAGGACGCGAGACCCACGCCTTCCCAGCCCACGTAGAGCGCCAGGTAGTTGTTCGCCAGCACCAGCAGCAACATCACGCCGATGAAGAAGTTGAAGTAGCCGAAGAAGCGTCGCCGGCCCTCGTCGTGGGCCATATAGCCGACCGCATAGATGTGGATCAATGCGCCGACGCCGGTGATCAGCAGGACGAAGACCATCGACAGCGGGTCGATCAGCAACCCCGCGTCCACCTGGAACCCGGCGACCCGGATCCAGGAGAACAACTGCAGGTTGATCTCGCGGTTGGCCTGTGCCTTGACGGAGAAGAACAACACCAGGCCGAACACGAACAGCACGCAGGGCACCAGCGCCCCGAACCAGGCGCCCCACCGGTCACCGCGCCGGCCGACGATCAGCAGCACTGCCGCCGAGAGCAGCGGCAGTGCGATGAGAACCCAGGCGGCGGACTGGATGCCGTGTGCCGTCGTCAAGCTGTTCCCCTAGTACTTCAGGAGGTTCGAGTCGTCCACGGACGCCGACCTCCGGGTTCGGAAGATGGACATGATGATCGCCAGACCGACGACGACCTCGGCTGCCGCGACCACCATCACGAAGAACGCCATGATCTGCCCGTCCAGGCTGCCGTTCATCCGGGCGAAGGTCACGAAGGTCAGGTTGACGGCGTTGAGCATCAGTTCGATGCACATGAATACGACGATGGCGTTGCGGCGCACGAGCACGCCCACCGCGCCGACTGAGAACAGCGCAGCCGACAGGATCAGGTAGTACGACGGGCTCATCGCGCCTCCTCCGGGTCGTCCGCGCTGTCCGCGCCACCCAGGGCGGGACGTTCGCGCCCCCCGGGCGAGGAGGCCAGCACCGACTCCTCCGAGATGGACCCGTCCGGCAGCAGCGCGGGCGTGCCGATGGCATCGTGCGAGGACAGCACGCCGGGGCCGGGCAGCGGCTGCGGGCGTCCGGAGCGGATCCGTTCGCGGGCCATCGTCTTCTGCGTCGGACGGCGGCCCTCACGCTCCACGTGGGCGAGCACCATCGCGGCGACCGCGGCCACGATCAGCAGCGCGGAGGTCAGCTCGAAGGCGAACAGGTAGCGGGTGAACAGCAACTGAGCGATCGAGTGCACGTTGTCGCCGTTCGCGTTCTGCTTGTCGAGGTTCACCGGAGTGGAGCCCTCGAACGCTCGTCCCACGGAGATTGCGACCAGCAACGCGAAGCCGATTCCAAACAGCGCCGCGGCAAGGCGCTGGCCGCGCAGCGTCTCGACGAGGGAGTCGGACGCGTCGCGGCCGACGAGCATAAGCACGAACAGGAACAAGATCATGATCGCGCCGGTGTAGACGATGACCTGTACCAGGCCGAGGAACGGGCCCTGCTCGATCAGGTAGAACATGCCCAGCGACATCATCGTGGTCACCAGCGACAGCGCCGAGTGGATCGCGTTGCGCAGCATCACCATGCCGATCGCGCCGGCCAGCGAGATCGGACCGAGGATCCAGAACGCGACGGCCTCCCCCAGCGGCACCTGTCCGTTCATCAGCGGCGCCGCACTCATCACGGCGCTCACGGTGTCGCTGGCTTTCCGCGCCGCACGACCACAGTCGCGCAGGCGATCCGGCTAGCCATGGTGGCGTCCGACCTCGATGGCGGTTCCGGTGATGGGGCGCCCGGCCACGTTCGCCGTGCTCTGCGGCGCGCCCTGCTGCAGCGGGGCCTGCGAGGCGACGGTGTAGTAGTCCTTCTCGTCGTCGCCCAGACGCATCGGGTGCGGTGGCGCCTCCATGCCCGGCAGCAGCGGCGCCATCAGCTGTTCCTTCGTGTAGATCAGCTCCTGGCGGTTGTCGAGGGCCAGCTCGTACTCGTTGCTCATCGTCAGCGAGCGGGTCGGGCAGGCCTCGACGCACAGCCCGCAGAAGATGCACCGCAGATAGTTGATCTGATACACCTTCCCGTACCGCTCACCCGGCGAGTAGCGCTCCTCGTCGGTGTTGTCGCCACCCTCGACGTAGATCGCGTCGGCTGGGCAGGCCCAGGCGCACAACTCGCAGCCGACGCACTTCTCCAGGCCGTCCGGGTGCCGGTTTAGCACGTGCCGGCCGTGGTAGCGCGGCTGCGTCGGGTACACGTCGAAGGGGTACTGCTGGGTGTAGACCTTTTTGAACATCGTCGAGAACGTCAGCCCGAAACCCTTCGCGAAGCCGAGCGCGCTGCCAGTGGGTTCGGCCTCAGGCTCCTCAGCCATCGGTGTCTGCTCCCTTCGCGAGCGGGGCGGGCGCGGGCCGTGCGGCGGAGACTCCCGCGGCTCCCGCGAGTCGTTTCGGGGCCGGGACGACGAGATCCATCGGCGGCGTCGGGAACGTCTGCGTGAGCAGCTCCTCGGCCTCGTCGTCCTCGCGACGCTCGGCGGCCCGCCGGGCGGTGGCGCCCTCCCAGATGGTGAGCGCGGGCACGACCACGACGAGTACGACGATGGCGAGCGGAACTGCGGTCGCCTTCCATGCCTCCCAGCCCTGGTCGCGTAGCACGTGGATCGCGGTGATCGCCATGATCCAGACCAGGTTGACCGGGATGAGCACCTTCCAGCCCAGGTGCATGAACTGGTCGTAGCGCATCCGGGGCAACGTGCCGCGCAGCCAGACGAACACGAAGATGCAGAGCACGACCTTGGCGACGAACCAGAGCAGCGGCCACCAGCCGGCGTTGGCGCCGTGCCACAACGAGATCGGCACCGGCGCGCGCCAGCCACCGAGGAACAGCGTCGTGGCCAGCGCGGAGACGGTGACCATGTTGATGTACTCCGCGAGGAAGAACATCGCGAACTTGAACGAGGAGTACTCGGTGTGGAAACCGCCGACCAGCTCCGATTCCGCCTCTGCGAGGTCGAACGGCGCGCGGTTCGTCTCGCCGACCACGGCGACCGCGTAGATCGCGAACGAGATGAACAGCGGGACGACGTTCCACAGGTCGCGCTGGCCGGCGACGATCCCCGAGGTGGACATCGTGTTCGAGAACAGGAACACCGCGACGAGCGAGAGCCCCATCGCGACCTCGTAGGAGATCATCTGGGCTGCCGAGCGCAGGCCGCCGAGCAGCGGGTAGGTCGAGCCGGACGCCCAGCCCGACAGCACGATCCCGTACACCCCGAGCGAGGAGCAGGCGAACACGACGAGCGTGCCGACGGGCAGGTCGGTCAGCTGCAACGCCGTCTTGTGCCCGAACATCGACACCTGCGGCCCGAAGGGGATGACGGAGAACGCGAGGAAGGCGGGGACGGCGGACAGGATCGGCGCCAGGAAGTACACCGGCTTGTCCGCGAGCACCGGGATGACCTCTTCCTTGAACGCCAGCTTGATGCCGTCGGCCAGCGACTGCAGGGTGCCCCACGGGCCGACGCGATTCGGTCCGATCCGGTTCTGCATCCGCCCGACGACCTTGCGTTCGAACACGATCGAGAACAACGTCATCACGACGAGGAACGCGAAGACGCCGAGCACCTTGATGATCGTCAGCCAGACCGGCTGGTCACCGAAGCCGGGCAGGTTCTGGCTCGCGGACGCGAGGACGGCACTCATGTGGCACCTCCGACCGGATCGATCCCGATCTGCGGGGCGGCCGATGCGGCCAGCGTGACGAGCGCGCCGGAGGACGCGCCGAGGGTGGCACGCACCGCGCAGCCACGGGCGTTCGTCGGCACCCAGACCACCCGATCGGGCAGCTGCCCGAGCACGACGGGGAGCACCAGGGTGCCCTGCGCCGTGCCGATCGCGACGTAGTCCCCCTCCTCGACGCCGATCTCTGCGGCGCTCGGTGCGCTGAGCACCGCGCGGGCCGGTTTGGCCGTGCCGGCCAGGTTCTCGTCGCCGTCCTGCAGGAGTCCGGCGTCGAGCAGCTCGTGCCAGGTGGCCAGCAGGGCCTGCCCCGCCGCGGGGACGGGCGGGATGAGCGCGGGCTCGCGCGGCGCCCGTTCCCGCGTGGCCGTGGTACCCAGCGCGACTAGCTCGTCACGCGCCGAGGCGACCGTGCGCAGGCCGAGGCGCACGTCCAGTTCCTCGGCCAGGGCGTCGAGCACCTGCCCGTCGCTCAGCGCGCCGGAGTCCAGCGTGCGCTCGAACGGCCGGCGCCGTCCTTCCCAGGTCACGTACCGGCCGGCCTTCTCGGCGGCGGCCGCGACCGGCAGCACCACGTCGGCACGCGCGGTGACGGCCGAGGCGCGGATCTCCAGGCTGACGACGAACCCGGCGCGCTCGAGCGCCTGCGCGGCCAGGGCCGGGTCCGCCACGTCGCGCGGATCGACCGCGCCGATCACCAAGGCGGCGAGCGAGCCCTCCGCGGCCGCGCGGAGGATGGCGTCGATGTCGCGCCCAGGCGCTTGCGGCAGCTCGGCGCTCCAGATCGCCTCGACCTCGGCGCGTGCCGCGGCGTCGGCCACCGCCCGTCCGCCGGGAAGCAGCGTGGGCAGCGCACCGGCGTCCACGGCGCCGCGCTCGCCCGCGCGACGGGGGATCCAGGCCACCCTCGCGCCGGTGCGCTCGGCCAGCGCCGCTACCGCGCTCAGCGCGCCGGGGATGCTCGCCAGGCGTTCGCCGGCGAGGATGACCGCACCGGGCCTGCCGAGGGCCTCGGCCACGGCGCGTCCGAGACCCTCCAGCGCGGCGGCCTCCCCGCCCGGCAGCGTCTCGATCACGGTGGCGCCGAGCTTGCGCGAACCGTGCGAGGCCAGCGGCGCGATCGTCCAGAGCCGGGTGTTGCCCGCGCGTGCGGCCTTGTGCAGGCGCAGGAACACGATCGGGGACTCCTCCTCGGGCTCGAAGCCGGCGAGCAGGACGGCCGGCGCCGACTCGAGCGAGTCGTAGCTGACGTGCTGCGGTGTCGCCCCGGCGACGTGCGAGCCCAGGAAGGCGAGCTCCTCGGCGCTGACCGGGCGGGTCCGCGCGTCGATGTCGTTGGTGCCCAGCGCGACCCGGGCGAACTTCGCGTACGCGTACGCGTCCTCTTCGGTGAGCCGCCCACCGGGCAGCACCCCGACGCCGCCACGGTCGATCGCCTCGCGCAGGCCCGTGGCGGCCCGCTCGAGCGCGGCGGGCCAGCTCGTCTCGACCAACTCCCCCGAACCGTTGCGCACGAGCGGGGCGACGAGCCGGTCGGCCTGGGTGGCGTAGCGGAATGCCCACCGGCCCTTGTCGCAGTTCCACTCCTCGTTCACCTGCGGGTCGTTGCCGGCCATCCGCCGGGTGACCTTGCCGCGACGCCAGTCGGTGCGCTGCGCACAGCCCGACGCGCAGTGCTCGCAGACCGAGTCGGTGGACCGCAGGTCGAACGGGCGGGCCCGGAAGCGGTAGGACGCGCCAGTGAGAGCGCCGACCGGGCAGATCTGCACGGTGTTGCCGGAGTAGTAGGACTCGAACGGCACCTCGGTGGACGTGCCGACCTGCTGGTCGGCGCCGCGTTCGAGCAGGTCGATGAACGGGTCCCCCGCGATCTGCTCGGAGAATCGGGTACAGCGCTGGCAGAGCACGCACCGCTCGCGGTCGAGCAGCACGTTGGACGAGATCGCGATCGGCTTCGGGAAGGTGCGCTTGGTCTCGTAGAAGCGGGAGTCGGCGCGGCCGTTGCTCATCGCCTGGTTCTGCAGCGGGCACTCGCCCCCCTTGTCGCAGATCGGGCAGTCCAGCGGATGGTTGATGAGCAGCATCTCCATCACGCCCTGCTGCGCCTTGTCCGCGACGACCGACGTGAGCTGCGTCTTGACGACCATGCCGGGCATCACGGTGGTGGTACACGACGCGGCGGGCTTGGGCATTCCGCGCCCGTTGCCCATGTCGGTGACCTCGACGAGGCACTGCCGGCACGCCCCCGCGGGGTCGAGCAGCGGATGGTCGCAGAAGCGCGGGATCTGGATGCCCAGCTGCTCGGCCGCGCGGATCAGCAACGTGCCCTTCGGCACGGAGATCTCCAGACCGTCGATGCTGACGGTGACGAGATCCTCCTTGGCGGGAGCGTCCTGAGGCGAGCTCATCGGGCTCCTGCCAGCTCGCGGGCACCGGCGAACGGGCAGCCCTTGGCCTCGACGTGGGCGCGGTACTCGTCCTCGAAGTACTTGATCGAGGAGCTCACCGGGCTGGTCGCGCCGTCGCCGAGCGCGCAGAACGCGCGGCCGAGGATGTTGTCGGACAGGTCGAGCAGCGTCGCCATGTCCTCGACCGTTCCCTCGCCGTTCTCCAGCCGCTCGTAGATTCCGACGTACCAGTAGGTGCCCTCGCGGCACGGCGTGCACTTGCCGCAGGACTCGTGGGCGTAGAACTCGCTCCACTTCTTCACCGCGCGGACCACGCAGTCGTCCTCGTCGAAGATCATCAGCGCGGACGTCCCGTTCATCGAGCCGGCCTTGACCGCCGAGTCGAAGTCCAGCGCGACGTCGAGGTGCTCGCGGGTGAACATCGGCGTGGACGAGCCGCCGGGCGTCCAGAACTTCAGCTCCTTGCCCCGGCTCATCCCGCCGGCCAGCTCGAGCAGCTCGCGCAGCTTCGTGCCCCTCGGCGCCTCGTACTGGCCCGGGTTGCTCACCCGCCCCGACAGCGAGTACATGCACGGGCCCGGCGAGCCCTCGGGACCCATCAGCTTGAACCAGTCCGAGCCGCCCAGCACGATGTAGGGCACGCTCGCCAGCGTGCCGACGTTGTTCACCACGGTCGGCGCGTCGTAGAGGCCGTTGGTCGCGGGGAAGGGCGGCTTGAGGCGCGGCTGGCCGCGGCGGCCCTCCAGCGAGTCGAGCAGCGCGGTCTCCTCCCCGCAGATGTAGGCGCCTGCGCCGCCGTGCACGGTGATCTCGATGTCCGTGCCGGTGCCGAGGATGTTGCTGCCGACGTAGCCGCGCGCCCGGGCCTGCTCGACGGCTGCGGTGACCCGACGGATCGCGTGGACCGCCTCGCCGCGGATGTAGACGAACGCGTGCTCGGCGCGCACCGCGTAGCAGGCGATGAGGATGCCCTCGATCATCGAGTGCGGGTCGTTCATCATCAACGGCAGGTCGCGGCAGGTCCCGGGCTCGCCCTCGTCGGCGTTGACCACGACGTAGTGCGCCTTGGCGGCCTCGCCGTCCTTCGCCTGCGGGATGAACTGCCACTTCATGCCGGTGGGGAAGCCCGCGCCGCCACGCCCGCGCAGGTTGGAGTCCTTGACCAGGGCGATCAGCTCGTCGGGCTGCATGCGCAGGGCCTTGCGCAGGCCGGCGTAGCCGTCCAGGCGTTCGTAGTTCTCGATCTTCCACGGCTGGTCGGTGCCGAACCTTTTTGTCAGGACCGGGGTGAGGTTCACGTCGCCGCCTTGCCGTTGCCGCGCTTGCGAGCACCCGGCTCGCTCGGGTGCGCGTCGTCGGACTCGGCCGTCTGCAGCGGCGCGTCGTGCGAGCTGGTGGGCTGCTCGGAGACCGGCGGGCTCTGCTCGCTCGAGTCGTCCTGCTCGGCGGACGCGGCATAGGACGGCGCGGTGTCGCCGCGCTCGAGCGCCAGCTTGACGCCGACCTCGGTCGCGATCCCTGCGCTCACCGCGTCCTGCGCCAGCGACTGCTCGTCGAAGAAGCCGGCGATCTGCCGCTCGATCTGGGCGAAGGAGCACAGCGGCGCGCCGCGACTGGGTTCCGGACTGTCACCGGAGCGCAGCCGGCTGACCAGGTTGCGCGCGCTGCCGACCGTCTGGTTGTCGAAGAACTCGTAGTTGACGGTAACGACGGGCGCGTAGTCGCAGGCGGCCAGGCACTCGGCGTGTTCGAGGGTGATCATGCCGTCGGCCGTGGTCTGTCCCCCGGCGGCTACCCCTGCGCTGCCGTGGGCACCACCACCGTTGCCGATGCCGAGGCTGTCCTCGAGCGCCGCGAAGATCTCGTCGCCGCCGAGCATCGCGCACAGGGTGTTCGTGCAGACGCTGACGAGGTACTCACCGGTCGGGCTGCGCTTGTACATCGTGTAGAACGTCGCGACGGCAGCCACCTGCGCCTTCGTCAGCTCGAGGGTCTCGGCGCAGAACGCGATGCCGTCGGTGGTGACGTAGCCCTGCACGGACTGGACGAGGTGCAGCATCGGCAGCAGCGCCGAGCGGGCCTGCCCCGCGGGGTAGCGGGCGATGATCTGCGCTGCCTCCGCACGCGTGCGCTCGTCGAACACGCCCGGGTCACCAGGACGGTCGAGGTTGATCAGGGATGTGCGGAAGTTGACGACCGGGGGGTTCGCGGACGGGACTCGGATGGGCACGCTCACCGGTCACACCCGCCCATCACGGGGTCGATGGAGGCGACGGAGGCGATCACGTCGGCGACCAGGCCGCCGATCGACATCGCCGCGACGCCCTGCAGGTTGATGAACGACGGCTCGCGGAAGTGCACGCGGTAGGGCCGGGTGCCGCCGTCGCTGACGATGTGTGCGCCCAGCTCGCCACGGGGCGACTCGACGGTCTGGTAGACCTGCCCGGGCGGCACGCGGAAGCCTTCGGTGACCAGCTTGAAGTGGTGGATCAGCGACTCCATCGAGGAGTTCATGATGTGCTGCACGTGCTCGAGGGAGTTGCCCATGCCGTCCGGGCCGAGGCTCAGCTTCGCCGGCCACGCGATCTTCGGGTCGTCGATGACCGTGGGGCCCGGTTCGAGCCGGTCGAGCACCTGCTCGACGATCTTCAGCGACTCCCACATCTCCGCCACGCGCACCACGAAGCGTGACCAGCTGTCGCCGCGGTCGTCGGTGGGTACCTCGAAGTCGAAGGTCTCGTAGCCGAGGTAGGGCTCGGTCTTGCGCAGGTCCCACGGCAGCCCCGCGGCGCGCAACAGCGGTCCGGTGATGCCCAGCGCGATGCAGCCCTCCACCCCGATCCAGCCGACGTCCTTGAGCCGGTTGACCCAGATCGGCTGTCCGGTGAGCAGCCGATCGACGCCGACCAGCTCCTCGCGCATCTCCTTGATCCAGCCGCGGATCGCCTCGTCGTAGCCGTCGGGCAGGTCCTGCGCGATGCCACCGGGGCGGATGTAGGCGTGGTTCATCCGCAGGCCGGTGATCAGCTCGAAGATGTCCAGGCAGCGCTCGCGGGCCCGGAAACCGTTCGTCATGGCCGTCAGCGCGCCCAGTTCCATGCCGCCGGTGGCCAGCCACACCCAGTGCGAGGCAAGACGGTTGATCTCCATCATCAGCACCCGGATCAGCTGGGCCCGAGCCGGCACGGTGACACCGAGCAGCCGCTCGACCCCCATGCAGTAGACGGTTTCGTTGAAGAACGGCGACAGGTAGTCGGCGCGGGTCAGGAACGTCACGCCCTGCGTCCAGGTGCGGTACTCGGTGTTCTTCTCGATCCCGGTGTGCAGGTACCCGACCACGACTCGCGCGTCGGTGACGGTCTCGCCCTCGAGCTCGAGCACCAGGCGCAGCACGCCGTGCGTGGACGGGTGCTGCGGGCCCATGTTGAGCACGATGCGTTCGTCACTGATCGGGTCGCCGCCGAGCACCTGGTCCCAGTCGCCGCCAGTGAGGTTGTAGACGCGGCCCTCGGTCGTCGCCCGCGACGGGGCGTAGTTCTCGTAACTCATGAGCGTCTCGCAGCCACTGCGGTCGAGGTCCCGGCGCAGTCACGAACCCCAGCGCATGACGTCGTGGGGTGGCTCACCGGTAGGCCCGCCTCTCGTCGGGCGGCGGGATCGTGGCGCCCTTGTACTGCACCGCGATTCCGCCGAGGGGATAGTCCTTGCGTTGTGGGAAGCCGTCCCAGTCGTCGGGCATCAGGATCCGGGTCAGCGCCGGGTGTCCGTCGAAGATGATGCCGAACATGTCGTAGGTCTCGCGTTCCTGCCAGTCGGTGCCCGGATAGAGCGCCGTGACCGATGCGACGTGCGGGTCGGCCACGCTGAGCGAGACCTCCAGGCGGATGCGGCGCCGGTAGGTCATCGAGGTCAGGTTGTAGACGGCGTGCAGCCGCGCGGCCGCTTCGTCCTTCGGGTTGTAGTAGTCGACGCCCGACACGCTCGAGCACAGCTCGAAACGCAGGTTCGGGTCGTTGCGCAACGCGGTCGCGATACCGAGCAGGTGCTCGCGCGCAACGTGCAGCGTGAGCTCACCGCGGTCGACGACCACCTTCCAGACGGCCTCGTCGTATCGCCGGTAGGCCGCGGCGAGGGCGTCGACGACCTCGTCGAAATAGCCGCCGTAGGGACGCTCGGCAGCCGGTGGTACCCACGGCTCGCGAACCAACCCGCCGAAGCCGGACGTGTCGCCCGCGTCGCTGACCCCGAACATCCCGTGCCGCTCG
The DNA here is from genome assembly GCA_051000395.1 of Jatrophihabitantaceae bacterium. Taxonomy (GTDB): domain Bacteria; phylum Actinomycetota; class Actinomycetes; order Mycobacteriales; family Jatrophihabitantaceae; genus JBPCOI01. The sequence goes on from JBPCOI010000035.1 coordinate 63,521, forward strand.
ACGCCGTACGGGCTGTCGCCGCCCTCGGCAGCTTCGAGCACGCTGGGCACCGCGCCCTTGTTCTGCGAGATCGTGGACCGCTCCATGTCGGCGGCCCCCTGCTCGGGCGCGGCGTCCTCGGGAACCGGACGTTCCACCGGGCCGCCCATTACCGAGCCCGCTTGCGGTCAGGCGGCAACGCCTCGACTGGACGACGCGACATCATGACTGCAGGGTCCCGGCTCATCGCGAATACCTCTGGCTGGACGGGACGAGCTCGACGCGCTGGCCCTCCAGTCGAGCCGCGCGCTTGGGGCCGAGCGGCTCATTCATGATCTTGTGATGCAGCTTGAGGACGGCGTCGATGAGCATCTCCGGGCGCGGCGGGCAGCCGGGCAGGTACATGTCCACCGGCACCACGTGATCGACGCCCTGCACCACCGCGTAGTTGTTGAACATCCCGCCCGAGGACGCGCACACGCCCATGGCCAGCACCCACCGCGGTTCTGGCATCTGGTCGTAGATCTGGCGCAGCACCGGGGCCATCTTCTGGCTGACCCGGCCCGCCACGATCATCAGGTCGGCCTGCCGCGGCGAGGGACGGAACACCTCCATGCCGAAGCGCGCGGAGTCGAAACGCGGGGCACCGAAGGTCATCATCTCGATGGCGCAGCAGGCCAGGCCGAACGTGGCCGGCCACAGCGAGGACTTGCGGGTCCAGTTCACCAGCTTCTCGATGCTGGCGAGCAGGACGCCGTCGGGCAGCTTCTCCTCTAGGCCCACGCCGGTCCTCAGTCCCAGTCCAGCCCGCCGCGCCGCCAGACATAGGCGTAGGCGACGAACACGGTCACGATGAACAGGATGATCTCGACCAGCCCGAACAGCCCCAGCGCCTTGTTCGCGACGGCGTACGGGTACAGGAAGATGATCTCGATGTCGAAGACGATGAACAGCATCGCGGTCAGGAAGTACTTGATGGGAAAGCGGTTCGGTCCGAGCGGCTGCGGCGTCGGTTCGATGCCGCACTCGTAATAGTCCAGCTTCGCGCGGTTGTAGCGCCGCGGGCCGGTGAACGGTGCGATCACGACGGAGAACGTCGCGAAGCCCAGTGCCAGCACGAACAGCAGCACGATAGGCAGGTACGGCGCGAGCATGGCTGCTGTTCCCCTTTCCCTCGTGCGGAGTTCGTGCGCGGTGCCAGGCTAGTAGGTGCGGCCCGATCAGCGGAGCGCCGGGGTGACGCGCGTCAGGACGTTGATGACGCGGTCGGAGACGTCGCCGTCGTGCGGGTCGGTGAGGTTGGCGAGCAGCTTGAGCACGAAGCGCATCAGGGCGGGATGCGGCAGGCCGTGCCGGGTGCATGCCTGCATCACCTTCGGGTTGCCGATCAGCTTCACGAACGCGCCGCCGAGGCGGTAGTACGCGCCCCACTCCTGCTGCATCCGAGCCGGGTAGGCCTGCAGGGCACGCTCGCGGGCCGGTCCCTGCGGACGCCCGAGCGCCTGCACGACGGCCTCGGCCGCGAACCTGGCGGACTCCATCGCGTACGGGATGCCCTCGCCGTTGAACGGGTTCACCGAACCGCCGCAGTCCCCGACGAGCAGCATGCCTCGCAGGTAGTGCGGGGTGCGGTTGAAGCCCATCGGCAGCGCGGCGCCGCGGGTGGGGCAGGTGGCGTTCTGCTCGCGCAGCCCCCACTCGGCAGGCGTGTTGTCCAGCCACGAGGTCAGCATCGCCCGGTAGTCGGTGCGTCCCGAGCCGGCACCTGCGCTCAGCACGCCGAGGCCGGCATTGACCGTCCCGTCACCCATGCCGAAGATCCAGCCGTAACCGGGCAGCAGATCGGACTCGTTCGGCCTGCCGTCCCACAGTTCCAGCCACGACTCGAGGTAGTCGTCGTGGGTCTTGGGACTGGTGTAGTAGCGGCGGACCGCGACGCCGAGGGGACGCTTGTCGTTGCGGTGCACCCCGAGGCACTGCGCCATCTTGCCGCTGACGCCCTCGCAGGTGAGCACCAGTGGGGCCCGGAACTCGACCGGCGCCTTGTCGCCGGTGCGGCCGCTGACGCCGACGACCCGGCCGCTGGGGTCGAGGATCGGCTCGGTGATCGTGGTCTGCTCGTGCAGGCGGGCGCCGGCCTTGACGGCGTGCCGGGCGAGCAGGTCGTCGAGGTCGGCACGCGGGCGGACCAGGCCGTAGTCGGGAAAGCTGGTCAGCTCGGGCCAGTCGAGGTGCAGTCGCTGGCCACCGCCGATCACGCGCAGGCCGCGGTTGTGCAGCCACCCGGCCCGCTGGCTGACGTCGATGCCCAGCTCGAGCAGCGCCCGCGTGCCACGCGGGGTCAGCCCATCGCCGCAGACCTTCTCGCGGGGGAACGTCGTCTTCTCCAGCAGCGCGACGTCCAGGCCAGCGGTGGCCAGCCAGTAGGCGGCACTGCTGCCCGCGGGTCCGGCGCCGACCACGACCACGTCGGCATCGTGCCGGTGCCCGTGCGGGAGGCTGGCGTCGGGACGGACGGCGGTGCTCGGCGCTGTCATCCGCACGCTCCCGTCTCCCCTTGCAGCCTGGCTGAGCGACCTTGTGAAAGCCTTCACGAGCTGTTCGTTCCGAGTCTAGGCGCTTGCCATGCGCCGCACATCAGCTGCCCGGCGGGGTTCGCTGGCGCCGGGCACTGCGGTGATCGCGCCGTCTGTCATCGGGCGGCGGCGGGTGGGGGTGGCTCGTGCCGTCCGTGGCGTCCCCGCCCGAACGGGCGAGCGCTCAGCGCACGGCGAGCAGGTCGATGACGAAGATCAGCGTCTTGCCGGAGAGCCGGTGCCCGCCGCCCGCCGGCCCGTACGCCTTCTCCGGCGGGATGGTCAGGTGGCGGCGGCCGCCGACCTTCATGCCGGGGATGCCCTCCTGCCAACCCTGGATCAGGCCACGCAGCGGGAACTCGACGGACGCGCCGCGGTTCCAGGACGCGTCGAACTCCTCGCCGTTGTGGAACTCGACGCCGACGTAATGCACCTCGACCGTGTCGCCGGCCTTGGCCTCGGCGCCCTCGCCGACGACGATGTCCTCGATCGTCAGCTCTGCCGGCGGCTGTCCGCCGGGATGCTCGATCATGGGCTTCTCAAGGGGCATACCGTCCATCAAACACGACGTGGCACGGTGGCCGCATGAACGTGCTCCACGAAGCGCGGCTGCGCGAGATCGATCCGGTGACGCTGTACCGGATCCTCGCGCTGCGCGCCGACGTCTTCGTCGTCGAACAGGACTGCGCCTACCTCGACCCGGACGGCCGCGACCTGGAGGCCGACGCGCTGCAGCTGTGGGCCGAGAGCGACGGCGAGGTGGTGGCGACGCTGCGGCTGCTGCGCGACGGCTCGGCCCGGACGGCACGGATCGGGCGGGTGGCGACGGCACGCGACTCGCGCGGCGCGGGCATCGCCGCAGCGCTGGTGCAGCGCGCAATCGCGCGCGCCGGGGGCGCCGAAATCGTGCTGGACGCGCAGACTTATCTCGCCGCCTGGTACGCGCGGTTCGGCTTCGAACGCGACGGCCCGGAGTTCGTCGAGGACGGCATCGCCCACGTGCCGATGCGGCGCCCTGCGCCTCAGCGAAATGACGGCGAGTCGACGACGAGCAGCAGGTAGCGGCTGCCGTGCACGAGCACCAGGTCGTAGTCGCTCGCATCATTGCGGTAGTAGCCGACGGTGTTGCGACGATGTCCACGACGTCCTAGCCGGCCTGCGGCAACCGGGCGATGTACGAGCCGAAGTCCTCGGCCGGATAAGCGAGGACGATCATGCCTTGGTGCCCGCCACGGGCGAAGCCGCCCAGGCAGCGCGCCAGCGGTGCGGATCGCGGCGCGGGAATGTCCGGGGGCAACGTCGCGGTCGCGTCGGTTGCGTCGGTTGCCTCGGTTGCCTCGCGCAGCACGAGTTGCGTCCCGGGCAACGGTTCGCGTCCAACCTGCGCGCAACTCACGACGGGGCTCGGCGGCCCGACTGCCGGCGCAGCAGCGTGGCCGGGCACGACGCGGTCGCCGCCGGCCGACAGGGCAACGACGGCAATGACGGCAGCGGCGGCGAGGGCGGCGACCGCCCGTCGCCGCGGTTTGTTCGACATGACTGCTGTCCTACCGGCAGCCGGTTGCCGTCGGCGAACGACCCGTCCGGCACTGTGGATAAGCCTGTGCGCAACCCGGGCAGGCCGATCTTCCCACCCGTCCCGTCCCGCCTCGCCTCGCGGCGATCTTCATGGCGTCCCCGCCCCGCGGCGATCTTCATGGTGTACGGCATTCATGGGCGACGAGGGCCATGAAGATCGTCCGACCGCGTCACGCCCGTCCCGGCCCGCGGCGATCTTCATGGCGTAAGGCACTCATGGGCGACGAGGGCCATGAAGATCGTCCGGCCGCGTCACGCCCGTCCCCGCCCCGCGGCGATCTTCATGGCGTAAGGCACTCATGGGCGACGAGGGCCATGAAGATCGTCCGGGGACACGATGGAGCCGCCTCGGGGAATCGAACCCCGGACAACCTCATTACGAGTGAGGTGCTCTGCCGACTGAGCTAAGGCGGCGTGCCGCGGTGCGCGACCCGGGAGAGTCTAACCGGTCGCGCGCACTCACTCTGCGGGGTATCGCTCGCGCTGGGCCAGCCGCTCGACGCTGCGCACATCGTGCGCGGGCAGCACGACCGCCGACTCGGCTCGAGCGAACTGGTCGAGTGCGCGCAGGGTTGTGCGGGCGGCGTCGAGATCCTCGGCGCATCGGTCGATCCGCCCGGCCAGCATCGCGTCCTGGGAGTAGGTCGCGTCGCCGGTCAGCAGGTAGGTGGCGTCATCGGCGCGCACCACCAGGGACATGTGCCCCGGCATGTGGCCGGGTGTCGAGACGAGCAGCAGCCGGCCGTCGGAGGTGAGCGGGTGACTCGCCTCGAATGGCCCCGCGCCAGGCGTGAGGTCGAGGAGCTCGGGGTCGAAGCCGGCCGGCTACAGGTGCGGCATGGCGCCGTGGTTGAACCCGCCCAGCCCGCGAGCGACTCGGTAATTCGCGCGGCTGACCAGCACCGGCGCACCGGCGAGCTGGCTCAGGCCGTCGGCGTGATCGTTGTGCAGGTGCGAGATGACGACGCCGCGCAGATCGCGCGCCGGGTCGATGCCGAGCCCAGCGAGCTGCGCCCCGATCTCGTCCGCGGGCTCGATGTCGACGTCCAGGGCCTGGTTGAGGAAGGGATGCGTGCGCCGGATCACCCGTTCGAGCAGCCGACGGTTGCCGGCCGCGGTGAGGGCGGACGACGGCGACAGCTCACCGGTGTCGAAGAGGAAGCGTCCCTCGGGATGGTCGATCAGGAAGGTCAGCATCGGCAGCGGAACGGTCCAGTCGCGATCGCGCAGGATCGTCAGCCGGCGCCCGAACACGGTGCGTTCGAGCCGCGAGGAACCCGGCGGGGCCAGGTGCGCCGGACGCAGCCGAACCTGGCCGGTCTGAATCGGGCGGATCCGGATCCCGGCCGGATCGGCCTCACCCGATGTCCCCGGCACCGAGGCCGAGCTGGGTCAGGATGGTGGCCATGTCCTGGTAGACGCGCTCGCAGACGAGGTGCGCGCCGTCGAACAGGAAGAACGCCGCCATCCGCGCCTCGAAGGGTCGGCCCGTGACCGGCTCGCCGAACAGGCTGCCCTGATGCGTGCCGCGCAGGGTGAACTCGACGATCACCGCGTCGTCGGCGTGGTGCAGCGCGATCAGCTCGTTGCGCTGATCGGGGAAGGCCGCACGGGTCTGCGCGTAGTAGGCCATCACCTCGTCACGGCCGTCCATGACCTGGCCCGTGGCGACGATCTCGTAGCGCGGGTGCTCGAAGGTGGCGAGTGTGACCTCGAAGTCGTGGGTGTTCTCCGATTCCATGTGCTCCCGCACGAGCCGCTCGCGGTGCGCCCGAACGTCGACCTCGACGTCGGTCATGGCGCGGACGGGGTGGCCGGTGTGATGATGCAGAAGGTCGCGCCGTGCGGATCGGCGACGTCGGCGTGGCGCCCGTAGGGCATGTCCGTGGGTGGGCTCAGCACCTTGCCGCCGAGTTCGACGACCCTCGCCACCGCGGCGTCGGCGTCCTCCACTGCGAAGTAGACGCGCCAGTGCGGCGGGATCTCCTCGGGGGTCTCGGCGGGAAACACCCCCATCCCGCCGACGGTCGCGCCGTCGACCTCGATCGTCGCGTAGGCGCTGCCCGCATCGGCGCCCATATCCGTGTAGGTGTAGCCCGCCACGGCCGCGAAGAACTGCGTCGCCGACGGGAGGCTGTGGCTGAAGAACTCGTTCCACGTGACCGTGTTCGGTTCGTTGGCCACCCCGAAGCCGGTGTGTGTGCCGGCCTGCCAGTAGCCGAACACGCCGCCGCCGGGCGGTTCGGCCAGGCCCATCCGCCCGAACTCCATGACGTCGACGGCCGGTGAGAGCACGGTGCCGCCGGCCTGCTCGACCGCCGCTGAGGTGGCGTCGGCGTCCGTCGTCGCGAGATAGGTGTTCCAGACCGGCGGATGGTCCGCGCCCATCATGCCGCCGATACCGGCAACCGCCCGCCCGCCGATGCGTGCCATGGCGTAGCCGCCGGTCTCCTCCGGCCCGACCTCGAGCTCCCAGCCGAAAAGGTCGCCGTAGAACTGCCGGGCGCCCTCCTGGTCGGTGGTCATGAGATCAACCCAGCAGGGCGTGCCGGGGGGCCACGCGGAGTCGCGCACCGTCATGTCGTCCTCCACTCATCGGTGATGTCCGCGACCCTAGAGCGAACGGCGGACATCGGACAGGCGTCGCGCACACGCTTGGCGGCGAATGTTCGGTGGACCCGGCCCGAAACGGCGATGCCACGCCCGCGCGATCCCGCATCGTGAGGGCGTGAGGTATCGCGACTGCCCCTCGCCGTTGGCCATCGCGCACCGCGGCGGCGCCGGACTCGCGGCCGAGAACACCCTCGAGGCGTTCCGTCGCTCGTACGCGCTCGGGCTGCGCTACCTCGAGACCGACGTCCGGCTCACGTCCGACGGCCGGCTCGTCGCCTTCCACGACGCGTGGCTGCAACGCGCGACCGGGCTGTCCGGGCGGGTGCGGTCGCGGACCCTCACCGAGCTGACCGCGACCCCCGTGCTCGGCGGCGGTCCGGTGCTCGCACTCGACACGTTGCTGGCGAGCTTCCCGGATGCGTGTTTCACCGTCGACGTCAAGGATCCGGCGACGATCGCCCCGCTGGCCGAGGCCCTCATAGCTCCGGGTGCGGCCGCGCGGATCTGCGTCGCCGGCTCGCGCGGATCGTGGTTGCGCGCGCTGCAGGCCGTCGTGGGC
>JBPCOI010000013.1:0-33809 GCA_051000395.1 Jatrophihabitantaceae bacterium
GATGCCGATGCTCTTGGCTGCCCACGTCCACCCTTTCCCTCCTCGTTGCCACGACCACGTCTGCGGCATATCATTAGTTTGGCTAACGAATGTCGAGACGTGAGCGGGAGCGACGCCGTTGAGTGACCCCGGCAAGGTGCAGTCCAGGTTCTCCGTCGAGGGCGACCATCCGCATTACAAGTGGGTGGCGCTGTCGAACACCACCCTCGGGGTGTTGATGGCGACGATCAACTCGTCCATCGTCATCATCTCGCTGCCCGACATCTTCCGTGGCATCAAGCTGAACCCGCTCGAGCCCGGCAACGTCAGCTACCTGCTGTGGATGCTGATGGGATTCCTGCTGGTCACCGCCGTGCTGGTCGTCAGCCTCGGCCGGCTCGGCGACATGTACGGACGCGTGAAGGTCTACAACCTGGGTTTCGTGGTCTTCACGGTTGGCTCTATCGCACTGGTATTCGATCCGCTCACGCAGGGTGGTGGAGCGATGTGGCTGATCCTATGGCGGGTGGTGCAGGGCGTCGGTGCGGCGATGTTGTTCGCCAACTCGACCGCAATCCTGACCGATGCGTTCCCGGCCGAGCGCCGCGGGCTCGCCCTGGGCATCAATCAGGTCGCCGCGATCGCGGGGTCGTTCATCGGGCTCATCGTGGGCGGCCTGCTCGCGCCGGTCGACTGGCGGCTGGTCTTCTTCATCTCGGTGCCGTTCGGCCTGTTCGGGACGGTGTGGGCCTACCGCAGCCTGCGCGAGACGAGCACCCGAGTCGAGGCGCGAATCGACTGGTGGGGCAACGGGCTGTTCGCCGTCGGTCTGACCGCGATCCTGGCCGCGATCACGTACGGCATCCAGCCCTACGGCGGCGACAACATGGGCTGGCTCAACCCGTGGGTCCTGGCCGGCCTGATCGGCGGCGGACTCCTGCTGGTGGTCTTCTGCATCGTGGAGTCGTCCCTGGACGACCCGATGTTCGACATGGCGCTGTTTCGCATCAAGGCGTTCTCCGCGGGCAACCTCGCGGGCCTGCTCGCGTCGATCAGCCGCGGCGGACTGCAGTTCATGCTGATCATCTGGCTGCAGGGCATCTGGCTTCCGCTGCACGGTTTCAGCTTCGCGAGCACCCCGCTGTGGGCGGGGATCTACCTGCTACCGCTGACCGTATCCTTCCTGGTCGCGGGCCCGCTGTCGGGTTACTACTCCGACCGTTTCGGCGCGCGCTCGTTTGCGACCGGCGGGCTGCTCGTCGTCGCCGCGAGCTTCCTCGGCCTGATGCTGCTGCCCACCGACTTCAACTACTGGGCCTTCGCCGGCCTGCTCGTGCTCAACGGCATCGGCTCGGGGCTGTTCTCGGCGCCGAACACCACTGCGATCATGAACAGCGTCCCGGCAAACCGGCGCGGCGCCGCCGCCGGCATGCGGGGCACCTTCTTCAACTCCGGCACGTCGCTGTCGATCGGAATCTTCTTCACCATGATGATCATCGGACTGGCGGCGACCTTGCCGCAGGCGCTGACGGCCGGGCTGAGGTCGCACGGCGTTCCCGCGGCAGCGGCATCCGCGGTGGGCAACCAGCCCCCGGTCGGCAGCCTGTTCGCGGCGTTCCTCGGTTATAACCCGATCGGCACGATGCTCGGCGCGCTGCCCGCCTCGGCTACCCGCGGCGCAGACCTCTCGGCGCTGACCAGCAAGCAGTACTTCCCGCAACTGATCTCCGCCCCGTTCCATCACGGCTTGGTGATCGTGTTCGTCGTCGCCATCGCGATGTCGCTGGTGGGAGCAGTCGCGTCACTGTTCCGCGGCGGGCGCTACATCCATGACGACTCGGCGGCTGAGTCCAGCGCGGCGGCGCCCGTTGCCGAATCGGGCGTCATCGTGGCGGCAGCCTCGGCCCGCGCTGCCGTCCACAACGCCGGCTCCGTGTCGCTCGGGAAGTCGCCCGGCCGGGCGCGCCTTCGCCCGCAGCGCATCCCTGCCGCGCGTCAGCGCAGTTCGTGACGCTCGTCTACGAAGCCGGGCGCTAAGCCCCCACGGAGTGCAGCGGATGGATCGCCGGCGCCGCGGCGAGGTGGTCCTGGGTGCTCGCGAGCGCTTCGGCGATGTGGGGGCTGGCCATGTGCTTGTCCAGGTCCGCCGTACCGGTCCATGACTCGATCGTGACGAAGGTTCCGGGCGCCGCCGCCGACTCGAACAACTCATAGGAACGGCAGCCCTCCTCGGCGCGGGTGGGCGCGACGAGCGCGTTCAGCGCGTCACGGACCGCGTCCTCCGAACCCGGCTTGGCGACGATCACTGCGACGACGGGTACCTCGGACATGTACGCCTCCAGATGGGCGGACCTGCTCCGCCAAGGCCAAGGCTGCCATGGTCGAGGTGCCGTGGATAGCCCGCGGCCTGTGCGTGTTCGTTGCTGTTACGCCTGCTCGGACCGTTTCCGGTGGCCGTTCGTGGTCGGCGCAGGCGTAACGCCGCGTTACGCCGGTTGCGGGCGGTCACATACGAACGACGGTGATCGCGCAGCGCGGATCCGGCGCGAAGCAAACCCCGCCCAGGTCGGAGCCGAGGCTGGTCAACCCTCGCTCACATGTCAGGAGACCCTGCGAGGGGCAGCACCACCGTCATCGTCGTGCCCTCGTCGACCTCGCTGTGCACCTCGATCGTGCCGCCCATCGCCTCCGTGAGACCGCGCGCGAGCGGCAGCCCGAGCCCGACGCCTTCCTCGGAGTCTCGGCCGAGCCGGTCGAACGGGGTGAAGAGGCGGTCGAGGTGCTCGGCCGCGATACCGGGGCCGGTGTCGCGCACTGTGATCCGCACCTGCCCAGCCTCGACGGTCCAGCCGACGAGCACCGCACCGTCCGCGCGGTTGTAGCGGATCGCGTTCGTCACCAGGTTGAGCAGCACCTGCCGAGCTCGCCGCTCATCGGCGCGTACGCAGACGCGCGCACCCGCGGCCGTCGTGTGCAGGGTGACCCGCTCGGCATTGGCCAGCGGGTTCACCATGGCCAGGACGCCGGCCACGACCGGCTGCAACGCGACGTCCATGATCGTGATCGGCAGTGCGCGCGTCTCGATCCGGGCGACGTCCAACACCTCATTGACCATCGTGAGAATGTGTTCGGCAGCCTCGGCAATGTGGCTCAGGGCCGCCGCCCGACGTTCGCCGTCCAGATCCAGCGTGCTGAGCAGTTCGGTGAAGCCGGTAATGGCCTGCAGCGGGGTGCGCAGCTCGTGGCCCAGCGCGGAGACGAAATCGGTCTTGGCACGGTTGGCGGCTTCCGCGGCGTGCCGGGCGAATTCGGCCTCCACCCGCCCATGCCGTTCCCGTTCGGCCGCACGCCGGCCGGTGATGTCCAGGACGTTCACCGACAGCGCTCGCGGTGTGCCCCCCGTGTCCCGGATAGGGGAAACAGCCACTGCCAGGTCGAGGAGACGCCCGTCAGCCGTACGGGCTGTCGCTTCGTACTCGTCGTGGCCGTCGTGCGACACGCTCGTGCGCCGAGAGGCGAACAGCTCGTCGAGCCTGGTGCCGACGAGGTCGAACTCAGAGCTTCCCAGCAGCGCCCGCATCGCGCGGTTGACCCGGGTGATCCCGCCGTCGAGCGTCGCCAGCGCCATTCCGACCGCGTTGTCCTCGAACGCGCGACGGAAGCGTTCCTCGCTCTCCGCGAGCGCGCCGAGCAGGCCGTCGTGGTCGATGGCCACAGAGGCCAGGTGGGTCAGCCGCTCCACGAGGTGTTCCTCACGGGGCGTGGGTCGGTGCGGGCTGGAGTGATAGACGGCAAAGGTGCCGCAGATGCCGTCGCGGCCGCGGATCGGGGTCGACCAGCAGGTTCGCAATCCGAAGCGGTCGGCGAGGACGCGGTAGCCCTCCCACCGCACGTCAGCACGGATGTCCGCGGCGACGACCGGGCTCCCCGTGAATGCCGCCGTGCCGCAAGACCACCTCGTCGCGGAAGTTCGGAAGGTACAGAGCGCCCGGAGATCGGTACGGGTGTCGATGATGCTTATCCCGATCCGGACCTTGCTGGTCTTCGCGGCCAGCCAGGAGATCAACGTCATGCCCTGGAACCACTTGCCCCGCGAGATGACCGGCATGCTGGTCGGGAAGTCGGTCATCATGCCGAACGGGTACTTCAGCTCCGTGCGGTCCGAGGCCTCCGGAACGACGATCCGGGCGAGAGTCCAGACGGAGTCGAAATCGAGCTCCTCAGCGAGGGCAGTGAGGTCCTCGAGTTCATTGACGGTCCGTGCTCGCCGCCGAGCTCGCCACGCAGGACCACCTGTCCAACGGAAGACTCAATGTCGGGGTCGGCTCCGGCTGGATGCCCGAGGAGTTCGCCGCCGCCAGCGTCCCGCAGCTGTTCCCGCGTCGACACGGGCACGTGCGGGAGACGATCGAGATCATGCAGGGCATCTGGTCCAACGAGCTGTTCGAGTACCACGGCGAGTTCGCGGATCCCACTCTGCGGCTTCGGGCACAAGCCGATCCAGAAGCCCGCCCGCCGATCTACTTCTCCGGCTTGAAGGACGCGGCGCGTTCGGCCAAGCGCATCGCGAAGTACGGCCTGCAGGGCTGGATCGGCATCGAGGACTCCCCCGAGGACATCAAGCGCTGGAAGGGCGAGATGGAGCGCGAGCTCAATGAGCTCGGCAAGACCTTTCTCGAGGGCTTCGACATGTGCAGCAAGATCTGGTTCGTCATCACCGACGAGCCGACCGACCAGACCCCCGCTGGCAAGGGCACCAACCTGCTGGCGGGTACCGCCCAGCAAATCGAGGACATCCTCAAGCGGTACCAGGAGGCCGGCCTGAAGATGCCACTCCTGTGGCCGCCTTTCCGGGATGTGCCGACGGCCAGGACCCTCGGCGACCTCAAGCGCCTGACCGAGGAGGTCATGCCGAAGGTCAACGCCAGCTGACCTCTGAGGTCAATACGCGCATGGCGCGACCACCAGGCTGAATGGACGCATTCACTGGTCGATCGCAGACCAACCCGTCACGGCCACGACGCGACACACGAGCACCCGGTGGAAAGGTCGGTCGGCGTACTGCGGCACAGCGCGCGCCAGCCGTTCAGCGAGGTCGTCCGTCAAGGACAACGGTGGATTGCGCACGTGACGCAGCTCCGCCCGCACCCACCACAGACGCGACCAGTCGTCGGTCTCCCAGTGCTCGATGAGCAGGGTGCCGCGCGGGTCCGCCTTGAGGTTGTCCTCGCGCTTGAGGCGAGTCGAGGCTTTGGGTTTGACGCGGTCGATCGGCACGCCGACGTGGCCGTCGTCGCTGACGGCGTACACGACGGGCTGCGGGTCGGGACCGCGCTTCGGGTGGAGGGTGCACAGCACTCCGTGGATGTGCGCGGCCAGGCGCGCCCGTGCGTCCTCGGCGTTCATCCTCATCGCGGTGCCTCCAGTGCTTCTTAGCCGACTCCGGCGCGCGGCGTCACCTGCACGACCAGGTCGGCATCCACTGCGTTGGCGAGTGGTTCCAGCACCGGCATGCTCGGGACCGTTCCCCCACCTCGAATCGCGCTACTGCGGACCGGGTCATGGCTGCAGCCTTGGCCAGTTCGGCCTGTCTCCAGCCGCGGGTCTCGCGAAGTTGGCGAACCGTGTGCCGGAACTCGTAGGCCAAGCTAGCTGCGGCGTAGGCCTGCTTGGCACCCGCTCGGCCATGCGCCGGTCCCGAACATTTGCCCAGCTACTGCAATCAGCCATCTGTCTCGTCCTCCAGCGTGTGGTCCTCTCCGGTGCACCGTGCGAACGCCCTCCGCGCCCGGTCGACCTCGCGAACCTCCCGCATCCGGATCTTCACGAACGTGGTCCGCAAGGCGAGCCGCCGGCCGCTCGCGGCCCAGTACGCCCGTCGCCCCCCTGCAGATCCGGATGGAACCAATCGAACGGGTGATTGACATCGCGAGCCGCAAAAACGGTTCTGTGTCAGGCGGTCTCGCGTAGTCCAAGGGCCGCGGGCGTGATGTCGATGTGGAACTCCAGGCCCAGGCCTCGGGCAAGGCGCGACAGTGTTGCCAGTGACGGCTCGTGGTCTCCGGCTTCGAGCCTGGCAATCCCGGGCTGAGCCATGCCCAGCTCGCGTCCGAGCGCGGACTGGGAGAGCCCGCGCTCAGTCCGATACTTGAGCACTCGTATGGCCACCGCGTGAGCCAAAGCCGTGCGCTCGTATTCGGCCCGGATCTCAGGATCACGCAGGTCCTCCGCCCGAACCTCGCGGGCGTTTCGCAGCTCCGACAGTTTCGACATCCTCTAGTCCTCCTCTTTCTCCTCGAGTCGGGCGACCGCTTGGCGAGCCGCCCGATCGAATCCTCGCTGGTTGGTCTGCGCCTCCGGCCCGATGGCAGCGATCACGAACACCTCGCCAACCCCTCGATACAAGACGCGCCACGGGCTGCGACCCGCGCGGGGGCGTAGCTCCCGCAGTCCGGCGAATCTTGTACCGCGCTGGTACGTGGATAGCCCAGCTGAGGGCCGAAGGCCTCGAACTTCTCGATCGGGTGGATCAAGGCGTTGCGCTCGACCTTCGGCAGCACCCGCCGTTCGGGCTCGGCCTCGGGTAGATAGACGACGTCCCACATCGAGGCCAACTATATCACGCGTGCTATCGCAGGCTGGGAAGTCAGGTCGTCACGTCGCCGTTGTCGCGTCGACGCTGGCGATCCATGCCTCATAGAGTGGAACACGCCAGCGCGTCGGTCACGCTGGACATCTGGGCCCTAGATGGTGGGCGATACTGGGATCGAACCAGTGACCCCTGCCGTGTGAAGGCAGTGCTCTCCCGCTGAGCTAATCGCCCGCATCCCCGGCCGGTCGACCGGAAAGCTCCGCCAGACTACACGGGCGCGGCGCCTCGGCGAGCTAGCGCGACCGGTACGCGTACCAGCCCAGCACGACGATTGCGGCCAGCAGCAACAGCGCGGCGAGCCCCACCAGCAGGCGCGCCAGCGGCTGCTGGCTCCGCGTCCAGCGCGTCCACCCGGCAACCAGCCGCCGGACCCGGGCCAGCAACCGCGCCGCCCGCTGGTACTCGGTGGCGAGAATGCCGAGCCCCCCGAAGATGATCAGCCAACCCGGCCCCGGCAACGGCAGCAACACGACGCCCACGACGATGACCCCGACGCCCACCACCGTGACGCCCACCCGCCACGCCACCGCTCCCCCGGGCATCGCCCGCACCCGCGCCCGCGCCGCACCGATCCCCCGAGTCCGGCCGCGCGCCGAATCGCGCTCGGACGTCATGGCCATGACGCGACGGTACGTGAGCGCAAGCGGCGCTGTGTTCCGCGACCCAGCACGTCGCGCAACCCCGGGCGTCGTGGGTAACGTCCGCTGCAGCCGCGCGACCGCGACCGGATGGAGAGTCATGCCCAACGCCAGAGCCTTCTTTCGCCCGCTCGCCCTCGGCGCGCCCCAGCCCGTACGCGAGGTGCCGTTCCGGCCGTCCCGCATGATCCACTTCTTCGATCCGAGCAACCAGCGGATGGCGGAGAAGATTCCGGCGATGGTCGGGAAGGTCGACGTGCTGCTGGGCAACCTCGAGGACGCCATCCAGTTCGATCGCAAACAGGCCGCCCGCGACGGGCTGGTGCGGATCGCGAAGGACACCGACTTCGGCTCCACACAGCTCTGGACCCGGGTGAACAGCCTCGACTCGCCGTGGATCCTCGACGACCTGATCACGCTCGTCCCCGAGATCGGGCACAAGCTCGACGCGATCATGGTCCCGAAGGTGGAAGGCGTCGCGGACATCCACTACGTCGACCGCATCCTGGCGCAACTCGAGGCGCGCGCCGAGCTGCAGCGGCCGGTTCTCATCCACGCGATCCTGGAGACGGCCGCCGGCGTCGCGAACGTCGACGAGATCGCGGCGGCCAGCCCGCGCATGCAGGGCATCTCCCTCGGGCCCGCGGATCTCGCCGCCAGCAGGCGCATGAAGACGACCCGGGTCGGCGGCGGACACCCTGACTACCTCGTGCGTGCCGACCCCGTCGACGGCGAGATCAACGGCGTGCGACCGAGTTTCCAGCAGGACCTGTGGCACTACACCATCTCGCGGATGGTGGACGCCTGCGCCGCGAATGACATCCTGCCGTACTGGGGACCGTTCGGGGACATCGCCGACGTGGTCGCGTGTGAGGACCAGTTCCGCAACGCCTTCCTGCTCGGCTGCGTCGGCGCGTGGAGCCTGCACCCGTCGCAGATCGAGATTGCTCGCCGCGTGTTCAGCCCTTCCGCAGCGGACGTGCGCTGGGCGCGACAGGTGATCGAGGCGATGGGCGACGGCACCGGCGCGGTGATGATCGACGGCAAGATGCAGGACGACGCGTCGGTCAAGCAGTGCAAGGTCGTCGTCGATCTGGCCGACGCACTGGCTCAGAGCGACCCCGAACTCGCCGCCGCCTACGCCGCCCAGGGCTGAGCGCCATGTCCGAGGCGCGCCCGCACCGCTCCGTCCTGTACCTGCCCGGTTCCAACGCACGCGCGCTGGAGAAAGCCAAGACGCTGCCGGCCGACGCGCTCATCCTCGACCTCGAGGACGCGGTCGCGCCCGAGGCCAAGCCCGCCGCCCGCGAGCAGGTCTGCGCCGCCGCAGGTTCCGGCGACTACGCCGAGCGGGTGCTCACGATCCGCACCAACGGCCTCGACACGCAGTGGTACGCCGAGGACGTGGCTGCGGCGGCCGCCGCAGGTCCGGACGCCGTGGTGGTCCCGAAGGTGGGCTCGGCTGTGGACGTGCACCGCGTAGCGGCGTCGCTCGACGCGGCTGATGCCGGCCGCGACATCGCGATCTGGGCGATGATCGAAACTCCCGCAGCGGTCCTGCGGGTCGCCGAGATTGCCGCGTGTACCGAGCGGTTGACCACGCTGGTGATGGGGACGAACGACCTGCTGAGCGAGTTGCGGGCAGTGGGATCGCCGGACCGAAGCGCCCTCGTCGCGGCACTGAGCCAGTGCGTGCTCGCCGCACGTGCGTTCGGCAAGACGATCCTGGACGGCGTGTACAACGACGTCACCGACACCCCCGGCTTCGAGGCCGAATGCCGGCAGGGACGCACCCTCGGCTTCGACGGGAAGACGCTGATCCATCCCGGTCAGCTCGAGGCGTGCAACCGAGCGTTCGCACCGTCGCCCGACGAGATCGCCCACGCGCGCAAGGTCATCGAGGCCTTCGAGACATCGCTGCGCGAAGGGCGAGGCGTCGCGACGGTGGGCGGCAAGCTGATCGAGAACCTGCATGTCGCCGACGCGCGCCGCGTCCTCGCCCTCGCCGACGCGCTCGGCCTCGCCTGAGCCGAGCGCGCCTTCCCACGCATGCGCTCGTAAGCGCCTACCGGGGCTCAGGACCGGACGAGGCGAGCGATCGCCGCCGCTGCTTCCTTGACCTTCTCCTCCGCCTGCGGGCTGCCCGCCCGAGCGGCATCGACGACACAGCTGCCCATGTGTTCCTCGAGCAGGCCGAGGGCAACCGATTGCAGCGCTTTGGTGGCAGCACTGACCTGGGTGAGGATGTCGATGCAGTACTTGTCCTCGTCCACCATCTTCGCGATGCCGCGCACTTGGCCCTCGATGCGGCGTAACCGCTTGAGGTAGGCGTCCTTGTTCTCGGTGTATCCGTGCATCGCCATCCCTTCCTCTCTCGTGTAGCATATACCCTACCAGGGTAGAGTTCACGGAGGTGCGGGCGATGACGGAGAAGCGCTACACGGTAAGCGGGATGACCTGCAGCCATTGTGTCGACGCGGTCAGCACAGCGCTCGGCGCGGTGCCCGGCGTCGAGGACGTCGCGGTCGACCTTTCCTCCGGACAGGTGACGGTCAGCGGCGACGAGTTCACCGACGAGCAGGTGCGGGCCGCCGTGGACGAAGCCGGTTACGAAGTCGTCTCGGCATGACCGCCGCCTGGCGCGCGACTACCGGCCACCCTGACGGACGGGCAAGCGCAAGCATCGTGCTGGACGTGCAGGGGATGACCTGCTCCTCGTGTGCGGCACGGATCGAGCGCACCCTCAACCGCCTCGACGGTGTGAGCGCGAGCGTCAACTACGCGACCGAACAGGCCACGGTGCGCTATGACCCCGCCGTCGTCGAGCCCAGCGCGCTCGTGGCGAGCGTGCAGGCCACCGGTTATGCCGCCCAGCTGCCGCGGCGGCCGGAGAACGACGACTCGCCTGACAACGACAACGACAACGACGCCGACGCGGCCGACCGCCGGGCGCTGCGCAATCGGCTGTTGATCTCCGCCGTCCTGACCCTTCCCGTGCTGATCCTCGCGATGGTGCCGGCCGCACAGTTCGACAACTGGCAGTGGCTCTCGCTGACGCTCGCCAGCCCGGTGGTGGTGTGGGGCGGCTGGCCGTTCCACGCAGCGGCCTGGGCCAACCTGCGGCACCGGGCGGCGAGCATGGACACCCTGGTGTCGATGGGCACGCTGGCCGCCTACGGGTGGTCGCTGTACGCGCTGTTCCTCGGGACCGCCGGCGCCACCGGCATGCGGATGCGGTTCGAATTCACCGCCGGCAGCGGGGGTGGCGCGGGCGATATCTACCTCGAGGTCGCCTCGGCAGTCGTGGTCTTCCTGCTCGGCGGCCGTTACCTCGAATCACGGGCCAAGCGCCGTTCCGGTGCCGCGCTGCGCGCCCTGCTCGACCGCGGCGCCAAGGAGGTCACCGTCGTCCGCCACGGCGTCGAGACCAGCATCCCGGCAGGGCAACTTCAGGTCGGCGACGAGTTCGTCGTGCGCCCCGGCGAGAAGCTTGCCACCGACGGCGTCGTGCTGGACGGCTCCTCCGCGGTGGACGAGAGCCTGCTGAGCGGCGAGCCCGTCCCGGTCGAGGTGTCCCCCGGTGCCGAGGTGACCGGCGGCAGCGTGAACGCCGGGGGCCGGCTGCTGATCCGCGCGACACGCGTCGGAGCGGACACCCGCCTCGCCCAGATCGCCCGGCTCGTCGTCGAGGCGCAGTCGGGCAAGGCGACCGTGCAGCGGCTGGCCGACCGCATCAGCGCCGTGTTCGTCCCGGTGGTGCTGATCATCGCGGCTGCCACCCTCGTCGCCACCCTGGCCGGCGGATACCCGGCAGTACGCGCGTTCACGGCCGCGGTGGCGGTACTGATCGTCGCGTGCCCGTGCGCGCTGGGTCTCGCGACGCCCACCGCGCTGCTGGTCGGTACCGGACGCGGTGCGCAGCTGGGCGTGCTGATCAAGGGACCACAGGTGCTCGAGGACACCCGCCGAGTGGACACCGTGGTGCTGGACAAGACCGGCACGGTCACCACCGGGCAGATGCGGCTGCACAGCGTGCATCCCGACGCCGGCGTGGACGCGGACAGAGTGCTCCAGCTGGCCGGCGCCGTCGAAGCCGGCAGCGAACACCCGATCGCCGCGGCGCTCACTGCGGCCGCCCGCGCCCGGCTCGGTGCGCTGCCCCCCGCGACGCGGTTCGCGAGTTCGGCGGGTCTCGGTGTGCGCGGTCTGGTGAGTGTCGAGGGCGTCGCGTTCGAGGTCGTGGCCGGTCGCGAGTCGATGCTCGCCGAGCAGGGCATGGCCTGCTCGGCGGAGCTGCGCACGGCGAAGGAACGGGCCGAAGCACTGGGCTGCACCGCCGTCCTCGTCGGATGGGACGGTGCGGCGCGCGGCGTGCTCGCGGTCGGCGACACGGTCAAGCCCGGCAGCGCGGGCGCAGTCGAACAACTGCGCGAGCTGGGGTTGCGACCCGTGCTGCTCACAGGCGACAACCGCAGGGCGGCGGTGAACGTCGCGGCCGAACTCGGGATGGCAGCCGAGGACGTCGTGGCCGAGGTACTGCCTGCGGGCAAGGTCGAGGCGATACGTGCCCTGCAGCGCGACGGTCGCGTGGTAGCGATGGTCGGCGACGGCGTCAACGACGCGGCGGCTCTGGCTCAGGCCGACCTCGGCCTGGCGATGGGGACGGGGACGGATGTCGCGATCGAGGCGGCCGACCTGACCCTGATGCGCTCCGAGCTCTCCGCGGTGCCCGACGCGCTCCGGCTGTCGCGACGTACCCTTCGCACGATCAAGGGCAACCTGTTCTGGGCGTTCGCCTACAACGTGGTTCTCATTCCGGTTGCCGCGGTGGGACTGCTCAGCCCGCTGTTCGCCGGCGCCGCCATGGCGTTTTCGTCCGTGTTCGTGGTGACGAACTCGTTGCGGCTGCGCCGGTTCCAGCCCGCCCTCAGTCCAGGGCAGGCAGCAACTGGTCCAGCGTGATCGGCAGATCGCGCACGCGCATGCCGGTGGCGTCATGCACGGCGTTCGCGACAGCAGCCGCCGCGCCGACGATCCCGATCTCGCCGATTCCGTGCGCGCCGAGCGGGTTCGCCTGCGGATCGTGCTCGTCGAGCCATACCGCCTCGAGATCACCTACGTCGGCGTGCGTGGCGATGTGGTACTCGGCGAAGTCGTGGTTGACGATGTGCCCGAAGCGCGGATCGAGCACGCCCTGCTCGTGCAGTGCCATCGACAGGCCCATCGTCATCCCGCCGAGGAACTGCGAGCGTGCGGTAACCGGATTGACGATGCGGCCCACCGAGAACACGCCGAGCATCCGGGGCACGCGGATCTCGGCGGTGTCGGCGTCGACCCGGACTTCGACGAAGTGCGCGCCGAAGGAATGCAGCGCGTAGTCCTGGTTCGCGGTGCCCTCGGGCATGCCGGCAGTCGCCTCGTCGCCGGGCGCCGGGTCCGTGCCGTACCGCCCGCGAAACGCCTGTGCCGCGGCGCAGATCGTCGAGCCCCACGACGTCAGTCCGGACGATCCACCGGCCACCGAGGCGGGCGGCAGCGCGGTGTCGCCGATCATCAGGTCGACGGCGTCGACCGGGCAGTCCAGTGCATCGGCAGCGACCTGCGTGAGCACCGTCCAGGTCCCCGTGCCGAGGTCGACCGCCCCGATCTCGACCCGGTAGCGGCCGTCGGCGCCGTAGCGGATCGTCGCCGCCGAGCCGGGCAGCACCCGGGCCGGATAGGTGGCGCTTGCGACGCCGAGGCCGACCCACGCGCCGTCCCGCAGCCGGCTGCGCGGTGCCGCCGCCCGCTGCTCCCACCCGAAGCGGCGCGCGCCCTCCCGCAGGCAGGCAACGAGGTGCCGCAATGCCCAGGGCTTGCCGGTGTCGGGGTCGACGGCGGGCTCATTGCGGGCGCGCAGCTCGATCGGGTCGAGGCCGCACGCGACGGCGAGCTCGTCCATCGCGACCTCGGCTGCGAACATCCCCGGCGTCTCCCCGGGCGCGCGCATCCAGGACGGGACGGCGACGTCGAGGGCGGCGAGACGGTGGGTCGTGCGGCGGTTCGCCGACGCGTACATCGTCCGCGTCGAGACCGCGGTCTGTTCGGCGAACTCCTTGATCCGTGACGTCTGCTCGATGACGTCGTGCCCGATCGCAGTGATCCGCCCGTCGGCGTCCGCGCCGAGGCGCACCCGCTGGATGGTCGGGGTCCGGTAGCCCGCGACGGCGAACATCTGCTGGCGGGTGAGCGCGACCTTGACCGGACGGCCTTCCAGGAACCGGGCCGCCAGCGCGGCGAGGACGTCGTGCGCGTGCGGCGTCCCCTTCGACCCGAAACCGCCTCCCACGTTCGGCGCGAACACGTGCACGCGTTCGGGCGCCAGGCCGAACAGGCCCGACATCGTCGCTCGCACGCCGTGCGGCGACTGGGTGGAATCGTGCATGCTCAGCTCGCCGTCTCGCCAGTAGGCGATCACGGTGTGCGGTTCCATCGGGTTGTTGTACTCGTGTGGCGTCGTGTACGTCTGGTCGATCTGCACGTCGGCAGCGGCGAAGGCCGTGTCGAAGTCGCCGTCCTCGGTGTCGGTCGGGAAGTTCGGGTTCACCTGCTCCGGTGCGTACAGGTCGTCGCGGTCGGCACGCAGCTGCACCTCGTGCGGTTGCTCGTCGTACTCGACCCGGACGAGGCCGGCCGCGTGCCGCGCGACCTCCGGCGTCTCGGCGACGACGGCGGCGACGAACTGTCCGCGGAAGCCCACCCGGTCGTCCTGCAAGATCGCCAGCTCGGCGTCCTCGGTGCTCGCCAGGCGCGGCGCGTTGCGGTGGGTGATGACGGCTAGCACGCCGTCGGTCGCCTCGGCCGCAGCGGTGTCGAACGACGTCACCCGCCCACGCGCGACGGTGGCCTGGACCGGGTGCAGGTAGCACGGACGCTCGGCTGGATGTTCGTAGGCGTAGGGCGCGGTGCCCGTGACCTTCGCCGGGCCGTCGAGCCGGGCGAGGGGACGGCCGACCGCGGGCAGCCTGATCAGCTCGCTCACACTGCCACCTCCAGCGCCGCCAGCTCACGCAGCACGGCAACCATGGTGCGAATCGCAAGCGGAACCTTGAAACCGTTGTCCGGTAAGGGATGTGCGGCCTGCATCTCGGCCTGTGCCGCATCGCGGAAGCTCTGCTCGCCGGGCGGCTGCCCGCGCAACACCTGTTCGGCGGCGCTCGCGCGCCACGGCTTGTGCGCCACCCCGCCGAGCGCGATGCGCACGTCGCCCACGACGCCGTCGCTCACCGCCAGCGCTGCTGCGACCGAGACCAGCGCAAAGGCGTAGGACGCCCGGTCGCGCACCTTGCGGTAGGCCGAGCGCCGGGCGAACGGCAACGGCGGCAGGTACACCTCGGTGATCAGATCGCCGTGCTCGAGGACGGTGTCGCGCTGCGGCTCGTCGCCCGGGCTCCGGTACAGGTCCGCGATCGGGATGACGCGCGCACCATCCGTACCGAGCACGACGACCGCGGCGTCCAGCGCCGCCATGGCGACAGCCAGGTCCGACGGGTGCACCGCCACGCACTGCTCGGACGCGCCGAGCACCGCGTGGTATCGGGAATACCCCTCGATCGCCGAGCAGCCCGTCCCGGGTTCGCGCTTGTTGCACGGCGTGGAGACGTCCTGGAAGTAGACGCAGCGCGTGCGCTGCAGCAGGTTGCCGCCCGTCGTGGCGAGGTTGCGCAGCTGCCCGGACGCGCCCGCGAGCAACGCCTGCGCCAGCACGGGATAGCGCTCGCGGATCGCCGGATGGGAGGCCAGGTCGCTGTTGCGCGCGCCGGCGCCGACACGCAGGCCGCCGTCCGCGCTCTGCCGGATCTGGTCGAGCGGCAGGCGGCTGACGTCAACGAGCAGGTCCGGGGACGCGATCCCCAGCTTCATGTGGTCGACCAGGTTGGTGCCGCCGCCGAGGAACGCCGCGTCCGGCCGTCCGGCGACCGTCGCGACCGCGGACTCGGCGTCCACCGCTCGCACGTAGTCGAACGGTTTCACGACGCGGCCTGCTGGATCGCCGCGACGATGTTGACGTAGGCGCCGCAGCGGCACAGGTTGCCGCTCATCCGTTCGCGGATCTCCTCGTCGCCGAGTTCCACCGGACCGTTGACGTCGATCGTCACGTGGCTGGGATGTCCCGCCTTCGCCTCCTCGAGCATGCCGACCGCCGAGCAGATCTGGCCCGGAGTGCAGTAGCCGCACTGGAATCCGTCGCAGTCAAGGAAAGCCTGCTGCATCGGATGGCGGCCCTGTGCGTCCGTCAGCCCTGCGGCGGTGGTGATCTGCGCGCCGTCGTTGGCCACCGCAAAGCTCAGGCAGGTCGTTACACGGCGGCCGTCGAGCAGCACGGTGCAGGCACCGCACTGCCCGTGGTCACAGCCCTTCTTCGGTGCCCACACCTCGAGCCGGTCGCGCAGGGCGTCCAGCAGCGTGGTGCGCGTATCGACGGTGAGCGGCCGTGCCTGGCCGTCGACGTGCAGCATGATCTGTGCGTGCATCGGACTCCCCCGGCTCGGCGTCGGACCAACCTCCGGCGTACCCACGACCGTCCGCTCACCAAACGCCCACGCGGCTGCCGCTGACGCACGTTGGGCAGGTGATGATCACGGCTGTCTGTCGCAGTGCGGGTCGGCGCGGGCAGCACAGCACACCCCGACCGCGGGCCTCCGATCGGACCGAAGCTCAGCCGACGGCCTCGTCTGTCGCCTCGTCGAGCATCCCGGACGCCGCCCGAGGTGCAGGCTTGGGACGACACGGGCTCACGCATCCCTGCCGAGCCCGGGCGCGCGACCAGCCCGACCCGGTCCAGCACCGTGCGGGGCGTCGTCGCAGAGCAGGCCGACGACGTCCGGCACGACGACCTCACCACTGCCGGCTGGCACCGGCGCCGCGGATGGGTGGACGCGAACCGCGGTGCTTCCAGGTCTCTGTGTTGTCGCCGCTGCCGAGCCAGTGGTCACAGCTCCAGGCCGCAGAGCCCGGCGCCGGAACGCGTCGCGGGTAACCGCGCCCTGCACCAGCATCGTGACAGGGGGCCGGATGGCGCAGGCCCCGGACGGCTGCGAGGACGTCAACCGGCAGGTACGGCAACCCTTCGGATTCCGCATCCGCCGATCCGCTCGCGAACGGATCTTCCAGACCACCTCCGTACGGGTCGAGTTCGCCGCGGCGCCGCTGCGATAGCGTGGCTTCGATGCGTCATGAGGTGACCGATGCCGATACTGCGGCAGCGCTGGGAAGCGGTGACGTGGCGGTGCTCGCGACGCCACGGCTGATCGCCTGGATGGAGGCGGCGACCGTGCAGGCCGCGGCGCGGCTTCTCGCCGAGGATCAGACGACGGTGGGCACTGCCGTCCGCGTCGAACACCGTCGCGCGACGCGGGTCGGCGGCAGCGTCGAGATCACCGCGACTCCCCCGCCCGTCACCGCCGCTCGTCGGCTGACCTTCGCCGTGCAGGCGATCGACGGATCCGGACGCATCGTCGCGGCCGGCGAGATCGATCGGGTGATCGTCGATCGGGAGGAGTTTCTGGCGGCGGCGTCCGACGGTTCGTGACTGGCCGCTATCAGCTCTTCGTGCGTCGTGCCCTTGTGCATAGCGAGCTGGTCTATCTTGTCGCTCTTGATCTCGTCAGCCCGCCGTATCGGTCGGTGGGCGACACGCCCCGCGCGCTGCATCTGGCTCAGGCCGCGCTCGCCGGCCGGTCGCCCCGGGGTGGCGGAGGTGCGCATTTTCACCTCGAGCCCGCTCGCGGGGCTCGGGTTCTGCTCGGATGCCGACGTACGGGCGCGCGCCGAGGGTTCGATCCCCCGCGCCGCTCGGCGTAGGAGCCAAGCGTGGCTCAGCTCCACCGAGCGTGGGCCAACCAGGCGAGGATCTCCGCCAGGAACAGCACCCAACCGATCGACAGCAGTAGGAACAATCGGTCCAGTCGCCGGTTGGTGTGGAGGACATGACGGCGTACCTCGTCGGCGAAGCCACGCACCACCCAATACGGGTCGTCCGACGACCGTGGGTTCGTCCCGCTGCCGCCGACCTGGACGACATCCAGCAGCGAGCTCGCGAACAGCAGGCTGCGTCGCGGCCACAGCACCGCAGTGGCGCACGCCCCGACCGCCACGAACAGCGCGGATGCCACAACGGGCCAGAATCCAGTGAGCCGGGATGCAATGGCCTGCGCGCCGAAAAACGACGTGGAGATCATCGCGGCGGAGAGCAGGATCCCGGCTCGCCCGCGCACGCTCTCCAGGGTTGACTGCTGCTGGCTGATCGAGTGCATCGCCCGTGCTGTCCGTCCCGACATCCGGCGACGCCGCGGCGGGAGCAAGGGGCGTCCACGGACCAACAGCCTGCGCCGCCGCCGAAGGCCGCAGTCGTGATGCCGGCGGATGCGCCCGTCGCGCAGCCCGCATCCGGACGCGGATCGCGCGAGCGGCTTCGCGACCTCGGGACGGGTGCGCTGGTGGCGCTGCTCGTCGCCCGGCTCGGCCGCCCGCGCCGCGCGAAGCCACGGCGAAGCTAGCGGGAGTTTCCGGCCTTGTGCGAGCTATGCGATGAGACGAGCGAGGCGTAGGCGACGATGTTGCTCTCGTAGCTGTGTTCGGACGGGTCGAAGATCCCGCCGCAGGTGATCAGACGCAGCGCGGCGTTGTCGGTGTTGCCGTAGACGGCCTCGGTGGGGAACTGCGCCTTCGGATACTTGACGACGCGCTCGACTTCGAACACCGCGACCTTGCCGTCACGGCGGGTGATCGAGATCTTGTCGCGCTGACGCAGGGCACCGAGCCTGAAGAACACGCCCGGCCCGTAGGCGGCCGAGTCCACGTGACCGATGATCGTCGCCGGGCCGAGCTGGCCCGGCGTGGGTGAGACCGTCAGCCAATACGCGTGCGAGTCACGGACCAGCGGCGGCGTCTTGATCAAGCCTGCGGAGTCGAGACCGATCTGCTTGAGGTCGGAGTCGAGGCCGATAGCCGGGACGGAGAGGTGAGTCGGCACCGAGCGGGACAGGATCGCACCCCGCGTCGTGACGTACGGTGACTTGGCGGTCGGTGCCTTCGAGGTGTGCGCGCCGCTCCTCGACGCTGACCCGCGCGGTGTGACCGAGACCGGGCTCGCGGCAGACGCTGGCGGCTGGGGTGCGTGTTGCTGCGCGCGGACGGCGATCACGATGGCGATCACGCCGGCCACTAGGAGCACTACGCACATCACGCCGAGGATCCGGGTGCGGTGGGCGCGGAGGTTCATCGCTTCTCGATCAGACCTGGGCATCGGTCAGCCGTTGCGCCCCGACCCGGCGACGCGCTGCGAGCGTGAATGGCTCGCGGTGAGTCCCGCCGCGAGCCATTCCACTGCTGACGCTGACCGGTCGTCGACGGGTCACACGCGACCGAGCTTCACTCGCCGCCGCTGGGGGTGGCGGCTTCGGCGTCGTCGCGGCGGGTGGCGAGGTAGGCGGCCAGGCCGGCCCCACCGAGCAGTGCGGCGCCCCCCGCGGCAAACAGCCCGGAATCCTGAACCCCAGCGGTGCTGCCGCCGCCGGTGTTGGGAGCGCCGCCGGGCATCTGGCTCATCTGGGACGGCAGGAACGGGGCGACGGCCTGCAGCACTTCTGCCTTGGTCTTCGCGGTTTCGAACGCACCCATGTACACGCCGCCTTCGGCGGGCTTGTTCAACAGGTTCGCCACGATCGCCGCGTGCCGGGCTTCAACCCCGAAGATCCCGGCGGCAGCCTGCAACACGGCCTTGTTCTTGATGTAGCCGGCGGCGCCCAGGTAAGCGCCTACCCCGACGTTCTCGAAGGTGAAGCTGGTCGTCAGGTACTTGTCCTTGCTGGCGAATACCCCGTCGAAGTTCACCTTTGGCTTGGCGACCGGGGTGCCGCCGAGCTTCTGGACGGTCTGGCTGACGATCTGTACGTGGGTCTCTTCGTCTTTCTGCACCCCGGCCAGGTATTGCTGCGCCTGCCCGGAGAGTAGACCGCGGGCATTGCCCTGTTGGTAGAAGGTTGCCTCCAGGTACTCCAGGGTCAACGCGTAGTTGAGCACGTCGATGTCCGAGGTGAAGTCTGCCGGACTTGCCAAAGCCCACCGGTGGTTCAAGGCGTCCATGGCGACAGGCTCGGACACCTCATCGAGCTGGCCGTGCACAAGATCACGATGCTGTGACATGAGTTTTCTGTCCTTTCAGGCGAGGTAGGGCTTGACTTTGGCCAGCACGGTGCTTTCCGAGTTCTGCTTCTCGACCGGCGCGGGGAACGGGTTCCCGCCCGTCAGGTGCTGCAGGATCGCCGCGTGGCGCGATTCCACCCCGGCGATCTCGGCCGCGCTGGTCAACACCGCGGGGCTCTGGATGAGGGTGATCTTGCCCTGGTACGCCGTCACGCCAAGCTCCTCGAACTGCACCGCAGTGGACAGGAAGTTGTCGGCAGTCGAGAACGTCTTGGCCGGGAACTTCAGCTTCGGCGTGCTCACCGGAGTCCCGCCGAGCTTCTTCACCGCACCCATCACCGCCTGCACGTGGGCCTGTTCGTGAATGCGGATCGGCATCACCAGCTCCAGGTCCCGACCCTTCAGCAGCCCCTTGGACAGGCCCATCACGTAGAAGTTGTACTCGAGGTACTCGAGCGTCAGCGCGTAGTTGAGGATCCCCACATCGCCCTTGCCGAAGTTCGGTGCCGCGGCCTCCGCCTCGCTCGAGCCGGTGAAAGCGCCGCCGGCGACGAACGCCGTCCCCATCCCGACCAGACCGGCCCAGCGCAGGAAGTTCCGGCGATCGGTCTCGCGGTTGAAGGTGATGACCGGCTCGCCACCAAAGAGCTCTTCGCTACTCAACGCACCCACCTCGGTCCACTCGTCGACGATGTCCAGATCGCGACCGGCTCACCGAGGCATGAAGCCCCCGTGCGACCAGCCGCCACAGCACGTGCCATGACTACCTGCCTTCTCTGCCGCGGCCGCCGATCGACGACCTTGTCGATGATTCGATGATTATGGATACCCGTAAATATCGATCGCCAAACGCCGACCGTCCGCGCCCCAGCTATTTATGTAGTTCGTGCCGGTGCTGACGACCGGTTGCAATGTCGCCCGAAGTGATTGCAGAACTGCACGACAAAATGATCCGTCCGCGCCAGGCTATTTGTAGGGTTCGTGCCGGTGCCAACGACCGATTACAATGTCGCCGAAGTTGATTGCAGAACTGCACGAGAAAGTGATTAGAACGACGCAGTGCATCCGGCTATTGGTATTGGTAGGCACATCTAATAAGATGCCTATATGCGCACGTTGTCGCGGGCTAGCGAGAACTATCTACAGGCGATATACACGCTGACGACGGGCGGTCAAGCGGTCACCACAGGTCTGCTCGCCCACGAACTCGGCGTGTCATCGCCGTCGGTGTCGGCGATGCTCAAACGGCTGACCGACGAGGAACTCCTGGAACGCCCGGGCGGTCGGATGCTGCGGCTGACCGACCAGGGCGAGCGCGCGGCACTAGGGGTGATCCGCCGCCATCGCCTGCTGGAGACCTTCCTCGCCCAGGCACTCGAGATGCCGTGGGACGAGGTGTATGCCGAAGCCGATCTGCTCGAACACGCGCTGAGCGACCGGCTCGAGGAGCGCATCGACGCGTTCCTGGGCCGGCCGGTCCGCGACCCGCACGGCGATCCCATCCCGCCCCGGCACGGCCATCACGACGAGACCTGGGGCGAGCCGCTGGATTCCGCGCCGGCCGGCTGCCGTTTCCGGATCGACCGGGTCTCCGATCGCGACAGCGCCGCGCTGCGCTACCTCGGCGATCTGGGCATCGTCCCCGGCGCGGTCATCGACGTTGAGGATCAGGCGCCGTTCAGCGGTCCACGCTGGATCCGGATCGACACTGCGCGCCACGCGCTCGGCCCTCCGTTGAGCAGGCTGATCCACGGGCAGATCCTGACCGACCCCACCGGGCGGGGATGAGCGATGCCGGTGCCGGAGTCCAGTTCACAGCTGACACGCGAGGACGCCGCGCGGTCGACCGATCGCGCGCGCGTGGCCAAGGCACGCGGTGGGGGCAGGCGCTGGCGGCTGGCGTGGTTGCTGGCCGGCCCGGGTGTGCTGGCCATGCTCGGTGAGAACGACGGGCCGAGCATGATCTCCTACGCCACCGCGGGGGCGAACTACGGGCTGGGCTGGTTCCTGCCGTTGATCGTGGTCCTTTTCGCCATGGCCTATCTCTGCCAGGAGATGTGCATGCGGGTCGGCGCGGTGACGCATCGGGGCTACGGGCAGCTCGTCCTGGAGCGTTTCGGCCCACAGTGGGGCTGGTTCGGGGCGGGAGATCTTGTCATCACCAACCTGGTCACGCTCGTCTCCGAGTTCGTCGCGATCCGCGTCGGACTGGCCTACTTCGGCCTCGGTGCCCCGGTCGCCGCGGCACTGGGGCTCGGATTGGTCGTGCTCACGCTGAGCGGGCGGCGCTACTGGCGCTGGGAGCGGATTGTGCTCGGCTTGGCCGTGTTCAACGGCCTGTTCCTCGTCGCCGCGATCATGGTCAGGCCGAAGCCGGGGTCGCTCAGCCACGCGTTCGCGACGTTGTCGCCGACGCCGAGCGCCGGCCTCAACACGTTGCTGCTGCTGCTGACCTCGGCTATCGGCGCCACCGTGACTCCATGGATGATCTTCTTCCAGCAGAGTGCGTCGGTGGACAAGGGCATGACCTCAGGCGACATCTCACACGGACGCCTCGACACGGCACTGGGAGGCGCAGTGGCGGCGATCTTCGGCTGCGGCGCGCTCATCGCCGGCTCAGCGCTGGCCGGGCACGGCGGCTCCACCATTACCGGCCTGGCCGGCGCCGGGTTCCCCGCGGCGCTGAGGTCGGTGTCGGGCAACGCGGTCGGCACGGTGTTCGCGCTCGGCCTGATCGAGGCCGGGGCGGTCGCGATCCTGACCATCTCCGCCAGCACGGCCTACGCGGCTGGGGAATGCATCGGCGGCTCCCACAGCTTCAACGGCTCGCCGCGGCGCTCGGCCCTGTTCTACGGGGTGAACGTCGCCGCCGCGCTGCTCGCCGCGGCCGTCATCCTCATCCCCGGTGCACCGTTGCTGGAGATCGCACTGAATGCCAACGTGCTGGCGACGGTCCTGGCTCCGATGGCGCTCATCTTCTTGGTGATGCTCGCGAACGACCGAGCGTTGATGGGCAGCTGGGCCAACACCCGCCGGATCAACGTGCTGGGAGTCGTGGTCATCGCATTTGTCGCGATCTGCGGCGCGGCCTACGGGATCGACTCCTTCCTCCAAGCCGTCCACCTCGTCCCGGCCTCGCCGTGAACGCCGGCGCCCACCAGGAACCGTCCGATCTCGACCCTGGCGGCCTGATGGCTCAGCCCGAGCCGGACGACGAGCTCATCGAGTTCCTCGAACGCACCCAACTGGTGTCCGACACCTCCCGCCCGGTGCCGCGGGCCCCGCTCACCGCGCGGGCCCGAGCCGGGCTGTGGGCATTGCGCATCTTCACCCTCCTGCTCGCCGTCATCGTCATCTATGCGTTCGTCGCGCAGCTCACCTGAGATCGGCTCACCGAGCTGGCGGGCGTGCCGCGACGTCGAGGACGAGCCCGGCCGCGGTGCGGTGCAGGTTGCCACCGTCCAGGCTCGCCAGTCGCTGCAGCTCCTCGTGCGCCGACTCGGTTGTGTGGCCGCGCTCGATGAGGATGCCGATCGCCTGATCGTGTAGCCGAACGCGGCGCCCTGCTTGCCGCGCCCGAACACCGGCACGATCGTGTAGCCGAACGCGGCGCCCCGCTTGCCGCGCCCGAACACCGGCACGATCGTGGAGTCGACGTCGAGCATCATCGGCGCGGACAGGTCCGCCGGTCCGTCCCCGGCCACCCACTGCCGGGTCAGCAGCTCCCGAGAGATCGCATCGAGCTGTCGCACGTTGTGCCATTTGAAGTCCCGCAGCCAGGTGCCGTTCGTCGATGGCGCCCTGGTGGCGTTGAACAACTGCGGCAGGGCACCGGCACGAAGCAGTGCCG
Source organism: Jatrophihabitantaceae bacterium (assembly GCA_051000395.1). GTDB lineage: Bacteria > Actinomycetota > Actinomycetes > Mycobacteriales > Jatrophihabitantaceae > JBPCOI01. The sequence goes on from JBPCOI010000013.1 coordinate 23,306, forward strand.
TGTCATCGATACTGTCCCCGCCGGCCAGCATCGACCCGATCACGGTCAACGCCTTCACGCCGCTATTCGCGCCATGGCGGGCAAGAGTCAACCGTTCCTCGACAAGCTCGGACAACCCGATCCGCTGCGCCAGCACCGCTGCCGGCAGCAGACCCGCACACGGCGCCAGGTTCGGCTCATCGAAGTTCACTGACACACGGGACAGGTCATGGGATGCTCGCATGCGGGCGGCGCGCTCGACCGCGGCCATGACGCCGGCGGCGGTCCACTCGTCGCGGCGGCGGCGCAGCGTCGTCAACGAACAGTACACGGTGTGGGACCTGCAGGGTCGTCCCGCCGAAACGGTGCGCATCGTCGGTGGTGAGATCACCGAGATCGACTGGCGCTGACGATGGACGGGGCCGGTCCGGTGTGGCTGCGCTCGGCCATCGCATGGCTGGAGGCGGACACCGAGCGTGGGGTCGCGCTGCTGCGGAGGGTGTTGCCGTCCGGTCGGCGCGGCCGGATCGTCACGGCGGCGCTCGGCCTCAGCCTGCTCGTGGCAGGTCTGCTGGTGGTGCTGCTCAGCGGGCCCGACTCGCGGCACGCCACCGCGCTGCCGCCGACACCACCAAGCCCTAATGCCCCGGCATCGACTGGCGGCAGCGGAACCGCGGCCGCGGCCAAGGCCTCGGCCGCGCACAAGCCGTTCCGTTGCTCGGCACCGAAACTGTCCGCCCTCGCCGGGTCGGCGCCGTACCACATCTGCATCCCGGGGATCGGCGTCGACACCGTCGTCATGCAGCTCGGCTTGAATCCGGACCGCACGGTTCAGGTCCCGCCGCTGTCACAGGTCGGGGACGCCGGTTGGTACAGGTATTCGACGGTGCCGGGTGCATCAGGCCCGTCGGTGATCCTGGGCCACGTCGACTCCGCACAGTACGGCGAGGGCGTCTTCTTCCAGTTGGGCAACCTGACCGACGGCGTGAAGGTGATCATCTCTCGTGCGGACGGTATGACCGCGACGTACGCGATCAACAAGGTCTCGCAGGTGCCCAAGAGCGAGTTCCCCGCGCAGAGCGTGTACGGGCCGACGCCCGGACCGGCGCTGCGGCTGGTCATCTACGGAGGCCCATTCGACGCGTCCGCGCGCAGCTACCTGGACAACATCATCGCTTACGGCACGCTGCTCACCGCAAACAGGCCGACGACGACGCCGTCGAAGCATCACCTGGACAACATCATCGCTTACGGCACGCTGCTCAGCCTGAAACCCACGTAGCGGTTAGTCCGCTTCCGGGGGGCGGCTCTTGCTCACGGTGTGCCCGTTGTTGAGGTTGACACACAGGACGCCACCGTCGAGGACGGCCGGGCACCGGCGGGTGACCGAGGTGTCGATGTCGTAGAATTTGACGAACGCCATCGCCGAGATGATCCACGGGCCGTTGGGCGAACGCGAGGCCCGACGCACGTGGTACGCGTTCTCGGCCCGGGACTCGACCGGGCGCAGCCCGATGATGGCCTGACCGCGGTCGTAGAGCAGCTCCACCGACGCGGGTGCACCCAGGCTGGCAAGTGCCGCGGCGTTCAGCGAGATCGCACCGCGCCGCTGAATGGTGACGTGCGGCTCTGACTTCAGCGACAGCATCCGCCTACTGAAACTCTCGAAGTCCGGCATAGCTACTTTCTCCGCCAGGTCGGCGCCTGGTGCGCATCACAACGACACACCGCCCACCCGAGCGCCGACGAATTTGGGTGCTTCACCATGATTTCGTGGTCAGGCCCCGTTCCGGTTCCGCCGGTCGGGATAGAGCGGATAGAGCTGGCTACCGGGGCGGAGCTATGCAATGTCCGACACCGGCGACCAGCCCGTCGGCGTACGCGTGCTCGCCGACGGCGTTAAGGCCGGACCTTCCGGCTGTTCCCGCCCGCTTCGTTGTAGATCCACCGGACGTGGGACAGCAGCTGAACCAGCCAAATGTCACCGGCTGCCAGGCCGCGTGAGCCCAGGTCATAGCCGACATTGCCCTGCAGTGCGACCGGGTGACCCTCGACGCCCGCGCGCTGCGCACGGAAGATCTAGGCGTACTGCCTGCTGAGCGCCGCGACCTGCGTTCCGCGACGCCACGCTGTTCAAGACCGCCTACGCCTACGGGCTGCGGCGCAACGAGACGAGGATGCTGGACGCTGCTGACTTCGGCCGCAATCCGCACGGCGCCGAGTACGGCGAGTTCGGTCGCTGCCAGGTCCGTTTCGGCAAGGCAAAGAAGGGTTCACCACCCAAGCGGCGAAGCGTGCTGACCGTGTGGGAGTGGACTCCCGACATCCAGGCTTCCCTTCTGGGTTGGCCAGTCGAGCATCCAGTAGGTGCCGCCGGGCCAGCCGCCGCGCGCGGGAAGGTCGATGAGACAGGCCTCACGGCCGCCGGCGAGCTCGTGCAGCTCGCCCGAGGACAGATTTCCGGTGCGCGCTTCGACGTATTGGAGGGCGGCCGGCCCGATCAAGACAAGACCGGCCCGCCAGACTCCCTAACGTCACTGACCGTTCGGTTGCTGCTCAACCCCCGCCTCTACCTCGATCATGTGTCAGATGTGGCGCTCGTTGATCACGCGATGCCAGCCGGGCGAGCGCCCCGTCCACCCCTGGAGGGGAACAACACGGTGGACGTGGCGGCTCAGGTGACCAGCAACCCGATCGCGAGCAGTGGTCAGCTAGCGTGGGACATCCGACGACGGGCTGCGAACGCGCCACCGGCGGCCGGCAGCGCCGACCGGTAGCATGAGCTCCAGCCGGCGGTGCCGAGCCCGGCGACCGGCAACGCCAGTCGAAGATACCTGTCCATGGTTCTCCCTTCCGGGTGATTCCGGCTCGACTTCGACTCTGATTCCCGCCTACATTCCGAAGCGGTGTCGCAAATCTGTTCGAGTGCCGGGCGATACCGTCCGGGCCATGCTGGGGCCTCGACCCTACATCGCCGGGTATCGGTGACTGCCCACCGATGCCGCCAACACCGCCCGCCGAGCGATCCGCTTGCGGTCGCGGCGACTCCGCCTACGGCTGCTCCCAGCTGCACAACTCTCGTTTCTGTCATGTTACTGCTCAGCAGCTTTACTGCTTTGTCGCTTAGCCGCGTAGGCTGTGCTCATGACCTCGCCGATCGAGCATCGCTACCTCGGCGTCCAGGGCCGCGGCACGATCGCGCTGCCCGCCGACGTTCGTCGCCGGCTGCACCTGGACCAGCCGGGTGCGCAACTGGAGATGACGGAGCGCGCCGACGGGGTAATCGAGTTGCGGGCCGCCCTGCCCGTGCCAGCCGATCAGCGCTGGTTCTGGGCCGAGCGGTGGCAGGCGCGCGAGCGCGAGGTCGACGGGCACGTCGCTGCCGGCCGCGTGGCGGTTCACGAGTCGACCGAGGACTTCCTCGGCCACCTCGATGAGCTCGACGCCGAGTGAAGTTCGAGACCACCCCGGGGTTCGACGGCGATTACCGGCGGCTCAAGCGCGAGCACGCTGTCGCGTTCAAGACCGTCGTCCGAGAGAAGTTCGCCCCGGCGTGTGACGCCCACGCCAAGGAGCCGACCACACCGTGGCCTGCCTCGTTACGCGTCAAGTCCGTGCGGTCAGCTCCGGGCATTCTAGAAATGACCTGGTCGTTCGCCAGCCCGGACGGACGTGCGACCTTCGAGCTGGTCACCGTCGATGGTGAGTTGCGCTGCCGGTGGCGACGGGTCGGTGATCACGACGTTTTCAAGGAGCCGTAGGCCTGACCGGTTGCCGATCCGCTATCGGTGACGGTCGTGGTGGCTGGGGCGCTTCGTACGACAGCTCAGGGGTGTTCGGTGGCCAGTCGGGCGCTGAAGCCCAGCAGCACGGCTCCGGTGGTGGCGTCGAGTCCGCGCCGGACCGGGCGCCGTGCCAGCAGCCGGCGTGCCCGATGCAGCGACACGGTCAGGATCAGCAGATAGATCAGGCCGAGCAGGGCATGGCTGAGGGCGAAGACCAGCACAACAGGTATCCCGGCGCCGGGAGGCAGAAACTGGGGCAACACCGCGAGGTAGAACACCAGCACCTTCGGGTTCGTGATGTTGGACAGAAAGCCCTGCCGCCAGCCACCGAAGGCCACCTCGCCGGCGCGCTGCGCCCCGCCCACCTCATCGAGTGGGACGTACTCGCCTCGGATGGCCGAGCGGACAGCCTGCACCCCGAGGTAGACGAGGTAGGCGACCCCGGCCCACTTGATCGCTTGAAACAGCGGTTCCACCCGCAAGATGACCGCACTCAAGCCGGCCGCAGCGGCGGCGCCTTGCACGGCGTTCGAGCACGTCACCCCGCCAGCGCTCCACGCCCCACGCCGGCGACCCGCGGCCAGGGTGTTCTTGGTGACCACCGCGAAGTCAGGACCCGGCACGAGAGTCAGCACCACCGCGAAGGCCAGGAACGACCTGTACGACGACCACATCACCCCATCAACCCTAACGGCCCACGGGCACCGCTCGTCGTGGCGCGCGTCTTCGCTAGGCGATCGATGACCGGGGCGGTCGTCGATAAGCGGAGCGGTGGATACGGGACTCGTTGCGCATTCGGTCAATGGGCGGCCTAGTACTACAGCCGTAGATCGTGATCATTGTTGGGATTCGCGTCGTCGGTAGTGGCAGTCGCGGGCTCGGGCTTGATGTCGTCGGCGCCAGAGTGACCAGGCGAGCAGGGTCGTGATGGAGTGTCGGGAGGCGAGCAGCAGCGCGTCGAACAGGCGGCGGAACTCGTTGACGGTTGAGTTCGATCAGTCCGGCTGGTGTCGGGGTGTGGTCGCGTTCGATGGCGGTGGCCACGGCGAGGAAGGCGTAGGCGAGCATCGCCAGGGTGGTCCAGCGGTGCCAGGAGGTCCAGCGCCGGACTTGGTGCTGGTCCAGGCCGGCCAGGCCTTTGGCTGATTGGAAGGACTCCTCGATGCGCCAGCGCTGCCCAGCGACTCGCACGAGGGTGGCCAGCGAGGTGGGTTTGGGGGTGTAGCAGCGTAGGTAGGCAAGTTCGCCGGTGGCGCTGTTGCGGCGGAGCAGCAGGTGATGCTTGCCGGCCGTGGCGCGTTCGCCGGGTTCGGGCAGCAGTGCGATCCAGGCCCAGGAGTAGTCACGGTGGCCTTTGCTCCCTTGCCCGCAGGAGTAGGTCTGCCAGCCGGTAGCCGGGATCAGGGCGGGGAGTTCGTCCACGCGCATCGGCCCGGCATGGGTGGGTACTCGCCGGTTGGATGCGACCTGCAGCACGTAACCCAGTCCGAGGCGGCGACACGTTCGGCGCAGGCCCGGGTCTGCGCCATAAACCTCATCACCGGCCACCCACGCCGCCGGCGTCCCGGCCTGCACGGCGCGGGTGATCATCGCCGTGGCCAACGCGGGTTTGGTCGCGAACTCCACCTCGACCGGCACCCTGGCCTGCTCGCGGCGCTCCGGGTCGCCAGCCCAGGACTTCGGTAGATAGAGGGCCCGGTCGATTAGGGCGTGCCCACGCGGCGCGGCGTAGGTCAAAAACACCGCGACCTGGGCGTTCTCGATCCGCCCGGCCGTGCCGGTGTACTGGCGCTGCACCCCAACCGACTGGACACCCTTTTTCAGATCACCGGTCTCGTCCACGACCAGGACCGCCTGGGCGTCGGCGAAGGCGTCGGTGACGTAGCCGCGCAGATCATCGCGCACGCCATCGGCGTCCCACTTCGCGCGGGCCAGCAGATGCTGCAACCCGTCCGGACTCAGATCACCGCGGTACTCGGCGATCGTCCAACAGTTCTTACGATCCAGCCCAGACAGCATCCCGAGCATCAACGCGGCTGCGTGCCGCAGCGGTTCGTAGCGGGCAAAACGCGACTCGATGCGATCAAGCACCGCGCCGAACGCCTCATGCCACCGGTCAGGATCTACGCTGTGAGCCGCGGCCACCGCGGCGTTCTCGTTGTTCCACACAAGCAATCGAGGCTCGCCGGGTGGCCGCCCAACACCCGGCAGACACACCCACAATCATCAAGATCAACACCAAACATCACGATCTACGGCTGTAGTACTAGGCGAGGATCTCCGCTAGGAACAGCACCCAACCGATCGACAGCAGTAGGAACAATCGGTCCAGTCGCCGGTTGGTGTGGAGGACATGACGGCGTACCTCGTCGGCGAAGCCGCGCACCACCCAATACGGGTCGTCCGACGACCGTGGGTTCGTCCCGCTGCCGCCGACCTGGACGACATCCAGCAGCGAGCTCGCGAACAGCAGGCTGCGTCGCGGCCACAGCACCGCAGTGGCGCATGCCCCGACCGCAACGAACAGCGCGGATGCCACAACGGGCCAGAATCCGGTGAGCCGCGACGCAATGGCCTGCGCGCCGAAGAGCGACGTGGAGATCATCGCGGCGGAGAGCAGGATGCCGGCTCGCCCGCGCACGCTCTCCAGGGTGGACTGCTGCTGGCTGATCGAGCGCATCGCCTCCTTCACCGCGAGGGTGTACAGCTGCTTCTCGGAGTTCGCCATCGTGCCTCCTGACCAGGACCTCGGCTCGGCCGCCATGATGACAGGCAGGCCGGCTATCGGCCGGCGCGCAGCGGCCGTGATCGCGTCGAACCGCCCGTCCCTGTCGACGCGTCCGCGGCGTTACTGGCGGCCTATGCCTGGCGCGTGGTCAGCGCACCTCGTCGGCGCCCTGCGGTTCGCCTCGCGAGCGCCCGGAGCGCGTTGCTGCACGGCGGCCCGGGTCGGTATCGGCCACGACACGCCCCGAGCATCGGATGGATCTGGCAGCCAGGGCGGCTGCCACGGCGCGTAGCCGGACACGAGCGCATCGGCCTGCGGCGGACCCCACGATCCCACGGCCGCGTCGGGCAGGAACCGCAGCCGCGGGGTGTGCCGCAGGAGCAGCCGCACCTCGGTGGCGCGAACCGGCATCTGCTTGCCGGCCCGGATGAAGATCGGCACGCCGGCCCACCGCCAACTGTCGATCTCCAGCCGCAGCGCGACGAACGTCTCGGTGTCCGACCCCGGAGCGACGCCAGGCACCTTCGGATAGCCGTCGTACTGGCCGCGGACGCATTGGTGCACATCCGCCGGCGGCATCGCTTTCAGCACCTCGATCTTCTTGTCCCGCAGCTCGTCCGCCGACGGTCCGATCGGCGGATCCATCGAGACCAGGGCCAGCACCTGCAGCAGATGGTTCTGCACCACGTCGCGCATTGCTCCCACCGCGTCGTAGAACCGGCCGCGTTGCTCCACCCCGAAGTTCTCCGCCATCGTGATCTGGATGGACTCGATACTCGTGCGATGCCACAACTCGGCCATGGCGAAGTTCGCGAACCGCAGGTACTCGATCTCGATCACCGGTTCCTTGCCCAGGAAGTGATCCACGAGCAGGGGCTGCCGAGGCGTCGAGCACCTGGTGCAGGCGGGCGCTCAGCTCGCGCGCCGAGGACAGGTCGTAACCGAACGGCTTCTCCACCGCCACGCGCGCATTCCCGAGCAGGCCGGCGGCATCGAGCCGGTCGACGATCGGCGCGAACAACGACGGCGGCATCTCCAGGTAGTACAGCGGTCGCCGTACCCCGGACAGCTGGACCGACAACGTCTTGTACAGCTGCGCATCGGTCACGTCGTCGGCCAGGTAGGTGAGCCGCCGGGCCAGGCGGGGCGAAGGTCGCCTCGTCGATCTGCTCGCCGGAATTCACGATCGCCTCGCGGGCCCGCTGCGCGAGCTCCGGCGTGGTCAGCGGGGTCGACGCGACCCCCACCACGGGACAGGTCAGTGCTCCCCGTTCCTCCAACCGGTACAGCGCCGGGGAAGGTCATCTTTCCGGCGAGATCGCCGGCGATCCCGAAGATCACTAGTGCGTCCGCGACCCACTCGGACTCGGGCATGCCCCCAGCGTGGCCCCGACGCCGTGATCCGGCAATGGTCGAGGCCGGTCGCGCTCGGCTCTGATCGACTGCATAACGGTCGCTGTCACCTGCAAGAAGAACGTCGGGGGTACAACCGCCCAAGGCGCGGCGCTAGCCTGGCCGATGCTCGGCAATCGAGACAGTCCTGGTTGTGGTGACGGAGTGGGTACGGACGGATGAGGCGATGACGCAGCCGGATCAGGCGCAGAACGTGCTGGCACCGCCTGCGAGGTCGGCGATCTTCCTTGTGGCCGTCGTGCGCCCCGGTGCCGAGGACGTCGTACGTGACCTGCTCACCGACGTCGCGGGATTGGTGCGCGCCGTGGGGTTCCGGCACCCGGAGGGCGAGCTGAGTTGCGTGGTCGGGATCGGTGACCGGCTGTGGGACCGGGCTGTTCGGGTCACCGCGTCCGGCGGGGCTGCACCCGTTCCAGCCGCTCGTCGGCGCGGTACACACCGCCGTCACGACACCGCGATCTGCTGTTCCACCTGCGAGCGCGCCGCATGGACCTGTGCTTCGAACTCGCCAGCCAACTGATGAACCGGCTGGCAGGACACGTCGACGTCGTCGACGAGGTTGCACGGGTTCCGGTTCTTCGACGAGCGTGATCTGTTGGGTTTCGTCGACGGCACGGAGAACCCACCCGGCGCGGCCGCCATGGCTGCCGTCTACATCGGAGAGGAGGACGCCGCCTTCGCCGGCGGCAGCTACGTCATCGTGCAGAAATACCTGCACCACCTCGACGCGTGGAACGCGTTGCCGGTCGAGGAGCAGGACCGGGCGTTCGGCCGCCACAAACTCACCGATATCGAGATCCCGGACGACAAGAAGGCGTCGAACTCGCACGTCGCGTTGAACACGATCACCGACGCCGACGGCACGCAGCGCCAGATCGTGCGTGACAACATGCCGTTCGGCACGATCGGCGCGAAGGAGTTCGGCACCTATTTCATCGGGTACGCGGCCACCCCCGACGTGATCGAGCAGATGCTGCACAACATGTTCATCGGCAGACCGCCGGGCAATCACGACCGGATTCTGGACTTCTCGAGCGCGGTCACGGGCAGTCTGTTCTTCGTGCCCACCGCCGACTTCCTCGACGATCCGTCCGCGGCGTTCGCCGCCGCGTCCACCACCACAATGAAGGAGCCGTCGCGTTCGGACGGCTCGCTGGCGATCGGCAGCCTGAAAGGGAACGAGACCACATGAACAACCCCGGATTCGCGCGGTGGTCGCAACACCTGATCCTGTGAGGGTGTTGGTTACGGTGCGTTTCTCCAATCAGTTGGTCGCTGAGTTGTATCAGCCGTTCTGGGCTGCGTGGCAGGGCGGTGAGTTCCTCACCGACGCGTCCGCGGTTGCAGGCACTCATCGCAAGCGTGGTCTGGCCTGGGTGCGGCAGGCCGGTGGTGTGCGTCCGCGGCGTGGCCGGGATCTGCAGGGCCGCTATCTGTCGTTCGCCGAGCGGGAGGAGATCGCACTGGCTCGTGCGGCGGGTGAGTCGATGCGTTCGATCGCCGAGCGGCTCGGGCGCAGCCCGTCGACGATCTCGCGTGAGCTGGCCCGTAACGCCGAGGCGGTCGGCCGCTATCGGGCCAGCTCGGCGCACGTGTTGGCCTACGCGCGGGCCTCGCGGCCCAAACCGGCGAAACTAGTGATGAACGATGTCTTGCGAGAGCGGGTGCAGAGCGAGCTGCTCAAGCGGTACTCCCCGGAGCAGATCGCTGGCCGGCTGCGTGAGGATTTCCCCGACGAGGCGGAGATGTGGGTGTCGACCGAGACGATCTACCAGTCGCTGTATGTGCAATCTCGTGGCGCGCTGCGTCGTGACCTGCACCGATGCCTGCGGACCGGGCGGGCGTTGCGAGTGCCCAACCGGCAAGGCGCTCAACGCAAGAATCGGGTGCTACCGGAAATGATCAATATCAGTGAGCGGCCGGCCGTGGCCACCGACCGAGCAGTGCCCGGGCACCGGGAGGGTGACCTGATCATCGGGAAAGCGAACGCCTCGGCGATCGGGACGCTGGTCGAGCGCACCACCGGATACACGATGCTGGTGCACCTACCCAATGGGCACCGCGCCGAACAGGTCGCCCCAGCACTCACAGCGAAGATCAAGACGCTGCCCGGGTCGCTTCGCGGCTCGTTGACCTGGGACCAGGGGGTGGAGATGCGCGACTGGAAACAGGTCGCCGTCGCCGCCGACATCGCGATCTTCTTCTGCGACCCGCACTCGCCCTGGCAGCGTGCCACGAACGAGAACACTGTGAGTATTGAAGATGGCTCGGTTGGGCTGATCAGCCAGTCTGGTGCCGGCAGCTCGAGGTGACTCTCGAGAATACTGACCGCCTCGTTGGCGTGTCTTTCGTTTGACCTGTTCCTGGGGTTGCCGGCACCGACCTGGCCCACTCGTCTTGGCTTGATTAGGAGCTTGTCCGCCGTTGCCGGCGTGACCCCTCACAGTGCTGCCGCGACCGGTGACCTTCACCCAGGCCGATGCCTTCCGCGTTCACCCTTGGCTGGAAGGACAACCGCAATGGTCATGCTTGCAGAGCTCTACGACTTCGTCATCGGAGGCGATCCAGACCGCGACACCGTCGACCTGGCCGTGCTCGA
>JBPCOI010000056.1:0-66779 GCA_051000395.1 Jatrophihabitantaceae bacterium
CAGCCAGTCGCGCAGCCGGTAGATCGTCGCGCTCCGGCCGCGGCCGAGGCCTTCCAGGTGCGCGTTCATCTGCGCGACGGCCTCGGCCCGGTCGGTGATCCCGTCCAGGAAACCGGAGTGGATCCGCGGGCCGTCGCCGCTGTAGGCGCCGCCCCCGAAACCCTCCGGGGGTTGGACGGTGCGCACGATCGGGAGCGCGAACTTCTCGGCGAAGACGTGGTCACGCGCGTCCTCCGCCGGCACGGCCATGATCGCGCCGGTGCCGTAGCCCATCAGTACGTAGTCGGCGATGAAGACCGGAATCGGCTGCTGCGTAACGGGATTGCGCGCGTACGAGCCGGTGAACACGCCGGTCTTGTCCTTCGCCTCGCCGCTCTGCCGTTCCAGCTCGGTGCTGCGCCCAGCCATCGCCTGGTAGGCGGCGACTGCGTCCGCCGGCGTCGCGCGGGCGCCCGTCCACCGCTCGTCGACATCCGGCGGCCAGGACGGCGCGGTCATCGCGGCAACGGCCGGATGTTCCGGTGCCAGCACGAGGTACGTGGCCCCGAACAGGGTGTCCGGGCGCGTGGTGAACACCGTGACGTCGCCGGCAGGGGTGGCGAACTCGACGTACGCCCCGCTCGACCTGCCGATCCAGTTGCGCTGCATGATGCGCACCTTGTCCGGCCAGTCGATCAGATCCAGGTCGCGCAGCAACCGCTCGGCGTAGGCCGTGATCCGCAACATCCACTGCGCCAGCGGTTTGCGGAACACCGGGACGTTGCCGCGTTCGCTGCGCCCGTCCGGCGTCACCTCCTCGTTGGCCAGCACGGTACCCAGGCCGGGCGCCCAGTTGACCAGCGACTCGGCGCGGTAGGCGAGGCGGTGATTGTCGATCACCTGCCGCCTCTCCAGTTCGGACAGCTCCGCCCACCCGCGCCCGGACGGGACCGTGCCCTCGGCCGGTTCGCGGCTGCCGGCGTCCAGCTCGGCGACGAGCTCGGCGATCGGACGGGCCCGGTCGACCGCCGTGTCGTACCACGCGTTGAAGATTTGCAGGAAGATCCACTGGGTCCAGCGGTAGTAGGCAGGATCGGTCGTCGCGATCGCCCGGCGCTGGTCGTGGCCGAGCCCGAGGCGGCGCAGCTGCCGCTTGAACACGTCGATGTTGCCGTAGGTCGTGGTCGCCGGATGCTGCCCGGTCTGCACGGCGTACTGCTCAGCCGGCAGGCCGAAGGCGTCGAAGCCCATCGTGTGCAGCACGTTCTCGCCGCGCATGCGCAGGTAGCGGGCGTAGACGTCCGTGCCGATGTAGCCCAGCGGATGGCCGACGTGCAGCCCCACCCCGGAGGGGTAGGGGAACATGTCGAGTACGTAGGCGTGCGAACGGGCCGAGAGCCGATCGAAGCCCTCGGACAGCGGGCCGACGGGATTCGGCGCGTCGAAGGTGCCCTCGCGCTCCCACCGGTCCTGCCAGGACGTCTCGATCGCGTCGGCGAGAGCTGCGGTGTACCGGTACGGCGGGACGTCCTCGTCCTGGGCCGCCTCGCGGGTGCTGCTCATCGGTTCGCTCCTTGTCGGTGCGCCTGCTCGGTGCTGATTTCGGACAGACGAGGAGCCCCTGCACCGCTCGCAGAGGCTCCGCCGCACTGCCGCCCGGGGGCGATCAGTGCGGCCGAAGAAGGACCAGCAGAAGGCGGACGCTCACCCGTCGAGGATAGCGCCGGCATGCAGCCGGCGTGCGCGCCCGGGATCTGGTGCTCGCCCCGCGCCCGCCGTCCGTCGCCGCCGGACGCGGGGGCACCACGCCGCAACTCTATGCCCAGGAAGGTAATCCGCCATGACGCGAACCTGTGTCGTAGCTCACCGCGGCTCAGGCGTCGGCGTCCGGAGCGTCCTCGCCCGCTTCGTCGGCGCGCGCCGATGCTGCGAGGATCGCGTCCGGGGCGCCCAGGTTGTGCGCACGTAGCCGCCATACCGGCCCGCGGTCGTCGTGGTGCTCCGCGGCAAGCTCGGACCAGTGGCAGTTGGCCAGCGGGCCGAGGGCGTGCACCTCCTGGGAGATGCCGAGCAGCGCCGCGCACAACGTCATCGCCGTCGCGCTGTGCGTGACGAGCACGGCGAGGCCGACCTGCGGCAGCTCGGCGAACGCTGCCAGCGCACGCTCTGCGACCTGCTCGCGGCTCTCACCCCCGCGCCGGCTCACGTCGCGTCCGGCGACCCAGTCGCCGTACTCGTCGGGGAAACGTGCAGCGACGTCGTCGCGAGTGAGGCCCTCCCAGTGGCCCAGCGAGCGCTCGCGCAGGCGCACGTCGGGACGAACGCGCAGGCCGGTGGCGACACCGATCGGGACTGCTGTCTGCATCGCGCGCGCAGCGTCGGAGCTGACCAGCAGGTCCGGTCGCAGCGCGGCGATCATCGGCGCCACCTCATCGGCCTGGGACCGTCCGACCTCGTCGAGCGGCGGATCCGATTGCCCCTGGAAGCGCCGTTCGGCGTTCCACGCCGTGCGCGCGTGCCGCAGCAGGACGAGCCTCATCGATCGGCGAACGGGATGAACGGGCAGTCCTTCCAGAGCCGTTCGAGGGCGTAGAAGACCCGTTCCTCCGCGTGTTGCACGTGCACCACGATGTCGGCGTAGTCGAGCAGTACCCACCGTCCGTCCCGTCTGCCCTCGCGACGCAGCGGCTTGACACCGGCCAGGCGCAGCTTCTCCTCGACCTCGTCGACGATCGCCTCCACCTGCCGCTCGTTGCTGCCGGTGACGATGACGAAGACGTCGGTGATCGCGAGCCGTTCGCTGACGTCGATGAGGACGATGTCCGTCGCGAGCTTGTCGGAGGCGGCGCGGGCCGCGGTGAGCGCGAGGTCGCGGGCGGAATCGGTGGCGGGCATCGGGTCGAGCCTACGGGGTGTCGCGGTAGAGGCTGTGCTTGTTGATGTACTGCACCACGCCGTCCGGGACGAGGTACCAGACGGGGTGCCCGTCGCGGACGCGGGCCCGGCAGTCGCTGGAGGAGATGGCCATGGCCGGCACGTCGAGCAGGGTCACCGCGTCCGAGGGCAGGTGCGCGTCCGAGAGCTCGTAGCCGGGACGGGTGACCCCCACGAAGTGGGCGAGCCGCAGGGCGTCCTGCGAGTCCTTCCAGGACAGGATCTGGCCCATGGCGTCGGCGCCGGTGATGAAGTACAGCTCGGCGTGCGGGCGCTGCGCGGCGATGTCGCGGATGGTGTCGATCGTGTACGTGGGGCCGGCGCGGTCGATGTCGACGCGGCTCACCCAGAACCGCGGGTTGGATGCCGTCGCGATGACCGTCATCAGGTAGCGGTGCTCGGCCGGGCTGACCCGGCGCGGCTGCTTCTGCCACGGTTCCCCGGTCGGGACGAAGATCACCTCGTCCAGCTCGAACAGGGCGGAGACCTCGCTGGCGGCGACGAGGTGCCCGTGGTGGATCGGGTCGAACGTGCCGCCCATGATCCCGACCCGCCGCGCCATGGCCGAGATCCTAGGGCGCTACCAGTGCACGCCGCGCAGGATATGGGCGAAGGCCACACTTTCCAGCGACTGCTCCTCGGCCTTCGCGGCCCGGTCGCCGCCCTTGGCCGCCTTGGAGTCGGGGAACATCTTGTAACCGGCGTTGAGGATGACGTCCACCCCCCGCGGCGCGACCTGGTACGCAAGCGCGCCGGCGTTTCCCAGCGTGGTGCCGACCTTCTTCGGCTTGCGGATCATCGCCTTGCAGATCATGTCGGCGGCCTCGACGGGGGTGATCGTCGGGAACCGGTCGTACATCTTGGTGGGGGCGATCATCGGGGTGCGCACCAGCGGCATGTGAATCGTCGTCAGGTGGATGCCGTCGTCGATCACCTCCGAGGCGATGCACCGGGAGAACGCGTCGAGCGCGGCCTTCGACGCGACGTAGGCGGAGAAGCGTGGCGTGTTGGTCTGTACGCCGATCGAGCTGATGTTGATGATGTGGCCGCCCTTGCGACCGTCCGGGCTGGGCTGGCGCATGACGGGCAGCACCGAGAGGATCAGCCGCACCGCGCCGAAGTAGTTCAGCTGCATGGTGCGCTCGAAGTCGTGGAAGCGGTCGTAGGACAGCGCGATCGAGCGGCGGATCGAGCGCCCGGCGTTGTTGACGAGCACGTCGACGCGGCCGTGCTCGGCCAGCACCTCCTTGGCCATGCGCTCGATGTCGTTCATGTCCGCGAGGTCGGCGCGGTGCACGAACGCCGTCCCGCCGAGGTCCTCGATCTGGCGCTTGGTCTCCTCCAGCTTGTCCGCGGTGCGCGCGACGAGGATGACGCGTCCTCCGGCGGCGCCGACCCGAAGTGCAGTTGCCTTGCCGATACCGGAGGATGCGCCCGTGATCATCACGGTCTTCCCCTTGATCGCGCGAGCCAGCGCCTTGTCCTTGCGGCGGTCCGGGCTGTAGGCGCGCTCCCAGTACTCCCACAGCGTCTGCGCATAACTGGCCAGCGGCGGCACCTCGATCCCCGAGCCGGCCAGCGCCCGCTGCGTCGCGGTGGAGTCGAAGTGCGTGGGATAGGTGAGGTAGGCGAACATCTCGCGGGGTATGCCGAGTTCGGCGAGCACCAGGTCGGTCACCTGCTTGGCGCCGGGCAGGCGGGTGATCGTGGCGCTCAGCCGGGCGGGCAGGGCGTCGAGCATCCTCGGGTCGATGTTGATCGCGGGACCCGGCGCATGCGCGGCCTTGGTGAGCACCTTGACCAGCTCTGCGACGGTGAGCGGTTCGGGATCGGTCAGGTGGAAGGCCCGGCCGTCCAGGTCGGGTTGGTGGGCCAGGTAGTCCATCGCCTTGGCGACGTAGTCGACGGGGACGAGGTTGATCTCGCCACCGTCGATGCCGATGCCGCGCAGCCAGGACGGCGCCACGCCACGCAGGCGCTGGATGCTGCGGAAGAAGTAGTACGGACCGTCGATCTTGTCGATCTCACCGGTCTCGGAGTGGCCGACCACCGCGCCCGGCCGGTAGACGCGCCACGGCACGCGGCACTCCGTGCGGACGACGGCCTCCGAGGCGTGCTTGGTCGCGTAGTAGGGATTGTGCTCGACGTCGGTGGCCTCGTCGAACATGTCTTCGGTGAACGTGCCGCGGTACAGGCCCGCCGCGGCGATCGAGCTGACCTGGTGGAAGTGCTCCGCGTGGAGGGCTTCGGCCAGCTGCACCGCGTGCCGGGTGCCCTCGACGTTGGCGATGCGCTGGCTGTCGGCGTCGGCGGTGAGGTCGTAGATCGCCGCGAGATGGAAGAAGTGTTCGATATTGCCATCCAGTTTGTCGATGACCTCGTGGTCGACGCCGAGCCTGGCCTTGGCCAGGTCGCCGACGACGGCCACGACGCGCTGCTCGTCGGTGCCCAGCCGGGCGCGCAGCTCGTCGAGCTTGTCGAGCGACCCGGCGCGGCACAGGGCATAGATCGTGCCCTCACGCTCGAGCAGCTCGGCCAGCAGGAAGCGGCCCAGGAAGCCCGTTGCGCCCGTCACGAAGTAAGCCATGTCGTCCTCCAGCAGGTGCCCGACGCGTCAGTAGTAGTGGCAGTCTCGTGCACCTGCACCGCTACCACCAGTTGACGGCCGCGCCGGCGGCCGCCTCGCTTACTTGGGCGCGAAAAGCTCGAGGGCGATGCGGTCCGGGTCGCGGAACTCCAGGAGGAAGTCCGTGCCGATGTCCTTGATGCCGCCGTGCTCGACGCCGCGCTCGTCGAGCAGCGCCACCGCTGCCTCGAGAGCGGCGCGGTCGGCGACGGCGAAGCTGACGTGATCCAACCCGACGCGGTCCTCGTCGAAGGTGTCGCTGGCAACCGGACGCAGGCCGAAGAGCGAGTCACCGAGCCGGTAGATCACGCCGCCGAAGAGGAACCACAGCTGCTCGCGCGTCGCATCGTCCGCGTCCGGCGGCAGCTCGTAGGCGACGGGAAGCCCGAAGATGTCGTCGTAGAACGCCCGAGAGCGCGCGAGGTCGGTGACGGTCAGCCGGACGTGTGCGTACGCGCTGGTTGCGATGGCCATACGTCCGACCGTACCCGGGTGGCTCTCAGCGGACGTGACCGTCGCCCGTCACGACCCACTTCGTGCTCGTGAGTTCGGGCAAGCCCATCGGGCCGCGCGCGTGCATCTTCTGCGTCGAGATACCGATCTCCGCGCCGAAACCGAACTCGCCGCCGTCGGTGAACCGCGTCGAGGCGTTCACCAGCACCGCTGCCGAGTCGACGCGGGCGACGAAGCGTCGGGCCGTGTCGAGATCGCGCGTCACGATCGCCTCGGTGTGCCCGGTGGACCATCGGCGGATGTGCGCAATCGCGTCGTCGACGTCGGCCACGACGCGGGCGGCAATGTCCAGCGACAGGTACTCGCGCTCCCAGTCGTCCTCGGCCGCCGGCTCGACACCCTCGAATTTCGCGAAGGCATCGTCGCCGTGCAGCACGACACCCTGTGCCTGCAGGGTAGACGTGATCCGCGGCAGGAACTCGTCGGCGATTGCGCAGTGCACGAGCAGCGTCTCGGCTGAGTTGCAGACGCTGACGCGCGAGGTCTTGGAGTTCACCACGATCCGCTCGGCTACGTCGAGATCGGCGTACGCGTCGACGTAGACGTGCACGTTGCCGACACCGGTTTCGATCACGGGGACGGTCGCGTTCTCGACCACGTACTCGATCAGGCCGGCCCCGCCGCGCGGGATGACCAGATCGACGACACCGCGCGCGCGCAGCAGGTAGCCGACGCTCGCGCGGTCAGTTCCCGGCACCAGCTGGACGGCCGCACCCGGCAGGCCGGACTTCTCGGCCGCCGCGCTGAGCACGTCGACGAGCACCGCATTGGTCTCGTGGGCCGAGGCGGAGCCGCGCAGCAGTGCGGCGTTTCCGCTCTTGAGCGCCAGGCCGGCCGCGTCGACGGTGACGTTGGGACGGGCTTCGTAGATCATCGCGATGACGCCGAACGGAACGCGGATCTGCCGTATCTGCAGGCCGTTCGGCCGCGTGTAGCCGCGCAGCACCTCGCCGACCGGGTCGGGCAGCGCCGCGACATCACGCAACCCCTGGGCCATCGCGGTGACGCGATCGGCGTCCAGTGCGAGGCGGTCGAGCAGCGCCTCGTTCAGGCCGCTACCGGCGCCCGCGGTCAGGTCGCGGGCGTTCGCGGCGAGCACCGCGTTGCCCTGCGCGGTGAGCGCATCGGCCATCGCCCGCAGCGCGACGTCCTTCGCCGCCCGGTCCAGCGTGGCCAGCTCGGCAGCGGCATCCCGGGCGCGGGCAGCGACGGTGCGGACGTCCTGCTCGGTCACGGTCTGGACGTCCACGGCGCCCAGGGTACGGCCGACGGCGCACCTCGCGGAGGTTCAGAGCAGGACGAGGTCGTCGCGGTGGACGACCTCGCGACGGAACTCCGCAGGCAGATCGCGGGTGCGCTGGCCGAGCAGCGCGGGCAGGTCCGCGGCGTCGTAACCGGCCAGCCCGCGTGCCACCGCGACCCCGTCGGGCCCGGCCAGCTCGACCGGCTCTCCGGAGTAGAACTCGCCGCTCACCGCGGTCACGCCCGCGGGCAGCAGCGACATCCGGCGGCCGATCACGGCGTCCACCGCGCCGGCGTCGAGCACGAGACGCCCGCGTGGCGTCGTCGCGTGACGCAGCCAGAACAGCCGTGACGCCGAGCGTTCCCCCGAGGCGTGGAAGATCGTGCCGCCCACACCGCGCAGGGCGGCGTCGATCGCCGTCGCGCTCGCGAGCAGCACCGGAATGCCCTCGCTGGTCGCGATCGCGGCCGCGTCGAGCTTGCTCGCCATGCCGCCCGAGCCGACGTGGCTGCCGCTCCTGCTCACGTCCACGCCGTCGAGCTCCGCCATCGACGCGACCTCGGCGACGAACACCGAACCGGCCCGTCCCGGCCAGGCGGTGTAGAGGCCTTCGACGTCGCTCAGCAGCACGAGCGCGTCGGCGTGCACGAGGTGTGCCACGAGTGCGGCGAGCCGGTCGTTGTCGCCGAAGCGGATTTCGTGGGTCGCGACGGTGTCGTTCTCGTTGACGATGGGGATGACGCCCAGCGCCAGCAGGCGTTCCAGGGTGCGCTCGGCGTTGCGGTAGTGGCCGCGCCGGTGCAGGTCGTCGGCGGTGAGCAGCACCTGTCCGACCTGCAGGCCGTAGCGGGCGAAGGAGGCCGCGTACCGCTCGGCGAGCAGCAGCTGGCCGACGCTCGCCGCGGCCTGCTGGGTCGCCAGGTCGCGCGGGCGGGCGGGCAGCCCGAGCGGCCCGATGCCGGCCGCGATGGCACCCGAGGACACCAGCACGACCTGGGCACCTGCCGCCTGCCGGTGCGCGAGCGCGTCGACGATCGCGTCCAACCGCTCGGGATCGAGCCGTCCACCCGAGGTCAGCGACGACGAGCCGACCTTGATCAGCGTGCGTGCCGCCGCCGCGACCCGAGCCCGGCTCATCGCGCGATCACGTTTTCGCCCCGGCTGCTCGCTCGCCGTCGCGTCCGTCCCCCCGCGTGCGACGGGCCTTCTTGGCCGCCAGCCGCTGCGCCGGGTTCGGCCGCGTGACGTTCTCGAGCCGCGCGTCGGTGCCACGACGGGTCGGCACGTACTGGGACTCGTCCACGCCGCCGGTCGGCTCGAAGTCGAAGGTGACCTCGCCGATCGTCACCGCGGCCCCCGGCAGCGCGCCCTGGCGGGCCAACTCGGCCTCCACGCCGAGACGAGCCAGGCGATCGGCGAGATAACCGATCGCCTCGTCGTTGTCGAATGCGGTCTGGCGCACCCAGCGCTCGGGCTTCTCGCCGCGCACGAGGAAGCCTTCCGGCACGGACGGATCGGGGCTCACGCTGAAACCGACCTCGTCGACCGCTCGCGGCGTGAGGACGACGCGCTGCGCCTCGGGCGCCGGACGCGCGGCGCGATCGGCCTCGACGGCTGCTGCCAGCGCGAACGTCAGCTCCCGCAGCCCGGCGTGCGAGACGGCGGAGATCTCGAACACCGGCAGCCCGCGAGCCTCGAGTTCGGGCCGAACGAGCTGGGCCAGCTCACGCGCCTCGGGCACGTCGAGCTTGTTCAGTGCGACCAGGCGCGGCTTTGCCAGCAGCTCGCCGAGGTGCGCCTGGGACTCGTACTGCCCCAGCTCTGCCTCGAGCGCGTCAAGGTCGCTCATCGGATCCCGTCCGGGCTCCAGGGTCGCGCAGTCGAGCACGTGCAACAGCACCGCGCACCGCTCCACGTGCCGCAGGAAATCCAGCCCGAGGCCCTTGCCGCGCGCCGCGCCGGGGATCAGTCCGGGCACGTCGGCGACCGTGAACGTCGTCTGGCCAGCGCTCACGACGCCCAGGTTCGGGACCAGTGTGGTGAACGGGTACTCAGCGATCTTGGGACGAGCGGCCGAGATCGCCGCGACGAGCGACGACTTGCCTGCACTGGGAAAACCGACCAGGCCGACGTCGGCCACGCTCTTGAGCTCGAGCACGACGTCGAGCACCTGTCCGGGCTCGCCGAGCAGTGCGAAGCCGGGTGCCTTGCGTCGGGTCGAGGCGAGTGCCGCGTTGCCCAGTCCGCCGCGGCCGCCGTGTGCGGCGATGAACCTGCTGCCGGCGCCGGTAAGGTCGGCCAGCACGTCACCGGCCGAATCTAGGACGACGGTCCCGTCGGGCACCCGCAGTTCCAAGTCGCCGCCGTCGCCTCCGTTGCGGTGGCTGCCGGCGCCCTGCTTGCCGTTGGCCGCGCGCTGATGCGGGTGGTGGTGGAAGTCGAGCAGGGTATGCGCGTTCGGGTCGACCACCAGCACGACGTCGCCGCCGTGACCGCCGTTGCCGCCGTCAGGACCGCCGAGGGGCTTGAACTTCTCGCGATGCACCGAGGCGACGCCGTGCCCGCCGTTGCCCGCGGACAGGTGCAGCACTACGCGGTCGACGAAACTGGCCATGCTGCTCCCGTCCGATCAGATCGTGGAGTGTTGTCCGCGCAATGCGCCGACAACAGTCCACGATCGGCGGACGCTCAGGCGACGATGTTCACGGTCTTGCGGCCGCGCGAGAGCCCGAACTGGACGCTGCCCGCAGCGAGAGCGAACAGCGTGTCGTCGTTGCCCCGGCCGACATTGGCTCCGGGGTGGAACTTCGTTCCGCGTTGGCGGATCAGGATCTCCCCGGCCTTGACCTGCTGGCCGCCGAAGCGCTTGACGCCGAGGTACTGCGCGTTCGAGTCGCGGCCGTTGCGGGAACTGGACGCACCCTTCTTGTGTGCCATGCGGCGCCTTCCTTTATTTCGCGGCCGGCGACGGCGCGATGCCAGTGACCTTGAGCTGAGTCAGCTTCTGCCGGTGACCCATGCGCTTGTGGTAACCGGTCTTGTTCTTGTACTTGTGGATGCGGATCTTCGGGCCCTTGGTCTGTGCGAGCACCTCGGCGGTGACGGCGACGTCGGCCAGCTTTCCCGCCTCGTGTGTCACGGCCGCGCCGTCGACGAGCAGGATCGCCGCCAGCGCCACTTCGGCTCCGGGGGCGGCATCGAGCTTCTCGACCTCGATCACATCGCCTTCGGCGACCTTGTACTGCTTGCCGCAGGTCTTGACGATGGCGTACATCGCGGATCCACTCCTTGGCTGCCGTGCGGGACGGCGTGGCCGGACGTTTCGAGGCACGCGGCGCACTGTCGCGGCCGCGCGCAATGACGGCCCACCGCGAGATGGGCCGTAGTACAGGCTACGGCACCCCGCGGTGACGAGGCAAAACGCCGTCGCGGTCGTCGGAGCGGGGGAGCAAGGTGCGCCGGTCTCAGGACGCCGGCACCGGTGGGCCCGCCGGACGGCTCGCCGCCCGGCGCCGGCGCGGCGAGGCCGGCGTCCCGTTGGCTGCGGCATGACCGCGCGTCGGGGATGGGTCAGCCGGAACGAGCGAGGACGGTTCCCCGATGCCGCGCTGCGCAGGCGCCGCGGGAGTCAATTCGTCCGGGGCCGGTGCCGCGGGAGCCGTTTCTGCCGCAGGCTCCGGATGCGAGGGGGGTGCGGCCGCGTCGGCGTCGAGCAACTCGCTGGCCAGGTCGCTGGCCAGGTCGCTGGCCAGGTCTTCGTACTCCTCGGGGTGGGCCGCCCGGTGGATCGCCGCCATCGCAGCGAGCGCGGCCCGGCGCTGTTCCTCGTTCATGGCCGGCTCCGCCTCGACGGTCTCCGCCTTCTTCGCACCGCCCCGCTTGCGCTTGGCCTTCGGGCGGTCCTCCTCCTCGTCCGCGGACGAGGGCCGCTTGTCGATCGGCTCGGACTGCACCAGCACGCCACGCCCGTTGCACGTCGGGCACTGCTCGCTGAAAGCCTCCAGCAGCCCCTCCCCGACCCGCTTTCGGGTCATCTGCACCAGACCCAGCGAGGTGACCTCCGCGACCTGGTGCTTGGTGCGGTCGCGGCCCAGGCATTCGGTGAGCCGCCGCAACACGAGTTCCCTGTTTGATTCCAGCACCATGTCGATGAAGTCGATCACGACGATGCCGCCGACGTCGCGCAGCCGCAGTTGTCGCACGACTTCTTCGGCCGCTTCCAGGTTGTTGCGCGTCACCGTCTGCTCGAGGTTGCCGCCGGAACCGACGAACTTGCCGGTGTTGACGTCGATGACGGTCATCGCTTCGGTGCGGTCGATCACCAGCGATCCGCCCGAGGGCAGCCACACCTTGCGGTCGAGGGCCTTCATCAGCTGCTCGTCCACCCGCAGGTCGTGGAACAGGTCCGTGTCAGCGGTGTGCCGCGACACCCGCGCGCCGAGGTCGGGGGCCACGCCCTCGACGTACTCGGACACCGTCTGCCAGGCGCCGTCGCCGGAGACGACGAGCTGCTGGAAATCCTCGTTGAACACGTCGCGAACGACGCGGATCGCGAGGTCTGGCTCGCCGTGCACGAGCGCCGGCGCCGCGGACGACTTCGCGGATTTCGCCGTGATGTGCTGCCACTGGACCTTCAGCCGCTCGACGTCGCGGGTGAGGTCCTCCTCGCTCGCGCCCTCGGCCGCAGTCCGGATGATCACCCCGGCGTCCTCGGGCACGATCGTCTTGAGGATGGCTTTGAGGCGGTGGCGTTCGGTGTCGGGCAGCTTGCGGCTGATCCCCGTCATGCCGCCGCCGGGGACGTACACCAGGAACCGGCCGGGCAGCGACACCTGGCTGGTGAGCCGGGCGCCCTTGTGCCCGATCGGGTACTTGGTCACCTGCACCAGCACGACGTCGCCGGACTTCAGCGCGCTCTCGATCGCGCGCGACTTGCCCTCGAGCCCGGCCGCGTCCCAGTTCACCTCGCCGGCGTAGAGCACGCCGTTGCGGCCCTTGCCGATGTCGACGAACGCCGCCTCCATGGACGGAAGCACGTTCTGCACCCGGCCGAGGTAGACGTTGCCGACGTAGGACATGGCGCTGGCTCGCGTGACGTAGTGCTCGACGAGCATGCCGTCTTCGAGAACCGCGATCTGCGTGCGATCGCCGTGCTGGCGCACTGCCATGACCCGGTCGACGGCCTCGCGGCGCGCCAGGAACTCCGACTCGGTGAGGATCGGTGGCCGCCGGCGGCTGGTCTCGCGCCCGTCACGTCGGCGTTGCCGCTTGGCCTCGAGCCGCGTGGAGCCCTTGACGCCCTTCACGCCGTCATCGCCGTCGTCGGCGCGCGCACGCTTCTCGGCCTTGGCCTTGGGCTGACGGACGTGGGTGACCGTGTTCGGCGGATCGTCCTCGGTGGCGTCTGCGCCGCTGCCCGCGGAACGGCGCCGGCGACGGCGGCGCTTGGTGCCGGTTCCGTCGGTGCCTTCGGTGCCGTCGGTGCCTTCGGTGTCGGCGGTGTCCTCGTCTGCCGGTGCGGACGTCGCGGCCTCGGGCTCGTCCGCCTCGTCGTCGCCGTCGGGCAGCTCGCTGCCCTCGTCTGCTTCCTCGGCGGTGCCCTTGCCCGCACCCCGTCCGCGCCGGCCTCGACGCCTGCGCCGGCGGGCACCGGTCGCCTCCTCGACCGCGGCCTCCCGGACGTCCTCGGGTTCCGCGGTGCGGTCCTCGGGCTCCGCGGCAACCGTCAGATCGGCCTCCGCTGCGTCCGGTTCGGGCACCGGCGGTGGTCCGGCAGCCGCTTTCGCCGCCCGTCGCTTGCGCGGGGGGACGGCTGCTTCGACGGGCGCGACGAACAGCACCGGTGGTGCGCTCAGGGCGGGTGCCGGGGTACCGGACGCGGCTGCGGATTCGGCGGTACCGGACGCGACTGCCGGTTCGGCGGCTGCCTTGCGTGCGGCCCGCTTGCGCGGCGCCTTCTTCGGTGGCTCGGCGTCGCCGGTTGCCGGCTCGGCTGCCGGCTCGGTGGCGGTCGACATGGCGGCAGTCGACCTGGCTGCAGTCGACCTGGCGGCGGCCTTCGCGGGGCGGCCGGCCTCGTCCGCGGGCGCGGACTTGCGGGCCGTGCGCTTGCGGGGCGCCGCCGCGATCGCTTCGGAATCCGGCAGTGCTTCGGCCGGGGCCTTCTTGGCCGCCGCCCGCTTGCGGGGTGCGGCCTTCTTGGCCGGTGCCGAGGCGTCCGGCCGGGTGGTGGGTGTGGCGGTGTCGTCGGATTCGAGCATGTGCTCGGGTCACTTCCGTTTCTCGGCCTCCGGGCGCGAGCCGCCCGGAGACGAAATCGCTGCCGCGCGGAGGCGGTTGTGGCGAACATCCCGGTGGGACACCCGCGAAGTCTGTACCGAGCGCGGCCGGGACTGCGCCGCAATCGGGTCGGTGGTCGAGCTACGGCGCCGTCTCGGCCGTGACACGGTCGGTGGCCAGCGGGTCACCCACCCCGCCTGCGTCATCGAGCGGCCCCTGCGCCAGGCGTACCGCGATAGGCGGCACTGCTAGGGCGAGACCGGCGACCGACCGCAGTGCGGCGAGAACGTCGTCGGGTCGTACCGCAGGGGTTGCCTGCCGCACTACCAGCTCCAGTATCGCATGAGCTGGACCGCCGGGTCCGGCGGACGCGCTCGACACGTCGACCCGCAGCACCGGTCCGCGGACGTCGACCGTGCGCTGGCCGTCCTTGGTCAGCCGCTGCACCGCCAACTCCGGCAGGCCCAGAAAGGCGGTCACCGCGGCACGCGCCTCGTCCTCGCCTACTCCCGGCAGTTCGACGCGCCACCGGGAGGCCTGGATGCGCTCGGCCAGGGAGCCCGGCGCGGCAACGACCGCGTCGACGATGTCCAGGCCGTCCGGTAACGCCGCGTCGATCGCGGTCCGAAGCGCCTGGACGTCGACCTCGCGGGCGAGCCCGATCTCCAGGAACTCGGCCTCGCTGGCGACGCCGGTCGGAGCGGCCCCCACGTAGCTGATCTTCGGATGGGGACTGAATCCTGCCGAGTACCCCATGGGCACATCAGCGCGGCGCAGCGCTCGTTCGAATGCACGCGCGAAATCACGATGCGAGGTGAATCGCAGCCGGCCCCGCTTGGCGTAGCGCATCCGTACCCGCTGCACCACTGGTGGCGGCGGCGGCCCGCCCGGTACCCGGCGCGGCATCTAGGTAGTGGCCATGGGCAGCAACGGGCGCCCGAGCGGATCTTGCGGCGGGATTGACCCACCGGTCGGCCCGACCTGGATGTCGGTGCCGAGGTTGGAGCACACGCCGCAGTCGAAACACGGCGTCCAGCGGCAGTCGTCCTGCTCGAACTCGCCGAGCGCATCCTGCCAGTCGTCCCAGAGCCACTGCTTGTCCAGGCCCGAGTCCAGGTGGTCCCACGGCAGCACCTCGTCGCCGTCGCGCTCGCGGGTGGTGAACCAGGCCACGTCGACCGGCGACGCGGCGAACGCCGCCTCGGCAGCGGCCATCCAGCGAGCGAAGCTGAAGTGCTCGCTCCAGCCGTCGAACCGGGCACCCTCCCGCCACGCCCGCTCGATGACGGCGCCGACGCGCCGGTCCCCGCGCGAGAGCAGGCCCTCGACCAGCGACGGTTGGCCGTCGTGGTAGCGCATCCCGACGTTGCGTCCGAGCGATCCGTTCGCGTTGATCGCCGCCCGCAGCTTGCGCAGCCGGTTGTCGACGATCTCGGGCGAGGCCTGCGCCGCCCACTGGAACGGGGTGTGCGGCTTGGGCACGAAGCCACCGATGGACACGGTGCATCTGATGTCGCGGCGCCCGGCGGCGGCGCGGCCGGCACGGATCACGTCGTGGGCCATCTCGGCGATCTCGAGGACGTCGTCATCGGTCTCGGTGGGCAATCCGCACATGAAGTACAGCTTCACCTGCCGCCAGCCCTGCGCGTACGCGGTCGAGACGGTGCGGATCAGGTCGTCCTTGCTGACCATCTTGTTGATGACGCGGCGCAACCGTTCGGAGCCGCCCTCGGGCGCGAACGTGAGCCCGGAGCGCCGGCCGTTGCGGCTGAACTCGTTGGCCAGGTCGATGTTGAACGCGTCGACGCGGGTGGACGGCAGCGAGAGGCTGACCTTGTCCTCGGCGTAGCGGTCCGCGAGCTGCTTGGCGATCTCGCCGATCTCGGAGTGGTCGGCGGAGGAGAGCGAGAGCAGGCCCACCTCCTCGAACCCCGTGGCGGCAAGGCCGGTGGCCACCATGTCGCCGATACCGGTGATGCTGCGCTCGCGGACCGGACGGGTGATCATTCCCGCCTGGCAGAAGCGGCAACCGCGCGTGCAACCGCGGAAGATCTCTACGGACATGCGCTCGTGCACCGTCTCGGCCATCGGTACGAGCGGGGTCTTCGGGTAGGGCCACTCGTCGAGGTTCATCACGGTGTGCTTGCTGACTCTGGGCGGTATCGCGTCGCGGTTCGCGGTGACCGCCGCGATGCGCCCGTCCAGCAGGTAGCTCACGTCGTAGAAGCGCGGGACGTACACGCCACCGGTGCGCGCCAGCGTCTCGAGCACGCCGTCGCGGCCACCGGGACGTCCGGCCGCCTTCCAGTCCCGGACGATCTCGGTGATGGTGGCGACGACCTGCTCGCCGTCGCCGAGGACGGCGGCGTCGACGAAGTCCGCGATCGGCTCGGGGTTGAAAGCTGCGTGGCCACCGGCGAGGACGATCGGGTGGTGCTCGGCGCGCCCGGACGCGTGCAGCGGGACGCCGGCAAGATCGAGCGCGGTCAGCATGTTGGTGTAGCCGAGTTCGGTCGAGAACGAGATGCCAAGCACGTCGAAGTCCGCGACGGGGCGGTGGGAGTCGACGGTGAACTGCCCGATGCCGTGCTCGCGCATCAGTGCTTCGAGGTCCGGCCAGACGGCGTAGGTGCGCTCGGCCAGGGCGTCGGCTCGCTCGTTGATGATCTCGTACAGGATCTGGATGCCCTGGTTGGGCAGGCCGACCTCGTAGGCGTCCGGGTACATCAGGGCCCAGTGGACGGCCACGCTGTCCCAGTCCTTGCTGCGGGAGTTGAGTTCGCCGCCGACGTACTGGATCGGCTTGCTGACGCGCGGCAGTAACGGCTCCAGCTGCGCGAACAGCGATTCGGCGCTCACGCCCACCGATGCTACGTCCCCCCGCTCCCCAGGGTGGCTCTGACAGGATCGCGAGCATGCCCGCTGTCCCGCCGCAGTTGCTGCTGCTCGGCAGCATCGCGTCGGTGCAGTTCGGCTCCGCGTTCGCCGACACGCTGTTCGCTCAGGCCGGTCCCGGCGGCGTCGTGCTGATGCGCCTCGCGCTCGCCGCGATCGTGCTGCTCGCGTTCAGCCGCCCGTCGCTCCGCGGCCACCGCCGCGCCGATCTCGCCGCGGCGGTGGCCTTCGGACTCGTCCTGGCCGGCATGAACTGGAGCTTCTACGAGTCGCTGAACCGGATGCCCCTCGGCGTCGCGGTGACGATCGAGTTCCTCGGCCCGCTTGCCGTGGCCGTGGCCGGTTCGCGGCGCCTGCTCGACGGGGCGTGGGTGCTGCTGGCCGGTGGCGGCGTCGCGCTGCTCGCCCTGCGCGGCAGCACGCACGGCGTCAGCACGCCGGGCATCGTGCTCGCGCTGGTCGCGGCGATATGCTGGGCTGCTTACATCCTGCTGTCCAAGCGGGTCGGCGCCAGCTTCGCCGCGCTGGACGGCCTCGCGCTCGCCCTGGGGATCGGTGCGGTGGCCGTCGTCCCGGCCGGCGTCATCGAAGGCGGAACCGCGCTGCTGCGACCCGGCGTGCTCGCCGGCGGCCTCGGCGTCGCCCTGCTGTCCTCGCTCATCCCCTACTCGCTGGAGATTGTCGCGCTGCGGCGGTTGTCAGCCTCGACGTTCGGGCTCCTGATGAGCCTGGAACCCGCAGTCGCCGCCCTCGCCGGCGTGCTCGTGCTGAGCCAGGCGCCCTCGGGCGTGCTGCTGGTCGCGCTCGCGATGGTCGTGACCGCCAGTGTCGGCACGACGCTGAGTGGACGCCCTCCCGACGCGACCGAAGTCGCCGAGGCCTAACCGATGCGCTCGAGCAGGGCGAGCAGCCGACGGTGCACCTCCTCCGGGCGCTCCATCTGGATGAAGTGCGAACCCGCGAGCGCGACGTACTCCGAATCAGGGATCTTCCGGGCGGCCGTGCGCATGTCACGTGCCGAGGCGAGGAGGTCGTACTTCGCAGCGATGAAGCTGGTCGGAATGCTGATCTTGCTCAGCGAGACTCGGGCGTGCTCGTCGGCGTAGCGCGCCAGGTGCATGCCCCACTCGACGGGCGTATCGAGGTAGGTCGTGACCGCGCGGCTCACCACCTCGCGATCGGCACCGGGGAACATCAATCCGCTGCGCTGCAAGGCATAGGTCGCCACCGGGCCCATCGTCACCCGAGCCAGCAGCGGATCGAGCTGCGGTCCCAGGCGCCCGAGCGCGCGCGTGACGGTGCGCGCGATCGGTCGCCGGGCGAAACGGGGGATGAACAGCGGCGCGCCCATCGAGGCGAAGGTGCCGCCCGGGACGCCGGCCACAGCCAGCAGGCCGGTAACGCGGCGCGGGTGCTGCACCGCCAGCTCGAAGGACGTGTTCACCCCGATCGACCAGCCCAGCGCCGGGCAGGACGCCACGCCCGCGTCGTCCAGCACCGCGAGCGCGTCCTCGACGAAGGCGTCGATGCCCACTCGCTTCGGGTCTGCCGGACGTGCCGAACCGCCGACGCCGCGGTGGTTCCACGACACGACGTGCACGCCGCAGTCGCGACGCAGCAGCGCCGGCCAGGCATGCGGGTTGGTGCCGAGGCCGTTGCACAGCAGCACGGTGGGACCGTCGGCGTCGTTCGTCCACGCTTGGATCTGCGTCCCGTCCGCGCTGGCCACGTCGTCGTACCGCAACGACGGCGTCGGACGGGCCCCACTGGCGGTTCCACGCTTCGCCGGCATGGCGGCAGTCTGTCAGGGCCGCGTCGAGCGCCGGCGCACCGCCTGCAGCAGCCCGATCGCCAGACCCTGCGCGAACATCGACGAGCCGCCGTAGGACACGAACGGCAGCGGCAGCCCCGTCACCGGGGTCAGCCCGAGGTTCATGCCGATGTTCTGGAAAGCCTGGAAGGCGAACCAGCAGACGATGCCCACCGCTACCAGCCGTCCAGCGCGATCGGCCGAACGGGCGATCAGCATGCCCCGCCAGCACAGCAACGCGAACAGCGCGATGATCACACTGCCGCCCACCAGGCCGAACTCCTCCCCCGCGACCGAGAAGACGAAGTCGGTCTGCTGTTCGGGGACGAACCCGCCGTTGGTCTGCGGGCCGTGGAACAGCCCGGTGCCGAACAGGCCGCCGTCCGCGATCGCGATATGCGCCTGGGTGACGTTGTACGCCGCACCCTGCGGATCCTGACCCGGGTTCGCGAAGGACCGGAACCGGTCCAGCTGGTAGGAGGCGAGCAACCCCGACTTGACGGCCACCACCGCCACCAGCACGGCGAGCACCAGCAGGCCGATCGTCCATCGTGCTCGCACGCCGGCGGTGAGCAGCACGCCGAACGCCGCCGCGGCGAGGACCATCGCCGAGCCGAGGTCGGGCTGCAGCATGACCAGTCCGAGCGGCACCGCCATCAGCGCGATCGCGATCAGCACGTCGGACGTGCTCGGCGGTGCGTCACCGAGGTCGTCGCCGGCCGCGTGGCCCTCGCTCCGCAAGCGTCGCTCGGAGACACCCTCGCTCCGCAAGCGTCGCTCGGACACATGCTCGCTCCGCAAGCGTCGCTCGGACACATTCTCGCTCCGCAAGCGTCGCTCGGAGACATTCTCGCTCCGCAAGCGTCGCTCGGAGACATGCTGGGTGAACAGCACCGCCATCCCCACGATCAGGCCGAGCTTCATGAACTCCGACGGCTGCAGCTCGAAGCCGCCGCCGAGGCGGATCCAGGCGTGCGCGCCGTTGACCGTCGAGCCGACCGCGAACACCATCAGCAGGCCGAGCAGGCTGGCCACATAGATGACGGGACCGAACAGTCGCAGCAGCCGGGCGTCCAGGCGAGACGCGCCGATCATCAGCGCGGCGGCGACGAGGACATTGAACAGGTGCCGGTACAGGAACGAATTCGGACTCCCGCCGTTCACCGCGGGAACGTAACGCGTTGCCGCCCACACCAGCACCGCGCCGATGAGCGCCAGCGCCAATGCGCACGCGCTGAGCAGCCAGTCGTAGCCGCGGGTCCTGCGTTCGAGCGGCACGAGCGTCGGGGTGAGCACGAACGGGGCGCGCGGATCGCGGGCGAGCAGCGTCACCGGCTGGCCGCCTTCGCCTGCGGCACGATCGCCGGCAGCGTCGTCTCCGCACGCGAGCCCGGGATCACCGGCGCGTGGCCGTCGACGCCGATCAGGCCGTCCCAGATCCGCTTGAGCATCGGGCCCGCCGCGGTGGCTCCCGTCCCGCCCTGCTCGATCATGCCGACGGTGACGAAGCGGGCCCGGATATTGCCGTGCGCGTCCTTGCTGACCGGACCCCACGACGCGAGCCAGGAGGTGTCCTGATGCCCGAACACCTCAGCCGTGCCGGTCTTGCCGCCGAGCAACGAGCGGTAGGGCGACGACAGGTAGGCGAACGCGCCCGAGACCGCCCAGCCACGGCTGAAACTCAGCGACTTGGCGATGTAGTTCATGACGAGCTGGCTCACCGGCACCCGGTCCTTGACCTTCGGCGTGATCTTCTTGACGAGCTTGCCGTGACTGTCGACGATCGCCCAGCCCAGCGTCGGCTCGAAGATCTTCCCGCCGTTTAGCATGGCGGAGTACGCGAGCGCCAGCTGCAGCGGCGACAGGGTCGTCTCGCCCTGCCCGATCGCCATGTCCGCGTTGTCGCCCGCGCGGTAGCGCCAGCCGTCCGTGCAGTTCTCCGCGGCGAGCTGGATCAGGTAGGTGCGCTGCGCGGCGTCGGGCTCGCCGGGGAATCCTCGCTTGGCGTCCTTGCAGTACTGGACACGGTTGGCGTGCCAGCGCGCCAGGCGCGTCTCCCGGTCGGCGTACGAGCCGGCGGACTGCTCGCCGGCCGGCAGGTCGATGCCGGGTAGCGAGCCGATGCCGTAGTCGGCGGCCATCTTCTGCAGGTACTCATTCGGTTGCTTGCCCGCCGCGACGCGCGCCTGGTCGGCGTAGTACTCGGCCACTTCGGGCGCGTAGAAGAACGTGTCGCAGGAGTAGCCGAGCGCGTTCTCGAGTGACAGCGGGAAGCCGAAGGACTCCGAGTCGTAGTTCGTCTTGACGCGCCCGTCGACCGACAGCGAGCCCGGGCACGGGTACGTGCCGTCCAGCGAGATCTCGTGGTGCATGACAAGCGAGGACGAAGTGATCAACTTGAACGTCGAGCCGGGCGCGTACTCCCCATCGATCGCCCTGCTCAGCAAGGGATCGTTCGCACTCGGCGCGGTGAGTTTCGCGTAGTCCGTCGCCGAGATCCCGCCGACGAACAGCTGCGGGTCATACGTCGGGTAGCTGGCGGCGGCCAGAATGCGTCCGGTGTTCGGATCCATCACCACGACCGCGCCGGACGTGGCCGGCTTGCCGGCCTTGCGGGAGGCGGCGATCTGCTGGGCGAGCGAGCGTTCGGCGAGCTGCTGGACATTGAGATCGATGCTGGTGACGAGGGTGTCGCCCTGCACGGCGGAGACGTCCTTGCCCGCGCCGACCGTGAGGCCCTGCGGATCGAGCTGCACGACCTGCTTGCCGTCGCTGCCGCGCAGGAAGCGATCGTACTGCTGCTCGAGCCCGCTGCGTCCGATGATGTCGGCGTCGGTGAGCGCGGGATCGGCCTGCTTGTCCGCGCCGGTGATGTCGCCGGTGTATCCGAGGACGTGCGCGGCGAGGCTGGCATTCGGGTAGTCGCGGAGCGTCACTGTCTGCAGCGCGACGCCCGGATAGTCCTCGCGATGCTCGCCGACGGCGAGCACGACCGCGGTCGAGGCCTTCGTCGCGACCGGTACCGGCTGGTAGGGCTGACCGGTCCAGCACGGTGCGGGAACCTTCGGCGAGCATGGGGTGATCTGCTTGGCCAGCGCGCCGGCGCTGGTGTGGAGCAGTCGGGCCAGCCGCGCCAGGACTGCGGCGCCGTGGTCCGGCAGTTCCTGCAACGTGTCCCGGTCGACGGTCAGCGTCTGCGCGGAGGTGTTGTCGACGAGCGGGCGCCCGCGGGCGTCGACGATCTGCCCACGCGGCGCCGGGACGACGATCACGCCGTCGTGCAGGCGGTTCGCGGACTGCGTCGGCTTGTTCGCGTCGAGCACCTGCACGTAGTACAGCCGTCCGAGGAGCGTGAGCACCATGGACGCGACGAGCACGACGATGATCGAGAAGCGCCGTGCGCCGGGATCACGGTGCCGGAACTCAGCCACGACGGCCCCCGAAACTCAGCTCGGTCATCGCGGGCTGCGCGGCACGCAGCGAGTCGGTGCTCAGGAACGCCAGCACGAGCGGCACGACCGCGAGTGCCAGCAGGGCGTCGCCAATCCCGGTCGGGACGAGGTCACGCACCGCGAGCCACGCGGTGGCGCCCCCCGAGGACACGACGGCGAGGAGCAACGTTGCGGCCGAGGCCGCAACCGCGCACATGATCGCCGCGGTTGCCGCGTCGCGACGCACGCTGCGCCGGCCCGCCGCGAGACCGCACCCGATACCGACACCCGTCCAGCACAGGGCGAGCACGCCCGCGGGATGGGTGGAGGCAAGGTCGGCGAGCAGCCCGGCGCTGAAGCCGAAGGCCATGCCGGCGCCGGGTCCGTCCACGAGCGCGACGGCGGCGATCAGCACGGCGGGCAGGCTCACCGGGACGGGCGAGGCGATGGGACCGATGACGGTGGCCTGCAACAGCAGCGCGGTGAGTGCCGCGGCCAGCGCCACGGCCACGCGGGCCCGGGTCATCGCGGCGCCGCCAGTGGCGCCGGCTGCAACGCGGGACGTGGCGGGTTGGCGTGCCCGCCGACGAGGATCACGCCGACCAGGTCCAGGGAGCCGGGCGGGCTGGTCGGGGCCACGCTCGCCTGGACCGTCCCGTCCGCGCCCGTCCGCACCGAGGTGACGGTGCCGACAGACAGGCCGGGGACGAAGCTTGTCGAGCCGCTCGGGCCGGTGACCAGGCGGTCACCGGCTGCGACCTTGGCTGCGGGATCGAGCGGGACGAAGCGAAATCCGCTCGTCCCGTCGCCGCGGGCCATGCCGAGCTCGCCGTCACGCACGTCACGCACGCCGACCCCCGAACCCGGGTCCGCGGCGAGCAGGGCAACGGAGGACGCCGAGTCGGCGTAGAGAACGCGGCCGACGAGGCCGTCGCCGTCGGTGATCGACTGACCCGCACGAATACCGCTCGAGCGACCCGCGTCGAGCGTCACGGTCCACTCGAATCCCTCTCCCGGGCCGAGCGCGATCACGCGTGCGGGGACGATGCGGTACTGCCCGTTCGTGGCGTCCAGCTGCAGTTTCGCCAGCTGGGTATGGGTGTTGCGTTCCGCGACAGTCGCCGCCAGCTGCCCGCGCAGTTGCGCGTTCTCGTGCTGCAGCGCGCTGATCGTGGACTGGTTGCTGCCCGCCGTGGGCAAGCCCTGCACGAAACGCCGCACCGGGCCGAGCAGTGCGTCGGTGCCGCGGTAGAGCGAGCCGAGCGCGCCGCGCACCCCGCTGTGCGACGAGCGCAGGCTGCCACCGCCGAGGTCGAGGGTGAAGAAGCCGAGCGCGACGACGGCGAGCACGATCGCCGCCAGTCGCTGCCGCCGGGTGAGCCGCCGCATCTGTCCGGGCTAACGGCGATGGCCGTCGACGACGACCTTCTGCAGCTGGTCGAAGTGCTCCACCACGGTGCCGGTGCCCAGCACGACCGAATCGAGCGGACGATCGGCTACCAGCACCGGGATACCGATCTCGTGCTGCAGGCGGACATCGAGCCCGCGCAGCAGCGCCCCGCCGCCGGCCAGCACGATGCCGCGCGTGACCAGGTCGCCGGCCAACTCGGGCGGGCACCGGTCGAGCGTGGAGCGCACCGCCGCGACGATGCGCCCGACCGGCACCTCCATCGCCTTGCGCAGCTCGTCACCGGAGATGGTGACGTTGCGGGGCAGCCCGGTGGCGACGTCCCGGCCGCGGATCTCGGCGTTCTTCGGCCCGGCGACCGGGAACGCGGAGCCGACGGAGATCTTGAGCTCCTCCGCGGTCCGCTCGCCGATCAGCAGCGAGAACTCGGCGCGCACGTGGTCGACGATTGCTCCGTCGAGCGCGTTACCCGCGACCCGCAGGCTGGTTGCCGCGACGATGCCGCCCAGTGCCAGGATCGCGACCTCGGTGGTGCCGCCGCCGATGTCGACGACCATCGAGCCGAACGGCTGATTCACCGGCAACCCGGCACCGATCGCGGCGGCCATCGGCTCGGCGATGATGTGCACCCGGCGCGCCCCGGCCGCGTATACCGATTCGCTGACCGCCCGCTGCTCGACGCTGGTGATGCCGCTCGGCACGCACACCACGATCCGAGGACCGGTGAACGAGCCGCGGCGGCCGAGCACCTTGCGCACGAAGTACCGCAGCATCTCGGCGGTGACGTCGTAGTCGGCGATGACGCCGTCCTGGAGTGGACGCACGGCCTTGATGTGGCCGGGGGTGCGGCCGATCATCCGCTTGGCCTCGGCGCCGACGGCGACGACCGAGTTGGTCGTCGTGTCCACGGCGACCACGGACGGCTCGTCCAGCAGGATGCCGCGACCCCGCGCGTAGACGAGCGTGTTGGCGGTGCCGAGGTCGATCGCCAGGTCTCCGCCGAGAAGCTCGCCGCCACGCTGGGACACCAGCGACAGCCGAGCCAGCGGAGTGATCGTCACGGCCGAGTGCCTTTCGCAGATGCGGAGTCTGCGGTGATCGTATGGTTCACCCGGCGTGATATCCGGTTGCGACGCGCGCGTCGCCAGTTACTGGTGTGACCATTGTGTCCTGCCGCTGGCGCCGACGCTGCTGGCGCACGTCATCGCAGGCGCCTGGCGACGCGCACCAATAACCTGCTCAGCCGGCGAACTCCGGGAACCACAGCGCGATCTCGCGGGCCGCGGACTGCGGCGAGTCGGAGCCGTGCACCAGGTTCTGCTGCACAGCCAGGCCCCAGTCACGGCCGAGGTCCCCGCGAATCGTCCCCGGCGCCGCCGCGCTGGGGTCCGTCGCTCCGGCCAGGGCGCGGAAACCCTCGACGACCCGCTGCCCCTCCGCGACCACCGCCAGCACCGGGCCCGAGCTCATGAACTCGACAAGCGGTTCGTAGAACGGCTTGCCGTGATGCTCCGCGTAGTGCTGTGACAGCAGCTCGCCGTCGGCGTGGCGCAGCTGCACCGCGACGAGGCGATAGCCCTTGGCCTCGACCCGGCGCAGTACTTCCCCGCTGTGCCCGCGCCGGACACCGTCGGGCTTGACCAGGATCAGGGTGCGCTCGGGGGCCGGCTCGCTCACGGCAGGCAGCCTATCGGCAAGCGTGCACGCGTCGGCCCGGACGCGGTCTCCTGGTCGCGCACCCAGCTCTCGCGCCTGCACTGACGTTGACCTGGCCGCGCTGAACGGGCCGCCTCAGGACACCAGCATGCGGAGGCCACCGGGGGTGCCGACCAGCTCGTGCCGCAGGGTGAGCAGGTACAGCCAGATGGCCGCGAACATCCCCGCCACGACGAACATCGCGCCCAGCCAGATCCCGGTTAGCACGAAGGGGATCTGCAGCGCCGAACCCGCGCCGATGCCCCAGGGCCGGCGTGCGGTCGCGGCCGCGAGCACCATCAGCACGGCGAGGGCGATCAGCAGGAAGGTCCGCGTCGCGCCGAGGCCGGTGGCGGTGAACGCGATGGCCCGCGGCACGAGCAGCGCGACGAGGGCCTCGAGCCCGAGGACGCCGGCCATCGCCGCGCGCGTCGCCCGGTTCGCGCGCGTCGCCCGCGCGGCGATCTGCTCCGCCGTCGGCTCGGTGCTGCCGGCAGGCTGCGGGGCTTCCGTCACGGCGTGACACCCAGCAACACGCGCGCCTCGCCGGCGGTGACCACCGAACCGGTGACGAGCACACCCGCCCCGGACAGGATGTCGTCGCCGGTGTCCTCCGCCAGGCGCACCGCGGTTTCGATCGCGTCGTCCAGCCGCGGCTGCACCGTCACCCGGTCCGCGCCGAACACCTCGACGGCGCCTGCCGCAAGCGCGTCGGCGTCGAGGGCCCGCTCGGAAGAGTTCTGGGTGACGACGAGCTGGTCGACTACCGGTTCGAGTTGGCTGAGCATCCCCCGGGCGTCCTTGTCACCGAGCATCCCCACCACTGCGACGAGCCTGCGGAAATCGAAGGACTCCGCGATCGCCGCGACGCTTGCCGCCATGCCTGCCGGGTTGTGGGCGGCGTCGAGCAGGACGGTCGGGGCCGAGCGCACGGTCTCCAGCCGTCCCGGCGAGCGGACGGCGGCGAAGGCGGCGCGCACCGTCTGGACGTCGATGGGGCCGCTCGCAGCGCCGGCGCCGAAGAATGCCTCGACCGCCGCGAGGGCGCACGCGGCGTTCTGGGCCTGGTGCGCGCCGTAGAGCGGAAGGAAGATCTCGTCATAGGTGCCACCGAGGCCCTGCAGCGTCAGCACCTGGCCGCCGACTGCGATACGCCGCTGCGCGACGGCGAATTCCGGTCCTTCGCGGGCGACCTGCGCCTCGACGGCGGCGGCCCGGCGCAGCAGCTCGGCGGCGGCCTCGGGCGTTTGCGCCGCCAGGATCGCCGAGGCGCCCGCCTTGATGATCCCGGCCTTCTCCGCGGCGATGCTCGCGATCGTCTCGCCAAGGTATTGCGTGTGGTCCAGCGCGACCGGCGTGACGACGGCGACATCGCCGTCGATGACGTTGGTGTTGTCCCACTCGCCGCCCATGCCCACCTCGACGACGGCCACCTCGACGGGGGCGTCGGCGAAGATCGAGAATGCCATCGCCGTCACGATCTCGAAGAACGACAGCGGCACATCGAACTGCTCGTCGACGAGGTCGAGATACGGGGCGAGGTCCTGGTAGGCCGCCACGAAGACCCGGTCGGTGACGGCCTCGCCGTCCAACACGATGCGCTCGGTCACGCTGCTCAGGTGCGGGCTGGTGTAGCGGCCGGTGCGCAGGCCGAAGCCGCGGAGCAGCTCGTCGACCATGCGGGCCGTGCTGGTCTTGCCGTTCGTGCCGGTGAGGTGGATCGAGCGGTAGGCGCGCTGCGGCTGGCCGAGCAGGTCGACGAGCGCGCGCATCCGCTCGTTGGACGGGTGCACGTGCCCCTCGCCGCGCCGTCGGAAGATCTGCGCAGTGACCTCTCGCAGCAGCTCGGCGTTGCTCTGCTCCGGACTACTCATCACTGCTGCGGCAGCACGGCGAGTGCCGCCTGGATGCGGGTGAGGTCAGACTCGGCGGCAGCCATCCGCTCGCGGTGCTTGGCGACGACGGCTGCGGGCGCCCTGCTCGTGAACGCCTCGTTGCCGAGCTTCGCGGCGTTGCTGTGGAGTTCTCTGTTCGCCGCGGCGAGGTCCTTGTCCAGCCTCGCGCGTTCGGCGGCGACGTCCACCGTGCCGGAGAGGTCGAACTCGACCAGCACTCCGCCGGCTGTGGTCAGCGCGGCGGTCGGGTCGAAGTCCGCGGCGGGCTCGCCTAGTCGCAGCAGCGCGCGGGCCGCGCGCTCGTGGGCGCCGAGGCCCGTGAAGCGAGCCGGGATCCGCTGCGCCGGCTTGAGTCCCTGCTCGCTGCGAAAACGCCGCACCTCGAGCACGAGGGCCTGAATCGCCGCGATGTCGTCCTGCGCGCCGGCATCGATGCGCGAGCGGTCGGGCACGGGCCACGCGGCGATCACCAGCGATGGCCCCTGCTCCGAGCCGTCGCTCAGCGTCGTCCACAGTGCCTCGGTGACGAACGGGACCATCGGGTGCAGCAGGCGCAGCAGCGTGTCCAGCACCTCGCCGAGCACGCGCCGGGTGATCGGCGCGGTCTGCTCGTCGGCCAGGCTCACTTTTGCCAGCTCGACGTACCAGTCGCACACCTCGTCCCACGCGAAGTGGTAGAGCAGATCGGACGCCTTCGCGAACTCGAAACGCTCGTAGAGTTCGTCCAGTTCGGTGATCACCGTGTTCAGCCGCGAGACGATCCACGCGTCCGCTCCGCTCAGGCCCGCCGGCAGCGGGCCCGCGAGGCTCGCTCCGTTGAGCAGGGCGAAGCGCGTCGCGTTCCACAGCTTGGTGCAGAAGTTGCGAGCACCGATCACCCAGTCCTCGTTGACTGCCTGGTCGGCGCCGGGGTTCGCACCCTGCAGCAGGGCCAGGCGTACCGCATCGGCACCGTAGGCATCGATCCACACCAGCGGATCGACGACGTTGCCGCGCGACTTGGACATCTTCTTACCGGACGCGTCGCGCACCAACCCGTGCAGCAACACGGTGCGAAACGGCGCCTGCCCGTCCATGGCGTAGAGACCGAACAGCATCATCCGCACGACCCAGAAGAACAGGATGTCGTAGCCGGTGACGAGCACCGTCGTCGGGTAGTAGGTGCGCAGGTCCTCGGTGTCCGCGGGCCAGCCCAGCGTCGAGAACGGCCACAGCGCCGAGGAGAACCAGGTGTCGAGCACGTCCTCGTCCTGCGTCCAGCCGGGCGGCGGCGTCTCGTCGGGGCCGAAGCAGGCGTCGTCGCCGTCAGGTGAGTACCAGACCGGGATGCGGTGCCCCCACCACAGCTGACGGCTGATGCACCAGTCGCGCAGGCCGTCCACCCAGGCGAAGTAGCGCGGCGCCATCGACGCCGGCTCGATCACGACGCGCCCGTCGCGCACCGCCTCACCGGCTGCTGCGGCCAGGGTCTCGACGCGCACCCACCACTGCAGACTCAGCCGCGGCTCGACCACCGTGTCGCAGCGTGAGCAGTGCCCGACCGAATGCTCGTACGGCCGCTTCTCGGCGACGATCCGGCCGTCCTCGCGCAGCGCGGCAACGATCGCGGACCGGGCCTCCATGCGGTCCAGGCCGGCGAACGGTCCGGGCGCGGTGATCACGGCACGTTCGTCCATCACCGTGAGCATCGGCAGCTCGTGGCGGCGGCCGATCTCGAAGTCGTTCGGGTCGTGCGCGGGCGTCACCTTCACCGCCCCCGTGCCGAAGGACGGATCGACGTGCTCGTCGGCCACGATCGGGATCTGCCGGTTGGTCAGCGGCAGGGCAACCGTCGTCCCGACCAGGTGCCGGTAGCGGGCGTCGTCGGGATGCACCGCCACCGCGGTGTCACCGAGCATGGTTTCGGCGCGCGTCGTGGCCACGACGATCGCGTGCTCGCCGTCGCCGTAGCGGATGCTGACGAGCTCGCCGGGCTCGTCCGCATGGTCGACCTCGATGTCGCTGAGCGCGGTGAGATCGCGCGGGCACCAGTTGATGATCCGCTCGGCACGGTAGACGAGATCCTCGTCGTAGAGCCTCTTGAAGATCGTCTGGACGGCTCGGCTGAGGCCGTCGTCCAGGGTGAACCGCTCGCGCGACCAGTCGACGCCGTCGCCGAAACGACGCATCCCCTCCCGGATGCGGCCACCGAAACGCTCCTTCCACTCCCAGGCCTTGCCGACGAACTGCTCGCGTTCGTAGTCGAAACGGCTCTTGCCCTCGGTCTCGGCGAGGTGGCGCTCGACGAGGTTCTGCACGGCGATGCTGGCGTGGTCCATGCCCGGCAACCAGAGCACGTCGCGACCGCGCATCCGGGCACGGCGGGTGAGCGCGTCGATCATCGAGTGCTCGAGCGCGCTGCCGAGGTGCAGGCTGCTGGTGACGTTCGGCGGCGGGATGACGATCGAGTACGGCGTCCTGCCGCTGCCCGGGTCGGCCGTGAAGTAACCGCGCTCGACCCAGCGCTCGTACAGCGCAGCCTCGAGCTTGCCCGGCACGAACTTGCTCGGCAGTTGTGCGCGCTGCTCGGGTCGCGGACGCGGCGGCTCGGTCTCGGTCACGCTTGCATCGTAGTAATGCGCCCACGCGTCGAATCGGCGTGGACGCCGCGCGGGTGGACGGCGATGATCAACCCATGACGCTGCTCACCACGACCGACGCGGACGAGATCATCGCCATGGTCACGCCGCTGCTCGCGGCCGACCCGGTGCGCAACACGGTGTTCAGCAGCATCGTCTCCGGAGTGCGCAACGAGGACGCCGACGGCTGGTGCGCGTGGCCCGCCGGCGACCCGCGGGTGCTGGCGGTCCGATCCCAACGGCACACACCGGTGACCGTGACGGCGGGCTGGCAAGATCTCGCCGAGCTGGCCGAAGCCGTTGCGGCGCTGGCCCCGGTGGCCGCGATCGGTGGCCCGGCACGCGTCGTCGAGCCGCTGGCCGCAGCCCTCGAGACGCGGGGCCTCGCGGTGTCCGCGCACATCCGCGAGCGGCTGTTCCGGCTGGACGAGCTGAACGAACCGACCGGGGTGCGCGGGCGAGCGCGGCTGGCGAGCTGGCCGGACGCGGACCTGCTCAGCGGCTGGTTCGCGGACTTCATGCGTGAGGCTTTCGGCGCGCTACGCCGTTACGCGGGCGCGGCTACGGTTCGGCGGCAGCGACCCGCGACATCCTCGACTGCGGCGCCGTTCCCGTCCTATTCACCGATCTGGCCAATCCGACGTCCAACGCGATCTACCAGTGGCTGGGATACCGCGCCGTCGAGGACCGGGTTCACGTCACGTTCTGAGGCTCGCGTGGCGCCAGTCTCGAGCAGCCCTCAGGCCGACTTCTCGCGGCGCTCGCGTTTGGG
The DNA here is from genome assembly GCA_051000395.1 of Jatrophihabitantaceae bacterium. GTDB lineage: Bacteria > Actinomycetota > Actinomycetes > Mycobacteriales > Jatrophihabitantaceae > JBPCOI01. Next base: position 30,099 of record JBPCOI010000056.1, read on the forward strand.
CGTGCGCGGCACGAGCGTGGGGTAGACGTGATCGAGCACCGTCTCACGGCTGATCACGACCCGCGCGACGTCCTCGCGTGAGGGCACCTCGTACATCACCGACAGCAGCACTTCCTCCATGATCGCCCGCAGGCCGCGGGCGCCCGTCCCCCGCAGCACGGCCTGATCCGCGATCGCCTCGAGCGCCGAGGCGTCGAACTCCAGCTCCACGTTGTCGAGCTCGAACAGCTTGGCGTACTGGCGCACCAGCGCGTTCTTGGGCTCGGTGAGGATCTGCACCAGCGCGTCGCGGTCGAGCGGGCGAACGGAGGTGATGACCGGAAGGCGTCCGATGAACTCCGGGATGAGACCGAATTTGATGAGGTCCTCGGGCATCACCGCGCCGAACACGTCACGCTGCTCGCGCTCGAACTTGGTGTGCAGCTCCGCGCCGAAGCCGAGGCCCTTCTTGCCGATCCGCGCTTCGATGATCGTGTCCAAACCGGCGAACGCGCCGCCGACGATGAACAGCACGTTGGTCGTGTCGATCTGGATGAATTCCTGGTGCGGGTGCTTGCGCCCGCCCTGCGGCGGCACCGACGCCGACGTCCCTTCCAGGATCTTCAGCAGCGCCTGCTGCACGCCCTCGCCGGACACGTCCCGGGTGATCGAGGGGTTCTCGGCCTTGCGAGCGATCTTGTCGACCTCGTCGATGTAGATGATGCCCGTCTCGGCCCGCTTGACGTCGTAGTCGGCGGCCTGGATCAGCTTGAGCAGGATGTTCTCGACGTCCTCGCCGACGTAGCCGGCCTCGGTCAGCGCCGTCGCGTCGGCGATCGCGAACGGGACGTTGAGCATGCGGGCCAGGGTCTGGGCGAGCAACGTCTTGCCCGAGCCCGTCGGTCCGAGCAACAGGATGTTGGACTTGGCCAGCTCGACGGCGGACTCGGCGTTTCGGGGTTTGCCGTCACCGCCGGCCTGGACCCGCTTGTAGTGGTTGTAGACCGCGACGGCGAGCGTCTTCTTGGTGTGATCCTGACCGACGACGTAACCGTTGAGGAACTCGTCGATCTCGCTGGGCTTGGGCAGCTCGTCGAAGCTGAACTCGCTGGTCTCGGCGAGTTCCTCCTCGATGATCTCGTTGCACAGGTCGATGCACTCGTCGCAGATGTACACGCCAGGTCCGGCGATGAGCTTCTTGACCTGCTTCTGGCTCTTCCCGCAGAAAGAGCATTTGAGCAGGTCACCGGTCTCGCCGACTCGTGCCACGGGCGGATCGTTTCCCCTCTGTGGGCGGTGCGTCTGTGGGTGTTTCGCTGGCCGTCGTCCAGAGCGCAAACGCTACCCGTAAACACCCCGGAAGTCCCCTGTAATGCGGTCCCCGGCGCGGCGCAGGAGTTACGGCGTGTCGACCATCTTGCGGGTGTTGATGACCTCGTCGACGATGCCGTACTCCTTGGCCTGCGCAGCGGTGAGAATGGTGTCGCGCTCGATGTCCGCGCGGATCTTCTCCTCCGTCTGCCCGGTGTGGTGGGCCAGGATCGACTCGAGCAGCCCGCGCATGCGCAGGATCTCGTTGGCCTGGATCTCCAGGTCGGTGACCTGCCCCTGCCCCTCGCCGGAGGGCTGGTGGATCAGCACCCGTGAGTTCTGCAGCGCGAAGCGCTTGCCTTTGGTGCCCGCCGCGAGCAGCACCGCGGCGGCCGACGCGGCCTGGCCCATGCAGTAGGTCTGCACCTCGGGGCGCACGAACTGCAGGGTGTCGTAGATCGCCGTCAGCGCGGTGAACGAGCCGCCCGGCGAATTGATGTAGATGAGGATGTCGCGGTCCGGGTCGTTGGACTCCAGCACGATCAGCTGCGCGATCACGTCGTTGGCTACCACGTCGTCGATCGGCGCGCCGAGGAAGATGATGCGTTCCTCGAAAAGCTTGTTGTACGGGTTGGATTCCTTGATGCCATAGTTCGTCCGCTCGACGAAGGACGGCAGCACGTAGCGCGACTGCAGCCCGGTGCCGCCGGTCGCGGCGGGCAGGTGCAGCCCGGACGGGGTGAGGAACTCGCTCATGGTCGGTGTCCCCTTCAGGCCGGAGCCGGGCCGGAGCCGTTGGGCATCTGCGTCACCGAGGTCAGCAGGTGGTCGACGAAGCCGTACTCGAGCGCCTGTTCGGCGGTGAACCACCGGTCCCGCTCGGAGTCGAGCCGGATCTGCTCGACGCTCTGGCCGGTGTGCTCGGCGATCAGTTCGGCCATCTCCACCTTGGTCAGCTTGAACTGCTCGGCCTGGATGGCGATGTCGGACGCGGTGCCGCCGATGCCCGCCGACGGCTGATGCATCAGGATGCGGGCGTGCGGCAGGGCGTGGCGCTTGCCGCGCGCACCGGCGGAGAGCAGGAACTGGCCCATCGAGGCGGCCAGGCCGAGCGCGTACGTCGACACGTCGCAGTCGATGAACTGCATCGTGTCGAAGATCGCCATGCCCGCGGTGACCGAACCGCCGGGTGAGTTGATGTAGAGGTTGATGTCGCGGTTGCTGTCCTCGGCGGAAAGCAGCAACAGCTGCGCGCAGATCTGGTTGGCGATGTTGTCGTCGACCGCCTGCCCGAGGAAGATGATTCGCTCGCGCAGCAGGCGGTCGTAGACCGAGTCGTTGAGCGTCATGCCGGCGCCGGGGCTGCGCAACTGCACGGTGCGCACCGGCTGTGGTTCGAAGCGGCTCACGTCAGCGGACCTTCTCTCGTCTCGGTAGTGACGTCCTCGACCCTAACGAAGCCCGCGCGCCGAACAGTCCCCGAATGCAGCGCGTTCGCTCAGGGCTTGACGGCTGCCGCCTACTCGGTGTGGGAAGTCCCGGGCGTGTCGTTCGCGCCGTCGTCGAGCTCGTCGTCGTCGTCCGCGTCGAGGATCTGGCTCATCGCCGACGGCGCGAGGGCGGACAGGTCGACGACGGCGCCGGAGGCGTCGGTGACGGCCGCAGACTCGAGCACGGCCGCCAGCGCCTTGTTGCGCCGCACGTCAGCGACGAGGCCCGGCAGATTGCCGCCCTGCACGACCTGGTTGGCGAACTCCTGCGGCGGCATCTGGAAACGCGCCGCCTGCCGTACGAGGTACTCGGTCAGCTCACCGTCGCCGATCTGCACGCCCTTCGCGTCCGCGATCGCGTCCAGGATGAACTGGGCCCGCACCGACTTCTCGGCGCTCTCGCGCAGTTCGGCGTCGTACTCCTCACGCGTCTTGCCCTGCAGCGTGAGGTAGCGCTCGAACAGCTCGTCGTCGTGCCCGAGGGAGTGCACCACCTCGTGCTCGCGGTAGCCGATCTCCGTCTGCACGGCCGATTCGGGCAGCGGGAACTCGACGGACTCGAGCAGCTTCTCCAGCACCTTGTCGCGCGCCTGTGCGCCCTGCTCGAGCGCCTTGGCCCGACCGACGCGGGCGCGTAGGTCCTCGCGCAGCTCGGCGACGGTGTCGAACTCACTGGCCAGCTGCGCGAAGTCGTCGTCGACGGCGGGCAACTGCTTCTCCTTGACGGAGTTGACCGTCGCGGTGACCTCCGCCTCGGCACCAGCGTGCTCGCCTTGCTGCAGGGTGGTGGTGAACGTGGCGCTCTGCCCCGCGGACCTGCCCGCGATTGCCTCGTCCAGGCCGTCGATGAGATCCCCCGAGCCGAGCTCGTAGGACAGTCCCTTCGCCGAGCCGGCCTCGACCTGCTGGCCGTCGACCTCGGCAAGCAGGTCGAGAGCGACGTAGTCGCCCGTCTGCGCCGCGCGCTCGACCCCGGTGAGCGTGCCGAAGCGCTCGAGCAGCTCGTCGAGCTGCTCGTCGACGTCCTCGTCGGTGACCGCGACGTCGTCGACCGTGACGGCCAGGGCGTCCAGCTCCGGCAGCACGATCTCGGGCCGCACGTCCACCTCGGCCGTGAAGCTCAGCGAGGTGCCGTCCTCGACGTTGGTCACGTCGATCTCGGGCTGGCTGATCGGCCGGATCTCGTGTTCGCGTGCCGCTTCGGTGTAGACACCGGGCAGCGCGGCATTGATGGCCTCCTCGAGAACCGCGGCGCGCCCGACGCGCTGATCGATGATGCGGGCCGGCACCTTGCCCGGGCGAAAGCCCGGGATGCGGACCTGCGAGCCGATCTTCTTGTACGCGGCGTCCAGGCTGGGCTTGAGCTCCTCGAACGGCACCTCGACGGCGAGCCGGACGCGGGTCGGGCTCAGGTTCTCGGCGGTGCTCTTCACAGTGCTGCTGCTCCTCGGCTGGACTGTTGAGGGTGTTGTTGAGGGGTGTTGCTGAGTGTTGCTGAGGGTATTCCGGTGGACGGCCTCGGTCGGGGTGGCGGGATTCGAACCCACGGCCCCTCGCTCCCAAAGCGAGTGCGCTACCAAGCTGCGCCACACCCCGGACGCTGACGGGGGATCAGTCTACGGGCGCTTAGGTACCCGCCGTCCCGGGTGCCGGTAACCTGGGTGCGCACGCGGGGCCCTTGCCGTCCGCGCGAGCATGCGGGCGTAGCTCAATGGCAGAGTCTCAGTCTTCCAAACTGATGGTGCGGGTTCGATTCCCGTCGCCCGCTCCCCACGTTTTCCCCTTGTTTTCTGGGCTATGTGCCTCCCCCACTGAGCGGCAGGACGTGACACAATCGGCAGGAAGTCACTGCTGGATGGCACGTGGATGGCACGGCGTGCCATCCGTGACCGAGGGAGCACACATGGCAGGCAAGCAAGGTCACCGGGCATTCGGCCGCATCCGCAAGCTGCCCAGCAAGCGGTACCAGACGTCCTACGTCGGCCCGGACGGCGCACGGCACACGGCGTCGGCCACGTTCACCACGAAGACCGACGCCGAGGGCTGGCTCGCCGCCGAGGACCGCCTCACCGCGTCGCCCGACTGGACCTCCCCCGGTGCTCGACGGGCCGCCCGCGAAGCCGAGCAGATGGCGCAGCAGGCCGAGCTCGTCCCGCTGGCCGACTACTCCGAGGCCTGGCTGCGCGAGCGAGACCTCAAGCCCCGCACCCGCGCGCTGTACCGCGACTTGCTCGACCGGCAGATACTCCCCGACCTCGGCCCGATGCCCGTCGCCAAGCTCAGCCCGGCCGTCGTGCGCGAGTGGTACTCGCACTTGGATGCGGGCAAGGCACGCCAGCGGGCACACGCCTACGCGCTGCTGCGCACGATCTGCGCCACGGCAGTGCACGACGAGTTGCTGCCCGCGAATCCGTGCCGCATCCGGGGCGCCGGGCAGGCACCGAAACGCACCACGAAGACCGAGCCGGCGACACCCGCCGAGCTGGCCGTCGTCGTCGCCGAGATGCCCGAGCGGTTGCGGCTCATGGTGCTGCTCGCCGCGTGGTGCGCGATGCGCTACGGGGAGCTGGCCGCGCTACGCCGATCCGATATTGACCTACGCACCGGCACGGTGCGCGTCCGGCAGGCCGTGACGTGGCTCGGCGGCACCGCGGTAGTTGGCACCCCGAAGTCCGACGCCGGCACTCGTGACGTGGCGATTCCCCCGCACGTGCTGCCCGCAGTCGGCGAACACCTGCGGAAGATGCCCGTCGCCGGCAAGGACGCGCTGCTGTTCCCCACCGCGAGCGACCCCCACAAGCACATGCCCGCTGCGCGGATGTTCAAACCGTTCGTCCGGGCCCGCGCGGCCGCCGGGCGCCCCGACCTGCGCTTCCACGACCTGCGGCACACCGGCGCCGTGTACGCGACCGCGGCCGGCGCGTCGCTCGCCGAGGTCATGGCCCGCCTCGGGCACTCGACCCCGGCCGCCGCGATGCGCTACCAGCACGCCGCGAAAGGCCGGGATGCTGAGATCGCTGCACTGTTGTCAAAGCTGTCAGAGGGGGCAAGGTGAGACTCTCCGACTTGATCGCCGGGACGCCCTGGCTGCGCGACCGGATCCACGCAGCACGCGCCCGTGACGACGCGGACGCATCTGAGGATGGCATCGCCGTCGCAAGAATCGAACGCATCCGAAAAGCCGCCGTCGATCCGCAGGTTTCCTACCGGTGCGAATGTCGTTGCCTACTGCTCGCTGCCTGGAACACCCCGAGCGATGTGCTGATCTGGCATCCAACGTTCCACCTGCCCGATGCTCGCCGAGACAAGCACGGCGCGAGGGAACTCGACGACGCTCGACTGCATTGGTCAGATCAGTACATGCGTCGCGGCCGGGCTCGGCGCGTCTTTGCGCCGCGGGGATACGCGTGGGCAGGGAAGCCAGTATTTGTCGCCTGCGAACATCAATGGCAGCCCGTCGACCCCGAACGATTTCGGTCCGATCTCGCCTCGGCTCTCAAGTTCGGCAGGACTGTCGAGGTCATATTCCGCGTGTCATCACCAGACACTCCCAGCCACGAGTAGCCTTTAACCTGTTCGAGCAAGTCGCCCCCGCTGTAGTGCGGAAATCCGGGACGTTGGCAGCACCGGTGGAGACCCAAGAGGGGTCCACCTGTCATGCCTCATTCATCGAAGCCGCCGTCGCGTCTCGTAGATCTCAAGAAAGCCGCCGAGCGGTTCGACTGCTCGGAGCGCACCGTTCGCCGCATGATCGCCGCCGGGGAACTGACCGGCTACCGCGTCGGTAAGCGCCTCGTCCGCCTCAACGCCGACGAGCTCGACGCCCTCGCCCGCGTCATCCCGACCGCCGGAACCGTGGCCTAATGCCCGGCGGAACGGGGAAACGCCGCCCGCTGACGACGGACGGCGCAACGAACCCCAGCAAGGAGATCAACACAGTCACCGTACCCCGAGGTACGGACGTTCCCGGGTTGACACCCGAGAAGTTCGCGCACTGGCACGACTGGCTCGCTGATTCTTACGACATCCCCCGCGAACGGCTCGGATACGCCGTTCTAGTTCACACCCGCAACGGGGACGTGCGGCGTCGGTTGTATCTCTCCCTCGACAGCGCTTATCGAGCGATCGAGCGGGCCGAGCTGCGCGGCGTCGAGGCGCATGCGGTCATGGTCGAGCTGCGCCAGGTCGGTGAGATCCGGTGACCGCCGCCTACGACCTCATCGTCCCCGCACTCGAGTCGCACGGCTGCACGACGAAGCCGACCGGCTCGAACAAGTGCTCGGCGCAGTGCCCCGCGCACGAGGACAGCACACCCTCGCTGTCGATCACGGGTATCGAGGGTCAGACGTTGATCCACTGCCACGCTGGGTGCCGGACCGAGGACGTGATGGGCGCGCTCGGGCTGACGATGAGCGACCTGTTCGACGAGCCGAAACCGGGCCGGATCGCGGGCATACCCGCGCACGCTGTCTACCGCTACGACAACGGCCGGCAGGTGATCCGCTCGGATGCGAAGGAGTTTCGGCAGGCGCACACCGACGCCCCGGCCGAGCTGTACCGGCTGAGCAAGGTCCGCGCCGCCGTCGCCGCGGGTCGGCCCGTGTTCGTGGTCGAGGGCGAGAAGGACGTGCACGCTCTGGAAACGCTCGGCGTCGTCGCGACGTGCTCGCCGATGGGCGCCGGGAAGTGGTCCAAGATCGACCCGGCGCCGCTGTACGGCGGGAAGGTCCTTGTTGTAGCGGACCAGGACGGCCCGGGCCGGGCGCACGCCGCCGAGGTCGCCGCCTCGCTGGCCGGCCGCGCCGACGTCCAAATCTTCAAACCGAAGATCGGCAAGGACGCCGCCGATCACGTCGCCGCCGGTTACGGCATCGGCGACTTCATTCCTGACACCTCGCCAAGAATCCACGAAGGGACCGAAGGGACCAGCATCCGGGACGTGGGTTCTTCGGTCCCTTCGGTGGTTTCTTCGAGACGCACTGGCGACCGTCAGCTGAGCCTCACCCCGGCGTCGCACATCACCATGCGCCCGGTGCGCTGGCTGTGGCAGACCGGCGACGAGGACGGCGCGGGACGCATCCCGCAGGGCGTGGTTGTCATCGGTGCCGGCCGGGCAGGGATAGGTAAGTCCCAGTTCGGCGCGTGGCTGGCCGCTCAGATCACCCGCGGCACGCTGCCCGGCGCCCTACACGGCGCGCCGGCCGGGGTCATCTATGCCGCCGCGGAGGACTCCTACGAGATGACGGTCGTACCGCGGCTGGGCGCCGCTGGCGCCGATCTCGAACGGGTCTACCGGATCAACGTGCAAACCACGACCACCGACACGGCCGGCGCGCTCACATTGCCGGTAGACACCGCGGCACTCGGTGACCTCATCCGGGCACACGACGTCGCGATGCTGGTGCTCGACCCGCTGCTGTCCATGATCGACGCATCGGTCAACGACTACCGGGCACGAGAAGTCCGCGCCGCGCTGGAACCGCTCGTCGCCGTCGCCGACGCGACACGCTGCACCGTCTACGCAATCGCGCACTTCACCAAGGCGGCCGGATCAGACCCGCTGCTGCTCATCGGCGGTTCGGCCGGCTTCGGACAGCTGGTGCGCGCCGCGCTTGGCTTCGGCCGCGACGAGGACACCGGCGAGTGTGTCTTGTCCACGATCAAGAACAACCTCGGGCGCGAAGACCTGCCCTCGCTCAGCTACACCATCGAGCCCGTCACCCTGGACACCGACGCCGGCCCCTCGAACGTCTCACGGTTCGTGTTCGGTGCCGAATCCGAACGACACGTACGCGACCTGCTGCGCGAACACTCAACCGATGAGGACGTCGACGCGCGCGACGAAGCGGTCCAGTGGCTCGGCAAGTACCTTGCCGACGGCGGAGGTCGCGCCATCGCATCGGACGCACTCAAGGCTGCCGCCCGCGACGGGATCGCGAAGTCGACGCTGACCCGAGCACGTAGACGCGCGGGAGTGGCCTCGTCCAAGGATGGGTTCGGCGGCCCTTGGATCTGGCAGCTCGCAACCACGCCGGACGCGCCAGACGCACCCCAGCACTCAGACCGTGGCGCGACTGGCGGGAGTGGCGCAACTGGCGAAACACGGGGCCTCCGCGCCGACGCTGACTCACAGTCGCGCCAGTCGCGCCAGGCTGCGAGTGTTGGCCTGACTGGCGGGAACGCCGCGCCATGCGGTCACCCGCTGACGTCGATCAACACCGCGAACGGCCGGTGCGCGGACTGCATCATGGAGGCGCTGCAACGCCGGGCCGAAGTCGGCGCATGACCTACACCGCCACGCCCGGTACCGCCGTGCAGGCGCGCTGCCAGGCGCTCTTGCAATGCGCCGAGAAGTGCTGCCCGCCGGTTCCGTGCACCCGCCCAGCCGCCGCTCGGGCCAGCTTCGCCTGCCAGACGGCTGGGTGTGCCCACGCCTCGCATCTGCTGCTGCTGTGCGCCGGCTGCGCCGCGCATGCCGAGGCGCAGCCGCCGGCGCCGACGTTCAGGGCGTTGTGATGGTGTCCCGCCGGCCGCCGGGCGGTTGGTTGCTCGGCTGGGACGGGCCGGCCGTCGAGCTGCCAGGCTGGGCCTGCGCTTGGTTGGAACAGGAAACCGACTTGCCGCGCCGTCGTGCCGCGTTGCGCGGCGCCGACCCGGCCGTCGACTCTGTGTTGATCGCGGTCCGCGCCGCCGCCATGTACTGGCGCGACTCCGGTTCCGGTTCCGGTTCCGTAGACGGACCCACGCTGGCCGATCACCCGGCGCCGGCCACAGCATTGGACAGTGGCGCCCCGCTCCTGGACGCCGCGGAGGCGGCCGCCGTGGTCGGGATCACCGATCGCGGCGTCCGCCGGGCCATAGCCGCAGGCCGGCTACCGGCCCGCCAGGCCGCCGGCCGCTGGCTGATCGCCGAGGCCGACGCGAACCGTTACCGCGACAGAAGGAAGGCCCCGTGAACCAAGCCGAGATCCTCGCCCAGATGGGACTATCGCCCGCCAGCGCCGCCGAGACGCCGCAGTGGGACCGCCCCGCGGATCAGATCCGCGACCGCGCCGAAGCCGCCTACACCGCCATACGCAACAACGGCGCGCTCTCCGACACGGCCCGACAGGCCATGATCGCCGCCGTATACCTGCGCGCACAAGCCGACATGGCCAAACTGCAGGAGACCGCCGGGCAAGCCAGCGGCGCGGGCCTGGCCGCGCTGAAACGCGCAGTATTCGGCAACGAAGACCTGACCGCCGGCGCCAGCCCCGCCGAACAGGCGACCATTGCCGTCAGCTTCCGCGACGCCCAGGCCCGCGCCGCACAAACCAGCTCGGAAGCCGAAGCAGCAGCACTGTTAGAGCAGGCCGAACAATCCGGCGACGAACTACTCGCCCGCGCCGTCGGCTCCGCCGCGCTCACCGGCGGCCTGTTCGCCTACCAAGACGTCGCCGACCGCTACCTCGCCGCCCGACCCGACAAGGCCGCCGCCTGGAACGAGCTGCAAGCAGCCAGCCGCCCCCAACCCATCAGCACCCTGTGGGAGTTCGTGGTGCCCGAACCGCCCGAACTCGCCGGCCTGGGCAGCCGCATAGCCGCCCTCGCCGCCCAAGCCGGCACCTACCAGCAGGCATAGGGGGGCCACCCCCCACCCCCGACCGCCGCGTGACCCCGCTGTGAACAATTTCTCTCCCCGTTGTTTGTGCCCGGCCGGGCGGTCCGCGTCTGGGTGGGTGTGCCGTCTCGTGTCCCGGCGGCGGGTCGGCGGCCCGCGCAGAAGGCCGCCTTTACGCGAGACTTGGAGAGTTTCTGTTCACGGCGGGGGGAGACGTGGCGGCCGCTGCGCGGCTTTGACCGCCTGGACGGCCGCAGCGCGGACGGGCTCGGGCGCGTCCTCGTCTTCGGCCGCGTTCACGACACGCTTGGCGCGTGCGTAGGTCGACTCCGTCATGCCGATCGCGTCGGCGACCTCGGCTCGGGTACCTCGCGGTTCAGCTTCTTGGTCATTTGACCAGGAAGCTGAACCCTGCCGGATCTGGCCGCCGAGCCGTTGACCCTCACGCTGACGCGCCTCCGCTTCCGGGCGGCCCGCTCGACGTTCTTCGCGTGCCGTTCGTAGGAGCGGCCCGACCCCAAACCCACCTTCACCGCAACCTCGTCCCGGGCAAGAACGCGGCGAGGTGGAGACGGTGGCCGAAGCTCATGCGCGAGCGGCCTTGACTCGTGAGGTCAATCAGCGGAGACCTGTATCAGGTTGACACACCTGACCCGGCCGCATGCGCGAGTCAGGTGAGCCAAGTGGCTCACCTGACCCGGCCGCATGCGCGAGCGGCCTTGACTCGTGAGGTCAATCAGGGCCGCGTCGATCAAAGTGTCCTGGACACCGCGATCAAGCCGAATCCGCCGCCCCAGGATCACCCGCTGAGCGTCCGCCTCAAGATCACGGAATGGGTCGACTTCCGTTCGTGGATGGCATGTGGATGGCACGCGGCCTTAGTCGATCTTGCCTAAAACTCGTTGTAAGCCAGTAAATACAGGGGATGTAGTGCTGGGGTGGTCTCAGTCTTCCAAACTGATGGTGCGGGTTCGATTCCCGTCGCCCGCTCCCTTCCTCTCTCGTTGCTAGCTCAGTAATCCCTTGTGAACGGCTGGAAACCAGCGCTGCTCGCGCACCACGGTTCCGGCGTAGACTCATCCTTGCGCTTGGCGACAGGCCTGCTGAGGTGTCACGGCCAGACCGCGGTTCACGAGATCGCGAAGATCGCAGCTCACCAGTTGCGCTCCGGCGCTCGCGGCACCGGCGACGTAGCCCGCGTCGTAGACCGACAGTCCCGTCGTGTCGGCAACGCGCACGGCGCGGGCGATAAGCGTCTCGTCGGCCCGCACCAGCCCACCGTCGGCTGCGATCGCGGCGACCAAAGCGTGCAGGCGAGCCGCCGCCTGGACATCGCGCCAGGCTCGGACCGCGACGTTGCCGACCTCGTAGTAGGCCAGATCAAGTGTCGCCAGCGGCGCGTCCCCGGCGAGCAGCTCGCGCGCCGCTTCGTGCTGATCGTCGTCGGCGTCCTCTCGCGCCAGCAGGACGCTTGCGTCGATGAACCAGAAGCTCACGCCGTCGGTCGGTGTCGCTCGAGATCGCCGACGCCGTCTCCTCCGTGATGGCCCACTTCCCGCATGACGTGCTGAATGCGGCGCGCCCGCTCGCGGGCTCGATGCCGCAACCCTTCGTGCACGTAGTCGCGCAGCAGCCCGCTGCGGGTGGTGTTCCTGCGCGCGGCCTCTGCGTCGAGCAAGCCGAGCAGGTCGTCGGGCAGCGACACCATCACCTTGACCACGAGCAGGAGTATACCCGGTACTGCCGACCAGCCAGGGGAAAGATCTGCTAGGGATCGAAACGGAACTGGTACCACCGCGTGTCGATCCACCGATCGAACTTGCGGCCGACCTCCCGCAGGATGCCGACCAGCTCGAAGCCGAGCGACTCGTGCAGCGCCACCGATGCCGGATTCGGTTCGGCCACCGTGGCCACCGCGCAGTGCATCCGGTCCGCGCGGAGCAGCGAGAGCAGCTGCGAGTACGCCAGCCGACCCAGACCATGGCCCACCGCTTCCGGCGCGAGGTACACCGACGTCTCCCGAGTGCGTGCATACCCCGGCCGAGGACGGAAGCGGGTCGAGTAGGCGTAGCCGAGCACGGTTGCCGTGTCCTCGACGACGATGACGTGGTCGCCGGACTCGTCGCTCGACAGCTTCTCGTGCCAGTAGGACAGCGGCGGGTCAGTCACGTCGAACGTCGCGACGCTCTCCTTGACGGCGTATCCGTAGATCCGCGCGATCGCCGGCACGTCGCCCGGCGTCGCTGGCCGGACCAGTGGCGACACAGCCTCACCGTAGGGCACCGACGAACCGGTCACGGCGGACGTGCCGGGTCCGCTGCCCTAAACGGTTTGGCTTCGGCACGTGGCCGGACCACGATCGGAGGATGCGCGTCACGGGAACGGTCCGGCACTTCGACAACGCCGAGGGATGGGGTGTCATCGACACCGCGCTCACTCCGGGCGGCTGCTGGGTCGGCTTCGCCGCCATCAACATGCCCGGCTATCGCACCCTCGGCGCCGGGGCTGCGGTCACGCTCGACATCGAGGCGGTCGACCAGGACGGCTTCGGCTACCGCGCCGTGGACGTCTGGCCCGATGGTGTCGAGCCAGGGACGCGGCCGGCGCCGACGCGCGAGAACACCGGCGCCTACCGCAGCCGCCTGGTGATCGGCTTCGACGACGATGCGGTCAGCCACGGCGCTGCGAGCTGGCCGGCGAGCAGCGCGGACGATGAGCAATGCCCACCGGACTGATCACCGGCATCAGCCGACGCGCCGGGATCGGCTGGAGCGTGGCGCACCGGCTCGCCCAGGACGGGTGGACGCTGTCCGGTTCCGGCTGGCCGCCACACGACGAGCAACAGCCGTGGGGCGGCGACGACGGCGAACCGGTGGTTCCGGGCGGCTCGTGGACGGCGGCGGATCTCGCCGACCCCGCGGTCCCGGCGCGGTTGGTGGAGCGTCACGTCCGCGAACACGGCAGCCTCGACGCGCTGGTCGCCGTCCACGCGCGGTCGAGCTTGCAGGACCTCAGCACGGTCACGGCAGCCGAACTGGACGAGTCCTTCGCAGTCAACGCCCGCTCCACCGTTCTCCTCGTCCAGGCCGCCGCCCGCGCTGCAGTGCGACGCGTCGTGCTGTTCACGACGGGAGTACACCGCGACCCGATGCCCGACGAGATCCCCTACGTCGTGTCCAAGGCGGCACTTCAGGGCGTCACGGGCACCCTCGCCGCGGCACTGGCTGCGAGCGGCGCGACGGTGAACTGCGTCAACCCCGGACCGAACGACACCGGCTACGCAGACGACGCGACGCGTGCCGCGGTGGCGGCCCGCATGCCCCTCGCCGCTCGCTGGGGCCGGCCCGCCGACGTGGCAGAACTCGTCGCGTGGCTCGTCTCGGACGCCGCCGGCTGGGTCACCGGCCAGACCTTCGATTGTGACGGCGGCTGGGCGATCCGATCCGGCGTTGCGCCGCGCGGCGCGAGCGGGCCGATCCCGTGAGCCTGCCGCGAAAGGAAGCGATTCGCGAACCGGCCACCGCAGCACAGCGTCATCCGGCATAGTCACATCCGCCAGCGTCACAACGGAGGATCGCCATGCTCGGTTACCAGGTTCCAGAACCCGACGAGGCGATGCTCGTCTCCGGCGGCAAGGGAGCGAACGGATCCCCGTTCCGCGTCGTCACCGGCCACGGCACGTTCGTCCTGCCGCTGTTCCGCAAGGCGCGCTTCCTGAGCCTGTCCATGATCGAGGCCGAGGTGACCGAGGCCTGCGTCACCAAGCAGGGCATCGCGCTGAGCGTGCGCGCGGTCATCGCGTTCAAGGTCGGCAACGACACCGAAAGCATCGTCAACGCGGGGCAACGCTTCCTGTCGGACCAGAGCCAGATGTCGGTGCTCGTCGGGCGCATCTTCGCCGGGCACCTGCGCTCGATCGTGGGCTCGATGACAGTGGAGGAGATCGTCACCGAGCGCCAGCGCCTGGCCGAGAACGTGCTCGAGGGCTCGAAGGAGGAGATGGCCAAGATCGGGCTCACCGTCGACGCCTTCCAGATCCAGTCCATCGATGACATGAAGCTGGGCTACATCGCGGCCATGGCCGCTCCGCACAACGCCGCCATCCAGCGGCAGGCCCAGATCGCGCAGGCCCAGGCCGACCAGGCCTCCGCAGAGGCCGATCAGCAGTCCAAGCGGGCGCAGGCCGAGTACGTCCGGCAGACGACGATCGTGCAGGCCAAGCTCGCGGCCGAGGTGTCCGCCGCCCAGGCGAAGGCGAACCAGGACGCGGCCGAGGCCGAGCAGCAATCGGTGCGGGCGCAGGCGGAGTTCACCCGCCAGACCAAGGTCGTTCAGGCGCAGTACGACTCGGAGGTCTCCGTGGCGCAGGCCAAGGCGAACCAGGCAGCGGCGCAGGCCGAGCAGGAGTCGCAGCGCGCCCAGCTCGAGTTCACCCGGCAGACCTCGATCGTGCGCGCCAAGGCGAAGGCCGAGGTCGACAAGGCGGAGTCCGAGGCCTCGCAGTCCGGACCGCTGGCCCAGGCCACCGCCCAGCGCGAAGTGCTTGCGGCGCAGACGGAGCTCGCGGCCCGCAACGCCGACTTGCGCAAGCAGCAGCTGATCGCCGAGGTCGTCAAGCCGGCCGAGGCCGAGGCCGAACGCATCCGGGTTCTCGCGCAGGCCGACGCCGAACGCACGCGCATCCAGGCCGAGGCGGCCGCGTCGAACAACCGGGTCTCCCTCGATCAGCTCTTGATCGAGCAGCTGCCGCAGATCGTCCGGGAGGCAGCGCAGGGTCTCGCCCAGGCGAACGTCACGGTCCTGAACGGCTCTGACGGCCTCGGTGAGATCGCCTCGGGCCTGGTCAGCCAGGGATTGGCGATCTTCGACTCGGTGCGCGGCGGCTTCGCCGGCGGCGACCCGGACGACGCCACGCCGCGTCCGCCGAGCAGCAACCTGCCGCAGCGGCGGACGTAGCCGACAGGCTAACCCGTGGCCGGCACGCTGTCGGGGTCGTCCGGGCCGGGCATCGGCTCGACGGGCGCGGGCGGAAGGGTCTCCGGGGTGTCGGGCGACAGGGTGCCGGGGTCGTCGGGGACGGGCTCGTCCGGGTCGATCGGCGGGTAGGTGTCGGGATCCGGTCCTGGTTGCACCACGCCTGCAGTACTACACGAACCGATCCGCCGCGCGCCAGGCCCGCGAGCGGGCGCTCGCCGCGGGCGCTGGCAGGATGCGGAACGTGAACCCGTCGCGCCTGACCGGACCTCCCATGCCGCTACGGCTCGCCGGCGCATCCCTGCCGATGGTGGGCCGCGTGCGCATGTACGTCTGCGGCATCACGCCCTACGACGTAACGCACCTGGGCCACGCCGCGACCTACGTGTGGGCCGACGCGGCCGAGCGGGTGCTGCGGTGGCTGGGGCACACCGTGACCGTCGCGCGCAACGTCACCGACGTCGACGAGGTGCTCTACGCCGAGGCCCGCCGCCGCGGCGAGCAGCACTCGATGCTCGCCACCCTGCAGCGTGCCTCGTTCGAGGCGACGATGGACGCCCTGCGGGTGCGGGTGCCCGATCACTCCCCCACGGCGGCGCAGAACGTCGGTCACGTCGTGCAGCTCGGCGCCGCGCTTCTCGCCCGCGGAGTCGCCTACGAGCGCGGCGGCACCGTCTACGCGCGCACCTCGCACGCCGCGGCGAGCGCCGGGCTCGACGACGTCACCGCGATCGAACTCGCCGCCGAGTACCGCGACCGCCCGGACGACCCAGCCAAGGACCACCCGCTGGACGTGACGCTCTGGCAGGCTGCCGACGACGGCGAGACGAGCTGGCCCAGCCCGTGGGGGGACGGGCGTCCGGGCTGGCACGCCGAGTGCGCGGCGATGGTGCTGGCGCTGTTCGGCCCGTCGGTGGACCTGCACTGCGGGGGTGCCGACCTCGCCTTCCCGCACCATGCGTGCGAGAGCGCGCTGGCGGAAGCGGCCACCGGCGTGGCCCCGTTCGCCCGCGCCTGGCTGCGGGCCGGCACCGTGCACTCCGGCGCGTCGAAGATGGCCAAGTCCACCGGCAACCTGGTGCTGGTCGACGAGCTGCTGGCCGAGTACACGCCCGCGGCCGTCCGGCTGCTGTGCCTGCAGCGCCCGTGGGCGCAGCCGTGGACGTACTCCCCCGCCGCGCTCGCCGCCGCGTCCGCGACGCTCGAGGAGCTCTACACGGCGGCCGGACGCCCCGGCGGCGAGGCCGGCTCGGCGGCCGTGCCTGCTGCGCTGCGCGAGGACCTCGACGTACCGACGGCGCTGGCGATCGCCCTGGAGGACGGTGGTCAGGCGGCGCGCACGCTCACCGAGGTGCTCGCCCTGAGTTGAGGCGCCGAACGCCGCCGCGCCGCCATGCGATCGCGCCGCCGGCGGCGGCAGCGAGCACGCCGAGCAGCAGCAGCACGATCGGCGCGACGGGCTGCGGCGACACCGCAGCCCTTCCGGCAGGAATCCCGGTCGGGATCGCGGTCGCCGCGGCGGCGGCGTGGCCGGCAGTCGACGGCCTCGGCGCTGGGCGTGCCGACGGCGTAGTCGTCGACGGCGGCGTCGTCGTCGTCGTCGAGCGTGGCCGGTGGCGCGGGAACTCGATCACCTGCTGGAACGTCGGCCGGTTCTGCCAGTCGATCGGCGGCTGGCCGACGAGGCCCAGCGCGCGGAACTGGATCGCGTCGAAGACCGGGATCGACTGCCTCGCGGCCGCCGACGCCGACGACGACGTCCACGACGCCACCGTCGACGTGCCGTTCGCCGTCTTCAGGGAGTCGTAGGTCTTCAGCAGTGCGGTGTCCACCGCGGCACGGCACGTCGACGGGCCACCGGTGCACTCGAGCGTGGTGATCTCGCTACCGAACCCGTCCAGCGGGTGGCCGCCGAGCAACTGCTGCAGCGTCGCCACCAGGTAGCCCTCGTACCCGCCGTCGTAGGCGCTGCCCAGGTGCGCGCCGCCGCTGTTGGGCGTGTTGACGAACTGCATCGGCAGCGCGGTGTAGGCCGGTGCGGTGGCTCCGCCGTTGGATCCGGCGCTGCCCAGGCCACCGGCGAGCAGGATCGGGTCGTAGAACGCCCGGATGAGGTTCGGCAGCAGCTCGTCGGCGATCGCGACCGCCGCCGCGTGCTGGTACTGCGTGTCCTGCGGCGCGGCCTTGAGCCGGTGCGAGCCCGCCTGCGTCCAGGAGCTGAGCTGCACGAGCATCGCCTGCACACTGGCGGGTTGCTGGCTTCCCGCCAGGTAGCGCAGCAGCAGCGGCAGCACCGTCACGCCGTCGAGGTCCTGCGACGCGGCGGTCTCCATCGCCTGCACGACGTTCGCACGCGTCAATCGTCCGGAGTGCGCTGCGCGCTGCGCCTGCAACTGGTTCACCAGCATGACCGAGCGATACACCTGCCCGTAGCCGTACTGGTCGTCGGCGGCGGAGAAGCCCGGCGCGGGCTTGTTGTTCCAGCTCACGAAGAAGCCCTGCGACGGGTTGATCTCCTGGACGTGGCCGGCCGCGGGCAGGAAGCCCTGCCATTCGGAGCCGCCGGTGCCCCACGTCGGCAGGGTGGGATCGACGTCGGAGGGACGGATCGGGTCCAGGCCGCTGACGAAGTACCCGGTGTCACGATCGTCCACGTAGAACCAGTTGAAGGTGAACTGGATCTTCGCCGCGCTCTGCGTCCACGACCTCACGTCGTGCGTCAGCGCCGGCTCGCCCCAGCCGAGGAAGCCGACGACCGAGTCGACGTCATGGTTGTAAGTCGAGCGCTGGTTCACCACGGCGACCGGCTTGCCGCCCGCCGCCGTCGTCCACCCCTGGATCACCCCGTGCACCGACTTGTAGATCTGGTGATGGAGCGTGTCCGGTCCACCCATTCCGCCCGGCTTGGGAAGCACGGACTCGCTGAAGGTCTCGTGGACCATCGGCAGGCACCTGCCCTTGAACAGGTAGTAGGTGCCCTTTGCGGCCGGCGTCCCGCCGTTCGGGTTGCAGATGACCTCGAGGCGCTGGTCGATGAGATCGCTTCCGGCCGAGGTGGCCGACCACGCGTAGTCGCGGCCGCGGCCGAGTTCGACAATGCCGGTGCCGGGGAACGAGGCGCCCTCCGCGTCGTAGTGCGGTGAGTGCAGGTCCACCTCGGAGAGGATCTGCGGCGCGTAGTAGGACACCTGCGGGCCGAACACCGCAATCGGGTGCCCGCTCGTGGTGCGGTCGGCGTTGAGGACGAGAGCGTTGCTCATGTGCTTGGGCATCGCCTCCAGGCCGGTGATGATCGACATTGCGGTGGGATTCGGCGTCGCGAGGTTGCAGTCCGGCGCGGTGGCGACCGGCCCGCCGGTGAGCGGCTTGGTGGCGTCGTCGGGCAGCGCCGTCGTGCTCGGGTCGATCGTGCCGGGGATCTCGTACGGGAAGGACCTGTCCACGACGGTGGTCGGCGCGAGCGGGTCGTTGGACGTCTTGAACTGGTGGAAGGCGCTCGTCCCTGCGGAGGTCCCCAACTCCTTGTGCAGGTACTGCAGCAGCGCGGCGTTCGCGACCTCGCCGCCGCCGCCGCGTCCGAAGATGCCACCGATGAGGCCGGCGACCGCGACAACGTCGGATACCGACCATGGCTGGGGGACGACGGTCGGCAATGCGGCCACGTAGTCGGCGGGCAGCAACAGCGGGTTGCTGAGCGTGCTCGCGACGTAGTTGTTCACGCCGTCGACGTAGCTGTAGATCATCGAGCGGGCCAGTGCCCCCTGGGCGCCAAACTCGCGGGGCAGTGCGTCGACCTGGGCCTTGGCCTGCGCGGCGGTGTAGGGCGCGAGCAGCAACTGGTCGTGATCCATCTGTTCGAATGCACAGGAACCACCGAGGAACTGGGCAAGCGTGCCCTCCCCGTAGTGGCGCAGCACGTCCATGAGGAACAGCCGGTCCTCGGCCTGCGCGTACCCGGCACCGTAGGCGGCCGACTGGTCCGTGGCGCCGTAGATGTGCGGCACGTCGTGGGTGTCGCGGTAGATCGTGACGCCGGCCTCCGGGCGCTCGGTGCGCGTGATGTCCCCGGCCCGCACCCCGAACGATTCGTCGTCGTAATACGCCGACAGGGTCGAATCGCTCAGCGAGGGGTAGCCGTAGAGCAGGTTCGCGTACTTGCCCAGCTGGTCCTGGCTACCCGCCGGCCGCGTGCCGTTCAGCTTGAATGCGGCCGCCTCCGGCGCGTTGACCAGGCCGTTCTCACCGGGAGGCAGGATGCTCATCGCCTGCCCGTCCGCGTAGTCGTTGACGCGGTACCCGCCTGCCGGCGCCGGTGTCGGCGCGCCCGACGCGCCCGACGCGCCGGGCGCGGCGAGCAGGGCGACGGACGTCAAGGCGACGACGGCGAGGACACCCAGCCGAACCGGTGAGAAGGAACCGCGCGGCATGTGCAACTCCCGAGCTGAGACGAAACGGTGCTGATTGCGGCTCAGCCTGTCGCTGACGGGCCCATCGCGCCAGTCGAGATCGTTCGTGGCAGGATCACCGCCGTGGCGGGACGACGCGATCCGGGCGAGCGGCAGCTGCGTGATCTCGTGGGCGCCGGGCCGTCTCAGCTCGGGATCAGCGCGGCCCTGCGGGCACGCGACGTGAACCGTCCGAGCGAGGACGACCTCGCCGCCGCCGAGCGCGACGTCGTGATCGTGCGGCGGAACTGGACACCGCCGAGCTAGCGCTCAGCTCGTCTCGTGACCGGCGATCGCGCCGGTGCGCTCGTACTCGTTCAGCATCGCGATGCGGCGCACGTGCCGCTCGCCCTGCGAGAACGGGGTGTCCAGGAAGATCTCGACGAAGCGCAGCGCATCGGCCTCGGGATGGTTGCGGGCCCCGATGCTGATGATGTTGGCGTCGTTGTGCTCGCGCGCGAGCCGGGCCGTCTCATCGTCGCACACGAGCGCTGCCCGCGCGCCCCGCACCTTGTTCGCGGCGATCTGCTCCCCGTTTCCGGACCCGCCGATGACGACGCCGAGGCTGCCCGGATCGGCGACGGTCCGAGCCGCGGCACGGATGCACGGCGGGGGGTAGTCGTCCTGCGCGTCGAAGGCGTGCGCGCCGCAGTCGATCGCCTCGTAACCCCGGCCGCGGAGGTGCTCGACGAGCCTGGCCTTGAGTTCGAAGCCGGCATGGTCGCTGCCGAGGTAGACGCGCATGCCGGACATGATGGCAGGTGCGCACGCGCTCGCCCGGGCTGGGACGATGGGGGCGTGACTGGGGCCCAGCGAGCTGTGAAGCGGCGCGGCGCGTGAGTTCCTCCCTGCCTGCCCCGTCGCTCGGCGGACTGGTGACGCAGTGGGCCTGGCAGCCGCTGGCGATCGCGGCCGCGTTGCTGCTCGGGGGCTGGTACCTCCGCTCGGTCCGCAGCCTGCGTGCCAGAGACGGCGTGGCCTGGTCGCGGTGGCACGGCGCCGTGTTCGCGCTCGGTCTCGTCCTCGGCCTGTGGACGTCGTGCGGGTTTCTGCAGGCTTACCAGTCCTCGCTGTACTGGGCGTGGACGGCACAGGCGCTGACTCTGTGGCTGCTCGTGCCGGCCGTCCTGCTGGTCGGGCGGCCGCTGCAACTGGCTCGCGCCACCTCCGGGCCGGACGGGCGCGTGGATCGCTTCCTGCGCACGCGCCTGGCGAAGGTGCTCGGCAATCCGCTGGTCGGACCCGCGCTGGTGCCGCTGCTGTCGGTGGTGCTGTTTTTCGGCCCACTGCCGGCATGGGCGATCACCGTCGTGCCGCTGGGCTGGCTCGTGCAACTGCTGCTGGTCTTCGTCGGCGGCTTGTTCCTGCTGCCGTTACTGGGCATCGACGAGCAGTCGAGCACCCTGGCGGTGGCGCTCACGCTGGCCATCGGGTCCTTCGAGCTCGTTCTGGACGCGATCCCGGGCATCGTCTTGCGCCTGCACCGCTCGCTGGTCACCTCCTACTTCGCGCATGCCCAGCTCCATCCGTGGTCGCCTCGGCACCTGCACGATCAGCAGACGGCCGGCACCATCCTATGGGTGGTGGCCGAGGTGATCGATTTGCCGTTCGTGCTGCTGGTCTACCGGCGCTGGCTGCGGGTCGACGCCCGCGAGGCTGCCGAGATCGACGCCGTGCTGGAGGCCGAACGGGCCGCGCGGTCCGCCACGGCCGAAGGCTCGCCGTCGGAGGCGGTGACCGCGGACGCGCCGTGGTGGCTCAGCGATCCCACGATGCAGCAGCGGATGCGTCGCCGGGGCTGACGGGGTAGGCACCGCCGCGCAGCTGGTGGGCGCTGGGCGCCGGCTGACGCCGCTCAGCTGGGCAGTGCGCCGGTTCGGGTGAGCTCCTCGGCGATGTCGCGCAGCTTGACGTGCGAGCGCTGGGACACCAACACCATCAGGTCGAATGCCTGCGTGGCGGTGACGTGATGGCGCTCCATGAGGATGCCCATGGCCTGGCCGATGAGTTCGCGGCTCTGCAACGCGGCACGCAAGTTCTGCTCCTTGTCGAGCGCGCCGAGCGCGAGTCCGACGTGCGTGGCGTAGGCGGCGCCGATGAGTTCGGAATCCGCGGCGAAGGCGTGGGCGCGCGTCGAGTACAGGTTCAGCGAGCCCAGCCGATCACGAGGCGTGGCGAGCTGGCAGGCCAGCATGCTGCGCACCCCCAGCTCCGCGGCCCGAGGCGCGAAGTGCGGCCAGCGCAGCTCGGTGTCCATGTCCTCGATGCGCAGCGTGCTCTCCGTGTCCAGACCCGCGGAGACGCACGGACCCTCGCCGAGCTCCTCCTGCAGCTGGTCGCACTCGGTGGCCAACGTTCCGGTGGTTACCGGCGTCTCGACGGTCTTGCCCCGCCGGACCAACGAGACTCCGGCCTCCTCGCAGCCCGGTACGAATTCCACCGCGAACTCCAGGGCGCGTTGCAGGATGTCCTGCAGCGGAGCGGCGTCGGCAAGCGCCCGGGCCAGCTCGGCGAGCTCGGCCGCCGCTTGGGCGGGACTGGCGCTCCCGGACGGTCGCGCCTGCGTCCCGGAGGGCCGCTCGTCCGGGTCGCCGGGGCGGGTCACGGGTGGGCTCGTCTCAGCGGACGCGGTGTCATGGCTGCAGCCTTCCCGCGGGTAGCGGCTTCCTACCGCACCGGCGATTGCCACAGCGGGCCGCTGGCTCGGGGTGAGTGACGGGACTCGAACCCGCGACATCCGCGACCACAACGCGGCGCTCTACCAGCTGAGCTACACCCACCATCGCCGGCGCGCGAGGGCACCGAGCCGGATCAGTCTAGCTTCCCCGCGCCACGTGCGAGCACGGCCTGCGCCGCAGCGTTCGCCTGTTCGAGAGTGGGGCCGGGCGGTGCCACGAACAGCGTGCCGCGGTAGTAGGCGAGCTCTCGCACACTCTCCAGGATGTCGGCCAGGGCCCGATGGGCCAGCCCCTTGGCAGGCTGGGCGTGATACACCCGCGGGTACCACCGCTTGGCCAGCTCCTTGACCGAGGAGACGTCGATCATCCGGTAGTGCAGGTGCTCGTCGAGCGAGGGCATGTCCCTGCTGAGGAAGCCCCGGTCGGTGGCAATCGAGTTTCCGCACAGCGGCGCCGACTTGCCCGCCGGAACGTGGCGCCGGACGTAATCGAGCACCCGCTGCTCGGCCTCGCCCAGCGTCAGCGTCGAGGCGCGCACCGCGTCGGTGAGCCCCGAGGAGGCGTGCATGTCGCGCACGATGGGCACCATCGTGTCGAGGACGTCGTCGGCGGTGTGGATGATGACGTCGAGTCCTTCGTCGAGCAGCGTCAGCTCCGCGTCGGTGACCAGCACCGCCACCTCGATCAGCGCGTCGCGCGCCAGGTCGAGCCCGGTCATCTCGCAGTCGATCCACACCAGCCGGTCGGTCACGAGTGCCGAGGCTATACGGCCTGGATACGGTGGAGTCGACGACGTCCGTCCGGAGAGGTTGCCATGGCGCAGGAACTGCTCAGCCAGGACCAGATCGACGCGCGGGTCGCGGGCCTGCATCCCGGCTGGTCGGCGACGACCGAACAGCTGGCACGCTCGATCGAGTTCGCCGACTTCCCCACGGCGGTGGAGTTCGTCAACCGCCTCGCGCCGCGCTGCGAGCAGCTCGACCATCATCCCGATCTGGCGTTGCGCTGGCGCTGGGCCGACGTGGTGCTCTCGACCCACAGCGCCGGCGGCGTTACCGAGCTGGACGCGACGCTGGCCGGGATCGTCGACGAGATCGCGGCAGCGCTCCCCCAGGCCGAGTAGAAACCGCTGCCCCCACGAACCGGGACCAGGCCGTCCGGTTCAGGCCGAACCGCTGATCCAGACGGACATGCCCAGGGCGATCAGCCGCAACTGCCGTTCGGCCCGGGCGAGGACGACCACCTCGTCCTCCCGGTGGCGCTTGTCGATCTCGAGCAGCTCCATCACGGCGGACAGCATCGCCGACACCATCAGGTCGGCGGTCATCTCGAGGTCGTCGGAACTCCAGTCCCGTCCGGCCGTCAGCCGAGCCAGGTCGACGCTGAGCTCGCTGGTGAACAGTCGTAACTCCGTGGCGATGGCGCGACGGACGGCGGCGACCCCGCCGTAGCGCTCCCGGCTGAGGAACTGGAACTGCGTCGGGTTCTCGCGCACCTGCCGGCCGAGGATCGCCACGGTGCCCTTGATGATGTCGCCGCCGCTGGACGTGCCGCGTCGCGCGTCGCGGATCATCTGCCGCAGCGGACGCATGCTCTCGTCGACGAGCTCCACGCCGAGGGCGTCCATCGAGTCGAAGTGCCGGTAGAAAGCCGTCGGAACCAGGCCGGCCTCGCGCGCCACCTCGCGCAGGCTGATGCTGGCCAGACTGCGCCGGGTGACCAGCCGGAGGGTGACGTCCATGAGGTTCTGCCGGGTGCGTTCCTTGCGCTCGGCCCGGCTCGCGATGCGCGCGACATGTTCCGACACGGGCCACAGCCTACGCGGGCGAATCGCTTCGGGCGGTCGGCGGCGTACTGCGCATCACACCGCCGGAGCTTGACCGAGGCGGTCTTATCTCGCTTCACTATTGAGTGTACGACCGTGCACTGACGGAACATCTGGACCTAGCTCTTGCCGAAGGAGGCAGCGATGAGCACCGTGGCACCACCCGGGCCCACCTCGCGGCGGCTCTCCCCGCTGGCGCTGTTCGAGGCGCTGGCCACCCCGCACGGGGTGGACCGCTACCTGGAACTGCTCAATCCCATGCTCACGGTGCGTGAGCTGCGCGCCGAGGTCACCGAGGTCCGGCGCTCGACCGCCGAGTCGCTCACCCTGACGCTGCGTCCCACCCGGCAGTGGCGCGGCTTCCAGGCCGGTCAGTTCGTGCAGGTCAGCGTCGACATCGACGGGGTACGCCGCACGCGCTGCTACTCACCGTGCTGCTCGCAGCACCGCGACGACGGCCGCATCGAAATCACGATCAAGGCACATCACGAGGGTCTGGTGTCGCGGTACCTGCACGCGCACGCCAGTCCCGGGCTGGTGCTCGGCCTGTCGCAGGCCGGCGGCGAGTTCCGGCTGCCGGGGCAGCGTCCGGCCAAGGTGCTGCTGATCAGTGGCGGCAGTGGCATCACCCCGGTGTTGTCGATGCTGCGCACGCTGTGCGACGAGGGCTACGCCGGGGAGATCGCCTTCCTGCACTACGGCCGCACCGCGCAGGACGTCAGCCATCGCGAGGAACTCCTCGCGCTGGCCGCGCGGCACGACAACGTGCGCGTCGTCCTCGCCTACACCGAGCAGCGAACTGGCGGGCACCTGCACGGTTACTTCGGCCCGGAGCACCTCGCCGCGGCAGCGCCGTGGCACGCCGAAGCCGAGACGTTCCTGTGCGGGCCGCCCGCGCTGATGAGTTCCGTCCGCGCGCTCTACGAGGCCAGCGGCACTGCCGAGCGGCTGCACACCGAGCAGTTCCAGCCCGCCGCGCCCGTCGCCGACGGGCAGGCGAGCGGAGCGGTGCGCTTCGAGCACAGCGCGATCACCGTGGACAACAGCGGCGCGACCCTGCTCGAGCAGGCCGAGGCCGCGGGCCTGGCACCGGCGCACGGCTGCCGGATGGGCATCTGCTTCTCCTGCACCCAGATCAAGACCAGCGGCTGCACCCGCGACGTGCGGACCGGAGAGACCAACAGCGACCCCGATACCGAGATCCAGCTGTGCATCTCGGCGCCAGTCGGCGACGTCGCCCTCAACATCTGAACCCGTTGCGAGACAAGGAGAATCCATCATGACCACGACACTCACCGAAGATCAGGTCGACGAGCTCGGACGGGAGCTCGATGCGCTGCGCCAGCGCGTCGTCGACGACCTCGGCAAGGCCGACCGCGACTACATCTACAACGTCGTCAAGGCCCAACGCGCGCTGGAAGTGGCCGGGCGCGCCTCGATGTTCCTCGGTTTCCTGCCACCGTTCTGGCTCGGCGGGGTGGCCGCGCTGTCGCTGTCGAAGATCCTCGACAACATGGAGATCGGGCACAACGTCATGCACGGCCAGTACGACTGGATGCGCGACCCTGCACTGAACTCCAAGAAGTTCGAGTGGGACACCGCCTGCCCGGGCGACCAGTGGCGGCACTCGCACAACTACCTGCACCACACGTACACGAACATCCTCGGCAAGGACCGTGACATCGGCTACGGCGTGCTGCGGATGGACGAGAGTCAGCAGTGGAACGCCTACTACCTCGGCAACCCGGTCTACGCGTTCCTGCTGATGATGTTCTTCCAGTACGGGGTGATGGCGCACGACCTCGAGGCGGAGAACCTGCTCAGCCGCAAGACGCGCTGGTCGGACACGGCCGAACTGCGCGCCGCCATGCTGACCAAGCTCGGCAAGCAGACGCTCAAGGACTACGTGATCTTCCCGGCGCTGACCGGCCCGATGTTCGTGCCGACGCTCGCCGGCAACGCGGCCGCGAACCTGGTGCGCAACGTCTGGGCGTACTCGATCATCTTCTGCGGGCACTTCCCGAGCGGTGTGATGACCTTCACCCAGGAACAGACCGAGAACGAGTCGCGGGGCGCGTGGTACGTGCGGCAGATGACGGGCTCGGCGAACATCACCGGCAGCAAGCTGTTCCACATCCTCTCCGGGAATCTGTCGCACCAGATCGAGCACCACCTGTTCCCGGACATCCCGGCACGCCGCTACCCGCAGATCGCGCCCGAGGTGCGGGCCCTGTGCGAGAAGTACGGGCTGCCCTACAACACCGGCCGCTTCTCCAAGCAGATCGGTTCGACCTGGGCGAAGATCTTCCGCCTCGCCCTGCCGTTCGGCTCCCGCGCGGAAAGCGACATCCCCCCGGCGGTTACCGTAGTGCCGTCGAGGGTTCCCGCCGCCGCATGACGGCAGAGACGAGGGCAGAGCGCATGGTCGGCAAACTGGAGATCGGCAAGGACACCGTGCAGGTGGCGGCCGAGTCCGCCGCGACCCACGTCGGGCGCATCGCCACCATCGTCACGGGCGCCGTGCGCGAGATCGCGCACGAGCTCGGCGAGTGGGCCACGGACGCCTTCGAGATGCGCGATGCCGCCGGCAATGCCGGCAACGCCGGCTCCGACCGGTTCGAGACCGGCGAGCCGCGCTAGCCAGCCGGGCGCCGCGGGTGTCGGATGGAGCGGTGCACTCGAGCTTCGATCGGCTGTGGCAGCAGATCGCGGAGATCGGCCGCGATCCCCGCAGCGGGGGGTACCGGCGCTTCGCTTGGACGGCCGCGGATGCGCAGCTGCGCGAATGGTTCGCCGGTGCCGCCGCCGAGCGGGGGATGGATCTCGACACCGACCGCGCCGGCAACCAGTGGGCGTGGTGGGGCGATCCGGACTCCGGGCGCGCAGAAGGACGGGCCGGCGTGGTCACCGGATCGCACCTGGACTCCGTCCCCGACGGGGGCGCCTACGACGGACCGCTCGGGGTGATCTCCGCCTTCGCCGCCCTCGACGAGCTCCGGGCCGCGGGAGCGCAGCCGCGGCGCCCGATCGGCATCGTCAACTTCGGCGACGAGGAGGGCGCGCGCTTCGGGGTCGCGTGCGCGGGCTCCCGGATCCTCACCGGAGCCCTGGCCGCGGACCGGGCCCGAACGTTGCGCGACGGGGACGGCGTCACGATGGCCGAGGCCATCGACCGAGCCGGCGCGGACGCCGCCACCCTCGGCCGCGACGACGAGACGCTGCGGCGCGTCGGCGCGTTCGTGGAACTGCACGTCGAGCAGGGCCGGGGTCTGGCCGAGCTGCAGCGCCCGATCGCGCTCGGCTCCGGAATCTGGCCGCACGGGCGCTGGCGCATCGAGCTCAACGGGCAGGCGAACCACGCCGGAACGACCGGCCTCGCCGACCGGGTCGACCCGATGCTCGCCTTCGCCGACGTCGTACACGCCGTGCGGGACTCCGCTCGACGTCACGACGCGCTGGCGACGTGCGGCAAGGTGCTCGTCGCGCCAAACGGCGTCAACGCGATCCCGGCACGGGTCACCGCCTGGCTCGACGCGCGCGGCGCCGACGCGCAGCGGGTGCGCGCGGTAGCCGCCGACGTCGAGCAGGTCGCCGCCGGCGCCGACGGCACCCTCACCGAGGAGTCGTGGACCGCAGCGACGAGTTTCGACCCCGATCTGACGCCCCGGCTCGCGGCGCTGCTCGACGACGCGCCGCTGCTGGCGACCGGCGCGGGCCACGACGCAGGAATCCTCGGCGGGGCCGGCGTCGCGACCGCCATGCTGTTCGTCCGCAATCCGAGCGGGGTCTCGCATTCGCCGGCAGAGTTCGCCGAGCACGACGATTGCGTGGCCGGCGTCGCGGCGCTGGCAGCCGTCCTGACGGAGCTGACCGGTTGAGGTGGTTCGCCGAGCACGCGCTGCTGCCAGCCGGGCCGGCCCGCGACGTGACCTTCGAGGTGGACGGCGGCGCGTTCACCGCCGTGACGCCCGGCACCGAGCCGGGCGGCGCGGCGCGGCTGCCCGGCATCGCGCTGCCGGGCTTCGCGAACGCGCACAGCCACGCCTTCCACCGGGCGCTGCGCGGGCGCACCCACGACGGCGGCGGGACGTTCTGGACCTGGCGGGAGCGGATGTACACGCTCGCGCAGCGGCTGGATCCCGAGTCCTACCTCGCGCTGGCGCGGGCGACCTACGCGGAGATGGCGCTGGCGGGCGTGACGGCCGTCGGCGAGTTCCACTACCTGCACCACGGCCCGCGCGGTGCCCGATACGACGATCCGAACGCGATGGCCGAAGCGTTGCGCACGGCAGCGGCTGAGGCCGGTGTCCGGCTCACCCTGCTCGACGCCTGCTACCTCACCGGCGGCCTCGCCGGCGACGGA
The DNA here is from genome assembly GCA_051000395.1 of Jatrophihabitantaceae bacterium. Lineage (GTDB taxonomy): Bacteria > Actinomycetota > Actinomycetes > Mycobacteriales > Jatrophihabitantaceae > JBPCOI01. Next base: position 58,764 of record JBPCOI010000056.1, read on the forward strand.
CACCTTCCGCTGTCGGCCGCGCAGCAGAGCTTCGGCGACCGCGACGTCGACGCCTGGGCCCGGCGCCTGGCCGCGCTGCGAGAGTCCGCGGGCATGCGGGTCGGCGCGGCGATCCACTCCGTCCGCGCCGTCGACCGCCAGTCGTTGGCCGAGGTACGCGTGGCCGCCGGGCAGCGGCCCCTGCACGTCCACCTGTCCGAGCAGCCGGCCGAGAACGAGGCCTGCGCGGCGTACTACGGCTGCACGCCTACCGAACTGCTCGCAGCAGCCGTCCTCCTCACAACGAACCTGACGGCCGTGCACGCGACGCACCTGCGCGAGAGCGACGTGGCGCTGCTCGGCACGGCCGGCGTGACAGCCTGCTTCTGCCCGACGACCGAGCGTGACCTTGCCGACGGGATCGGGCCCGCGCGCGGATTGCTCGACGCGGGCGCGAGGCTGTCGCTCGGCAGCGACCAGCAGGCCGTGATCGATCCATTGGAGGAAGCCCGCGGCCTGGAGATGCACGAACGGCTGTCCTCGCTACGGCGCGGGCGGCTGCGGGCAGGACAGTTGCTGTCCGCCCTGACGGCGCACGCGAGCCTCGGCTGGAGCGATGCGGGACAGCTTGCCGCGGGAATGCGCGCCGATCTGGTGGCGGTGCGCCTGGACACCGTGCGCACGGCCGGGATCGCGCCGGAGCAGGTGATCCTTGCGGCGGCCGCGCCCGACGTCGACACCGTGCTCGTCGACGGCACGGTCGTCGTCGAACACGGCCGGCACCGGCTCGGTGACGTCGGCCGGATGCTGGCAACAGCAATCGAACCGCTGTGGGCCGGTGACACGTGAACCGCGCTATCCGGCCGGCCTCCTGCGCGCCGCCCGCCCATCGAGGCCCGTCATGACTCACCTGCTGATCACCGGGATCGGCGAGCTGGTGACCAACGACCCGCAGATCGGCGACGGTTCCCCGCTCGGGATCCTCGCCGATGCCGCCGTCGTGGTCGCAGACGGGACGGTCGCCTGGGTCGGACGCGCGGTGGACGCTCCGGCCGTGGACGTGCGGCGCGAGCTGGGCGGCCGGGCCGTCGTACCGGGCTTTGTCGACTCACACGCCCATCTCGTCTTCGCCGGCGACCGCAGCGCCGAGTTCGGCGCCCGGATGTCGGGAATCCCTTACGACGGCGGGGGAATCGCCACGACGGTGGCTTCGACACGGGCCGCGACAGATGCCGAACTGCGAGCACTGCTCGCGATCCGCGTCCGCGAGATGTCCGAGCAGGGAACGACCACGGTCGAAATCAAGAGCGGCTACGGCCTCAGCGTCGAGGACGAGGCGCGCTCGCTGCGTCTTGCCGCGGAGGTGACCGCGGAGACGACCTTCCTCGGCGCGCACGTTGTGCCGGCCGGATCGGTGCACGGCGACTACCTGCGTCTGGTCACCGGCGAGATGCTTGCGGCGTGCGCCCCGTACGCCCGGTGGATCGACGTGTTCTGCGAACCGGCGAGCCCGCACGCCTTCGACGGTGACGAGGCCCGCGCCGTACTCCAGGCCGGTGCCGGCGCCGGCCTCGGCCTGCGGGTACACGGCAACCAGCTCTCGGCCGGCCCGGGTGTGCGGTTGGCCGTCGAGCTCGGCGCCGCGAGCGTCGACCACTGCACGTACCTCACCGGCGCGGACGTCGACGCCCTCGCGGCAGGTGTCACCGTCGCCACGCTGCTGCCGGGCGTGGAGTTCTCGACGCGCTCGCCGTACCCGGACGCGCGCCGGCTGCTCGACGCGGGGGTGACGCTCGCGCTGGCCACCGACTGCAACCCGGGCACCTGCTACAGCTCGTCCATGCCGTTCGTCATCGCGCTGGCGGTGCGCGAGATGACGATGACGCCGGCCGAGGCGCTCTGGTCGGCGACGGCCGGCGACGCGAAAGCCCTACGTCGCAAGGACATCGGCGCCGTCCGCGTCGGCGCGCGCGCCGATCTCACCGGGCTTGAGGCGCCCGGCTACCTGCACCTCGCCTACCGGCCCGGGGTGCCGATCTCGCGGCGGCTCTCGCTGGACTAGGGAGGCGCGGCTGCCCGGCTGTTGGTTCAGGCGGCCCGGAGGACGACGAACGCGGCGTCGTCACGAAGCGGTTCGTCCTCGCGCGCGGCCTGCCCGAGATGCGCCCCGGCCCGCAGGGCGGCGTCGATGCGGTCAGCGACCTCGGTTGCGTTCTGCCCCGCGCCGCGGGCGAACAGGTCCGCCAGCGGGCTGTCGTCGACGCTGTGCCCGACCAGGGCTTCGAGCATCCCGTCGGTATAGAGCACCACGAAATCGCCGGGACGCAGCGTGGCCGTGACCTCGACGTAGGTGGCCTCGGCGAAGCAGCCGACGATCGGCGCGGTCCGTCCGAGCGCTTCGACCGAGCCGTCGGTGCGCACGAGCAGCGGATGCGGGTGCCCGCCGAGCGCCACGGTGAACGTCGCGCCACCACCGTGGTGCGCGCGCACGGCGGCCAGCGCCACCGTGCAGTACCGCTCGGGTGATTCGGTGGCGGCGATGAGCACCTGGTTCACGGTGTGCAGCGCGGCAGCGGGCGACCACGGGCCGAGGGTGAGCGTGCGCACCGCCCACCGCGCCGTGCCAGTGAGGGCCGCGGCCCTGGTGCCCTTGCCGCAGACGTCGCCGACGACGACGGCAAGGCCGTACTCGCTGGGCACGACGTCGTAGAAGTCGCCGCCCACCCGTTCGCGGTCGGCGACGTGGTAGCGGGCCGCGATGTCCAGTCCGCGGACGTGGGGCAGCTCCGGCGGCAGCAGACCGCGCTGCAGGGTACCCGCGACCTCCTCGGCGTTGTGCCGGCGTTCGGCCTCCAGGCCGACGACGCGACGCGCGGACAGCCGCAATTCGAGTTCGTCCATCACCAGCGCGGCCAGGTCGCGCAGGGTGGCGAGGTCCGGCTCGGATATCGGACGGGGCTCGTGGTCGATCACGCACAGCGTGCCGAGGTTGTGCCCGTCGTGCGTCGTCAGCGGCACGCCGGCGTAGAACCGCAGCCCGAACTCGCCAGCCACCAGGGGGTTGGCCAGTGTGCGGGGGTCGACAGCCGCGTCGGTGACCACCCAGGGCTGACCGCCGAGGATCGCCGATGCGCACAGGCCGGGCAGCCGCGGTATCTGCTCGGCGTCCATGCCGTGGTGCGACTTGAACCAGATGCGATCGGCGTCGACGATGCTCACGATCGAGATCGGCACGTCCAGCAGGCGCGCGGCGAGCGCCGTGATGCGTTCGAAAGCCCCGTCTGGCGGCGTGTCCAGGACGTCGTAGCGGCGTACCGCCGAGAGGCGGGCCTGCTCGTCGGCAGCGGTCTGCTGAATCGTCATCGGGACTCCTCGAGCACGCGTACTGGACGCGCGAACGGACCTGATGCCGTCAGCTTAAACGACCCAGGATCAGTCGCCCCGGATCAGTAGTAGTGGCGGCGGCCACCGATCTCGTGGCCGACCCCGCCGGCTATAGCGAGCACGGCACCGATGACGACGGCGATGATGCCGAGGATCCAAATGATGTGGATCGCGGCAACGAAGCCGATGATCAGCAGGATGACACCGAGGATGATCATTATTGCGCTCCTTGTTTGGGCGGTGCGCCGCAACGCTGCGGCGCACCTCTCCGCTATGCCCGCGAACGGCGCGCCGCTAAACACCGAGATCATCATCGGGCGCTCATCCGGGACGCTGCACTCACCGAACGGCGCCCCGGATGACAGCCGACGGCTGTGATATCATTTGAGCGATCGCTTAAATAGATCGCTCAACAGGAGGCCCTCATGGTCGCATCGGGTCGGCGCGCGGTCGCGCCGGACGCGCGCAACGAGCGGTCGACCGCGACCCGGACAGCGCTCGTCGCGGGCGCGATCGAGGCGCTTGGCGATGTCGGGTTCGCCGGCGCGAGTGCCCGGGAGATTTCCCGCCGCGCCGGCTGCAACCAGGCGCTGATCTTCTACCACTTCGGCACCGTCATCGAGCTGCTGCTCGCCGCGCTGGAGGACGTCAGCCGGCGTCGGCTCACGGCCTACGCCGGCCTGCTCGATCGAGCCAGCACGCTCACCGAGCTGATCGACACCGCCCGAACGATCTTCAGCGAGGACCTCGCCGCCGGGCACGTGGCCGTGCTCGTGGAGATGATCACCGGTGCCCGCACGAGCCCCGGGCTGGGCGAGCAGGTCGCGGCCCGGTTGGCGCCGTGGCGCGAGTTCGCCGAGACGGCGGTGGGCACGGCAGCGGCGGGCTCGCCGTACGCGCCGCTGGTGCCGGTCCAGGAACTCGCGCACGCGGTCGTCGCCGGGTTCCTGGGCCTGGAGCTGCTCGCGAACCTCGACGGGGACCAGTCCGCGGCGAACGCCTTGTTCGACCGCGCGCGCCTCGTCGCAGGTTTGCTCGAACCGGCCGCGCACGCAGCCGGGACGCAACCGTCGAAAGGAGTTCGGACATGACGACGCTCGACGCGGTCACCGGGGCGTTCAGCTACTCAGGTGCCGCCATCGCGCGCGAGCTGCAGGCCGCGGGACGCCACGTGCGCACCCTCACCGGGCACCCGGACCGCGCGCCGAGCGGCACCGCGATCGACGTCCGCCCGCTGGACTTCGCGGACCCGGCCGGGCTGGCCGGTTCGCTGGACGGCGTGCACACCCTCTACAACACATACTGGGTGCGGTTCGCGCACGGGCACGCCGATCACCAGGTCGCCGTGGCACGCAGCCGGACGCTCTTCGAGGCGGCAGCTGCTGCCGGTGTACGGCGCATCGTGCACGTGTCGATCACCAACCCGTCCCTCGCCTCGCCGTATCCCTACTTCCGGGGCAAGGCCCAAGTCGAGCAGCTCCTCGGCGAACTCGGGGTGGCGCACGCGATCGCCCGTCCGGCGATCCTGTTCGGCGGCGACGGCGTTCTGATCAACAACGTGGCGTGGCTGTTGCGGCACCTGCCCGTCTTCGCCGTGGGTGGCGACGGCAGCTACCAGGTGCGTGGCATCCACGTCGATGACCTGGCCCGGTTGTGCGTCGAGCTCGGTGCGCGCGAGGACACCCTCACCGTCGACGCGGTCGGGCCGCAACGCGTGCCGTTCCGGCACCTGATCGACGCCGTCCGAGCCGCGGTGGGCAGCCACGCTGTCGTGGTGCCCGTCCCCGGCGCGTTGCTCACCGGCGCATCACGCGCGCTGAGCGTGCTGCTGCGCGACACGTTGCTCACCCGCGAGGAGTACCTGGCGATGGCCGACGGCCTGGCCGACTCCGATGCCCCGGCCACCGGCACGATCGTGCTCACCGACTGGATCGCCGAGCACGGCACCGAGCTGGGTCGACGCTATGCCAACGAACTGGACCGGCACTTCCGACCACGTCAGCTCGCCTGAGCCCGGGCCAGCGCAATGCGCTTCGCGAATGCTGCGGGCGTCGGCTGATGGTCGCGTCAGGCTTCGGCGGAGGCGACGCCGATCGGCAGGTGGGAGACCGCGAGCGCGGGGCCGAGGGACGCGAGCGCGGCAACCGCGATGCCGATCACGGCAGAGAGGGCGGCGGCCGTGAGCAGGGCAGTGGCAGGCGCACCGAGGGCCAGGCCGATGCCGGCCCCGGTGACGGCGCCGAGCCCGGCCCCGAGCAGTCCGATGCCGAGACCCTCGGTGAGGACCAGCCGCGCGAGTTGGCGGTCGGACCAGCCGAGGACGCGCAGGGTGACCAGTTCGACGGCGCGTTCGCGCATGCCGAGCACGAGCACGTCGGTGAGTGCGACGGCGGCGAGCAGCAGGATGAGCCCGACGATCACGTAGTCGGTGCCGCGTACCTGTACGGCCACGACGTCGCCGAGCAGGGTGCCTACCACGGTGCCGCGGAAGGCCAGAGTGATCGCGGCGAGGCTGGTCAGGGCGGCGACTCCGATGTAGAGGGCCAGTCCGGCCAGCAGGGTGCGACCCCGGGCGCCGCGCAGGTGCCGATGGCCAGTGCGGTCAGGCTGTCGTGCCGCGGTGGCCGGCGCGGAGCGTTGACGGCTGGCGCGACCACGTCCAGCGGCGCACCGCGGGAGGCGACGATCGCGGGGACAAGACCGGCCAGCCCCGCTAGTCCGATCGAGACGGGTGCGACCAGCGCGAGGCGCCATGCCGGCTGATTCAGCCCGAGTGCCGCGGACAGGCCGAACGCCAGTCCGGTGCCGAGGCCCCCGGCCATGACTCCGACGACGACCAGCTCACCGAGTACCGATGCGGCTACCTGCCGCGGATGCCAGCCCAGGCACAACAGCGTCCCCAGCTCGCTGCGTCTGGCGCGGACGGCGGCGACGCCCGCGTTGAGCAGGAACACGGCGGTGACGAGCAGGATCATGGCCAGCAGGATGATGCTCTTGCGGTCGATCGCGGACAGGATCGCGAGCGAAACGCCTTTTGCCACCCAGTTCTCGCGCAGCAACAACGCCGGTGTGCCAAACGGGCTCTTGCGCAGCTGAACGTCCAGCGGCTGCGGCGAGGAGCCGCCGTAATGTCGACGTCCAAGCCGGTCCGGCGATGGATCTTGGCAGCGACCGTCTTGATCCGGTAATCGAGAGGTTGTCAGTACCGGTGACCCCCGCGACCCGGACCCGGATGACGCTGATGAACGCGTTGTCGGAGCCGTCCTTGTAGTACTTGGCGGACGTGAATCCCTGGATACCGGAGATGGTGGTGAGCAGCTGCGGCGGCTGCAGGAGGTAGCCGCCCAGATTCAGCGTCGGCCGGTACGGTGCGTCCCCGAGGATCTGCTTGCTCGCCGCGTCGGCGGCTTGCGCGACCGGCGGATTGTAAGTCTCCAGCGGCACCTGCGACAGTGGGCTGAGGTGTGGCAGCTTGCCCGGATCGAATCGACCTACGATGTCCACGCCGCCCTGGCCGGCGTTCCCTTGGCTGTCCGGCTGGGCCACGGCGAGGTGTATTTGCAGCGGCCGGTACTGCCCGTCGGCGCTGGCCGGGTTGAGGTCTGCCCAACCGTCAGTGCCTGCCCCGTCGTTGTATAGGGATGGGTCCGGGTGCACGGTGCGCGGTACCAGTACCCCGTCCTTACGCCGCTCGTACGCAACCGGGCCGGCAGTCCAGTACTCGTTCACAAAGCCGCTGTTGACCACACCGTTGCTGAGCGCGTCCAGCGCCCGCCGGTAAAGCAGATCGGCGCTGAGGGTGGATCGTGTGCATCGGGGCGACCGGCAGCGACCGCAGCAGTCGGTACGCGCCGCTGCCGGCCGGGGTTGGCCGTCCGGCCGAACTGAGCAGGGCAGGTAGATTTCTTCCCGCCGGCACCTGGACTTGGCCGATGGCGAGCTGGAGCTGGATGTCTGCATAGGTGCGGCTGCTGGCGATAACCGGGACGACCGAGCCGTGCTCGTTCGTGGTGAAGGTGTCGTCCTCAGTCAACCCGCGTCCGGAGACGATGGTGCGGTTCAGGCCGAGAAGCTTGGACTCCTGGACTGGGTCAATGCCGGCGATCGCGAGCGGGTACGCCAACGTGAGATAGTCCTGCACCAGGCAGGTCGGCGTGCCGTAGTAGTTCGGGTCCAGCTGCCAGCATGTGGCGCCGGAGGTCGTTTGTCCGCGGTCGTAGCAGAAGAGCGTCGAAAACTTCGGGCCGGCGACGTCGAAAGCGGACTGCGGCTCTGGCGGGTCGACCGAAGCTTTGTCCGATAGGGCCCCGCATGCATGCGGATCCGTCGTGGAGTAGACAAAGTCGCGGTTTCCCGCGTATCGGCTGATGCCTCGCACAGCCGACCAGGTTTGGCTGACCTGGTACATCTGACCCGCACCGCTCGCTCTTTCCGCCTCGGGAATCTCCACCGGAAGCGCCGCGTAAGGAATGACGATCCCTGCGTTCGCCAGCGGCGCGGCGACATCGACACCCGGCACAGCGAGCACTGAACACTATTCATAAGCCCTCTCCGTTTGCGCCAGTGAAGTGGCGGTAGCGGAGGATTCGGAATACGCACCGGATGGTGAGTTCGAGGTCGTTCCAGGTGCGGCGGTAGCGGGTGGCGAGGATT
>JBPCOI010000098.1:0-20933 GCA_051000395.1 Jatrophihabitantaceae bacterium
TAATGTAAGGTGGGCGAAGGTTTGCGCGTCGCTGGTGTACGCACATTCGGCGGCTCCTGCCGTGTCGATGCCCCTCCGCGACCGTGCCACGGATGCGGTCAGGAACCGCTGCGGACGTGCCCGTTGCCCGGCGCCGGGACGCGCAGGATCAGCGCGTCGCCCTGGCCGCCGCCACCGCACAGTGCGGCTGCTCCGGTTCCGCCACCGCGCCGCTTGAGCTCGTAGGCCAGCGTGAGCGCGAGCCGGGCGCCGGACATGCCGATCGGGTGTCCCAGCGCGATCGCGCCGCCGTTGACGTTGACGATGTCCTCGCTGACGCCGAGGTCCTTCATCGACTGCACGCCCACGGCCGCGAACGCTTCATTGATCTCGAGCAGGTCGAGGTCGTCAACCTGCAGTCCCTCCTTGCGCAACGCGTCCTGGATCGCGTTGGACGGCTGCGACTGCAGGGAGTTGTCCGGCCCGGCGACGTTGCCGTGCGCGCCGATCTCGGCGATCCAGCTCAGTCCGAGCTCCTGCGCCGTGGCCTTGCTCATCACCACGACGGCAGCGGCGCCGTCGGAGATCTGCGAGGAGGAGCCTTCGGTGATCGTGCCGTCCTTGGTGAACGCCGGGCGCAGCCTGCCCAGCGACTCGACCGTCGTGTCGCCGCGGATGCCCTCGTCCTCGCGGACCTCCAGGGCATCGCCGCCGGCTTTGGAACCGCGCTGCGGGATGTGCACCGGCGCGATCTCCTCGTCGAACACGCCGTTCTTCTGGGCGAGCGCGGCGCGCTGGTGCGAGCGGGCCGCGAACTCGTCCTGCTCCTCGCGGGTCAGCGACAGGCGCGCGTTGACCTTGTCGGTGGACTCCCCCATCGGGATGTTCTCGAAGATGTCGGTGAGCCCGTCGAAGGCCATGGCGTCCAGAACCTCGACCGAGCCGTACTTGTAGCCGCTGCGCGACTTGGGCAGCAGGTGCGGCGCGTTGGTCATCGACTCCTGGCCACCGGCCACGATGATGTCGAACTCGCCAGCGCGGATCAGCTGGTCTGCCAGCGCGATCGCGTCCAGGCCGGACAGGCACACCTTGTTGACGGTCAGGGCCGGCACGCTGAGCGGGATGCCCGCCTTGTGCGCCGCCTGACGCGCCGGAATCTGGCCCGCGCCCGCCTGCAGCACCTGGCCCATGATCACGTATTGCACCTGCTCCGGCGCTACTCCGGAACGCTCCAGCGCGGCCTTGATCGCCACCGCGCCGAGCTCGGCGCCGGAGAAGTCCTTCAGCGATCCGAGCAGGCGGCCCATCGGGGTCCGGGCGCCGTCGACGATGACCGATCCAGCCATGACACATCCTCTTCGGTAGGCGGGCAGACCTCGACTCTAGTCGCCGCGCCGCCCGGCCAGCAGTGTGAACAACCGCACGCCCGGCTCGCCCGGCACCGCTTCCGGTTGCGACCATGTGCGGATGCCAACCCGAAGCCTGTTCACCAAGATCGACCACGTCGGCATCGCGGTGCCCGACCTCGACGAGGCGATCGCCTTCTACGCGGAGACCTTCGGCGTGCAGAGCGTGCACGAGGAGACGAACGCGGAGCAGGGCGTCCGCGAGGCGATGCTGCGGGTCGGCGCCGGCGCTACCGAGCTGCAGCTGCTCGCCCCGCTGGACGAGGACTCGACGATCGCCAAGTTCATCGGGCGAAACGGTCCCGGCGTCCAGCAGGTGGCCTACACCGTCGAGGACATCGACGCTGTCAGCGACGAACTGCGCGCAAAGGGCTTGCGCCTGCTCTACGAGACACCGCGGCGCGGCACGTCCGGCAGCCGGGTGAACTTCGTCCACCCCAAGGACGCCGGCGGGGTGCTGATGGAGCTCGTCCAACCCGCGGCCGAGGCTCACTGACTGAACCTACCGGCGGGTAACATCTGCCGGGATTGCCGACCGCCCACCCTGGAGGCTGCTCGTGGACGACATCCGCAACGCGATCCTGAGCGACGAGCTCGACGCGCTGGCCGATCTGCCGGTTCCGGACACCTACCAGGGCATCGTCGTGCGCGCCGACGAGGTCGACATGTTCGCAGGCCTGAGCACGAAGGAGAAGGACCCGCGCAAGAGCCTGCACCTGCAGCAGGTGCCGACCCCGGAGCTCGGTCCCGGCGAGGCGCTCGTGGCGGTCATGGCCAGCGCGATCAACTACAACACGGTGTGGACCTCGATCTTCGAACCGGTCTCCACCTTCGACTTCCTGCGGCGCTACGGCAGGTCGTCGTCGCTGGCCGCCAAGCACGACCAGCCGTATCACGTGGTGGGATCCGATCTCGCCGGCGTCGTGCTGCGCGTGGGTCCGGGCGTGACGAGGTGGAAGGCCGGCGACGAGGTCGTGGCGCACTGCCTGTCCGTCGAGCTCGAGGACCCGCAGGGGCACGACGACACGATGATGGATCCGCAGCAGCGGATCTGGGGATTCGAGACCAACTTCGGCGGCCTGGCCGAACTCGCGCTGGTCAAGTCCAACCAGCTGATGCCCAAGGCGCGCCACCTGACGTGGGAGGAAGCCGCCGCCCCCGGCCTGGTGAACTCCACCGCCTACCGGCAGCTGGTCAGCCACAACGGCGCCGCGATGAAGCAGGGCGACATCGTGCTCGTTTGGGGGGCCTCCGGCGGTCTCGGCGGTTACGCCACGCAGTTCGCCCTCAACGGGGGGGCCGTCCCGGTCTGCGTCGTGTCTTCGCCGGAGAAGGCGGAGCTGTGCCGGCGGATGGGCGCGGAGTTGATCATCGACAGATCGGCCGAGGACTACCACTTCTGGAGCGACGAGAACACCCAGGACCAAGGGGAATGGAAGCGGTTCGGGGCCAAGATCCGCGAACTGACCGGCGGCGAGGACCCGGACATCGTGTTCGAGCACCCCGGACGGGAGACCTTCGGGGCCTCGGTCTACGTGGCCAAGCGCGGCGGGACGATCGTGACGTGCGCCTCGACGTCCGGCTACCTGCACCAGTACGACAACCGCTACCTGTGGATGAACCTCAAACGCATCATCGGCTCGCACTTCGCGAACTACCGCGAGTCCTGGGAGGCCAACCGGCTGATCGCCAAGGGTGCCGTGCATCCCACCCTGTCACGCGTCTACCCCCTCGCCGAAACCGGGCAGGCCGCCTACGACGTGCACCGCAACCTGCACCAGGGCAAGGTCGGGGTGCTCTGCCTGGCACCCGAGGAAGGCCTTGGCGTGCGCGACGGGCAGTTGCGCGCCGAGCACCTGGAGCAGATCAACCGCTTCCGCGGCCGCTGAGACACCGGCGGCACGCCCGCTGAGGGATGTTGGGCGGCGAGGCGACGAGGTGCAACGATTGCCGGTATGAGTACGGACAACTCCTCCGACGTCCTGCCCATTCTGGCCAACGCGTACCGCGGTTTCGACCAGGCCATGCGCGGCTACGACCGCGCCCAGGTCGACTACTACATCGCCCGCCTGGACGAGGACCTGCTGGCCCTCGGAGCCGAGCGGGACGCGATTGCCGCCCGCAGCGCGGACGTCGCCGCGCAGCTGGCCAGCGCTCAGGCGCAGATCGAGTCGTTGCGGCGGCAGCTGCGCACGGCCACCGAGACGGTGACGGCCGAGAACGTCGAGCCACGGATCCGCCAGCTGTTCGAGACGGCGAAGGCGGACGCGGGTCGGATCCGGGCCGAGGCCGAGCAGCGGGCCGAGGCTGTCCGCAACGGCGCCGCGGACAGCGCCTCACGCACCCGTGCGGCGGCCCAGGCGGAGGCCGACCGGGTCCTCGAGCAGGCCGCTCAGCGCCAGGCCGCCGCGGACGAGACCTTCCGCAGCCGCGTCGCCGACGCCGAGCGGCACCGCGCGACCATCGAGGAACAGCTCGCCAGCAGCACCGCACAGACGCGCGCCGAGGAGCAACGCCTCACGGCCGAGGCCGAGGCCGAGCGCACCCGGCTGGACGCCGCGGCCGAGGCCGAGCGCACCCGGCGCACCACCGAGGCCGAGCAGGAGCGCAACAGCCTCGACACGCAGTCGCGCGTGGCGCGTGCGCAGGCCGACGAGGACTTCGAGATCACCCTGCGCGCGCGGCGCACCGCAGAGCACCGCGCGATCGAGGAGGAACGTGCCCAAGCGCAGGCCTTGGCCCGGCAGAGTGTCGCTGACGCCCGTGCCGAGGCGAAACGCCTGGTCGACCTCGCCGTCGAGGAGGTCCGCCGGCTGCACGGCGCCCGTGACGAGGTGCACGACCGGCTGCAGGCCCTGCACGGCAGGCTCGGCGCGGCGCTGGACGCAGCCCTGGCGCCGACGCCACCCCCAACCTGATCCGCAGCTCAGTAGCGCGGCGCAGAACGGCTGCGCTGGACGCCGGGAGCGCGCCGCTCGCGGGCGGCCCAGCACGCGCTGTGCCAGTGCCGGCGCCCGTCGGCGTCGGCGTCGAACGCCGGCCAGGCCACCACGTGCGCGACGCCGATCCTGACCTCCTGGTCGCAGCCGGGACAGCGGTAGGCCTTCACGGCAGCCGCGCCGGCCACCGCCCGGACGACGTAGTCGACACCCCGCCAGCTCTCGCGCCGTTCACCCGCGCTCGGCGACGGCCGGGCGGCGAGCGGCGCGTCGGTCCGACGGCGGTTCTGGCGAGGCATCCGATCACTGTAGGTCAGCTGTAGTCGCGGAAACCCTTGCCGGTCTTGCGGCCGAGGCGCCCGGCAGTGACCATGTGCTCGAGCAGCGGCGCGGGCGCGAAACCGGGTTCGCGGAACTCGTCGTAGAGCTCGCGCTCGATGGCCAGCGACACGTCGTTGCCGACCACGTCAAGCAGCTCGAAGGGTCCCATCGGGTAGCCGCAGCCGACCTTCATCGCCGAGTCGATGTCGTCGGCGCTCGCGTAGTGCGCCTCGAGCATCTTCACCGAGTCGTTGAGGTAGGGGAACAGCAGCGCGTTGACGATGAACCCGGCGCGGTCCCCGCAGCGCACCGCGTGCTTGCCCACCTTGCGCGTCACGTCCAGGGCGGTGGCCTCGACGTCGGCGGCGGTCGCGACCGTCGTCACGACCTCGACGAGTTTCATGATCGCGGCGGGGTTGAAGAAGTGCATGCCGATCACCTCGGCGGACCGCGAGGTGGCCGCCGCGCACTCGATGACCGGCAGGCTCGACGTCGTCGTCGCGAGCACGGTGCCGGGCGCGCAGATGCCGTCCAGGTCGGCGAACAGCGCCTGCTTGACGGCGAGATCCTCGACGACAGCCTCGACCACGAACTGGACGCCGGCCAGGTCGGCGAGCGTGGTGGTACCGGTGATGCGGGCCAGGGCGGCGGCGCGGTCCGCCTCGCTCAGCTTGCCGCGCTGAACGCCCTTGTCCAGCGAGCCGGTCACCGCGCCGATCACCGTGCGCACCTTGTCCTCGCTGCGCGCGACGAAGCTGACCTCGTATCCGGCCCTGGCGAACACCTCGACGATGCCGGTCGCCATCGTGCCGGAGCCGACGACGCCGACCTTCTCGACCGGGCGGGGCGCAGCAGCCGACGCGCCGGCGCCGTGGGTGAGCGGGTCGTCGACGATCTTCGGCGAATCGGGTGCGTCGTAGGAGTAGAAGCCGCGGCCGGTTTTGCGGCCGAGCAGCCCAGCAGTGATCATCTGCTTGAAGATCGGCTGGGGCGCGTGCAGGCGGTCGCGGGACTGCCGGTACATCGTGTCCAGGATCTCGTAGGCGGTGTCCAGACCGATGAGGTCCAGCAGGGCGAGCGGGCCCATCGGAAGGCCGCAGCCCAGCTTCATCGCCGCGTCGATGTCCTCGCGGCTGGCGTAGCGCGATTCGTAGAGCGCCGCCGCGTGGTTGAGGTAGCCGAACAGCAGCGCGTTGGCGATGAAGCCCGCGCGGTCGCCGATCGTGACGTCGACCTTGCCGATCTTCTGGACGAACGCCTCGACGTCCTCGACGACGTCGTGCTCGGTGAGCACGCTGCGCACGACCTCCACGAGCTTCATGACGGGCGCGGGGTTGAAGAAGTGCAGGCCGACGACCTTGCCCGGACGGCCGGTGGCGACAGCGATCTCGGTGACCGACAGCGAAGAGGTGTTGGTGGCCAGGACGGCGTCCGGCCCGCAGATCTTGTCGAGCTGTACGAAGATCTGGCGTTTGAGATCGAGCTGCTCCGGGACTGCTTCCACGACGAGGTCGACCGCGGCGAGCGCATCGAGGTCGGTGGCGTAGGTGATGCGTGCGAGCAACGCCTGCTGCTCGTCCTCGGAGAGCTTGCCGCGCGTCACAGCCCGTGCGGTGGAGCTCTCCAGGTGCCCCTTGCCACGGGACACCCCTGCCTCGTCGGCCTCGACCGCCACCACGGACAGCCCGTTGCGGGCGAAGACCTCGGCGATCCCGGCGCCCATCGTGCCGAGCCCGACCACGCCGACCTGCTGGAACTCCCGTGCCATGACTGCCCTCCTGAGCCGGTGCCCGCGGCTGCCCGCCGCGCGATGCGCCGGACGGCGCGAGGCGATCGTCGAAACCCTAGCCTGCCGCGTCGCGCCCTCGACCGGTCGCCGGGGCCGAACTCAGCCCCGGGTGCGTCCCCACCGAGCCCGTACCAGCGCGCTCATCAGCCGCCGGGCGCCGGGCGGGCGGTCGAAGGTCGTCACCTTCAGCGGCGCCGGGAAGCGCAGCGCGGTGACGCTGCGCGGCCAGGCGAACTCGCGCAACCCGTCCGCGCCGTGGATGCGCCCGAAGCCCGAGTCGCGCACGCCGCCGAAGGGCAACTCCGGCACCATCGCGAAGGAGATCGCCGAGTTGATGCTCACGCAGCCGCACGACAGGCGCTCGGCGATGGCGCGCCCGTGCTTCGCGCTGAACACGGCGGCGCCAAGGCCGTAGCTGCTGGCGTTGGCGCGGGCGACCGCTTCGTCTTCGTCCCGGACCTTCGCGACGGTGACGGTGGGCCCGAACGTCTCCTCGCGCACCGCAGCCGAGCTCTCCGGGACGTCGACCAGCACGACGGGCTGTACGTAGGGCGCCCGCACCGACGCCGGGCCGCCGACGACGGCGCGTCCGCCGGAGGCGATGGCATCCTCGATGTGCCGGCGGATCACGTCGATCTGGCTGGGCATCGTCATCGGGCCGTAGTTCGCCGAGGCGTCCGAGCCGCCGCGCACCTTCGCCGCGGCCGCGCTCACCTTGGCGACGAACTCGTCATAGACCGACGCCACCGCGTACACCCGCTCGACGCCGGCACACGTCTGCCCGGAGTTCGACAGGCCGCCCCACACGGTGGCCTCCACGGCCGCGTCCAGGTCGGCATCGGCCGCGACGATAAGGGCGTCCTTGCCGCCGCACTCGATCACGACCGGGGTCAGCGTGGCGGCACAGGCCGCCATCACCTTCTTGCCGGTGGGCGTCGACCCTGTGAACGCGAGCTTGTCGACGCCGGCAGTGCACAGCGCGTTACCGGTCGGGCCGAAGCCGGTGAGCAGCTGCAGTACCGGCTGCTCGGGCACCACCTCGGCAAAACTGTCGACGAGCCACTTGCCGATGGCCGGAGTGAACTCGCTCGGCTTGAACACCACCGCGTTGCCCGCGGCCAGCGCGTAGGAGATCGAGCCCATCGGGGCGAAGACGGGATAGTTCCACGGCCCGATCACCCCGACGACGCCGTAGGGCAGGTACTCCACGCTGGCCGAGTGGTTCATCGCGAGCAGACCGGAACCGACCCGCCGCCGGCCGAGGATCTTCGGCGCCGCGCCCGAGGCCCAGTCGAGGTGCTCGATCGCGATCGACAGCTCGCCGATCGCGTCGAAGCCCGGCTTGCCGTTCTCGCGGTGGATCAGCTCCGCGAACTCGTCCAGCCTCCTGGCGATGATCGAGCGCCAGGCGCGCAGCCGCAGCTTGCGACCGTCGAAGCCGATCCCGTGCCACCAGACCGCCGCTGGCCGCGCGCGCTCGACCGCGGCGCGGGCGTCCTCGGCGGTGTGCACCGCGAACGTGGCCACCACCTCGCCGGTGGCCGGATCCAGCGAGTCGAAGGTTGCGGTATCGGCGGTCGTCGGCACCGTGGGCGCTGTGGGCGCAGTGGGCGCTGTGGGCGCTGTGGGCACCGTGGGCACGGTCGTCATCGGCCTACGGTAGCCCGCTCAGAACAGGCGCTGGCGGGGGTGCTCGATGCCGTCCCGCGATCCCGCGATCTTCATGCCGCCCCGCGATCTTCATGCCGCCCCGCGATCTTCATGGCGTTGTGAAGCCATGACGGCGCACGGCCATGAAGATCGGCGGCTGGCGCACGGCGAGGTCGCAGCCGGCGAGGTTGCAGCGGTGGCTTAGAACAGCCGGTTCTCGACGTCGTCGATCCCACGGAGCGCGTCGTAGTCGAGCACGACGCAGCGGATACCTCGATCCTCGGCCAGGGTTCGCGCCTGCGGCTTGATCTCCTGAGCCGCGAAGACGCCCTGCACAGGTGCGAGCAGCGGATCGCGATTCAGCAATGACAAATACCTGGAAAGCTGTTCTACTCCGTCGATCTCGCCGCGTCGTTTGATCTCGACAGCGACAGCGGCGCCGCGCGGGTTGCGAGCCATGATGTCGACCGGGCCGATGGCCGTCGGGTATTCGCGGCGCACCAGGCGGTATCCCTCGCCGAGCGTGTGGATGTGCTCGGCCAGCAGCTTCTGCAGGTGCGCCTCGACGCCGTCCTTGACCAGGCCGGGATCGACGCCGAGTTCGTGCGCCGAGTCGTGCGCGACGGACTCGATCGTGATGCGCAGCTGCTCGCCTGACCGGTTGGTGACCGTCCAGACACCGTCGCCCTCGACGAGGGTGCACGGCGGGCTCATCCAGTTCAACGGCTTGTACGAACCGCCGTCGGAGTGCACCAGCACCGAGCCGTCCGCCTTGACGAGCAGCAGCCGGGTGGCCGGTGGCAGGTGGGCGCTGAGACGTCCCACGTAGTCGACGCTGCAGCGGGCGATCACCAGACGCACAGGTCCGCAGGCTACCCGGACGGGAATGTTCCCGCCCGGCGATGGGTAGTAGTTCAGAGATCCCGAGCAGGAGGTTGTCATCCATGGCTGACCAGCCCACCGTCACGCTCAACAGCGGTACCGCGATGCCGCAGCTGGGCTTCGGCGTGTTCCAGGTTCCGGACGAGCAGAGCACCGAGGCCGTCGCCGCAGCGTTTCGCGCCGGCTACCGCGCGGTCGACACCGCGGCGATGTACCGCAACGAAGGCGGCGTCGGGACCGCGATCGCCGAATCTGGCATCGCGCGCGAGGAGCTGTTCGTCACCACCAAGCTGGACAACAACGCCCACGGGCACGACGAGGCACTGCGGGCATGCGAGCAGAGCCTGCAGCGCCTGGGCCTGGACTACGTGGACCTCTACCTCATCCACTGGCCGCTGCCGGCGAAGGACCGCTACGTCGAGACGTGGCGGGCGTTCACCGAGCTGCAGCGCGACGGCCGCGCCCGGGCCATCGGCGTCTCGAACTTCCAGCCCGCGCACCTGCGCCGCATCATCGAGGAGACCGGAACGGTGCCGGCGGTGAACCAGATCGAGCTGCATCCCTACCTGGTGCAGGACGAGCTGCGCGGCTTCGACAGCGAGCACGGTATCGCCACCGAGGCCTGGTCTCCGATCGCCCGCGGCGGCGAGCTGCTCGAGGAGCCGGCGATCACCGGCTTGGCGGAGAAGTACGCCAAGTCGCCGGCGCAGGTCGTGATCCGCTGGCACCTGCAGCTGGGCAACATTGTGATCCCGAAGTCGGTCACGCCCCAGCGAATCGTGGAGAACTTCGACGTCTTCGACTTCGAACTCGCCGAGGACGACGTCACGGCGATCACCGGCCTGAACCGTGACGAGCGCACCGGCCCGAATCCCGACACCTTCCACCCCTGAGGCAGCCCTGCGAGGCGCCCACCGCGGGCGCGGCGCGGGCTCGGTCCGATCACGTTTTCGCGTCCCGACCGCCTGCGGCGCCCAAAACCGGTCAGGCGACGCGAAAACGTGATCGGCTTGACAGCCGTCGGGTGCGGTGTTGACTGACGAAATGCCGACCCGACGCCGTCCCCGCCTGCTGCTCGCCCTGGGTAGCGCCCTCGCGCTCGTGCTGCTCGCGCAGCCGGCCGCCCTGGCCGCGCCCGTGCATCCCGCAGCTCGTGCAGCACTCGCGGCGCCCGCCCCGCCACCGCTCCCGTCGAAGGATCCGTTCTACACCTACACCGGCTCGACGCCGCTCGCCCGCGTCCCGCTCGGAACGGTCGTGAAGAAGCGTGCGGTCACGGTCTCGGTCACGGCCGCTCAACCCAGCGCCGAGCAGGTGCTGTACCGCACCACAGACCAGCTCGGGCACCCGTCGGTCACCGTCGCGACGATCATCAAGCCGATGAACCCGCTGCTGGGGACCAAGATCGTCGCATATCAGACGGCCTACGACGCGCTCGGTTCGCAGTGCGACCCGTCCTACACCCTGACCGGCGGCAACCCGTCCTACGCGCTGGCGCAGGACGAGGAGAAGGTCATGGCTGGCTACGCCGCTGCGGGCTACACCCTGGTCGTGCCGGACTACGAGGGCACCAGCCTGCACTGGGCAGCCGGGCAGGAGTCCGGCTACGGGACGCTGGACGGGATCCGCGCTGCCGAGAACTACCTGGGCGTGAGCGCCGCGACGCCGGTCGGGATGGTCGGCTACTCCGGCGGTTCCATCGCGTCGGAGTGGGCCAGCGAGCTGGCGCCGAGCTACGCCCGCGAACTGCACATCGTCGGCGTGGCCGAGGGCGGCATCCCGGTCGACTTCGCGCACAACCTGAACTATGTCAACGGCAGCAAGGTCTGGTCTGCCGTGATTCCGGCCGTGCTGGTCTCGCTCTCGCGCGCGTTCGGCGTGAACCTTGCCCCGTACCTGTCGCCGTACGGGCTGAAGGTCGCGAACCAGGTGCACGACCAGTGCATCACCGACTTCCTCGGCCACTACCCCGGTCTGACGGTGCAGCAGCTCCTCAAACCCCAGTACCAGGACTTCCTGAAGATCCCGGCCTTCGTCATGATCATCAACAAGCTGATCATGGGCACCGAGCCCGGTCATCCCGCGGGACCGCTGCTGATGGCCGTCGGCAACGCCGACGGCACCGGGGACGACGTCATGATCGCCGGCGACGTCGAGGCGCTCGCCCACGAGTACTGCCAGCAGGGCGTGGCGGTGGTCTTCACCCAGTACCCCGGGGCCGACCACACCGAGGCCGCCGTGCCCTTCGAAGTCTCAGCGCTCGCGTTTCTCACCGCACGCTTCGCGGGCACGCCGCCGGTGAACGGGTGTGCACTGATCGGCAAGGGCAACTCGCTCGCCCCGCTGCCGGTACCGGTCTCGCAGTCCACCGCCGGCAACGTCTCCATCCCGGCAGGCGCGAACACCGCCGCGCCGCTGGCGGCGACCGGACGCGACGAACAGCCGCTGCTGCTGATCGCCGTGTTGCTGCTCGGCAGCGGCGCCGGGCTGCTGTGGGTCTCCCGGCGCACGCTGCGACGATCCTGATCAGGCGCGGGCAGCCTCGATGGCGTCCACGATCTCGCCGAGCACGTCGGTGATCTCGAAGTCCTTGGGCGTGAAGACCCGGGCGACGCCGGCGTGGCGCAACGTCGCGGCATCGGCCGTGGGGATGATGCCGCCGACCACGACCGGCACGTCATCCAGCCCCGCGGCACGCAGCCCGTCGAGCACGTCCGGGACGACGGACAGGTGCGAGCCGGACAGCACGGACAGCCCGACGACGTCGACGTCCTCCTCCACCGCCGCGGCGATGATCTGCGCCGGCGTGAGCCGGATGCCGGAGTAGACGACCTCGAATCCCGCGTCACGCGCGCGCACCGCGATCTGCTCGGCGCCGTTGGAGTGCCCGTCCAGACCGGGCTTGCCCACCAGGAACTTCACCGGACGTCCGAGCTGCTCGCCCAGGGCTTGCACCCGTTGCCGCACCGCGCTCAGACCGCCTTCGTGCCCGCCTCCGGTCGCGCCCGCGACGCCCGTCGGCGGCCGGTACTCGCCGAAGACCTCGCGCAGCACGCCGGACCACTCGCCGATCGTCACGCCCGCGCGCGCACAGGCCAGCGAGGCCGCCATCAGGTTCTCCTCGGTCTTGGCCGCGTCGCGCAGCGCACTCAGCGCCTGCTCCGCGGCAGCCGCGTCTCGTGCCGCACGCCATTCCCGGATCGCGTCCTTCGCCGCCTGCTCGACCGCCGTGTCGACGGTGAGGATGCCGCCGTCGGCCCCCCCGACGAGCGGGTTCGGCTCGGTCTCGGTGTAGCGGTTCACGCCGACGACGATGTCTTCCCCCGACTCGATCCGGCGCCGCCGCAGCGCCAGCGAGGACACCAGCGCGGACTTCAGGTAGCCGGACTCGACGGCTGCCACCGCGCCGCCGAGCCCGAGGACGTGCTCGATCTCGGCGCGCGCACCGTCCCTGATCTCGGTGACCTTGGCGGCCACCACGTGCGAGCCGTCGAAGATGTCCTCGTACTCCAGCAGGTCCGACTCGTAGGCTAGTACCTGCTGCATGCGCAGCGACCACTGCTGATCCCACGCCCGCGGCAGTCCCAGCGCCTCGTTCCAGGCCGGCAACTGGACGGCGCGCGCCCGGGCGTCGCGCGACGCGGTCACGGCCAGCATCTCCAACAGGATGCGGTAGACGTTGTTCTCCGGCTGCGCCTCGGTGAGTCCCAGGCTGTTGACCTGCACGCCGTAGCGGAATCGGCGCTGCTTGGGGTCGCGCACGCCGTAGCGCTGCGCGGTGAGCTCGTCCCACAGCTCGCCGAAGGCGCGCAGCTTGCACAGCTCCTCGACGAAACGCACCCCGGCGTTGACGAAGAACGAGATCCGCGCGACGACCTCCCCGAACTTCTCGGCGGGAACCTGACCGGAGTCACGCACGGAGTCGAGCACCGCGATCGCCGTGCACAGGGCGAATGCGACTTCCTGCACCGGCGTGGCACCGGCCTCCTGCAGGTGGTAGCTGCAGACGTTGATCGGGTTCCATCTCGGCACGTTCGCCACCGTGTACGCGATCATGTCGGTGATCAGTCGCAGCGACGGCGCGGGCGGGAAGACGTAGGTGCCGCGCGAGAGGTACTCCTTGATGATGTCGTTCTGCGTCGTGCCGGTGAGCTTCGAACGCATCTCGAGCCGGTCGATGCCGGCCGCGTCGGCGTGCTCGTCGGACACGGTGAGGTAGAGCGCGAGCAGGTACATCGCCGGGGCGTTGATCGTCATCGAAGTGTTCATCCGGTCCATCGGGATGCCGTCGAACAGCGCCCGCAGGTCGCCGACGTGCGAGACCGGGACGCCGACCTTGCCGACCTCGCCGCGCGCGAGCTCGGCGTCGGGGTCGTATCCGGTCTGCGTCGGCAGGTCGAAGGCGACCGACAGCCCGGTCTGACCCTTGCCCAGGTTGCGCCGGTACAGCGTGTTCGATTCGACCGCCGAGGAGTGCCCGGCGTAGGTGCGCATCAGCCACGGCTCGTCGCGCTGCTGATCGGTCGGGAACGGCATGCGGCACCTCGCAGGGAGAATGGCGATTCGCCGAAGTCTATTCGGCATCGGGCGCTCCGAGCTGCGGTGTGGCCCAGTTCGCAGGGCCTGTGCGCTTGGATGGCGGTATGGACGATGCCCGCTTCGTGTTCTGCTCGCAGTGGCACCTGGACGTCACCCCGCGTGCCACCTTCGACGCGCTCGCCGATGCGGACTCCTACCCGGCGTGGTGGCCGCAGGTCCGATCGGCACAGCGGCTCGACGACACGTCCGGCGAGCTGCGCTGCCGCAGCCTGCTGCCCTACGAGCTGGTTTTCGTCGTCCACCGCGAGATCGAGGACCGAGCCGGCGGGATCCTCCGCGGACGCGTCGCCGGAGATCTCAGCGGCTGGAGCCAGTGGACGGTCACGGCCGACGCCGAGGGCACCTCGGCGGTGTTCGACGAGGACGTCGTCGTGGAGAAATCGCTCGTCCGGGCGGCCGGGCGCATCGCGCGTCCGCTGCTGCGGCTCAATCACGACCGCATGATGCGAGCCGGCGAACGCGGCCTGCGCCGGCACCTCGCGGGCGCCGATCTTCATGCTCCCCTGCGGCCATGGGCGCCGGGGACCATGAAGATCCGCGGGCGGTGAGCATATGGTTTCCCCGGTGAACGCACAGCCTTCCTCGCCGACCGCCGTCGTCTACAGCGCGACGCAGCGGCGACAGGCGTGGGCGGTCCATGTCTTCACTTCGCTCGGCATGGTCGCGGCGGTCCTCGCACTGCGCGACATCCTGACCGACCATCCCGACTACGCCATCCTGTGGCTGCTCGTCACCCTGCTGATCGACGGCGTGGACGGCCCCATCGCGCGCGCGATGATGGTGAGCGAGCGGGTGCCGCGCATCGACGGCTACGTGCTCGACCTGATCATCGACTACGTGACCTGCGTCGTCGTACCGGCGGCGTTCATGTACGAGTTCGGCGTGGTCCCGCGGAACAACTTCGGCATCGCCGTGCTCGGTGTCATGGTGTTCAGCTCGGCCATCTGGTTCTCGCGTACCGACATGATGACCGAGGAGAACTGGTTCCGCGGTTACCCGGCGGCATGGAACCTCGTCGGTCCGCTGCTGTTTCTCATGCAGGCACGCACGATCGTGGGCGCGATCATCATCCTGGGCCTGTCCGTGGCGTCGCTGACGAACATGCCGTATCCGCACGTCATGCGGGCGAGGTTCCTGCGTCCGGTGACGATCTTCGTCATGCTGGTCTGGGTGGCCGCGATCTCGGCGGGCACGTTCGCCTTTCCGGACCATCCCTGGCTGGTGCGCCCGCCGCTGTACGTCGGCAGCGGGTACTTCCTGCTGCTGTCCGCGGTGCGCGCCGTCCACGACATGCGTGCCCGCCGCGGCGCCGCACCCGGCGGATGACGGGGTCATGGGTCTCGACGACGTCCCGGCGACCGTCACCGTCCTCGGGATGGCCGCCATCCTGGCGCTGACGATGCGTTGGGTGTTCCGGCCCTCCCGGCCGCGGTCCGGGCTGCCGGTCGACGCGTCCGACGCAGCCGAGCTCGGCCTGCTCACCGTGGTCGCCACCGGCCTGCCCAGGACCGAGGCGATGCGGGGACGGGCCCTGCTCGGCGACGCGGGGATCCGCTCGTCCATGTCGCGCCGGCGCGACGGCACGATGGACGCCCTCGTCTTCCACGCCGACGCCGATCGCGCCCGGGCGCTGCTCAGCCCGTAGCTCCCGGAGCGCCCTGCCTCAGCCGCCGAAGGTCTGCGACTCGACCCGGGTGACGTCGGCGCCCAGCGCTTGCAGCTGCTCCTCGAAGCGGACGTAGCCGCGGTCGATGTGGTGGATCTCCGCGACCTCGGTGACACCCTCGGCGACGAGGCCCGCGATGACCAGGCCCACCCCGGCCCGGATGTCCGTGGCGCGCACCGGCGCGCCGGAGAGCCGCTCGCGCCCGCGCACCACCGCATGATGGCCGTCGGTGCGCACGTCGGCGCCCATCCGGGCGATCTCGTCGCAGAATATGAACCGGGCCTCGAATAGGTTCTCGTTGATCATCGCCGTGCCGTCGGCGATCGAGAGCAGCGCGATCGCCTGCGGTTGCAGGTCGGTCGCGAGCCCGGGGTAGGGCAAGGTCACCACGTCGAAGCTCTTCGGGCGCTCGCCGCTGGCCACCCGGAAGCCGTCATCGAGCACCTGCACCTCGGCGCCGGCGCGAGTCAGCTTGTCCAGCGCGATCTCCAGGTGGGCCGCGTCGGCACCGCGGACCGTGACGTCGCCACAGGTCGCGACCGCGGCCATCGCCCAGGTGCCGGCCACGATGCGGTCCGCGACAGCTCGGTGGGTGCTGGGGTGCAGCCCGTCCACGCCGGTGATCTCCAGCGTGGACGAGCCGACTCCCCCGATCTGGGCGCCCATGGAAACCAGCAACTGGCAGAGATCGACGATCTCCGGCTCGCGGGCGGCATTGTCGATCACGGTCGTGCCCTTGGCCAGGACCGCGGCGGTCATGATGTTCTCGGTGGCGCCCACGCTGGGGAAGTCGAGCCAGATCTGCGCGCCGCTCAGCTGCGCCGCCTCGGCGAGCACGTAGCCGTGCTCGACGCGGATCTCGGCGCCCATCCGCTCGAGACCGGCGAAGTGCATGTCCAGCGGACGCGACCCGATCGCGTCCCCGCCGGGCAGGGCGACCTTGGCGTGTCCGGTGCGGGCCAGCAGCGGGCCGAGCAGGCAGATCGAGCCGCGGATCCTGCGCACCAGCTCGTAGGGTGCTTCCCAGTTCGGCTGGTCCGGGACGTCGATGCGCACCTCGTCGGTGACACCCTGCCGCGCCTCGCTGACGGTGCAGCCCAGGCGGCCCAGCAACTCGTGCATGATCGTGACGTCGGAGATTGCCGGCAGGTTGGCCAGCGTGGTCTGCCCGGGCGCCAGCAGCGCGGCCGCCATCAGCTTCAGGACGCTGTTCTTCGCGCCGACGACCTCGACCTCGCCGGCCAGGCGCGCTCCGCCCGTCACCCGCAAGACCTGCACCGGTTCAGGCTATCGTCCGCGGGGGCACCCCTATGGCTGACAGCAGGAGGAACGGTGGCGATTCACCTCACCCGCATCTACACCAGGACCGGCGACGACGGGACGACGGCGCTGGGCGACATGTCCCGGGTCGGCAAGACCGATCCACGCGTGGGCGCCTACGCGGACTGCGACGAGACCAACGCCGCGCTCGGCGTCGCGATCGCACTGGGTGAGCTGCCCGAGCGGGTCACGCTGGTCCTGAACACGATCCAGAACGACCTCTTCGACGTGGGCGCGGACCTGTGCACCCCGCAGCGGTCCGATCCCGGATCCGGCCCGTCGCAGGGCGCCGAGTTGCGGGTGACGGCCGACTACGTCCAGCGCCTGGAAGACTGGTGCGACGAGTTCAACGCCGAACTGGGCACGCTCACCAGCTTCATCCTGCCCGGCGGCACGCCCGGCGCAGCGCTGCTGCACCAGGCGCGCACCCTGGCTCGCCGCGCCGAACGCAGCGCGTGGGCGTTGTTCGAGGCCGATCCGGAGCGCACCAACGCCGACGCGCTGCGCTACCTCAACCGGCTCTCGGACCTGCTGTTCATCCTGTCCCGGGTCGCCAATCCGGGTGGCGACGTCCTCTGGAAGCCGGGCGGGCAGCGCTGAGCTGCCCGTCCGGACGCACGGCTAGGACACGGCTAGGACCGCGGCTAGACACGGCTAGGACCGCGGCGCCGAGGATTCCAGCCACGACACGAAGCCGGTGAACGCACCGTCGCCGAAGGCCAGGTAGGTATCCACGCCACCGTCGCGGCACTGCA
Organism: Jatrophihabitantaceae bacterium; assembly: GCA_051000395.1. GTDB lineage: Bacteria > Actinomycetota > Actinomycetes > Mycobacteriales > Jatrophihabitantaceae > JBPCOI01. The sequence continues at coordinate 17,307 of JBPCOI010000098.1, forward strand.
CCACCACCGCCGCCGCCGGCAGCGACCCGGCCTCGGCCGCGGCGGCAGCCCGGTGGCCGATCACAGTGAGCTGCGAGCGCTGGAACACCCGGCTGGGGCTGGTGCCGATGCCCAGCGAGCGATACCAGCGCAGCTCGTTGCCGACGTAGCGGGCGATGCCGTAAAGCCAACGGTTGCCGCGTGCGCGCACGGCGAGCGGGATCGCGCCGGAAACCCGGAGCATGTAGCGCTGCCTGGCGAGCACTCCCGCCAGCAGGACCAGGACGAGCACCACCACGCACCCCGCGACGACATCGACGGCGTGCACGGCGCGTCCCCTTGGCTATCCCGCGCTCAGACCGACTCGCCCGCAGCACGCAGCCGGGACAACGCCCGGTCTCGTGCCGCCACGGCTTCCGGCCCCGCATCCGGATCGGCGCGATCCAGGGCGGCGCGGGCCCGGGCGACGTCGATGTCCTCGGCTGCCTCGGCCATCTCCGCGAGCACCGACACGCCGTCCTGGCGTACGGACAGGAAGCCGCCGTGAACGGCGACGCGCAGCTCGCCCTCTCCCTCGCGGTCGATGCGGACCACCCAACCCGGTTCGAGAACCCCGAGCAGCGGGGTGTGCCCAGGCAGCACTCCGAGCTCGCCCTCCGGCGTGCGCGCGAAGACTGCCGTCGCATCGCCGGACCAGATCCGGCGCTCGACGGAGACCAGCTCCACGTGCATCGTGCTCACACGCGTCCTCGCTTCGTTTCTGGTACGCGTGCGGCTGCACGCGCGCTGTGCCTAGTGATGAGCTGCACCGTTCGTCGTGGGGCGTTCAGCTGTCGTCACGGAGTTCCTGCGCCTTGCGCTCGAGATCCTCGATGCCGCCGCACATGAAGAATGCCTGCTCCGGGTAGTCGTCGAAGTCACCCGCGCACAGCCGCTTGAACGCGTCGATCGTCTCCTCGACCGGCACGAAGGAGCCCGGGATGCCGGTGAACTGCTCGGCGACGAACGTGTTCTGCGACAGGAACCGCTGGATCCGCCGGGCCCGCTGCACGACGACCTTGTCCTCCTCGGACAGCTCGTCGATGCCGAGGATGGCGATGATGTCCTGAAGCTCCTTATAGCGCTGCAGGATCTCCTTGGTGCGCGACGCGACGTCGTAATGCTCCTGCCCGATGTAGCGCGCGTCCAGGATTCGCGAGGTCGAGTCGAGCGGGTCGACCGCCGGGTAGATGCCCATCTCCGAGATGGGGCGGCTGAGCGTCGTCGTCGCGTCGAGGTGGGCGAACACTGTGTGCGGCGCCGGGTCGGTGATGTCGTCGGCGGGCACGTAGATCGCCTGCATCGAGGTGATCGAATGGCCTCGGGTGGACGTGATGCGCTCCTGCAACTGGCCCATCTCGTCGGCGAGCGTCGGCTGGTAACCGACCGCCGAGGGCATCCGGCCGAGCAGCGTGGAGACCTCCGAGCCGGCCTGGGTGAAGCGGAAGATGTTGTCGATGAACAGCAGCACGTCCTGCTTCTTCACGTCGCGGAAGTACTCGGCCATCGTCAGTGCCGACAGCGCGACGCGAAGGCGGGTGCCCGGCGGCTCGTCCATCTGTCCGAAAACCAGTGCGGTCTTCTCGAGCACGCCGGACTCGGTCATCTCGGTGATCAGGTCGTTGCCCTCGCGAGTGCGCTCGCCGACCCCCGCGAACACCGACACGCCGCCGAAGTTCTCGGCGACCCGGAAGATCATCTCCTGGATGAGCACCGTCTTGCCGACGCCGGCGCCCCCGAACAGGCCGATCTTGCCGCCGACTACGTACGGGGTGAGCAGGTCGATGACCTTGATCCCGGTGGCGAACATCTCGGTCTTGCTCTCGAGCTGGTCGAAGGGCGGCGGCTGGCGGTGGATGGACCACCGTTCCTCGACCTGCAGCTCGTCGATCGAGACGTCCAGCGGCTGGCCCAGCGTGTTGAAGACGTGACCGAGGGTGACGTCGCCGACCGGCACGGTGATCGGTGAGCCGGTGTCTACCACCTCGGCGCCGCGGATCAGGCCGTCGGTCGGCTGCAGGGCGATCGCGCGCACCATGTCGTCGCCGATGTGCTGGGCCACCTCGAGCGCGAGCGTCTTGGACAGCTCGCCGAGCTCGATCTCGGTGGTCAGCTCGTTGAACAGGTCCGGGATCGCGTCGCGTCCGAACTCGACGTCGACGACCGGGCCGATCACCCGGACCACCCGGCCCTTGCCGGGTCCGCCGGTCGCGCCTGCACTGTTCTCGGTGTCGAACAAGGTTGTCATTGCCTGTCACTTCCTGCTGCGGCAAGGGCGTCGGCTCCGCCGACGATCTCGCTGATCTCCTGGGTGATCTCCGCTTGACGAGCCTGGTTCGCCAGCCGGGTGTAGGTCTTGATGAGTTCCGTGGCGTTGTCGCTTGCCGACTTCATCGCGCGCCGGCGCGCCGCGGACTCCGAGGCCGCGGACTCCAGCAACGCGAAGAAGATCCGCGCGCTGATGTAGCGCGGCAACAACGCATCGATCAACTCCTCGGGCTCGGGCTCGAACTCGTAGAGCGGCTGCGGCCCGTCGTCGTGCGCGCCGTCGCGGTCATCGGTGCCCGCATCGGGTTCGACGCCCTCCTCGGCCTCGCCCCTGACCGGCGAGACCTGCACGGCCGTCGGCGTCTGGGTCACCGAGTTCGTGAACCGGGTGTAGACGACGCACAGCTCGTCGATCCCGGGCTCGCCGTTGGCCTCACCGTCGGACGTGGCCACGAGCGCGGCGACCACGGTCTCCGTCGCTTCGCGGGCGTCGGCGAAGTTCGGCTGCTCGGAGAAGCCCGTCCAGCTGCCGGCTAGCGAGATGGCGCGGAAGCGGTAGTACGCGACGCCCTTGCGTCCGATGACGTAGCGCACGACCTGCTTGCCCTCGCGCTCCATCTGCGCCGCGAGCAGGTTCGCTTTCTTGATCACGTTGGCGTTGTAGCCGCCGGCCAGGCCGCGGTCACTGGTGACCACCAGGATCGCCGCGCGGCGCGGATTCTCGACGCCGGTCAGCATCGGGTGCTTCAAAGTGGCGTTGCTGCCCAGCGCTGCCAGCGCGCGGGTGAGCTCCTCCGCGTACGGGCGGGCGGCGTTCATCCGTGCCTGCGCCTTGACGATGCGCGACGCGGCGATGAGCTCCATCGCCTTGGTGATCTTCTTCGTCGACTGGACCGAACGGATCCGGCGCCGGTAGACGCGAAGCTGCGCTCCCATCGGCTACTTCGACTCGTTCGACGCGGTGGCCGTGGCCGGTTCATCCGTGCCGGAACTGTCGCTGCGCGGCGAGGGCTTCGCGCGGCTGCCCTTGTCCAGGTTCGCTCGTCGCTGGGCAGCCTCGGCCGCTTGTTGCCCGGAGTCGGTGTCGCTGCCGGTGTCGCTGCCGGTGTCGCTGCCGGGCGACGGGCCGTCCTCCCCACCCACTCGGGCGAGTGACAGCGCCGAGGCCACCGACGAAAATGGTCGCGTGGGCGCTGGGGACGACGATCGGACGACCGGGCTGACGATCGGGCTCGCCGTCGCCGCCGTGGGGCTGGTGCTCGGCGGCGGCGCGATCGCCGTAGGCCGTCGTCGTCGCGACCGCTGACGCCGTGGTCCGACTGCGCACGGTCTCCCCGAACG
>JBPCOI010000064.1:0-25310 GCA_051000395.1 Jatrophihabitantaceae bacterium
AAAATCCTCGCCACCCGCTACCGCCGCACCTGGAACGACCTCGAACTCACCATCCGGTGCGTATTCCGAATCCTCCGCTACCGCCACTTCACTGGCGCAAACGGAGAGGGCTTATGAATAGTGTTCAATGGCTTCTTCTACGACATGATGCCGAGCCTCTGCATCGGCGCCAAGGCCGAGATCGGCGACTACGACACCGCGGCCGGACCGTTGCCAGTCGATCACGACGCGCCTGGTCGTTGGCGAAGACGGCGCTGGACGCCGAGATCGACGTGACGCCGTCGGAGCGGATGTACGTCGACGACGGCTTCGCACAACCCTGGAGGTGCTGCTCGGGGCGGCGACCGCATCCCGGTGGCGCCCGGTGTTCATCAACTGCGTCGCCCAGCCTCTCGGGCCGGCGCGCCGCGCTCGCCTGCTCGGTTCGATCATTGGCTCGGCCGCAGCGAACCTCGATCGGCGCGTCCTGTTCCTCGGCTCCGGCGGCCTGTCACACGGCCCCCCAGTTCTCACGCTGAAGGTGGCGACGCGGGAAGACGGCATCGCCAACGGCTTCGGTTCCGGCCCGGTCTTTTCGTGCATCACCAACGCCGGGTTCATGACGAATACATCGACAAACTCGGCGTGCCGATCGTCGAAGCCTCTACAGGCCTCGATAGTCTACCTCGGCGACCGGAGGCGCACCCGATCAGCCGCACTACCTTGCCGAAGGGACTGAGCAGTCTTGAGTGCCCGCACAAGTGATGCCGCCGACGCAGTCGCCCGGCTGACCGCAGCCCAGAACGACCGCACCCCATGTGCTCCGGTCCGCGACCTGCTGCCCGAGGGTGACCTCAGCGCCGCCTACGCCGTGCAGTCGTCCATCATCGGCGCGCGCACCACCGCAGGTGCGAGTCTGGTCGGCCGTAAGATCGGGCTGACCAACCCGAAGGTCCAGGCGCAGCTCGGTGTCGACCAGCCAGACTTCGGCGTCCTGCTCGACGACATGCAGGTGACCGCAGACGAGCCGGTCGACATCACCCGGCTTCTGCAGCCGAAGATCGAGGCCGAGGTCGCGTTCGTTCTGGCGTCGGACCTTGACCAGCCGCTCGTCACCGAGGACGACGTCACCGCCGCAACCGGTTACATCCTCGCTGCGCTGGAGATCGTGGACAGCCGCATCGCCGACTGGGACATCACCATCGTCGACACCATCGCCGACAACGGTTCGTCCGGCCTGTTCGTTCTCGGGCCCGGACGGGTCGACATCGGCGGGCTCGACCTGCCCGGCGTGCAGATGACGCTGCGTTCCGGTGGGGACACCGTGTCCAGCGGCAGCGGCGCCGACTGCCTGGGCAACCCGCTGTCCGCAGTCGCGTGGCTGGCCAACACTGCCCGCGACTACGGCGCGCCGCTGCGGGCCGGCGAGGTCATCCTCTCCGGCGCACTCGGCCCGATGACGCCGGTCCAACCAGGTTCATCGTTCACCGCCGACATCACCGGGCTCGGCACCGTGACAGCGTCATTTACCGCCGCAAAAGACAGCTCATGACCAGGACGAAGGTCGCCATCATCGGCCCGGGCAACATCGGCACCGACCTGATGATCAAGGTCATGCGTCTGTCCGAGCACCTCAAGATAAGGGCGATGGTCGGCATTGACCCCAACTCCGACGGGCTTGCCCGCGCCAACCGGATGGCGTGCCAATAACCTCCGATGGCGTCGACGGCCTCATCGCGATGGACGGCTTCGACGACATCGCGATCCTCTTCGACGCCACCTCTGCGAAGGCGCACATCGCCAGCGCGGCCAAGCTCGCCCCGCTGGGCAAGCAGCTCATCGACCTCACGCCGGCGGCCATCGGGCTGTACGCGGTGCCGGCAGTGAATCTCGAGCAGCACCTGGACGCGCCGAACATCAGCATGCTCACCTGCAACGGGCAAGCCACGATCCCGATCGTGGCCGCGATCGTCGATGTCGCGCTCGACCTCGCAGGCATTAGACCGGATCCACCGCGTGACCCTGAGTTGATCAGGCCGCATGCTATTCGATCTTCGTGGCCTCGAGGTCCTGCGTGACCTCGGCGTCGAGGAGCAGGCGACCTGGATCGCCACGCTCTGGAACCTGAGAGAGCGTTCAGAAGCTCTGCGTACGCGCTGATCGGCATGTTACTGGTGGGAAAGGAGTGAACTCCTGATAGGTCGGTTCGTCCCGCCTCCTTGACGCGAGCGGGTCCCTGAGCGTAATTTCCCTCATAGAATTGCTGGCCTAGATGCCTACCCACCCAGTCAGCTACCACTGTGGCGTCGTCGGTGACGGAGAGGAGGACATCCAGATGTCGGCCCTCGGGTTGCGGGACATCCAGGTCAGGTATGGCGCGATCCCTGTGATCAACGCCGTCGATCTGCAGAACGTCGACAATGGCAGCCAGGCGATGACGATCGACCTGGACCCGACCGCATCGAGCAGCCTCGCGTTGAAGACACTCGTCGAAGCCGTCCACGGCAATAGCCCGCTCAGCACCTGGTACCCAGTCAGACGACGCTTCTCGACCAATCCAAGATCAAGGGATTCTGCGCACACCGTAAGTGCACGGGCAGTTGAAGCGGCTAAAGGAGCGCCCGCAGACCGGACGGCCGGCACGTAGAGTGATCCACGGCTGCGTGTAGCTCACCGACCTCGTTCCCACGGCGCGTCGGACCGCTCGACGGCCCGAAGGCTGCGTCCGGCGGCCATAGGCACATGCGATCGGCCACATCGACAGGGAAGGACGCGCGAATGAGCGCAGAGGTCCGTGCAAGCGCGCTGTCGCCGGTTGCGCGCAAGCCGCTGTACGAACGGCTTGTCGAGCATCTCCGCGCCTACGTGATCGAGGCAGGGTTGTCGGCCGGTGACCGGCTGCCTGCTGAGCGGGAGCTAGCCGAGAGGTTGGGGGTCAGTCGAGCCTCCGTCCGGCAGGCGATTGTTGCGCTCGAGGTTCAGGGAGTCGTGGACGTCCGCCATGGAGAGGGCGCCTTCTTGCGAGTCGCTCGACTCGACACCTTGCCGATGACACAGTTGATGGAGCTCAAGCGGAGGCTTCCCGACATTCTCGACGCCCGCGAGGCGATCGAGAGAAAGCTCGCAGAGTTGGCGGCGCGGCGCCGGGACAAGGCCGATCTGAAAGCCTGTGAGGCGGCGCTGAACAAGATGCACAGAGAGATCGCCAATGGTGCAATCGGAGAGCAGGGGGATCAGGAATTTCACCGGAGCGTCGTACGTGCTGCCAAGTCAGAATTGCTCGCGCGCATGTACGGCATCCTGCTTGAGGACATCGCCACGTCTCGCCACGAGTCACTGAGCCAGGTGGGCAGACCGGTGGAGTCCCTGGCGCAACACCGGCGCATCTTCACGGCTATTCGTGACGGTGACGGAGCAGCCGCGTCCACTGCCATGCGCGATCACCTGAAGACCGTTGGGGCCGTCAAACTGCTGACCTGGTCACCCTCTTCGACCGAATAGCCTCAGGTTACGTCGCTGCGTGGCCGGCGATCAGCGGATCCTTCCACGGATCAAGTCGGCTGCACGCTCGGCAATCATGATGACCGGCGCATTGGTATTGCCGCGCACGATCGATGGCATCACCGACGCATCGACGACGCGCAGGCCGTCCACGCCCAGGACCGATAGATCGTTGCCGACGACCGACCCGATGGCGCAGGTCGAGGTCGGGTGGAAAAGCGTGTGGCCGTTCCGGCGCACGAAGTCAAGGAGATCGCGGTCACTATCGCCCTCGGGGATTCGGAACGCGTCCGTCACCAGTTGCTTCATCGCTGGCTGCTGGGCGATGTCGAGTGCCACTCGCAGGCCGTCGACGATGCACTGCCGATCCCCGGCGCTGTCGAGGTGTCTGTTCAGGATGCGCGGCGCTGCGTCCGGTGCGGCCGAGCGAAGCGTGACATCGCCGCGGCTGCTGGGTTTGAGCATGTTCGGGCCGAACGCGATTCCGTCGGCGACCGGCGCGCCAAGTCCTTCGTCGTAGAACAGTGCGGGCGCGCACTGGAACTGGATGTCCGGTGCGTCCAACATGTCGCACGTCCGGATGAAGCCGCCGGATTCACCGAGATTCGAGGTGAGCGGCCCGCGCTTGACGCTGTCGAACAGTGCGACGTTCTCGGGGCTGAACGCGGTCCGCAGGGACGGTTCAGCCGTCAGGTAGTTGAGCATGACGAGCAGGTGGTCCTGAAGACCCTGCCCGACCGGCAGGTCGCTCACCAGATCGATGCCGAAGGCGGCCAACTGTTCAGCCGGTCCGACTCCTGACCTCAGCAGAATGTGCGGCGAGCCGTACGCGCCGGCCGCCAGGACAACCTCGCGGTCCGCGTGCACCTGGTCGATGTCGCCGCCGCGGCTGATCTGAACCCCAACGGCGCGACGACTCCGGAAGCTCACCCGGTGCACCAGCGCGCCCGTGATCACGGACAGGTTCGGCCGTCTCATCGCCGGATGCAGGAACGCTGTCGCTGCACTGCAGCGCATGCCGTCGCGCTGGGTCACTTGGTAGCGGCCGAAGCCGATCTGGTCGGCACCGTTGAAGTCGGGATTACGGTCGTAACCGGCCTCCTCGGCGGCGTTGACGAAAACGTCGGCGAATGGGTGGTTAGACCGGCTATCCGCGACCGAGAGCGGTCCGCCGACGCCATGAAAGCCATCCACCCCCCGCTCGTTGTCCTCCGAGCGAATGAAGTAGGGCAGGACATCGTCGAAGCTCCACCCCCGAGCGCCGCCGGCGGCCCACTCGTCATAATCGGCGCGGCTGCCGCGGATGTAGATCATGACGTTGATCGAGCTGCAGCCGCCGAGTACCCGCCCGCGCGGCAGGGATAGCCGGCGCCCACCGAGACTGGGCTCCGGTTCGCTGTCGAAGTCCCAGTCCATCCGGGTCTTGAACAGGGCGGTCACCGCGGCCGGAATCCGGATCTCGTCGGCGGAATCGGGTGGTCCAGCCTCGATCAGTGCAACGCTCACGCCGGGGTCCTCGCTGAGACGTGCGGCCAGCGTGCAGCCGGCGCTGCCGGCGCCGGCAATGACGTAGTCGAAGTGCGCAGTGTCGGACATGGACGACCTCAGCAGTGATGGTGTGCCGGGGGCACGTCGAGCGCCGGGTTGCGCGGGAAGAATCCCCAGGGGACCAGCAGGAATCCAGCGTGCTCCACCGGCATCACCGGCCAGTCCTCCGGCCGCGCGACATGACTGATGCCAAAGGTGTGCCAGACCACGATGTCAGTGTTCTCGATGGGCCGGTCCGCGGTCGACCATTCCGGCAACCCTGCACCGCCGGAGTGTTGGTTGGGATACTCGCCGCCGGCGTGGCGCTGCTCGGCGTCGAAGGCGGTGACCCAGACGTTGTAACGCGCGAACCCGCCGCGAATTCCGATGGCACTCTCCGGCGGCGCGAGGATGGTCGGCGTGTACATCGGCCTGAGCCGGTAGGCGGTCGGCTTGCCTACGTGATTGCGCCGATGGCCGCTGGAGATGACCCACGTGCGACCGGCAGCGGGGTCGACGACGCGCCTCGCCTCGCTCTCACACGTCAGGGACGTACTCTGGGTGACCATCGCGCTGCCGTACGGGTTCGCCGGGCCGATCTCGGCGGCGACCAGGTCGACCTCACTCACCGTGTTATCCACGCCATCGATCTCCGCGTCCAAACGGACGTTGAACAGGTGCTGGTGATGCGGAGCGGACAGCCCGGGAGCGATCATCGTCGCGTGCGCCGGCTCCGATCCCGGTTCGATCGCCGCGGTCTGCAGGATTCCGGTGAGCTTGACGTCGTACTCGATCGTGCCGTCCTGATAGAAGTACCAGTAGTACCCGTATTCGTAATTGAGGTTGGTGCAGATCGCCGAGATTACGAGCCGTCGAGAGCGCCGGACCTCCGTATCGCCTGCCGGGAAGTCCCAGTGCTTCCAGAGGATGCTTGCATCCTCCTCGTGAAGGCAGACGGCATTGCGCACGGTGACCGGCTCGCCGTCGTCATCATGCAGGACGGCATCGAAGTAGTGGATCTCGCCGAGACAATCGCACCCGAGCGCGAGCGAGTTGACGCCCTTTCCGACTCCGAAATCGCCAAGGTCGAAGGCGTGCTGGAAGAAGTGTGAAGGGCTGACATCGCCGTAGGGGACGATCATTTCCGATAGCGCAGCCCGGTAGAGGATGGGACGAACCTCGTCGCCGTCCTCGTACCCGACGGTGTGCAGTACTAGACCCTCCCGCCCATTGAAGGAGAAGCGGAATCGCCAGCGCTGCCAGCGGATTTCGTGCCCGTGTACCGAGAAGCTCGGTCCTTCTGGCTGGATCACGTCGAGCGGCCGGAGACCCTGACGCAGAGGGCCGACCGATGCCGCGTCGTAACGGCCGGGGTCGTCCGGGATGGGAACGGGTGCTTCCAGATCGACGACGCGGATAACCGCTTCTGCGCCAAGGTCGACGTAAGCGACCACGCCCTCGATCGGTCGCGCGTACGGGGTGTCGCCGGGGTTCTCGACGTAGTAACTCAGCGAGGCGACCACTCGCCGGCCTTGCTCCTCGGGCACACCGAAGTTGCCGACCATCCAGGGGTCGACGCGGACCTTGTCCAGATCGTCGATGCCACGCCGACGCACTGCGTCCTGCCAGCTCTGGTTAGCGCGGATGACGCGCTCCGCGACGATGAGATCCTCCATCAACAGCGCAGCCTGAAGGCCCGGTCGCGCCGTCCATTTGGTGACCCTACCGGCGGTGATAGACACCACGCCATCGTGCAGCGTCCCTGCAATACGATCGATGACGACGACGAAGGCAGACCGATCGATCGCGTCGCCAGCCCGGAAGGATCGAACGATCGACTTCGCCGGCTCGTCCAACCGGATCATCGCGAATTTTGCCGACGCCCGCAGATCCAACTCGCGTTGCGCGATGCCGCGCGCCTCACGGATCTCGTCTGCGCTGAGTGGGTTGAGCGGGTGATCCAGGACGTCGTCGTCGCAAGCGCCGGCTGCCTCGATCCGGTCGGCCACGATTCGGTTCCCTCCTCAGTGTGTCGGAGACGGTCCAGGCATGCCGGGCAACAGGTTCGACAACGGGTCGCCCCACTTCTTGGCAATGCCTTGCATAACGCCGAGTTCGTAGATCTTCTTGATGCCCTCGGTGACCACGCCGATGAGGGCCGTGTCGTTCTTGCGCATGCCGACGACCACAGTCTCGGGATTCACAACCAGCGGAAGCACCTCGACGTCGTTGTACTTAGTCGCATAGTAGCCGAGCACCGGACCATCCTGGAAGTAGGTGTCCACCCGCCCGGCCAGCAGTGCCGAGAATGCGGCGGTGTCCTGCGGAAGGGTCACGATGTTCATCGGTGTCTTGCCCTGGGCCTGGAACTGCTTGTTCAGCTTCGTAAGGTATTGCGCGGTAGTCGAACCGAGTTGCGTCGCTACCGACTTTCCGGCCAGATCGTTTAAGGCCTTGATGTTCGCGGGATTTCCCTTTTTTGTGATGAAACCCTGGGTGTCCTGCAGATACGGGATCTGGGCCAGCACCTTGTCGTGGTCAGCCTCGCCATTGATGCCGTTGATGATCGCGTCGCACTTACCGCCCTCTAACGCTGAGAAGATGCCCACGTAGCCGGTCTGGACCCATTCCACATGGACGCCCATCGCACCCGCCAATGCATTCGCAACGTCGACGTCTATACCCGTCGGCTTGTTGTCCTGAATGAATGTGTACGGCGGGTACACGATGTCGGCGCAGATCTTGATTACCCCTGCTGCCTTAATATCCGGCGGCGCGACGAGGGTAAAGGCACCTGACGACCCCGTGGATCCGGTGCCCGTACCACCGGAGTGCGTGCCCGCGGATGGGGACGCGGACTTGCTGGGGTTGCTACCCGAGCTGTCGCACGCTGTGACCGTGAGCAGCACCGCGGCGAGCAGGGCCGCCGCAGCGGTTGTCCGGGATCGCGCCGATCTCGTTCCACATGAGCTGATCATGCGACTTTCCACCTCGATGTTTGGGGCGAGTGGGAGCTGTCCGTGTTGCGATCCGACCTGTCGTGCCTGTGCGATCGTCGGCCGGTGTGTAGGTGTATAGGCCACTAGGTGGCGTAGTGTGATGGATACCACTCATGCGTTGTGGCGTCAAGGTCGAGCGGGTTCCGGGTCGTGCAGCCCACTTCGAGGCTTGACGCTCCGGTGGTGCCGTGTAATGTCACCCACATGCCTAGTGGTCTACTGGCCTATCACCAGCAGCCGGTGTGAGTACCAGCCTTAGCTGGCCCGATGCCTGCGGCAGGGCCGCCGGCGCCGCCGCGCGGGGCGCATTGACCGGTGTGCGCGTGCTCGACCTGTCCCGGATTCTGTCCGGGCCATTCGCCACGATGGGGCTCGCCGACCTGGGCGCAGACGTGATAAAGGTCGAGGCCCCGGGCGGTGGCGATGACACTCGCCAGTGGGGACCGCCGTTCCAGGGCGATCAGGCCGCGTACTTCCTGTCGGTCAATCGAAACAAGCGCAGCGTGGTGATCGATCTAAAGGATCCGGCGGGGGCGGAGGCGCTACGTTCCCTCGCCCGACAGGCAGACGTCCTGGTCGAGAACTTCCGTCCCGGCGTCGCCGCACGCCTGGGCCTGGGCTACGAGGACCTCAGCGCCGTCAACCCCGGTCTGGTCTATGCCTCGATCAGCGGTTTCGGGCAGACTGGCCCGGACTCCCAGCTGCCCGGATACGACGCAATCGCGCAGGCCCGCAGCGGGATCATGAGCGTGACCGGTGAATCGGAGGGGCCGCCCCTGCGCGTAGGGATTGCCTCCGCGGACCTCGCCGCCGGCATGTGGACCATGGTCGGCGTGCTCGCCGCGCTCTACGAACGGCAGTCGAGCAAGCGCGGACAGTTGGTCGACGTCGCGCTGCTGGACGCACAGACTTCGCTGCTGACCTATGTCGCGAGTTCCTACTTCGCCACCGGCGATGTCCCGGGCCGCTACGGCGCCGCGCACCCGACCATCGTGCCCTATCAGGACTTTACGACGGCCGACTCGGCGATCATGATCGCGGTCGGCAATGATCGACTGTTCGCGGCGTTCGCGAGGGCCACAAGCCTGGACTACCTGACCGACGACACCCGCTTCCGCACGAACGCCGACCGTGTGGACAATCGCGATGCCCTGGTGAAGATCATCTCGGAGCGCCTGCTGGAGAAGACCTCGCAGCACTGGGCCGAGATCCTGGGTCAGGCGGGCATCCCGATATCCGAGATCAACACCGTGGACAAGGCGGTCGCGGATCAGCAGCTCAGGTCCCGGCAGATGATTCTGGACGCAGAGCACCGCACCGCCGGGCATATCCGCATGCTCGGATGCCCGGTCAAATTGTCGCGCACACCGGCGAGCCTGCGGCTGTCTCCGCCGATGCTGGGGGAGCACACTGCGGAGGTGCTCGGACAGTGACCCTGGCGAACCGTCTCGAGGAGGCCGGCGGCAGCCCGCTGGCAAAGCGCGTCTCGGTTGAACTTCGCGGCCAGGCAGCCTTCGTCTGGCTGGGTGCGGGGCTGCGGCGCAACGCATTACGCGGCGAGGACTGGATCGAGCTGGAGCGGCTGCTTGGCACGCTGGCGGAGCGCTCCGAGGTCAAGGCCGTCGTCGTCCGCGGTGTCCAGGGCACCTTTAGCTCCGGCTCCGATCTCACCGAATGGGCGACGGCCGAGTCCCGCTACGTGGACCGCACGTTCGGTGCGATGGAATCGGCGCTGTCGTCACTGGAGCGGATGGATGCGGTCACGATCGCGGCCGTCGAGGGCGTGGCCACCGGCGCTGGCTGCGAGATCGCGCTTGCCTGTGATTTGCGGGTGATGGCTCGTTCAGCGCGTATCGGCATGCCCGTGGTCAGGCACGCGATCCGGGTCAGCCCGATGTTCGCATTCCGGCTGAGCGATGTCGTCGGCGTGCCGCGGGCACGGGACCTGCTGCTCACCGGGCGTCTGATCGGGGCGGAGGTCGCCGATCAATGGGGCTTGGCCTCGCGGATCACCGACGATGACGCGTTCGACGAGTGCGTGACACAGCTGCTCGACTGCGTGACCGCTCAACCCCGGGGGGCGCTTGTCACGGCCAAACGCAGCACCAGCCGGCCGCTCGAGCACGCACGGGCGCACCTGCACGACTCGGACTGGCGCTATGTGGACGAGCGCGAGTTCCCCGAACGGATCATGGACTTTCTTACCCGGAGTGGACGACAGTAGCCATCGGTGGTGGCCGGCCTGCCCGGCGCGAATGTGAGGAGTTACCGGTGATATCAACAGACAGGCTTGACCACGCGGTCTCGTGGCGCGAGGGGGAGATTTCGCCGGAGATCTACTTCGACGAGGCGTTGTACGCGCTCGAGCTGGAGCGCATCTTCGGCGCGAGCTGGGTACCGGTGGGCCATTCCGATATGGTCCGTGACCTGGGTTCCTACGTGACGAACTATGTAGGCGAGGTCCCGGTCATCATCCTGCGCGACAAGTCCGCCACCATCCGGGGATACATCAACCGTTGCCGGCACCGTGGCAACAAGGTCTGCCTGTTCGACCGGGGCAAGGCGCACAGCTTTACCTGCTCCTACCACGGCTGGACGTACGGACTCGACGGAGGCCTGGTCGGTGTCCCCCAGGAGCGAGACCTCTACGGCGCCGACTTCGACCGTACGCAGTGGGGCCTGGAGGAAATCAGGATCACCGACTTTAAGGGGTTGCTGTTCGCCTCCTTGGACAAGAACATCACCCCCTTCGAGCAGTGGCTCGGCGACGACGCGCGCTGGTGGATGGAGACCTTCGTACTGGCCGGGCCCGTCGGTGGGCTTGAGGCGCTGCCGGGTTGGCACCGGTGTCGGACGCCGGGCAATTGGAAGCTCATGGCCGAGAACTTCATCGGCGACAACTACCACGTCCCGTTGACGCATGCCGGTTGGATCAGGACTGCGGCCGAGATGCGACGGCGGGACTCGGCCGACGCCATGATCACCTCACCACTACCAATGCGTACCAAGGTGCCGACCTACGAGGTCACCGCTGGATTCGGCAGCGGCTGCCCCCTGGGTCTGGGCGCACTTGTCGCGAACGGTGAGCCCATGTATGAACGGGACTTGGACGAGGCCAAGCGGCTCGGACCGCAGGTCGTCGAGTGGCTGCGCGATCGGCAGGACCGCATGGACAAGGCCCTGATCGAGGTCGATCCTAAACCGTACGGCTTCATCAATGGCCTGCTGTTCCCCAACCTCGGACTGATGGGTTACGTCTCGCCGATGATCGGCCGCCACCTCATGCTCTTTCACCCGCGAGGAACGACCGAGCACGAGGTCTGGCAGTGGACCATGGTCGAGCGCGAGGCGCCCGAGGTCGTCAAGGAGATCGCCGTCGAGCGGGTCTACAAGGGGCAGGCCATGGGCGGGATCATCGCGCCCGACGACGTGGAGAACTTCGAACGGGTCGTCGAGGCGATGCGGGCAAAGCGGACGTGGCGGTTGCCGCTGAACTTCGAGGTCCATCTCGAGGACGACGGCGACCAGTTTCCGGGGCTGCCCGGCAACATCGGCAAGGAACCTAGCGAGGTCAACCAGCGACAGTTCTACCGATTCTGGCTGCAGCTGATGACCCAGCAGCCCGCCGCTGCAGCAACAACGGAGGCATAGGCACCGTGCTTAGTTTCGAAGACAAGTACCGCATCGAGGAGTTGCTGCGCCGCGAGACGCACCTGCTCGACGACCGCCGCTTCCGCGAGTGGCTCGATCTGTTCACCGACGACGTCGAGTACGTCATCCCCCTGAACGAGACGGTGCAGGGTGACGTCGAGCCGGCCGGGCATCCGATTGTCAAGGACGGCAAGGACATGCTCCTGGCTCGGGTGCTGAAGGACGAGACCGGCTTCAACCACGCCGAGACGCCGACTTCGATGACCTGCCATCTCGTGAGCAACATCGTCATCGACGAGAGTACGAAGGAGGACGCCGAGGTCCGCTCAGCGTTCATCGTCAGGCAGGGACGCAAGCTGCGCGACGAAGCGTGGTGGGTGGGCAGGCGCAGGGACCTGATGCGACGGGTGGACGACCAGTGGCGCATCGCCCACCGGGAGATCGTGCTGGACACCACTCTGTTGCCCAGAGGCATTTCGATCTTCTTCTAAGAAACCCGAGAGCTTTACGGAGGACATGAATGACGCACCAGCACGACCTCAGCCAGTACCGCAAGATTCAGACGGAGATGGTCGGCCGGGCTATGACGCAATGGCGCCCCTTCGTCGAGAACCAGGTCCTGCTGGTGACGGGCGGCGCGCGCGGGATCGGAAAGGTTCTTGCCGAGGGCTTCCTCGACGCCGGTGCGAAGGTGGTCTGCGCCGACCTCTCCTGGAACGGCGCGGACGAGTTCCGGGACAACCTCGACTCGTCCGGCCGGGGAATGGCTCTGGACATGGACATCACGAGCGACGCCGCGGTCAAGGCCGCGCACACCCAGGTGCTGGACCGGTTCGGGCGTGTCGACACGCTCCTGAACAACGCCGGCCTCGTCTCGGAGACCCTCTTCGCGCCCAAGGGCAAGGTTCCGACTCTGGAGACGACCGACGAGGACTGGCAGCGGATGTTCGGGGTGAACGTTTTCGGCACCGTGCGCGTGATCCAGACGTTCGTCCCGACGATGATCTCGCAGGGGCACGGCAGCATCGTGAACGTTGTCAGCAGCGGCGTGCTCATGGAGTCAGTCGGTGGTGGTTACTTCGGCGCGCGCCCGTGGACGACCGAGATGCCCTACCAGGCCAGCAAGGCTGCGTTGACCACGTTGACGTTCTACCTGGCCGAGGAACTGAAGCGGACGGGCGTCGCGGTCAACGCCTTCATGCCCGGCCACACCCGTGCGTCCTGGTTCGACGACACCGCGCGCGCGATCAGCAGCGAAGGGCGGGTCTATGCGCTGCGGCCCATGGCGCCGCAGCACGTCCTGCCGCTTGTACTGTTCCTCGCCTCGCAGGCCGCGTCGGAGGAGCCGGCGACCGGACGCCTCTATCACGTGCCCGACTGGAACTACGACCATGGCTACGGCGGCCTGCAGTCCTGGGGTGACTACGACCTTCCGGCGGACATCGAGGAGGGCTACCGCCGGATGGAGGCGGCCATGCCGGACTACTGGCGTTCCGGCCTGGCCCGGGCGCGCTTCGACGCCGAGCGCGTGGCGTACGCAGCGGGCATGGACAAGATCACGAGTGCCGGGGAAGGCGCGCCGTAGTCGTGTACCTCACCGCCGACGACGGCATCGGGCTCTACTTCGACGATCGCGGCAGCGGCGACGCAGTCGTGATGATCCACGGAGCAGCGGGATCGGGGAAGTCCTTCGACCCACTGGCTGAACACCTGCAGCGTGATTTCCGGGTCGTGACGGTCGACCTACGAGGGCTGTCTCGCAGCGACCGGGTCGAGGGCATCAGCGCCACCGCCTGGTGCGACGACACCGTGGCCATCGCCGATTTCCTCGAGCTGGACACCTTCCACCTGGTGGGCTGCTCGCTGGGCGCCAGGATCGCAGGGCGCATCGCGCGGGACAACGCCGGTCGGGTTGCCACCCTCGCCGTGGACGCGCCCCTGCTCGCGGTCGCGCAGAACGCCAGCAGCTCGCTAAATCGCCGTTTCGAAGATCTGAACCATGCCGCTCCGGAGGACCTGGAGAAGTGGAAGCGCTACCACGGTGAGGACTGGCGTCAGGCGGTGGCCTTCTACGGACGGGTGCGCAATGACCCTGATCTGCAGGCGCACCTGACAATCCGGCCCTGGCTGTCCGAGCTGACGCTTTCCACCTTGATAGCGAGGGGGGACATCGATGACTCGGTGCACCCCCTTGCCCACTGCACCGAGTGGCACGAGGCGCATCCCGCGTCGTGGTTGTGGATTGCGGCCGGCACCGGCTTCTCGGTGACGCAGCGTCGACCGGCCGAGTTCGCGGATGTCTACCGGCGCTTCATAACGCACGCCGCCGGCTAACAATAGGGAGTTTCAATGGAGCGGTCACCGGTGATCAGCCTGGGCTATCTGGTGGTGCATGCCGACCAGCCGGATGCGTGGAACAGCTTCGCTACCGGCGTGCTGGGTATGTCGGCGCAGAAGAGAACCGACGGAACTCTGCTCCTGCGCATGGACGAGCGGGTCGCCCGGATCATCGTCAGCCCGCCGCCGCCGCGGCCGGCAGGGGCGAAGGCGCCCTTCGTGGTGGGCTGGGAGTGCCCGGGCGAGTCCGAATGGCAGCGCGCCGCAGCGGCGATCGAGAAGACCGGGGCGGCGATCTCCGCAGCACCGGAGACGGATTGGTACACCGAAGCGTTCAGTTGTCTCGATCCCGCGGGCGTGCAGTGCGAGTTCTTTTATGGCGGCAAGGTCGACCCGGCCAACCACTTCGTCTCTGCCAGCGGCGTGAATTTCGTGACGGGCGCGCAGGGTCTGGGACACGTCACGATCAGCACGCCGGCGTGCCGCGAGGCGGTCGAATTCTACAGCGGCGTTCTGGACTTCCAGGTGCGCGAGACCAAGATCACCGGGCCGGAACGGATCTGGCGCTGGGCCTTCCTGAGCCCGAGCAAGCGTGAGCACAGCATCGCCGTGATGGACACCGGCCGCGACGGGCAGTTGATGCACGTCCTGATCGAGGTCGGGGACCTGGACTCGGTCGGGCGGGCGATGGACAAGTGCCTCGACGGAGCGGCGCCCTTGAGCGTGTCGCTGGGACGGCACTGGAACGACGAGATGGTCTCGTTCTACGTCCGCACGCCGTCCGGTTTCGAGGTCGAGTACGGCTACGGCGGGCGCAAGATCGATTCCACTGAATGGAGCAGGCGAGCCCAGGGCGGCGGCGGCGCGGTCAGCCTGTGGGGCCACCGCATCGTCCGCCCCGACGGGACGTTGGGCCCGCAACTCGGCAGCGGTCACTAAGCACCAATTTCCTGCTTCGGAAGGCACCTGATCCATGTCGGTAAACCTGGACGCGATAGTCAACGAGATCCAAGAGCACCTCGCGGCGGAAACCGCGCAGGACCTGGACACCCTGCTGGAGGGCATGACCAGTGACTGCTTCAACCTGGTGATCCCGGACCCGCATCGCATGTACGCCGGCCCGGAGGAAGTCGCCCGCCGCTACCGGGGCCTGTGGGCCACCTTCCCCGACCTCAGGGTCGAGATGCGGCGCATCGTTTCGGTCCAGGAGACCATCGCCGTCTCCGAGCACACACTGTCCGGGACGCATAGCGGAAGCCTCTTCGGAGTGCCGGCGACGGGCAAACAAGTCAACGTCGAGACGGCCGTTGTCTGGGACATCGTCGACGGGCGCATCCGTGGCGAGACCGTCTACTTCGACGTGGCCACCATGCTTCGTCAGGTCGGCTACCTGCCCCTGTGACGGTCCGTCGAAGCGGATCTGTCATCTACACCTGAGAGTTGGAGTGCGCGGAGTGGAGACCAAGACGACCTGGGCGGTCACCCTCGACCAGGAGGTGTGCCAGGGCTACGCCTGTTGTGTCATGGCCGTGCCGGCGGTGTTCGACCTGGACGACGACACCGGCAAGGCCAAGGTGATCGACAGCGAGCCCGAGGACTCGCTGCGCGCTGCGGTGGAGGGCGCGGTTCGCGGCTGCCCGGTCCACGCGATCAGGATTGAGGCTCGCTGAGCGGTGAAGCGAATCCTCGTCGTCGGCGCGTCGATCGCGGGCGTGCATGCAGCAGAGGCCCTGCGAGACCAGGGATTCGACGGCGAGCTGACGATCGTCGGCGCGGAGAACACGCTTCCGTATGACCGTCCGCCGCTGTCGAAGGCAGCGCTCGCCGGCGCGGTGACCGGAGTCGACCTCTTGCTGCGTCCCGCCGAGTGGTACGCGGACCGCGACATCGAGTTGGTCCTAGGGCGCGCGGCGCGCAACGTCAACATCGAGAACAGATCGGTGACGCTCGAAGACGGAGCTGAGCTGCCGTACGACGGGTTGGTCCTCGCCACCGGCTCCGCAGCCCGGCGACTGGATTCGATCGACGGCGACACCGACCGTATCCGGACGCTTCGCACCGCAAGCGACAGTGTCGAGCTGCGTCAGCGATTGATCCCGGGGAGCCGACTACTCGTGATCGGGGCCGGGTTCATCGGCCTCGAGGTCGCCGCGACTGCACGCGAGCTCGGTGTCGAGGTGACGGTCGTCGAGATTGGTTCCGCCCCGCTTGTTGCAGCCCTCGGCGCCGAGGTCGGGGGATGGTTCGACCGGCTGCACGAGCGTCACGGCGTAGCGATTCACACCGGCCGGGCCGTGCTGGCTGTCGACAGTAGCGGCGACGGCGCCAGAGTCCGACTGGACGACGGTGCGTTGATCTACGCTGACACAGTCGTCGCGGGGGTCGGCGCCGTGCCGATGATCGGGTGGCTTCGCGGCAGCGGGTTGGACCTGGCGGGTGGCGGCGTGCGCTGCGACGCGTACCTGCGCGCCTCGGCGCCCCGCGTGGTCGCCGCCGGCGACATCGCCTATTGGCACAACGAACTGTTCGGCGAGTCGATGCGCGTCGAGCACTGGACCACGGCGGTGGAGCAGGGACGGTTCGCCGCGCTGACGCTCCTGGGCATCAACGACCAGCCGTACGTGGGGCCACCATACTTCTGGACCGATCAGTTCGGCACCGGGACAAGAACGATCGGAAGCGTCGCCGGCGCTGACCGCATCTGCGTGCAGCACGAGGACGACTCCTCGCTGGTCGCGCTCTACGGACGCGGCGACACGCTTTGGGGTGCGGTTTGTGTGAACTCGCCGCGCGCCTTGCTGGCCTGCCGTCGCGCTGTCGTCCAGCGCCTGCCCTGGGAGGAGGCGCTCACAGCTCTGAAAGAGTTGACATCGCGCGCGCAAAGTGTAACGTCGGCCACCTAGTCAGCTAGTGGCTCAATGGCCTGTCCATCACTGTCACAAATAGACCGAGCGTTCGACTGGAGAGCGATTACGTGTGGACGAAACGAAAGCCCGCATCCATGAAAACGCCTAGGTACGCGATACGCGACAAGCGATCGCGGGAGAAGAGCGCGCACCGGGCAAGGGCCATTCAATGACCGTCTCCCTGGCAGCAGCGTCCGCATCCCAAATCGACTGGCACCTCCTCTTCAACCGCATCTTCAACGGCAGTCCGGTCTTTTGGGGTGCCTTGCTCGCGACCGTGTACATCTCGGTATGCGCCGAAGTGCTGGGCATCATCCTCGGGATCATCACGATGGGCGCCTCGCGATCCCGCGTCCTACCGGTGCGCTGGTTGGCGTGGCTCTACCGCCTCGTCATGCGCGGGACGCCACCTATCGTTCAGATCTTCTTTATTTACTACGGCGCCAACCTGCTACTCGGCTTCGATCTGTTCCCCACCAACCTGACGATAGGTTCGCTCACCATTTCGGGGGCGATAATCGCCGGTATCGTCGCGCTCGGGTTGAACGAGGGCGCGTTCATGAGTGAGATCATCCGCGGCGGCGTTGATGCGATCGAGGCCGGTCAACTTGAAGCGGCGCTCTCCGTGGGCATGACCCGGCGGCAAGCAATGCGAAAGATCATTGCACCACAAGCTGCGCGCGTGATCATTCCCACCATCGGGAACCAGTACAACTACATGCTCAAGGCGACGTCGCTGCTGTCCTTCATCGGGGTCTACGAGATGTTCCAAGACGCGCAGGTTGGCTACTCGGCTACCTTCCAACCCGTGGAGTACTTCCTCGGGGTGGCGATCTGGTACCTCGTACTGACGTCGGTGTGGGGGGTAATCCAGTCGCGGATCGAGAAGAAGCTCGGCGCATCCGACTACGAAAACATTGGAGACCGACGGCTATGGAAGCCATGGAAGTCCAACGGCAAGCCAGTGTTAGTGGAGCACCAGACACAGGAACTGGAGCGGTCCGGCGTGTGACCGCTGACGCGCAGGCCGCCGTTTCCAACGGCCGGGTTTCACTGCGCGCGCATGAGGTCAGCAAGCGATTCGGCCGCGTCGAGGTGCTGCACCACGTCTCGACCGAGATGCCCTCACACGGCACAACCGCCATCATCGGACCGTCCGGATCCGGCAAGACGACCTTCCTGCGCTGTCTGAACGGTCTCGCGCTGCCTGATCACGGAACGATCGAGGTCGAGGGCGAGATCGTGCCGTGGTCGGACGGCAAGCCGATCGTGGGCCGGCGCCGTGAGCGGGAGGCGGTCCGCGTTCGACAGGAGTTCGGGTTCGTCTTCCAGCGGTTCAATTTATGGCCGCACAAAACGGCACTCGAGAACGTTACTCAGGGTCCGATGTTGGTGCGGGGCACGCCGGAAGCGAAGGCGAACGAACTCGGCCGATCATTGCTTGTCCGCGTCGGCCTGGAGCAGAAATTCGACGCGTATCCCCATCGCCTTTCTGGCGGGCAGCAGCAACGAGTTGCTATCGCGCGGGCCCTCGCGATGGAACCCAAGATCTTGCTGTTCGACGAGGCGACGAGCGCGCTCGACCCGGAGATGGTGGGCGAGGTGCTGCAAGTGATGAAGGACCTCGCCCTGCAGGGGATGACGATGGTCTGTGTGACCCACGAGATGGGATTCGCGCGCGAAGTGGCTCAGAAGGTAATCATGATGGACGAGGGCCGCCTTGTCGAAGAGGGTACTCCCAGCGAAATGTTCGATTCCCCGAGGAGTGAGCGCACCGCGCAGTTCCTGTCCAAGATTCTTTAGCTAGAGCACACACACCCGAAGAACGCGCTCGTAAACTCACTCCGGAGGCTGAACCGCCGATGCGTCCCATACACGAGGTGTTCGCCCAGCGGGCGCACTGGCTCGACGGTGAACTTTCGCCTTCGCGTGCCGCCGAGACGATTTCGGTCACGAATCCCGCCTCGGAGGAGGTGATCGGACACGTCGTGGCCGGGAATGCGGCTGACATGGATGCCGCCGTCCGATCGGCGCACCGAGCGTTTCCCGCGTGGCGCGATACTGCCCTGGAGGAGCGCTTGGCACTGCTGGATCGGCTCTGCGGTGTCATCGACGATGATCGCGCCCAACTGGCGCAGATCATCACCGCGGAGGTCGGTGCGCCTGTTTCGATCGCAGGGCCGATGCACGTCGGACTCGCCACCGAGATCCTGCGCGCCTTTATCAAGCTCGGGCGGGAGTTCGAGTTCGTCGCCACGGCCGGTGGCACAACTCTGATCCACGAGCCGGTAGGCGTCGCAGGCTGCATCACGCCGTGGAACCTGCCGCTGATCTTGACCGCGCAGAAGCTCGGCGCCGCCCTAGTCACCGGCTGCACGACGGTATTCAAGCCCAGCGAGTTGACCCCGTTCAGCGCGCTGCGCCTTGCCGAATGCATGGCCGAGGCCGGCTACCCGGCAGGCGTATTCAACGTGGTCACCGGCTACGGCCCGACCGCGGGCGAGGCGCTGGTCGGCCACCCGTTGGTCCGCAAGGTCTCCTTCACCGGCTCCACAAGGGCGGGCCAGCGAGTCGCTGCGCTGGCCGCCCAGACCGTGAAGCGGGTAAGCCTCGAGCTGGGCGGCAAGAGCGCGAACGTCGTGCTGCCAGACGGCGACCTGCAGCAGGCCGTCGCCACGGGCAGCCACCAGGCCTGCTTCAACGCTGGCCAGTCCTGCATCGCGTGGAGCCGCCTGCTCGTCCCTGCCGACCGGCTCGCCGAGGCGACCGAGCTGGCCGCCGAAACGATCGGCGCCATGAAAGTCGGCGATCCCTTGGACGCGGACACCGAGGTGGGGCCGTTGGTCTCCGCCGAAGCGGCTGGCCGGGTGCGCGGCTATATCACCAAGGGCATCGAGGAGGGGGCACGCGTCGCGGTCGGAGGGCCGGAGCGGTTGGCGGACGAGCCCCGCGGTTACTTCGTGCGACCCACGGTTCTCACCGACGTCCGCCCGGCCATGGTCGTCGCTCAGGAGGAAATCTTCGGACCGGTGCTGTGCGTGATGCCCTACCGCGACGAGGAGGAGGCCATTGCCATCGCCAACGGCACCCCCTATGGGTTGCATGGCGCAGTGTGGTCCCGGGACGAGGCGCGCGCAATGGCTGTTGCTCGCCGGCTGGACACAGGCATGGTCAACATCAACGGTTACGGATTCGACCCGATGGCACCGTTCGGCGGCTACAAGCAGTCCGGTGTAGGCCGGGAGATGGGCACCGCTGGCCTGCAAGAGTTTCTCGAAGTCAAGGCCGTGCAGTCCTTCCCGAACTCCTGACCACAGCGCGCGACTTTCCACCCAATCGACGTAAGGATGTGCATCCACAAATGACGAGCAAGAGCTGGATCGAACGAGACCGCGCCAGCCGGCTCCAGTCGCGCTACACCTTCCCCCAAGTGCTCGAACGCGGCAGCGGTACCCGCGTATTCGACACCGACGGGCGGGAGTACCTGGACTTCGTGTCGGGCCAGGTCTGCGCCGTATCCGGTCACGCCCACCCCAAGTACGCAGACGCGATCGCCAAACAGGCGCACACGCTCGTCCAGCGCGGCTCTGCGTTCACCGACACATGCCAGATCCAGCTCGCCGAGAAGGTCGCCGAAATGTGCTGCGGCGACCTTAACAAGAGCTACTTCGCGTGCACCGGCTCCGAGTCGAACGAGGCCGCGCTGCGTATGGCGAAGCTGATCACCGGACGGTTCGAGGTCGCCGCGGTTGTGCGCGGATACCACGGCCTGACAGCGGGATCGTTCGGGATCACCGGTCTCGGCGGCATCTTCCGCGACGGCTACGGCCCCATGCAGCCCGGCGCGGTGTTCCTGCCCGCCCCGTACGTGTACCGGTGCCCGTTCAAGGGATGCGACCAGGACGGTGAGTCCTGCGCGATGACGTGCATGGAGCACGGCCTAGATACGCTGCGCCGGACGAGCTCCGGCCGTCCCGCCGCCGTGTTCATCGAGGTGATCCAGAGCGCCGGCGGCGTGATCGTAATGCCGCAGGAATGGCTGCGCGAAGTGCGCCGGCTCTGCGACGAGTGGGGGGCGCTCCTCGTGATCGACGAGGCGCAAACCGGCTTCGGACGCACCGGCAAGATGTTCGCCTTCGAGCACTACGAGGGCGTGATGCCAGATATCCTCACTATCTCCAAGTCACTCGGTGGCGGTGCGCCCGTATCAGGCGTGGTAGTGCGCGATGGCCTGGCCGCCGAGCTGGAGGCGAAGGGCTACTACCAGTCCAGCTCGCACACCGGAGATCCGCTGCTGTCTGCAGCGGCGTTGGCCAACCTCACAATCATCGAGGAAGAGGGGCTAGTCGAGAACGCCCGCGTGATCGGTGACCTGCTCCATAACGGGCTCAAGCAGCTGCGCAAGGAGCACGAAATCGTCGGCGATGTGCGCGGCCTGGGACTGTTCCTCGGTTTCGAGATCGTGGAGAGCAAGGAGACACGCAAGGCGTCGTTGGACCTTGCCGTGACGGTTTCCGCGCATTGCCAGGAGAACGGACTGCTGATCGGCCACGTGCCTGGTGCGGTCAGCGAGAACATCATCCGCATCCTCCCGCCGCTCACAACAACGGCAGCCGAAGCAGAGCGGGCCCTGGAAATCCTGGACTCCGCGCTGGCCGCAGCCAGCTAAGCGCACACCACTTCGACGCCTATCAATAGCGCACAACTCCTAATCAAATAGCGACCATCACCGAGAGGGGCACTACCAATGAGGGACTCACTACCAAGTCGTGCGAGTGCCGGCGGTCGAAGGCACCCACGTTGGTTGGTCGGCGGATTGGCGGCGCTCGCTGCGGGAGCTATGGTGCTGTCGGGTTGCAGCAGCTCTGGCTCGCGGAGCTCTGGCGCGACCACCGGTACAGCAACCCAAGTGACAACGCCGAACGGAACAACCAGCCCAGCTGGCGGCGATTTCACACTCACGGTACCAGCGGATGTAAAGTCCGCGGGCGCACTGAGTATCTGCGCCGATATCACCTACCCACCTTATACCTTTGTGCAGAATAATATGCCCACGGGATTCGACGTCGACATGGCCAATACGCTCGCCAAGGCCATGGGAGTTCGGGCAGAATTCCATCAGACCGGCTTCCCCGGTATCATCGGTGCGCTGCAGGGCAGGAAGTGTGACGTAATCATCAACGGAATGAACGGTACTGCTGATCACGCTAAGGTCATCAATCAGGTGCCGTACCTTCAGGACAGTCAGGGCTTTATCACCAAGCAAGGCAGCTCCATCCACATCAAGTCACTGGATGATTTGGCGGGCAAGTCGGTCGTGACCCAGCTCGGTTCCACGAACGCGGTATACCTGCAGAACCTCAGCACGAAGCTCGTAGCGGCGGGTAAGCAGGCGATCAAAATCACCACTCTCGCGCAGAATCCGCTCGCGTTCGAAGCGGTCCTGAGCGGTCGGGCGGATGTGTTCTATCAGGACCGCCCCGTGCTCGGTTACTACTCGACAAAATTCCCCGGACAGGTGACTATCGCCGATCTCTCCGTGAACCCGCAGACCGTTGTTATCGGTCTGCGCAAGGACGAACAAGCCCTTACTGACACGCTGCAGCAGGGCATTAATGAAATGTACAAGCGCGGCCTGCTGCAGAAGATCGCAGCTAAGTGGGGGATCCAGCCGGGTAATTACCTGCCGGGAATGCCGTGATAGTACGGCAACGATAGAGGCCGCATGCGGATCACCAACGTCGAGATTACCCCCATATCGGTCCCGTTTGTCGAGCCGGTGCGGTGGCGATACGGAGTCGCCTCCGGCGTCAGCAGTGCGATCGTGCGGATCACGACGGACGAGGGGGTCGAAGGGTTTGGAGAGGCGCCGGGGGAGCCGACGATTGACGTCGTGATCCATGCGCTCGCCGCACTACGGCACGGGTTGTTGGGGAAGGATCCACGCCGGGTGCGAGAGATCATCGGGGCGTTCGCAATGTCTGGGGCAGATCACTTCCCGTACGTGTACAACACTGCGGTCGCTGCTCTTGAGATGGCGCTGTTGGACATCTGCGGCAAGGCGCTGGGGTGTCCGATCTACGACCTGCTCGGCGGCCGCACGAACGAGAGTCTGGAGTTCTATTGGCACGTCAATCCGGTACGCGACGAGAGATCAGCGGTTGCCGAAGCGGCGCAGGTCGGCCTCGACCGCGGTTTTCATACCATGTACCTGAAGGGAAGTGCCGATGTCGAGCGCGACGTGACGCTCACCGAGGCGATCCGCGCCCAAGTCGGTGTCGACGTCGCCCTCCGAATTGACCCGAACGAGGCGTGGCATCCGCTCGGGGCTAGGAGGTTCGCAGAGAGAATCGCTGCCCTGCCACTCGAATTCCTAGAGCAGCCGTTCCCGAAGGACGCCCACGCGGCTGCGCGCCGGTTCAGCTCCGAGACCGGCATCGCTGTGGCGGCGAACCAGTCAGCGTGGCGGCTCCAGGACCTCGCTTTAGTGCTCAGGTGGGGTGCTGCGGATGTAGTCGTGACTGGCATCCATCAATGCGGTGGGATGCTGCGCCTTGTAGCGGCCGCTGAACAGTGTGCGCTTGCCGGGGTTCGGTTGGTGCGCCATAGCGTTTGCGATCTTGGTATCGGCACGGCGGCCGCCGTGCAGGTGCTCGCGACCATGCCGGACGGTGGGCTCGCACATCAGACCCACCTGACGCTGTTCGTTGACGATCTGCTCGAAGACCCCTGGCGATTCGAAGCTGGCAAGCTTGCCGTTCCCACCGCACCGGGACTCGGAATTACGGTGCGTGAAGAGGCGCTTCAACGCTTTGCGAGGCACTACCAAGAGCTGGGCGAGTATCGCGGCTACGCACCACCGCGAGGTGCTGCACTCGACTGACGCCGGCTATAACACGCCGCGGGCATCGATAGGCCAGATGTCGATGACGGTGTCGCCGTCCAGCACGTAATAGAAGTCATGGAGGTTGATGGTCGGATCGCAATGCGACACCTCGAGGTCTACGACGTCGCCAATCTTGGGGCGCGCAGCTGTATCTGGCAGCGTAAGGCTCCCGAACTCGTCCCCGAAGAATTCGTAGTTCGACCCCGGGTACTGGTATTGCCTCACCCGGGGGGGAGGTCCGTCGGTCGACAAACTCTTGAAGCCTGCGTTGATCGAAACGAATCCTGGCTGATTCGCGCTGACAACCGTTGTACGCAGATGTAGCGACACTCGAAAGGGATTAGCTATGTCAGGGAATAACTCTACGAGGTCATAGTCCACATCCATCAAGCAATATGATCCTGCTTGGCTCTCAGTGTAGATTTTACGATCGACGTCCGTCGCAAATGTTCCGGTTCCCCCGCCGCTAATCGCTCGTGGCGGCAGTCCCGCGGCGCCGAGCGCCGCCAGCGCCAGTTGAAGTCCTTCCAACTGGTGGCCGTAAGTCGCGCACCGTTCTGCATAACTTGCAATATGCTGGACTCGACCAGAGTAGGCTTGCAGGCCGGCAAAATCGAACCCGGCCGAAATCTTGAGTCTTCGTGCGATGGATACCGCGTCTCGAGCTGAGGCGGCGCCGGTACGCCCCATGCCGATGTCGAGGTCTACGAAAGCAGGAAGTCTCCGACTGCAGCCGCACAGCGCTGCTTCCCAAAGGTCGACACCTTCGATTGAGTCGAATACAACGATGATATCCGCGCCCTCACAGTGCATTTCACATAGAGCATCGATCTGCCAAGACTGTACAATGGGTGTCGTGACCAATATGCCGACAATGCCAGCTTCAGCGAAGGCGATCGCCTCTCTCGCCGTTGCCGCACAGACACCAAGCGCACCCGCTGCCAATTGCTCGCGCGCAAGGGCGCTCGACTTATGTGTCTTACCGTGAGGGCGGTGAGCCAAGCCAGCCACAGCGCACCGCTCGCTCATTTCGTTGAGGTTCGCACGTAATACATGTACGTCTATGACGAGGGCTGGCGTAACAAGTCGGCGCGCGCCATCGGGCACGCCGATGAGGTGTTTGTTTGGTGCTCGCACGTTTATATGTCCCGGACATTCCTACTCGGCGGTTACCTCCAGCGGCGACGGGAGGCGGCGGATGGGTTCATTAGGGAGACGCGTAAGTAGTGACAGTAGCACGGTACGCTGCCCTCCCGCGATGCTTTGCTACGACCTTGGCGCATGTCAATTGGGTGCCTGATCGGGAATGGCAGAACGCACGTAGCTGGGTCCCTCCTTCCGGCAAGGATTTGCCGGCTGACGCGAAGATTCACGTGATGCTGCGCTGGTAGTTGATCAGGCGCTCTCCTCGAGGGTGACGCGGTAGCGCAGGCTGGCGAGTTGGGCGAGGGCACGCTGTTTGGTGCGGTCGGGACGTATTCGGGTGTAGTGAACACTATTCATAACTCGCGTGTCGGATGTAGG
>JBPCOI010000026.1:0-6029 GCA_051000395.1 Jatrophihabitantaceae bacterium
GCCTTCGCCCGCGTAGAGGTTCAGCCGCCCGCCCCGGACCATTCCGGCGAGCAGCAGGTCGTACTCGCGCGCGAGGTCCACCGCGAGGCTGGACGGCGCCGAAACCGCAACGATGCAGGCCACGCCCGCGGCCACGGCCTTCTGCACGATCTCGAAGGACACCCAGCCGCTGGCGACGAGCAGCCGATCGCTCGCCGGCCGCAAATGCTCGAGTAAAGCGCGGCCGACGACCTTGTCCACGGCATTGTGCCGGCCGACGTCCTCGCGGACGACGAGCAGCTCACCGCCGGCGTCCGCGAGCGCCGCCGCGTGCAGCCCCCCGGTGCGCTCGAACGCCTTCTGCCACGGCCGCATCGCCTCGGGCAGTGCGGCGAGCACCTCGCGCGACACCGTCCAGCCGCGCGCGTGCGGCGCGGCCGTGCGCAGCGGGGCGAGGTCGAGGACGTCCGCGCTGCACACGCCGCACGCCGCCGAGGTCACGTACGCGCGGGGACGCGGCGGGCGCACGCCCTCGCGCAGACTGACGTGCACGCGGTCGGTGCCGTCCTCCCGGCACTCCCGCAGGCGCACGACATCCTCCGCCCGGCCGACGCCGGACTCCACCACCAGCCAGCCGGCCGCAAGTTCGAGGTCGTGGCCCGGCGTGCGCATCAGCGTGCCGATCGCCTGGCCGTGCAAGGCGAGCACCAGCGGGGCCTCCACGACGAGCTCGTCGGGCACGGCCGCCGGCTCGGCGTCCACCGGCATCCGCACGATCGCGCGCCGCGTCGTCATCACGGCCATGCCGCACCTCCGGATCCGAGCTCTCGTACGAGCCTAACCACCGTCCTACAGTCGAGGCCATGAGCGAGCAGCAGCCGGAGTCGCCGAAGATCGGCAGGCCGAAGACGTCGGCGGTCGGGATCCCGGGGATCGTCCATTCCGTGCAGTACGCGATGGCCGAGATGGGCGCCAGGCGCAGCCTGCAGACCCTGCTGAAGATGAACCACGCCGACGGCTTCGACTGTCCCAGCTGCGCGTGGCCGGACCCCGACCGGCGCAAGGCCGCCGAATTCTGCGAGAACGGCGCCAAGGCCGTCGCGTGGGAGGCGACCCGCAAGCGGGTCGGGCGCGAGTTCTTCGCCGCCCACAGCATCGCCGAGCTGCGCGAGCAACCCGAGCACTGGCTCGAGCACAACGGACGGCTCACCGAGCCGATGTACCTCGCCCCCGGAGCGAGCCACTACACGCCGATCGCGTGGGACGACGCGTTCACGCTGCTGGCCGAGCGGCTACGCGGCATGGCGGACCCGAACCGGGCGGCGTTCTACACCAGCGGCCGCGCCTCCAACGAAGCCGCGTTCGTCTACCAGCTGCTCGCCCGCCGTCTCGGCACCAACAACCTGCCCGACTGCTCGAACATGTGCCACGAGTCCAGCGGCGCGGCCCTGACCCAGGTCATCGGCATCGGCAAGGGCACCGTGACGCTGGCCGACATCGCCGAGCACGCGCAGCTGATCGTGATCGTCGGGCAGAACCCGGGCACCAACCATCCCCGCATGCTCACCGCCCTCGAGGACGCGAAGAAGCGTGGCGCGCGGATCGTCGCGGTCAACCCGCTGCCCGAGGCGGGGCTGGTGCGTTTCAAGAACCCGCAGACGCCGCGCGGGCTGGCCGGCCCGGGCACGAAGCTCGCCGACCGCTACCTCTCGGTCCGGGTGAACGGCGACCTTGCGCTGTTCGCCGCGCTGAACAAGGCCCTGCTCGCTCGCGAGGACGCTGCGCCCGGCACGGTGCTCGACCACGACTTCATCGGCCGGTACTGCGACGGCTTCGACGCCGCAGCCGCTGCCTGGCGCGAGCTGGACTGGGCGACGCTGGAGCGCCAGAGCGGGCTCGGGCGCAAGCAGGTCGAGCAGTTCGCCTCCGAGGTCGTCGCGGCCGACAGCGTGATCGTCTGCTGGGCGATGGGGCTGACCCAGCACCGCAACGCAGTGGCCACGATCCGCGAGATCGCAAACTTCCTCTTACTGCGCGGCAACGTCGGCCGTCCCGGTGCAGGCGCCGCTCCGATCCGCGGGCACAGCAACGTGCAGGGCGACCGCACGATGGGCATCTGGGAGAAGATGCCCGACGCCTTCCTCGACCGGCTGCGCGACGAGTTCGGCTTCGAACCGCCGCGGGCGCACGGGCACGACACGGTCGACACCATCCGCGCAATGCGCGACGGGAAGATCGACGTGTTCGTCGCGCTGGGCGGCAACTTCGTCGCGGCCACACCCGACTCGGACGTCACCGCCGCGGCCATGGCTAACTGCACCCTGACGGCCCACGTTGCGACGAAGCTGAACCGCTCGCACCTGTACCACGGGCGCGAGGCGCTGCTGCTGCCGTGCCTGGGTCGCACCGAACGCGACGTGCGCTGCGGCAGCGAGCAGTTCGTCACGGTCGAGGACTCGATGGGCATGGTGCATTCCTCGCGCGGGCGGCTCGCGCCCGGCTCGGAGCAGTTGCGCAGCGAGGTGGCGATCGTCTGTGGGCTGGGCGCCGCGCTGTTCGGTGCGGATCTCGGCTGGTCGGCGATGGCCGCGGACTACCGCGTGATCCGCAAGCACATCGAGCACGTGGTGCCGGGCTGCCATGCCTTCGAGGAAAGGGTGTCCGCGCCCGGCGGCTTCGCGTTGCCCAACGCGCCCCGTGATGCGCGCCGCTTCGACACCGAGACCGGCAAGGCGCGCTTCACATGCAACCCGCCGTCCACCGTCGAGGTTCCCGCGGGCCACCTGCTGCTGCAGACGGTGCGCTCGCACGACCAGTTCAACACGACTGTCTACGGTCTGGACGACCGATACCGCGGCGTCAGGGGCGGGCGCCGGGTGGTCTTCGTCAACACCGACGATCTTCGCGACCGCGGGCTGCGCGACGGCGACCTCGTCGACCTGGTGAGCGTGTGGACCGACGGCGAGCGCCGGGCTCCGGGCTTTCGCGCCGTCGAGTACGCGACCCCGCGCGGTTGCGCGGCGGCCTACTTCCCCGAGGCAAATGTCCTCGTGCCGCTCGATTCCACCGCCGAGGGCAGCAACACGCCCACCTCGAAGTCCGTCGTCATCCGCCTCGACCCGGTGCGGTGACTCAGACGCCGCAGCCGGGCGCGGCGGCGCGTAGCGCGGTGCGCATCGCCTCGACCGGCGCGGCCCGGTGCGTCATGAGCTCGACCTGAGCTGCAGCCTGGTGCAGCAGCAGCAGGGCACCGCTCAGCACGGCGCCGCCGGCCGCCGAGACCGCGGTCGCCAGTGCGGTGGGCCACGGCTGGTACACCACGTCCAGCACCGCCTGCCCGGCGCGCCACGGGCGGGCGGCAACCGGGTCGGCTGCGCGGGGCGGCAGGGCCGAGACGACCAGCTCGGCCGACAGCGCCGCCGCATCCGCGCTCAGCACGCCCACCTCGAGCGCGACGCCGGCCGCGTCCGCGACCGCACGCAACTGTCCGGCCCGGCCCACGTCGCGCACCAGCGCCGCACACCGCGTCAGCCCCGTCAAACCGAGCGCCACCACCGCGGCCTGGGCCGTCCCCCCGGAACCGAGCACGACGGCCGAGACGGGACGCACGCCGTGTTCGGCCAGCACCGCGCACAGACCGCGCACGTCGGTGTTGTCGGCGAGCCACCCGCCGCCCGGCCGCGGCAGCAGCGTGTTGGCGGCACCGACCGACCGGACCGGCGCACTCAGCTCGTCAGCCACGTCCAGGACCGCGCGCTTGAGCGGCATGGTGCAGGAGAACCCGGCCCAGTCCGGGCGCTCGGCCAGCACCGAGGCCAGCTCGTCCTCGCCGCATTCGATCGCGTCGTAGCGCCACCGCAGGCCCAGTTCGGCATAGGCGGCACGGTGCAGTACCGGTGAGAGCGAGTGGGCGATCGGGCGGCCCAGCACCGCGGCCCGTCGCACCTGCTCAGCCACAACCCCAGTTGTGCGCCTTGCAGGCCGCTACCGCCCGGGCGAAGGCCGCCTCGTCGCTGGTGAAGAAGATGTGTCCTTGCGCGTCGGCGTTGACGTAGTACAGCCAGCCACCCGCGGGCGGGTGCACCGCTGCGTACATCGCCTCCGCGCCGGGGTTGCTGATCGGCGTCGGCGGCAGGCCGGTGTGCAGGTAGGAGTTGTACGAGGAGTTGTAGGTGGAATAGGAGACGCTGCCGGGTCTGAGCCCGGCGAGAGAGGCGCCGTAGCGGGTGGTGGCGTCGATCTGCAACGGGCGGCTCGCGGCGAGACGGTTGAGGATGACCCGCACGACCTTGGCCATGTCCTCGGGGTACTTTGCCTCGGACTGGGCGATCGAGGCGATGATCAGCGCCTGGTACGGCGTGATCTTGATCGCCTTCGCGCCGGCCGCGAAGCCGGTGGCCCGGTCGTGCTCGGCGAAGTTGCTGGTCATCTTCTGCAGCGCGGTGCTCGGGGTGTCCGCCGGGCTCAGCGTGTACGTGGCCGGGTACAGGAAGCCCTCCACCGACCTGGGCGTGCCGGAACCGGTCGTGTAGCCGAGCGGGATACCGAGACCGGCGACATCACGAACGGCCTGCAGCACGGCCGCGTGGTGCGCGACGCCGAAGGAGTGGACCAGCTTGGCCTCGACGTCGAAGGTCGTGGCCCCCTCGACCACGACGACGTCACCGGCCGTGCTTCGCGAGGACGGATCGAGCATCAGGTTCAGCGCACTGCTCGCCGACATGTGCTCGCGCAACACGTAGCTGCCCGGCTGCAGGTTCTGCGACGCCGAGTTCGCCGCAGCAGCGTCGGCGAAGGCCCGCTCGCTCTTGACGACCCCGGCGTGTTCGAGGGTGGTGCCGATCGTCGCCGCAGTATCTCCCTGCGCCACCTGGATCGTCACCCGGCCGGTCCCCGAGCCCGAGTAGTCCGGCGCGTTGAACACGGAGAGCACCCTGGGCACCACCAGCCACGCGGACACGCCGAGGACGAGCACCACGAACACCGACATGACGAGCATCAGCCGGCGGTTGCGGCTGCGGCGATGGCGATGACTGCTTGCCCTGCGCTGCGCCGAGCGGATCCCAAACGCGTCGTCGGCTGCGCGGTCCGCGCCGTCCTCGTCGTCCTCGCCGAACAGCAGGACGTGCGGATCCGCGTCGGTGAGCGGCTCGCGCTCGCGTTGGGTCACGCGTGCAGACTCCGTTCTCGGCAGGTCGTTGCCTCGGGCGGTGCTTGTCGGGACCGATCCGGCGTACGCGGATCAGGTCCGGTGCGTGTCCAGCCAGTGCTGCAGCAGCTCCACCGCGGCCGCCTGGTCGACGACGGCGCGCTTGGCCTTGCTGCCCCGCACGCCGCTCTGCGCGAGTTTACGCTGCGCGCTGACCGTGGTGAGGCGTTCGTCGGCGTGTTCCACCGGAACCGGACGTATCGCCTCGGCCAGGATCGTGGCATAGGCGCGCGCCATCCGGGCCGAGGGCCCCTCCCGGTCGGCGAGTGTGCGGGGCAGCCCGACGAGCACGCCCACCGCCTCGTACTCGCACACCAGCCGGGCCAGCTCCGCGATGTCGCTGTCGCCGCGGGGGTCACGGGCCAGGGTGGCCAGCGGAGTAGCCAGCACGGCGCGCGGGTCGCTGCGCGCCACCCCCACCCGCACCGTCCCCACGTCGACGGCCAGCCACGTCCCGCTCACCGGGAACGGAGGAGGTGCCGGACGGCCTCGAAGGCGGCAGGCAGTTGGGCGGGGTCCCCACCGGCGCCCTGGGCGAGGTCGGGCTTGCCGCCGCCACGCGCGCCCAGCACCGGCGCGAAGGCGCCGACCAGCTCGCCGGCGGCCACGCCGGCGGCGCGTCCCGCCTCGTTGACGGCGGCGACGAAGCTGACGCCGCGCTCGCCCGGCGAGGCCAGCAGCACCGCAGCCGGGTCCTCGGGGCGCAGCCGCGCACGCACGTCGAGCACCAGCGCACGCAGGTCGTTGTGGCCGACGCCGAGAAGCGCCATGGCGGCCCCCCGCCACACGCCCCCGACGGCCTCGGCCGTAGCGGCGAGAGAGGCCGCGCTGGCCAGCACGG
>JBPCOI010000008.1:0-5617 GCA_051000395.1 Jatrophihabitantaceae bacterium
CCGCGTTCCCTGCCTCCGCGACCACCCGGCGCCACCGGCCACCCGCCCAGCATCGACCGGCCCCGCGCCGACCGGCCCTGGCGACGTTCCCACCAGCCGGAGGCCGGCTAAGTGGAGAGCCCTAAGCGAGGTTAGGGCTGGCCGGATCCGGTTCGATCTTGGCGCGCAGTCGCTTGACGTGGACATCGAGGGTCTTGGTGTCACCGACGTAGTCCGAGCCCCACACCCGGTCGATCAACTGTCCGCGGGTGAGCACGCGTCCGGCGTTGCGCAGCAGCAACTCCAGCAGGTCGAACTCCTTCAACGGCATGCTCACCGGCTCGCCGGCCACCGAGACGATGTGCCGCTCGACGTCCATCCGGACCGGACCGGCCTCGACGGTTGCGGTGAACAGCTCGTCGGGCTCGATGCCCCGGCGCAGCACCGCGCGGATGCGAGCGATCAGCTCGCGGGAGGAGAACGGCTTGGTGACGTAGTCGTCGGCGCCCAGTTCGAGGCCGACGACCTTGTCTATCTCGGCGTCGCGCGCGGTGACCATGATGATCGGCACGCTCGAGCGCGCCCGCAGGGTGCGGCAGACCTCCGTTCCGGACACCCCCGGCAGCATCAGGTCGAGCAGCACCAGATCGGCACCGGAGCGCTCGAAGGAAGCGAGCGCCTCGACCCCGGACGACGCGAGCTCCACCTCGAAACCCTCGCGCCGCAGCAGGTAGGACAGCGCGTCGGAGAACGACTCCTCGTCCTCCACGACCAGCACTCGCGTCACTGCGTCTCCTCGGCCGGCGACAGGTGCAGCACCGAGGCTCGCGCAGCCGAGTGAACGCGAGGTAACCGGATCCTGAACTGCGACCCCTGGCCGGCGACGCTCTGCACCGAGACCGTCCCCAGGTGGTTGGTCACGACGTTCTTCACGATCGCCAGCCCCAAGCCGGTTCCCCCGGTCGCGCGGGAGCGGGCCGGGTCGACCCGGTAGAAGCGCTCGAAGATTCGGTCGAGGTCGGCCTCGGCGATCCCCAGCCCGTGGTCGGCGACCGTGATGTCGACGGTGGGACGGGCCTGGTGGTCGCTGGACGCCTCGCCCGTGATGGTGACCTCGGTGCCCGCGCCGCTGTAGGCGATCGCGTTGTCGACCAGATTCGCCACGGCCGTGACGAGCTGTCCGTCGTCCCCGCGCACGACGAGACCGGGCTCGCAGCGCAGCGCCAGGACGATGCCGGCCTGCTCGGCGACCAGGCGGGCGCGGTCGACGGCCTCGGTGACGAGGTGCTCGACGTCGATCTCGGCGGCAGCCGGCATCGGGTCGGTTCCCTGCACCCGCGAGAGCTCCATCAGCTCGCGGACCAGGCGCGTCAGGCGGGCGCTCTCGTGCTGCATGCGCCCGCCGAAGCGGGCGACCGCCACGGGTTCGCCCGCCGCGTCCTGCACCGCCTCGGCAAGCAGCGCCAGCGCGCCGACCGGCGGCTTGAGCTCGTGCGAGATGTTGGCGACGAAGTCGCGGCGCACATCTTCGAGACGGCGCTGCTCGCTGACGTCCGCGAGCAGCAGGCCGACCGCGTCCGCGCCGTCCTCGGTGCGCAACGGGACCGCGGTGACGGCGAGGGCGATCGGTTCGCGCCCGAGGCGGACGATGGGCAGCTCCACCGCAGCGGTGAGGCGGCCCTCGGCCCGGGCGCGGGTGACCAGCGCGGTCAGCGCCTGGAAGGCGAGCCGGTCGACGTCGACGACGTCCATCTCCCGGGCCGCCGGGTTGACGAGCACCACCCGCTCGTCGGCGTCCACCACGACTACGCCCTGGTCGAGGGCGGCCACGACGAGCGAGGCCAGCGACGGCAGTTGCGGGATGCTGCGGCGGGGCGGCTCACTCGCCAGCGGTGGCGCCGCCGCCCGTCCGCGTCCGCGTCGACCGATCGGCACCCGTCGATGGTAGGCCCGGCAGCGGATCGGGCCGCCTACCTGCGGCCCTGGTTGGCGACGGCGTCGATGGCCGTCGCGGCGGCGTCGGGGTCGAGGTAGTCGCCGGGGTGCGACGGCATGAGCGTCACCGGGTCGAGCTCGTAGCGCAGCGGGATTCCGGTGGGTACGTTCAGCGCCACGACCGCCTCGTCGGACAGGCCGTCCAGGTGTTTGATCGTCGCGCGCAGCGAGTTGCCGTGCGCGACCACCAGGACGGTCGCCACGCGCCGCAGATCCGGCACGATCGCGTCGTACCAGTACGGCAGCAGCCGCTCGACCACGTCGGCGAGGCACTCGGTGCGCGGCAACGTCTCGAGCAGGTCGGCGTAGCGCGGGTCGCCGAGCTGGCTGTACTCGTCGGCGTCGGGAAGCGGTGGCGGTGCGATGTCGTAGGAACGGCGCCACCGCATGAACTGCTCGTCGCCGTACTCGGCCCGCACGGCCGCCTTGTCCTTGCCCTGCAGCGCGCCGTAGTGCCGCTCGTTGAGGCGCCACGAGCGGCGCACCGGGATCCAGTGCCGGTCGGCGACATCGAGGGTGGTGTCCGCAGTGGCGGTCGCCCGGCGGAGCAAGGACGTGTGCACGACTTCGGGCAGCACCGCGTGCTCGCGCAGCAACTCGCCGGCCCGCACCGCCTCCGCCCGTCCCCGATCGGTCAGGCCGACGTCCACCCAGCCGGTGAACAGGTTCTTCTGGTTCCAGTCGCTCTCACCGTGTCGGAGCAGGATCAGGGTCGGCATGCCCGCAATCCTGCCAGTCACTCGAGCGGCCGCTGGGCGAAGTCGGCGAAGGCCTGCAGGTTCGCCAGCGACTCGCCCCGCTTGACGCGCCAGGCCCACTCGCGGCGGATGGAGGAGCCGAAACCCAGTTCCAGCAGGGTGTTGAACGTGCCGTCCGCGTACTCCAGGACGCAACCCAGCACCCGGTCGAGCTCCTCGGCGCTGACGGCACTCAGCGGCAGGCGCCCGGCGAGGTAGACGTCGCCGGCGGAGTCGATCGCCCACGACACCGCGTACATCCGAACATTGCGCTGAAGCAGGAACGCGTAGACGTGCTCGTGGTTCTCGTCCGGCTTGCGCATGACGAACGCCTCTATCTCCAGCGCGTGCGCGCCGAGCGTCAGCCAGCAGGCGGTCTTCAGCCGCTTCTCGCCGGGCAGCGCGACGACGAAGGTCCCGGCGGAGATCCGTTCGTACTCGAGCCCCTGCGCCTGCAGCGAGGTCTCGATGAGCTCCGCAGCGCTCATCCGCGGGCTTGCTCGTAGGCGGCCAGCAGCCCGGCCGTGGTGCGCTCCCACGAGAACCCCTCCGCGTGGACGCGCGCTCCCGCGCCGAGCTGCGCGAGCAACCGCGGCGCCCGCAGCAGCTCCCCCAGCATCTTCGCCCACAGCTCCGGCTCGTGCCCGTCGACGAGCACGCCGGAGACACCGTCGGCGACCGCGGTGGACAGGCCGCCCACCGCCGCTGCGACGACCGGGGTGCCGCAGGCCTGGGACTCCAGCGCGACCAGGCCGAACGACTCGTTGTAGCTCGGGACGACGGTGAGCTCGGCGGCGCGGTAATAGTCCGCGACGACCTCGGGCGGCGCCGGCGCGACGAAGCGCACGGTCGCCTCCAGGCCGAGCTCGTCGGCCAGTCCGGCCAGCCAGTGCGGCTCGGCCAGCCCGGTGCCGCTCGGCGCGCCGATCACCACGACCTGCAGTCGCGGCAGCTCGGCGCGCAACAGTGCGGCGGCGCGCAACAGCACGTCCGGTGCCTTCAGCGGCTGGATGCGCCTGACGAACAGCACGATCGGTGCGTCGGCGTCCAGCCCCAGCCGTCGTCGCGCCGCGGCGGGCGAGCCGGGGGTGAAGGTGTCGAGGTCGACGCCCGGCGCGATCGTGCGTACCCGGTCCGGGTCGGCGCCGTAGCGCCCGATCAGGTCGCCGGCCTCCTCCGCGGTCGAGGCGATGAGCCGGTCGGCCTCGGCCACGACCTGCTCCTCGCCGATCACCCGCGCCATCGGCTCGGGCACGTCGCCGACAGCCAGCAGCGCGTTCTTGACCTTGGCGAGGGTGTGCGCGGAATGCACGAGCGGGACGCCCCACCGCTCGCGCGCCAGCCAGCCGACCTGACCGGAGAGCCAGTAGTGCGAGTGGATGACGTCATACCAGCCCGGCTCGTGGTGGGCTTCGGCGCGCATCACGCCGGCCGTGAACGCGCACAGCTGCGCCGGCAGATCGCCCTTGGCGAGTCCCTCGAAGGGGCCGGCGGTCACGTGCCGCACGAGCACCCCGGGCCGGAGCTCGACGATCGCGGGCTGGTCGCTGGCGGTGGCCCTGGTGAAGATCTCGACCTCGACACCGGCCGCCGCCAGGCGCTTGGCGGTCTCGACGATGTAGACGTTCATCCCGCCCGCGTCGCCGCCACCCGGCGGATCGAGGGGGGACGTGTGCACACTGAGCATCGCGACGCGGCGGAGCTCGCCGACAGCTCCGATGTGCTGCACGCGTTCCGCCCTTCCGCGATGCGTCCCTGCCGGGTCCAACAGCCCGTCCCCCTCGATCATGCCCGACCTGCTCTCCCGATTGCGGTACGTCAGCGTCGGATACCGACGCTGACGTACCGCAATCGTCAGGCTGCCGCGTCCAGCTGCTGCCGAACCCGGGCGATGACGTAGCCGGGCCGTTCGCTGAGATCCGACCAGGTGAAGCGCAGGATCCGCCAGCCGGCCGCGATCAGGTCGTTCTGCCTGCTGCGATCGCGCTGGAAGCGTTCGGGATCGGTGTGAAAGGCCATGCCGTCGATCTCGATGATGAGTCCTGCTGCGCGAATGAGGACGTCGGCGACACCGATCAGGCGGCCCTCGTGCCAGATCGGGACGTTCGCCTGCCACTGGGTGATCCCAGCGCGACGCAGCAGCCGGTGCAGGATCCGCTCGGAGTGCGCGGCCGCGCCGTCGCCCGTCTGGGCGAGCAGTCGGCGAAGAGTGGGGTTGCCCTGCTGCCCGGGCCGGGTACGCAACCGATGCGCGAAGTCGTCGGGCACGAGCCAGCCTCGTTGAAGGGCGCGGTCGCCGAGTTGGCTCGCGGGAGAGCCGCGCAGCGATCCGAGGTGGTCGAGCAGCGAGTCGGTCCGCGTCGTGATGGGCAGGCCCTGTCGGCGGGTGAACCGGTGGTGTGGGTAGTCGCGCCGGCGCAGCCGCACGCCGCGGATCGGCTGCGGATGGTCCGAGCGGGCGACGATCACGTCGATGCGATCCGGCGCGCTGTCGAGGCACCCCCACAGCCAGGCCGCCGTCGCGAAGCCCAGCACGCCGCCGGTGGCCAGGACGGCGTGCCACAGCGCCGTGTCGTAGGTCGTCGGTGCGCCGCGGACGACATACACCGACGCTGCGATGCGACTCAGCGCGCCCGATCGGCACAGGCGATCGGCGGCGGACGGGCTGCAGCCGGCCGCCACGAGCTGGGCGCGGGACACGACGCCACCCTGCGCACGTGCGATCGCCGCCCACGCTACCCCCGACGCTGCCCTCGACGCTGCCCCCGACATAGCTGACGAGCATGGCGCACCGAGCGACGGTGCGCAGTGGTTGTCCACAGGCTCCTCGATTGCGGTGGGTGGGGGGGGGGGGTCTAAAGCCACGAAGCACAACAAAAAGAGGAACAAAAGACGAACAACAAAAA
>JBPCOI010000070.1:0-8264 GCA_051000395.1 Jatrophihabitantaceae bacterium
TGGTCGGGGGTGGCTGGCGCGGTACGCCGGTGCCGACAGGACCGGAGCACGGGGTGTGGTTCGGAAAGGCGTAGTGCTCCCCGCTGCCGACACGCGGAACGCGGCGTGACGCGACCTTGCAGCAACCGCTCAGCGCGGGGCCATGCGGATCGCTCCGTCGAGGCGGATCACCTCCCCGTTGAGCATGGGATTGGCGAGGATGTGCTCGACGAGCGCGGCGTACTCGTCCGGGTCGCCCAGGCGCGACGGGTGCGGCACCTGGGCGCCGAGCGACTCCTGCGCCTCCTGCGGCAGGCCGGCCAGCATCGGCGTCCGGAACAGGCCGGGAGCAATCGTCATGACGCGGATCTGCTTGTCGGCAAGATCGCGCGCGATGGGCAGCGTCATGCCCACCACGCCGCCCTTGGACGCCGAGTAAGCGGCCTGCCCGATCTGGCCGTCGAAGGCCGCCGCGGACGCCGTGTTGACGATGACGCCGCGCTCACCGCCGACCGGATCAGTGGCCGCGATCCGCTCGGCGCCCAGGCGCAGCACGTTGAACGTGCCGATCAGGTTCACCGTCACCACGCGGGCGAAGTCCGCCAGCGGCAGGACGCCGTTGCGGCCGAGCACCCGACCGGCCGTGCCGACGCCGGCGCAATTCACCACGATCCGCACGGGCCCGAGCCCCGCGGCGGTCTCGAACGCCGCGGCGACGTCGGCTTCGGAGGTGACGTCGCCGGCCGCGAAGGCGGCGGCGGCGCCGAGCTCGCCTGCGGCCTGCGCGCCGGGAGCCGACGGCAGGTCGAGCAGGACCACCTGCGCTCCGGCCGCGACAAGCCTGCGGGCGGTCGCGAACCCGAGCCCGGACGCGGCGCCGGTCACGAGCGCGACGTTGCCAGCGATGTGCATCTGCGTTGCCTTTCGTCTTCGGGTCGCGCTCGATCCTGCCCTACCGGGCCTGGGACACTGGCAGCCGTGTCCGACGCACCCGCATCCGCCGACCTGTTCGCCCGCGCGCAGCGCGTCACGCCCGGTGGGGTGAACTCGCCGGTGCGCGCGTTCGGCGCCGTCGGCGGCACGCCGCGGTTCATGCGCAGCGGCTCGGGCCCGTACCTCACCGACGCGGACGGGCACAGCTACGTCGACCTCGTCTCGTCGTGGGGGCCGATGATCCTCGGCCACGCGCATCCGGCTGTGGTCGAGGCGGTACAGGCAGCGGCCGCGTTCGGGCTGTCGTTCGGGACACCATGTGCCGGCGAGGTCGAACTCGCCGAGCTGATCGTGGCGCGGGTGGGCGGCCCGGTGGAGCAGGTGCGGCTGGTGAACTCCGGCACCGAGGCGACGATGTCGGCGATCCGGCTGGCGCGCGGCGTGACCGGGCGGCACCGGGTGGTGAAGTTCGCCGGCTGCTACCACGGGCACGTCGACGCCCTGCTGGCCTCGGCCGGCTCGGGCGTGGTGACCTTCGGCCTGCCGGACGCGGCCGATGGGGGCACCCCCGGCAGTGCGGTCGTCGCCGCCGCCGGAGTGACGGGGGCACAGACGGCCGAGACGATCGTGCTGCCCTACAACGACCTGGCGGCCGTCGAGGCGTGCTTCGCGCAGTTCGGCACCGACATCGCCTGCGTGATCACCGAGGCGGCGGCGGGAAACATGGGCACGGTCGCTCCGGCGCCCGGGTTCAACGCCGGCCTGCGGCAGGTGACGGCGGCGCACGGCGCGCTGCTGGTCGTGGACGAGGTGATGACGGGTTTTCGGGTGTCGTCGGCCGGCTGGTACGGCCTGGATCCCGTCGACGCCGACCTGGTCACGTTCGGCAAGGTGATGAGCGGCGGACTGCCGGCCGCGGCCTTCGGCGGGCGGGCGGCGGTGATGTCGCGGCTGGCGCCGGCCGGCCCGGTCTACCAGGCGGGGACGCTGTCGGGTAATCCGGTGGCCGTCGCAGCCGGGCTGGCGACGTTGCGAGCGGCCGACGCGGACGTGTACGCGGCGCTCGACGCCCACACCCGGACCGTCGGCGGCCTGGTGTCCGCGGCCCTGTCCGAGGCGGGTGTGGCCCACCAGCTGCAGTACGCGGGCAACCTGTTCTCGGTGTTCTTCTCCGACGTGCCGGTGTTCGATTTTGCTGGAGCGCAGGCGGCGCAGACCTGGCGCTACCCGGCGCTGTTCCACGCCATGCTCGACGCCGGCGTGTATCTGCCGCCGAGCGCGTTCGAGACCTGGTTCGTCAACGCCGCGATGGACGACGCGGCGCTGTCGCGGATAGCCGACGCGGCACCGGCAGCTGCCCGAGCCGCCGCAGCAGCGGAGCGGCCGTGATCACCGTGCACCTGCTGCGCCACGGCGAGGTCCACAATCCCGACCGGGTGCTGTACGGGCGGCTGCCCGGCTACCACTTGTCCGAGCTCGGCGTCGCGCAGGCGCGGCTCGCGGCCGCGTTCCTCGCCCGGCGCGACATCGGCTACCTGGTCTCGTCCCCGCTCGAACGCGCGCAGCAGACCGCCGGCGCGCTCGCCGAGACGACGGGCCTGCCGGTCGACACGGACGAGCGGCTCGTCGAGGCCGCCAACGAGCTCGAGGGGCGCCGTGTCGCCGGCGGCAAGGGGCTGTTCACCGATCTGCGCAACCTGAAGTACTACCGCAACCCGTTGCGCCCGTCCTGGGGCGAGCCGTACACGCAGGTCGCGGAGCGGGTGCTGGCGGCTGTGCGCAGCGCCCGTGACCGCTGCGAGCAGGCAGGCACGGGCGCCGAGGCGGTCTGCGTCAGCCACCAGCTCCCGATCGTCGCCGCCCGCCGCCGCGTCGAGGGAAAGCCGCTGTTCCACGACCCCCGCCGGCGGCAGTGCTCGCTGGCATCCGTCACGTCGTTCACCTTCGACGGCGACGAAGTGGTACGCGTCGACTACGCGGAGCCGGCGGCGTCGCTGCCACCCGGGCACGGGGCAGGCGCGTGAGGGCCGGACGGTCCCGCTCACAGGACGCTGAGCCCCCGTCGGCGCGCCGCGGGGCGTAACGCACACTGGACGGCGATGAAACTCCGCCTGTTCGCCATGCTCGCCGTCCTCGCGCTCGTCGCGACCGGCTGCACCGGCAAGGACGCCGTCGACCAGAGCGCCGGCGGCCAGTTCCGCTTCGTGAGCGCGACCAGCCTCGGCACGACCTATCCCATCGCGCAGCGCAAGAAGGCCGGCGACTTCACCGGCACGCTGCTCAGCGGTGGTAGCACCGCCACGGGGGGCGTAGCCGGGGGAGGCGGCACGATCACGCTCAGCCAGGACGCCGGCAAGGTGGTGGTCATCAACTTCTGGGCGACCTGGTGCGGCCCGTGCACCACCGAGACGCCGCAGTTCGACGCGGTGTACCGCGCGTACCAGGCCAAGGGCGTGGCGTTCATCGGCATCGACACCAAGAACAGTCCCAGCAGCCTGGCTCAGTCGTTCGTCGCGGACAACCACATCAGCTACCCGATCGTCTTCGACGAGCAGGGCGAGACGGCGCTGCGGCTCGGCAAGATCCCGGCGCTGAGCCTGCCGTTCACGGTGATCGTCGACAAGCACCAGCGCGTCGCGGTCGTCTACCTCAATGTCCTGGCGCCCAAGGACCTCGAGTCACTGCTGAACAAGCTGCTCGCGGAGCACTAGGTGCTCGCCGACGCCGGGTTCACGCACGCGGTCACCGACGGGCCGCTGCTCGTTGCCGCCGGAGTGGCCGCGCTGGTCGGGCTGATCGGCTTCCTGTCGCCGTGCGTGCTGCCGCTCGTGCCCGGCTACCTGTCCTACGTCGCCGGGCTGTCCGGAGCCGAGCGGCCTAACCAGCGGCGGATGGTCGCCGGCGCGTTGCTGTTCGTCCTCGGCTTCACCGTGATCTTCGTCGCCGGTGGCGTGCTGTTCGGCAGCCTCGGCGCCGCGATCCGCGACCACACGATCGCGATCGAGCGCGTCCTGGGCGTCGTGACGATCGTGATGGGAATCGTCTTCCTCGGTGGGATCCC
Source organism: Jatrophihabitantaceae bacterium (assembly GCA_051000395.1). Lineage (GTDB taxonomy): Bacteria > Actinomycetota > Actinomycetes > Mycobacteriales > Jatrophihabitantaceae > JBPCOI01. The sequence continues at coordinate 3,974 of JBPCOI010000070.1, forward strand.
TTTCCTGCAAAGGGAATTTCGGGTGCACCGACTACCGCGCGCGGGGCTGCTCGGCGCGCCGCTGCTCGGCGCCGCGTTCGGGCTGGCCTGGGCGCCCTGCCTGACGCCGACGTTCGGTGCGGTGTACTCGATGTCGCTGATCCAGGGCACCGCGGCCCGCGGCGCGTTTCTGCTTGCCTGCTCCTGCCTCGGCCTCGGCGTGCCGTTCGTGCTCGTCGCGCTCGGCGTCGGCTGGGTGTCCGGCGCGCTGGGGTTCGTGCGACGGCACGGGCGGGCGGTCAGCCGCATCGGCGGCGTGCTGCTGATCGTCATCGGTGTGCTGCTCGTCAGCGGCGAGTGGAACCACTGGATGGATGCGCTGCGCTCCAACGTCGGTCCCGGCTCGGGCATCGGCGGCGGCCTGTGAACATGGTCCTGCGGCCGCTGCGGATGCTGTGGCGCCGCCTAACCAGCATGCGGACGGCGCTGATCCTCCTGTTCCTGCTGGCGGTGGCGGCCGTGCCCGGATCGCTGCTGCCGCAGCGCCCGCTGAACCCGGACAAGACCAACGCCTACCTCGCCTCGCACGGAGCGTGGGGCCGCCTGCTCGACCACCTGGGCATGTACGACGTCTTCGGCTCGATCTGGTTCGCCGCGATCTACCTTCTGTTGTTCGTCTCGCTGGTCGGCTGCCTGATTCCGCGCATCCGGCTGCATGCCCGCGCCGTCGCCCGCAAGCCGCTGCCCGCGCCGCGTAACCTGTCCCGGCTGCCCGAGTCCGGCGCGTTCGAAACGGCCGACTCGGCAACGGCCTACGCCGGCGCCGCCCGTGCCGCGCTCGGCCGCCGGTGGCGGATCGTGCAGCGCGAGGAAGCCGGTGGCGCGACGACGCTGTCCGCGGAGAAGGGCTACAGCCGCGAGACCGGTAACCTGATCTTCCACGTCGCGCTCCTCGTCGCCCTGGTGCTCATCGCGGTCGGTCGGCTCTACAGCTACCAGGGCACCCGCATCGTCATCCAGGGCGCCGACCAGGGTTTCTGCAACACCGTCTCGCAATACGACTCCTGGAAACCCGGACGCCTCGCCGCGCAGGGCAAGGTGAGCCCGGCGCCGTTCTGCATCGACGAGATGAGCAGGTTCACGGCGACCTACACCGCCTCCGGCGAACCGTCACAGTTCGCCGCCGACGTCGTCTACCGCCCGTCGCTGAACCAGGCGCCGAAGCACGCGCGGATCACCGTCAATCATCCGCTGCGTCTGGAGGGTGATCGGGTCTACCTGATCGGGCACGGCTTCGCCCCGCAGGTGACCGTCCGCATGCCCGACGGGACCGTGCGCCACGACACCGCGGCCTTCGTCCCGCAGGACGCCTCCACGCTGCTCTCCGAGGGCGCGTTCAAGGAACAGGGCAGGCCCGGCGCGAAGCAGGACATCGGTATCAGCGGGTTCTTCGCGCCCACCCCACGCGATGCCGGCAACGGCGTGATCACCTCGGTCTCGCCGCAGGTCACCGACCCGGTGCTCGGGATCTTCGTCTACCGCGGCGATCTCGGCTACGACGGCCTGCCGCAGAACGTCTACACGCTGGACACGTCCAAGATGACCAAGATCGGCGCCGTCAACCTGGCGGTCGGGCAGAGCAAGACGTTCCCCGGCGGCGTCTCGGTGCGATTCGACGGCTGGCTGCCGTGGGCCAGCCTGCAGGTCTCGCACGACCCGACGCAGGGCTGGTTGCTCGCCGCGGCGGCGGCCATGGTGCTCGGGCTGCTCGGCTCGCTGGGCGTGCGGCGGCGCCGGCTGTGGCTGCGGATCACGCCCGCCCGGGTACCGGCGACGGGCGCCGGGGCGCGCTGGCCTACCGTGGTCGAGGTCGGCGGCCTGGCGCGCAGCGACTCCGGTAACTTCGGCGCCGAGTTCGCCGCACTGCTGGACCGCTTACGCCAGGCATCGACTCCGGCGGAGCAACTCGTCGGCGCAGGAAGGGAATGACGGTGGCTGGGATCAACGGCTCGATGGCCCACCTGTCCGACGGCCTGTTCACCACGTCGATCGCGGTCTACGCGCTGGCGATGGTGGGCTACACGGCCGAGTACGCCTTCGGGCGGCGCGGGCGCATCGCCGCGACGGTGCCGGTCGCCGTCCCGGCCCGCGAACTCGTGGGAGCCGGCGGCCCGCCTGCTCCGGACGAGCCGCTCGACGCGACGTCCGCGCCGCCGGGACGCCGCGCCGCCGCCGACCGGATAGGGCGCCTGTCGTTCGCCGCGACCGTGCTCGGCGCGCTCGTGCATGCGGCCTCCATCACGGTCCGCGCCGCCGCGGTCGACGCGGTGCCGTGGAGCAACATGTACGAGTTCGCATCCGTGGCCGGGCTCGTCGGCGTCGTCGCGTTCATCGCCCTGCTGTGGAAGGCACCGCAGATCCGCCACCTCGGCGGGTTCATCCTGCTGCCCGTCATCTTGATGATGTTCCTGGCCGGGACGGTGCTGTATTCCAAGGCCCAGCCGTTGGTTCCCGCGCTGCAGTCCTACTGGCTGGCCATCCACGTCACGCTGGTCTCGATCGCCGAGGGCGCACTGATGACCAGCGCCGTGCTCACCGTCCTGTTCCTCGTCAAGCAGCGCTACGACCGGCTCGCGGCCACGCCGGATTTCCGGCCCGGCTCGCTGGCCACCCTTGCCGCGCGGCTGCCCGCCGCGACGACGCTGGACAAGGTCGCCTACCGCGTCGTCGCGTTCTCCTTCCCGCTCTACACCGTCGCGATCATCTGCGGCGCGATCTGGGCCGAGGCAGCGTGGGGGCGGTACTGGGGCTGGGACCCGAAGGAGACGTGGGCCTTCATCGTCTGGGTGATCTACGCCTGCTACCTGCACGCGCGCGCCACCGCGGGCTGGAAGGGCCGGGCCGCCGCGTGGGTCAACCTCGCGGGTTTCGGCGCGATCACGTTCAACTTCCTGATCGTGAACATGGTGGTGTCCGGGCTGCATTCCTACGCCGGCCTGAGCTGAACTCCGGCGGCGATCGTGGAGTGTTCGCCGCGGATGGCGCCGGGAATACTCCACGATCTGCGCCAGGGATACTGACCGCGTGGCATTCTCCGATCTTCAGGACCTCCTGCGTGCCCTCGAGCGCGACGGTGACCTGGCCCGGGTGAGTGCGCCGGTCGACCCGCACCTGGAGGTGAACGGCATCGTGCAGCGCGTGGTTCGCGCGGGCGGGCCGGCGCTGCTGTTCGAGAACCCGACGCGCGGACGGATGCCGCTGGCGATGAATGTCTTCGGCACCCCGCGCCGGATGGCCCGCGCGCTCGGCGTGGACGACCTCGACGAGATCGGCGCGCGGATCGGGGACCTGCTCAAGCCTGAACTGCCGCGCGGGGTCGGTGGGATGCGCGACGCGCTGGGCAGGGCGGCGCAGCTGCGTGCGGCGCCCCCCCGGCGGGTGAAGCTCGCGCCCTGCCAGGAGGTCGTCCTGCGGGGCACGGACGTGGATCTGTCGGTCCTGCCGGCGATCACGTCCTGGCCGGCGGACGGCGGGGCGTTCCTCAACCTCGGCCTGACGCACACCAAGCACCCCGAGACGGGGGCACGCAACCTCGGCATGTACCGCCTACAGCGCCAGGACGAGCGCACGGTGAGCCTGCACTGGCAGATCCACAAGGACTCCACGTCACATGCTGCTGTGGCCGAGCGGCGCGGCGAACGGTTGCCGGTGGCGATCGCGTTCGGGTGCCCGCCCGCCGTCACGTATGCGGCCTCGGCTCCGCTGCCCGCCGACATCGACGAGTACCTGTTCGCCGGCTTCGTGCAGCGCGAGCGGGTCGACCTCGTCGAGTGCGTCTCGGTGCCGCTGCAGGTGCCCGCTGCCGCGCAGGTCGTGCTCGAGGGCTGGGTGGAGCCGGGATCCCGCTTGCCGGAGGGGCCGTTCGGCGATCACACCGGCTTCTACACGCCGGTCGAGCCGTTCCCCTATGTCCACGTCGACGTCCTGACGATGCGTACCGATCCGATCTTCCAGTCGATCGTCGTGGGCCGACCGCCGCAGGAGGACGGCCCGCTCGGCAAGGCCACCGAGCGGATCTTCCTGCCGCTGATCCGCATGACGGTGCCGGAGATCGTCGACTACGACCTGCCCGAAGCCGGCGTGTTCCACAACTGCTGCATCGTCTCGATAGACAAGCGATTTCCCAAGCACGCGCAGAAGGTGATGAACGCGATCTGGGGCGCCGGGCTGCTGTCGCTGTCGAAGCTGATCGTGGTCGTCGACGCCGACTGCGACGTGCACGACTACGCCGAGGTGGCCTGGCGGGCGTTCG
>JBPCOI010000076.1:0-55873 GCA_051000395.1 Jatrophihabitantaceae bacterium
CCCCCCGGCCGGCGCCGTCGACAAGCCCGCGGCTGACTTTCACGCCGGGCCTGCCGCTGATCGTTCCGGAGGTGCCCCTGTCGACCAAGTCGGTGGTGTGCGTCTTCTTCGTGGGCCGCCCCGGCACCACGGGGGCGCAGACGGTGCACATCACGCAGGACGGGACCTGCCCGGACCTGCACTTCGGCGGCCCCGTGCCCCCGCCGCCGTCCTCCACGCCGTGAGAGCCGCGGCTGGGACAATGGCCGGGTGACGACTGCGATCCCCAACGTCCTGGCCGGGCGTTACGCCTCGCGCGCCATGGTGGCCATCTGGGCGCCCGCGCACAAGGTGCTGCTCGAGCGACGCCTCTGGCTCGCTGTGCTGCGCGCCCAGACCGAACTCGGCATCGACGTCGAACCCGGGGCGATCGCGGCCTATCAAGCAGTTCTCGACCGCGGCGTCGACGCGGTGGACCTCGACTCGATCGCGGCCCGCGAACGGGTGACGCGCCACGACGTCAAGGCGCGGATCGAGGAGTTCGCCGAACTCGCCGGACACGAGCAGATCCACAAGGGCATGACCAGCCGCGACCTCACCGAGAACGTCGAGCAACTTCAGGTGCGTTCCTCGCTCGCGCTCGCACGCACCAAGACGCTGGCCGTTCTCGCGCGGCTGGGCCGACGGGCCGCCGAGCACGACGCGCTGGTGCTCACCGGACGCTCGCACAACGTCGCGGCCCAGGCGACCACGCTCGGCAAGCGATTCGCCAGCGCCGCCGACGAGCTGCTCGTCGCACTCGCCCGGCTCGACGCACTGATCGCACGATATCCGCTGCGTGGCGTCAAGGGACCCGTGGGCACCTCGCAGGACATGCTCGACCTGCTCGGCGGGGACGCGAGCAAGCTGGCCCGGCTCGAGGCGCGGGTGGCCGAGCACCTCGGCTTCACGCACACCCTGAGTAGCGTCGGGCAGGTCTACCCCCGCTCGCTCGACTACGACGTGCTCTCCGCGCTCGTCCAGCTTGCGGCGGCGCCGTCCTCGCTCGCCACGACGATCCGGCTGCTGGCCGGCAACGAACTAGTCACCGAGGGTTTCCAGCACGGACAGGTCGGCTCGTCGGCGATGCCGCAAAAGATGAACACCCGAAGCGCCGAGCGGATCAACGGCTTCGCGGTGCTGCTGCGGGGTTACGCGGCGATGGCCGGCGAGCTGGCCGGCGCCCAGTGGAACGAGGGTGACGTGTCATGCTCGGTCGTGCGCCGGGTGGCGCTTCCGGACGCGTTCTTCGCGCTGGACGGGCTGTTGGAGACGACCTTGACGGTGCTGGACGAGTTCGGCGCCTTCCCCGCTGTTATCGAACGCGAACTCGATAGGTACCTGCCGTTCCTCGCGACGACGAAGGTGCTGATGGCCGCGGTGCGCGCCGGGGTGGGTCGTGAGGCGGCGCACGAGGCGATCCGGGACAACGCGGTTGCCGTCGCGCTCGAGATGCGTGAGAAGGGCACACAGGGCAACGAGCTGTTCCAGCGGCTAGCCGTCGATTCGCGCCTGCACCTGCCGGCGAGCGAACTCGCCGCGCTGGCCGAGCCGCTGTCGTTCACGGGGGCGGCGCGAGCGCAGGTGGCCGCGGTGCTCGCCCATGTGGAGCAGGCACTGGCCAGCGAGCCCGGCGCGGCGGACTATCGGCCCGAGCCGATCCTGTAGCGACGCGCCCGCGTCCCGCCCCGCACGCAGGCGGACGAGGTCCGGAAGGTGGGGACGTGGCCGACGACCGGTTCGAGATGGACGAGGACGTCCTCGACGGCCGTTCCCGCCTGCCGCGCTGGGCGACGGCCCTGATCGCACTGGTGCTCGTGGGCGTGGTCGCCGTCCTGATCGTGGTCGACCGCCACCACAACCGGCCGGTGGCAAAGCCCACTCCTGCCGCGTCGGCCACCTCGAGCGCGCCCCGGATCACGCAGCTCGGCGCGAACGACATCGCGATCGACCGCAGCACGCTCTACGTGCTCTCCGCCTCGTCGGTCTATCGCGTCGACGTCAGCGATCCCGCCAATCCGGCGCCCGCGGGCTACCTCACGCTCAGCGACTTCGACTACACGGCGATCGGCGCGTCGTACCACCTCGTGCTCGACCAGGCGCAGCAGCGGCTCTGGGTCATCAGCTACGGAGTGGATCCTGCGGCGGTGGTCGAACTCGACATCAGCCGGCCGGTGCTCGCGCGGGTGCGCACGATCAGCGTGTCCGCCGACGTGGGGGGCGCGGCCGTCCTCGACGGGCACCTCTACCTCGCGACGACCCAGGGCGTGTTCGATATTACTGGCGCATCCCGGCAGGCGACGCAGCTGATCGCACCGGCCGGGCGGTACTTCTCGGTGAGCGCGGATCCCACTCGGCACCGGCTGGCCTTCTTCGGGCACAACGGCGAGGCCCAGTTCGTCACCTACGATCCATCCACCCGGAAGCTGGGGGCCTTCGTGGCCGGCGCGCCGTTCGGCCGAGGCTCACTGGTCGTGGTCGACGCGACGATCTGGGCGGGCGGCTACGGCCCGCACGGGGCCGTCCTCGACCGGCTGGACCCGGCGACGTTGCGCCCGGTTGCGGGCGGCCCGCTCGCCGCGCACCTGGGCCCAGGTGCCGTGCTGGTCGCGACCGGAACCTCTGATTTCTGGGTGCGCAGCGGCGCCGGCGGGACCGCCTTGTGGTGCGTCGACGGGCGGACCGGGCGCGCGCTGCAGTCCTGGCAGCTCAGCGGCCCGATCACGTCCGCGACGGGAATCGCCTTCCGGGCGCAGGGCACGCAACCGGCCCGGCTACCGCTGGGCGCCTGCCGGGGCTGAGGCCGCCGGCCGCGCGGGCAGCGTCACCCGTGCTTGGATGCCTTGGCTGCCTCGGGCTGCTTGGACGCCTTGGATGCCTTGGATGCCTCGGGCTGCTCGGATGCCTCGGCGGCGAGGACCGCCTGGGTCTGGGTCACCTGCGCCACCAGCTTGTTGTCGTCGTCGCGCAGCTCGGTGAGCACGACGATCGTGGAGCGCCCGACGTGCAGCGGCTTTGCCGTCGCGGTGACCGAACCCGAGCGCAGCGCGCCCATGAAGACCGTCGCCGAGCTCGTCGTGGACGTGCCGCCTCCGGCCGGCAGGTTCAGGAACGCGCAGGCGGCCGCGACGCTGTCGGCCAGCGTCATCAAGGCGCCGCCGTGCAGCGTGCCACCGGCGGTGGTGTGCTCCTGCGACCACGCGAGCGCTCCGACGACCTTCTTCTTGCTCGCCGAGTCGATGGTGATGCCGAGCGAGGCCGCGAAGGGCATCATCGCCAGGAAGTCGGTCTCTGCCATGCAGCCATCATGCCCGCGGCGCGCGGCCGCCGATACGGTCGGGACGGGCGAGGTTCCAGTACCCCTTCACGAAGATCGCCTCGTGGGCAACGCCGCGGGCCTCGGTCAGCGCCCGAAGCGCGACCATCGAGCGCGTCTCGCCCAGCAGGTAGGCGTGCCCGGCGCCCGCCGGCAGCGCCAGCGCCGCCACCGCCGGCACCAGCAGCTCCGGGGTGCCGGGAGCGACCTGGCCGCGGTGTACCCAGTGCAGCTCGCCGCGCTCGATCGGCAGCTCGTCGGTGGCGTCCTGCACCTCGAGGACGACGATCGCCGCCTCGCCGGGCGGCAGCGCCTCGCAGATCGCGGCGACGGCCGGCAGCGCGGACTCGTCGCCCACGAGCAGGTGCCAGTCCGCGCGGGTGAGCTGCAGCTTGCCACGCGGGCCCTGGAAGCTGACGGCGTCACCCGCCCTCGCGCCGGCGCCCCAGGCCGAACCGGGTCCGGCGCCGTGCAGCAGCACGTCCAGGTCCAGCTCTCCGACGTCGGGACGGGCGTGCCGCACCGTGTAGCGGCGCTTCACCCGCCGTCCGGTGGACTCGGACAGGTGCAGCTCGACGTCCTGGGCCGGTCGCAGGCGCAGCCCGATCATCGAGTCGGACTGGACGGTGACGCGGCGCATCCGCGGCGTCAGCGCGCGAGTGGCCACGACGGTGGCGCGGTGAGTTGGCGAGCGCTGCACGGCGGGCGCGGTCACGAGCGAGCGAGCGAGCATGCGCCGGACACGGGAGCGCAGTTTACCCACTTGCCGCCCCTGGTGCGCCGGGAAGGATCGGCGGCCTGGCCTCGTTGCAACCGGTACCGATCGTCAGCCCCGTCACCGAAGGAGCACACATGCCCATCGCACTGAAGAAGGTCGCCTACACCACCGCCGCCACCGCCCACGGCGGCCGCGCCGGGCACGTCAAGAGCGCCGACTCCGTGATCGACGTCGACCTGGCGCAGCCGGGCACGACCCAGGCTCCGGCCGCCAACCCCGAGACGCTGTTCGCGGCGGGATACGCCGCCTGCTTCCAGGGCGCGCTGGCCAACCGCGCCCAGACCGTGGACGTCGACACGTCGGAATCCACGGTGACCGCGGAGGTCTCCTTCGGCCCCGCCGAGGACGGTGGCTTCGGCCTCGCCGTCGAGCTCAAGGTCACCGTCCCGGGCGTAGAAGAGGCCAAGGCCCGCGAACTCGTCGAGCTGGCGCACCAGTTCTGCCCGTACTCCAAGGCCACCCGCGGCAACATCGACGTCACGCTCACGGTCGTCTGACCCGATCGTGCAAGCGCCGTGCGGGCTGCGAAAGCTGGCTGATCGCTGGCTACCGGCAGGTAACGGCGCATGATGGCGGAGTGGCCATCAGCGTGTTCGACCTGTTCACGATCGGCATCGGGCCGTCCTCCTCGCACACCGTGGGCCCGATGCGGGCAGCGCGCACGTTCGCGGCGGGCCTCGCCGACGACGGGCTGCTGAGCGGGCTCACCCGGGTGCGGGTGGAGCTGTTCGGCTCGCTCGGCGCGACCGGGCACGGTCACGGAAGCGACCGCGCGGTGGTGCTCGGCCTGCAGGGCGAGCGTCCGGAGACCGTGGACACCGCGGGGATCGCCGAGCGCGTCGATGCGGTATGGGCGAGCGGACGCGTCAGCCTGCTCGGCAAGCACGAGGTGCTTCTCAGCGCCGACGATCTCGTGCTGCATCGCCGCCAGAGCCTGCCCTTCCATCCGAACGGGATGCGCTATTTCGCCTATGCGGGCGAGCAACTGGTGCGCGAGCGCACGTACTACTCCGTCGGCGGCGGGTTCGTGGTGGACGAAGCGGCGGCCGGCGCCGATCGCATCAAGCCCGACGACACGCCGCTGCGCTACCCGTTCACGACCGGCGCGGACCTACTCGTCCGGTGCCGCGAGTCCGGGTTACCGATCAGCGGCGTCATGCTCGCCAACGAGGCAGCCTGGCGCTCGGAAGAGGAGGTGCGCGCCGGGCTGCTGCACATCTGGGCCGTCATGCAGCAGTGCGTCGCGACCGGCTGGTCGAAGGAGGGCACGCTGCCCGGCGGGCTGAAGGTGCCGCGGCGCGCGCCGGAGCTGTACCGGCGCCTGTGCGCGGAGCCGTATTCGACCGACCCGCTGCGGGTGATGGACTGGGTGGACCTGTTCGCCCTCGCCGTGAACGAGGAGAACGCCGGCGGCGGGCGGGTCGTCACCGCCCCGACGAACGGCGCCGCCGGTGTGCTGCCTGCGGTCCTGCACTACTACACCCGCTTCGTGCCGGGAGCCTCGGAGGAGGGCGTCGTCCGGTTCCTGCTCACGGCCGGCGCGATCGGCGTGCTGTACAAGGAGAACGCGTCCATCTCCGGCGCCGAGGTCGGCTGCCAGGGCGAGGTCGGTTCGGCCTGCTCCATGGCTGCCGGCGCGCTGTGCGAGGTGCTGGGGGGGACGCCGGAGCAGGCCGAGAAAGCCGACGAGATGGGGATGGAGCACAACCTCGGCCTGACCTGCGACCCGGTCGGCGGCCTCGTGCAGGTGCCGTGCATCGAGCGCAACGCCATGGCCGCGGTGAAGGCCATCAACGCCGCCCGGATTGCGCTGCGCGGTACCGGCCAGCACATCGTCAGCCTGGACAAGGTGATCAAGACAATGCGCGAGACCGGCGCGGACATGAAGGTCAAGTACAAGGAGACGGCACGCGGCGGCCTGGCCGTCAACGTGATCGAGTGCTGAGCGCCGGCGGACAGCACTTACTACTGGCCGCCGGCAGCCAGCGCTTGGTGCTGCCCGCCGGCGCTGGCGTGCTCAGGCGGTGATGAGCTCCGCAGGCGCTTGCGGCCGCAGGTCGGTCTTACGGATCTTGATCACGAAGACGGCAACCAGGATCGCGACCGCGCCGAACATCGCCGCACCGAAGAAGCCTTGCCCGGAGGCATGCGCCTGGATGTGCTGGGCGAAGTCGTGGTACGGACCGGCGAAGAACCGCGCCACCGCGGGCTGCTCGTCGGCCGGCAACTGGTGCACGAACTTGGTGATGTCCGCCGGCTGCAGGCCGTTGTTGCCCACCTGCTGCAGCTTTGCGCCCACCGCCTTGCCGGCGGGGCCGAGTGCCCGCACCTTCGCGAGCAGCTCGCCGTGGTGGACTTTGGCGTAGTTGTTCGCCGAGGTCTGGAACACCGTCGCGAGCACGGACAGGCCGATCGCCCCGCCGACCTGCTGGCCCACGTTGAGCAGCGCGGATGCCAGGCCCGCGTCGGTGTTGGCGACCTTGGACACCGCAGTCGAGGTGAGCGGCACGAACAAGCAGCCCATGGCGATCGCCAGCACGAGCATGCCGGGCATCAGCGTGCCGAGGTAGCCGGAGTGCACGCTCACCCGCGACAGCCACAGCATCGACGCGGTGAGCAGCACCGTACCGACGGTGATGATCGGCTTGGGCCCGAACCTCGGCAGCAGCTTGGCCACCAGTTGCGCGACCACGCCGATCACGAGCGCGATTGGCAGGAATGCGAAGCCGGTCTTGAGCGCGCTGTAGTCGCGCACCCCCTGGACGAAGAAGGTGACGAAGTAGAACATGCCGAACATGCCAGCGCCGACGACCAGCATCACCAGGTACGTGCCGGCGCGGTTGCGCTCCTCGAAGATCCGCATGGGCATCATCGGTTCGGCCGCGCCGAAGGCCTCGTACAGCACGAAGCCGACCAGCAGCACGACCGCGGCAGCGAAGATGGCTGAGGTCTCCGCGTTGCCCCAGCCGCTGTGCGCGACGTGGATGAAGCCGTAGACGAGCGAGACCATGCCGGCCACCGACAGCAGCGCGCCGATCACGTCGAAGCGACCCTTGAGGCGTTCGGTCTGGTGCAGGTACAGGAACGCGCCGGTGATCAGCACCAGGCCGATGGGGACGTTCACGAACAGCACCCAGCGCCAGCTGAAGTAGTTGGTGAGCACGCCGCCGAGCAGCAGCCCCAGCGCGGCACCGGCGCCGGAGACAGCGGCGTACACGGCGATGGCGCGGTTGCGCTCGTGGCCTTCCTCGAACTCGACCGTGATCAGTGACAGTGCCGTGGGTGAGGAGATGGCACCACCGAGGCCCTGCACGACGCGTCCGGCGAGCAGCATCGGGAAGTTCACCGCGATTCCGGCGAGGAAGCTGCCGGTGGTGAACATGGCCAGCCCGATGATGAACATCCGGCGCCGGCCCAGGATGTCGCCTGCGCGCCCACCGAGGAGCAGCAATCCCCCGAAGGCGAGGGAGTAGGCGTTGAGGGCCCACGTCATGTCGGTCTGGTTCTTGTCGAAGTAGTGCCCCATGGACGGCAGGGCGATGTTCACGATCGTGCCGTCGAGCACCACCATCAACTGGGCGCCGGCGATGATCAGCAGGACCAGCCCGGCATGGGCGTGGCGCCTGGCGCCGCGCTCACCAGGGGTGGTGACACGCGCGGCTTTGGTGTTGGTCACGGGAGGCTCCGTTCGCGATGAGCTGCGGTTCTGTGCGGAACGCCGGTCCGGGCGTTAGTGGACGCGCGCGTTCCCTATTGAGGTAGGCTAGAGGCGAGCGGTTAGGAACGCAAGCGTGCACTAGTTCGCTCTCGGGAGAACTATGGACGAAGGGTCTGACAACGCATGACGGCGGCGGCTCGCAAGGAGGCGCGCGACACAGTGCCGCCCTGCGGGCGCGCCGCGGCGGCAGCCGGGCCCGCCCGCACGGCGTGCCAGCCTGTGCAGCGCCGGCGGGGCGCGGCGCTCGAGGACGCCATCCGCGAGGCTGCCTACGCGGAGCTGTCCTAAGTGGGCTACACCGCGTTCACCGTCGAAGGTGTCGCGGCGCGCGCCCGTACCGGCAAGGCGAGCATCTACCGCCGCTGGCCGAGCAAGCCGGAACTCGTGCTCGATTCGCTGTGCGCGAGCCTGCCGACACCCGTCCAGTGCGGGCTGGAACTGCATCTGGACGACAGCGTCACCACCGCGCAGGCACTGCGGCGGATCGGCCAGGCGATCAGCGCGATCCTCGACAGCCCGGCCGGTGACGCGATGCGCGCCGTCAAGTGCGAGGCGGCCGCCGATCCGGAGCTCGCCCGCGCGATCGACGACCGGTTCCAGGCGCCCCGCCGGGCGGCGCTTCTGGCGCTGCTGCGCCGCGGTGTCGAGCGTGGTGAGGTCCGTCCCGAGGCGGTCAGCCCGCTGGTCGCCGACGTGCTGCCGGCCGTGCTGACGCACCGCGTGATCCTGATGCGCGAACGGGTGAGCGAAGGCGATCTCACCGCGATCATCGAGCAGATCCTCATCCCGCTCGTCGAACTGCGATAGCCAGGTCACAGCCCGAGCGGGACTTCATCCGCCGCACAGGTGGATGCGGGACGATAGCTACGGGCGGTCGCGCCCTCCACGTCCTGTTCGTCCTCTGGGAGGTTGCCGACGGTGTCGACGGCTGTGCGCCCTGCCGCGCCGGTGCGGACGACACCGGGACGTTTCGCCCGCTTCCGTAACGGATACCTGCGCCGGGCGCCGAACATCATCAGCACGATCGCCGCCTTGCTCGGCGTACTCACCCTCGCCGACGCGGTGTGGGCGCACGAGCAGCGCCGCCTGCACACCCTGACGCGCATCCTTCCGGTGCCGGCCAACGCTGCCGCTGCGGCGGTGCTCGCCGTGTCCGGGCTGCTGCTACTGCGCGTGGCTGCCGCGTTGCGCAAGCGCAAGCGGATGGCCTGGCGTGTCGCGGTGGTGACGGCCTTCGCGATGACCGTGGCGCAGCTGCTGCGCGACGAACGGCGCTACGGCGAGGCAGCGATCACGCTTGTCCTGCTCGTGCTGCTGATCACCGCCCGCGTGCGGTTCACCGCGAAGGCCGATCCGCGCAGCCGTTGGTTCGCCGCGCGCGTGTTCGTGCAGTTCGCGGCGGTGGCGATCGCCTACGGGCTGGCGATGATCTACCTGTACCCACGTCAGGTGGTCGGGCGGCCGTCCTTCGGCGCGCGCCTGAACGAGGTGCTGCTCGGCCTCGTCGGCGGCAACGGCGAGGTGCAGTTCCGGCGCGAGGGATTCAACGACGTCCTGCACGGCACGCTGTTCGCCTTCGGCCTGCTGACCGTCGTGGCGGTGGCGTTGCTGATCCTGCGACCGTCCGAGCCGATCGCACGGCTCTCGCCGGCCGACGAGCAGCAGCTGCGCGCCCTGCTGGGCAAGCAGGGTGGCCGCGATTCGCTCGGTTACTTCGCGTTGCGGCGGGACAAGTCCGTGGTGTGGTCCCCGACCGGAAAGGCCGCCGTCACCTATCGCGTGGTGATGGGCGTGGCCCTGGCCAGCGGTGATCCGATCGGTGACCCCGAGGCGTGGCCGGGAGCGATCGCCGCCTACCGGGGCCTCGTCGAGGAGTACGGCTGGACGCCCGCGGTCATGGGCAGCAGCGAGCTCGGGGCGACCGTCTACAAGCGCGAGTACGACCTGTCCGCTCTCGCGCTCGGCGACGAGGCGATCCTCGAGGTCTGCGACTTCACGCTCGGCGGGCGCCCGATGCGCGGCGTGCGCCAGGCGTGTACCCGGGTCGCCCGCGCGGGGTACGAGGTGCGGGTGCGGCGCGCCTTCGACATCACCCCGGAGGAGTTCGCCGAACTGGTCAGGGCCGCCGAGGCGTGGCGTGGTGACGCGGTGGAGCGCGGGTTCTCCATGGCCCTGTCGCGCATCGGCGACCTGAGCGACCGCGACTGCGTGATCGCGACCGCCCACCTCGACGGTCGGCTGAGCGGGTTGCTGCACTTCGTCCCCTGGGGCGAGGACGGGCTGTCGCTGGACCTGATGCGTCGCGACCGCGACGCCGACAACGGCCTGAACGAGTTTATGATCGCCCAGCTCGTCGCGGCCTGCCCGTCGCTCGGAGTCGCTCGCGTGTCGCTGAACTTCGCGGTGTTCCGCGATGCGATCGAGCGGGGGGAGCGCATCGGCGCGGGGCCGATCCTGCGGGCGTGGCGGTGGCTGCTGGTCTTCGCGTCGCGGTGGTGGCAGATCGAGTCGTTGTACCGCTTCAATGTGAAGTTCCGCCCGTACTGGGAGCCGCGGTTCATCTCCTTCCCCTCGGCCCGTGACCTGCCGCGCATCGCGGTCGCGGCTATGGAGGCGGAGGCGTTCATCGTCCGTCCGCACCGCCTCAAACGGCTGCTCGGACGGGCGTAGCCGCTGCTCGCGGCGACCTTGTAGGCTTTCGGCCCGGTGGCTGTTTGCGATACGCGCCGGCCGCAGGAGGCTTCGCCTAGTCTGGTCTATGGCGCCGCACTGCTAATGCGGTTTGGGTTAACCGCCCATCCCGGGTTCGAATCCCGGAGCCTCCGCCGCACCGCCGCTCCCGCTGATCGGGATCGGCTGCCTGCCGGCATGACCGCTCACGCCGGATCGGTACCGCGCCAGCACCGGCTAGACTCTCTCGTCGGTACCGCCAGCGCCCGTAGCTCAACGGATAGAGCACTTGACTACGGATCAAGAGGTTGCAGGTTCGAATCCTGCCGGGCGCACCAAATGAAGGCCCCGCGTTTGGCGGGCTCTGGCACTCAGTCCAGATTGTCAGTGGGTCTTGCTGGCCGTCTGTGGCCGGATCGTGGCCGTACGAGCTGTTTTATGGGGAACCGCTACGAGGACTCCCAGCCCTCAGTGTGTTTGGCGTCGTGCTTCGCGTCGTCAAATCGACGGTCCCGGAGGGCGTCCTTGGCCGTATGTCGTTGGCGTCGACGCCAAGATCTACGTACGACGGCCTTTTCCTTCTGATGCCACGCCCTGAACCAGGGCAACGACCGTTCGTCGTCTCTCATCACGTGTCCTTGTTCAGCAGGTCATCGAGTCTGCGAGACACGTCGTCAAGATGATCTTTGAACAGGTGTCCGTACACGCTGAGCGTGATGGTGGGCGAGGAATGCCCGAGCACTTTGGCTACTTGGAGCACGTCGGCCCCGGAACTGATCATCAAAGAGGCGGCGGTGTGCCGCAGATCGTGGATACGAAGGCCGGCCAGTCCGACCTCAGCCGTACTTTTGGCCCAATCAGTGGCCCGCCGGAAGGCGTTGTTGCGGATCGGCTGTCGTGTCCTGGACGGGAACAGCAGTTCATCGGCTTGCCTGCCGGTGACGCGGGAGATCACGACGGCCATCGCACGAGCGGCCAAGGGCACCTGACGCGCGTGGTGAGACTTCGGCGTGCCGACCACAAGCTTGCCGTCGACCTCGACTACCGCCCGGCGGACATGCAGCCGCCGACGCTGAATGTCGACATCACAGACCCGTAGCGCGGTCGCCTCGCCCCAGCGCAGCCCGGTGTAGGCAAGCAGTCGCACCAGGTCGCCATGATCCCCATCGAACAAAATGGCGAGCGCTTCGACCTGCTCGGCCGTCGCAACGACCCGATGCCCACGGGTGAGCTTGGGCAGATCGACACCGGTCGCTTCGTTGCGCGGCACCAGCCGTTCCCGGACCGCCACGTCCAAGACAAGTGAGAGCACCCGGTACGCGTGCCGAGTAGTCGACGCCGACCGACGAGCAGCGAGGTTCGCGACCCACTCAGCCACGTCGCCGTGCTTGATCCGGCCGACCGGCCACCGGCCGAACGCAGGTTCGATGTGGACCAACCACATGACCTTGTAGACGGCGGCGGTCGACGGCTTCAAGCTCGCCTTCGACCTCAGGTAGCGGTCCCACACGCTGGCCAGCGTCGCACGCGCCCGCGCCGGATCGGTCCAGTCACCACGAGCACGCGAGGTCCGCCGCTCGGCATCGAAGCCCTCCGCCTCGCGCCGGGTCCGAAACGATCTCGACCGCTCCTTCCGACCCGGCTCGTACCAACGGACACGCCAAGTGACGATCCCGGACGGCAGCCTTCGACGCTCAATCACGACGCGACCCGACGCTGAGCCGTGATCCAGTCGTCCAGCTCCCGGCGATCGAAGCGAAGGTGCTTCCCGAACCGAAACGCCGGCGGACCGTCGCCGCGAGCGACCCAGTACCGGATGGTCGACGGCGCGACCTTGAGCACTACCGACACGTCATCGACCGTGAGATAGCCGCGGTCGTCGGCGTCCGGTGCCGACCAGCTCACGACTCTGCCCCGCCTGGTCGACGGGCAATCAGCTCACCGAGCGCATCCTCAGTCACCAACCGCAGCGCCGCCCGGACGATCTCCGAGTCCAGATCAAGCTCGATGGGCGTCGTCACGACGTCAGAAGCCGGTCCGCCGATCAGTCGAGGCGCGAACTCGATGCCGTGCGGCTCGCAGAACAAGATCATGCCTGGAAGCGTCGGCGCAAGAAATTCGATTCCAATCGTCGGCCGCGACTCACACCCCGACACCGCGCACGTCTTCACCGAGAGACCTCGTCGTCAGGAGACAACCGCAGTTGGTAGCGAGGGCAGCGGCCCGTGTGTCCAGCACCGCCACAGAACCGACACGGGCCTTTCGCGCCACCATCCGACAAGCCACACCAGCCCGTGTTACCGAAGCGTCCCCCGATGAAGACCACGGACGCCTGACGACCGCATGTGCACAACTCGCCCGACTCGGCCGGCCGCTCACCAGGCCCGCTACCTTGATCGTTCCAACCAGCCCGGACCGAGTAAAGGCCAGCCTTCGCTGTCGCTTCGCGATGACTCTTCGAGTCAGCCTTGACACGGCCCGAACTGGACGGAGAGCGGCGACTACGCGGACCAGGAAGGGAAACACTGGGCAAGCTCGCGTTGGTCATGTCGCACCACCTGGCGTCGGGTACCAGCCAGACCCGACACAGGGAGCGTCAACCCACCAGGAATTCTCGCCCTTGACCGGACCGAAGAACACAACCTTGCCCGGCTTCGTCACCAGGATCGTGTACACAACTACCTGCTTGCCGTCCCCAACAGAGACGGACGGCATCGACGTGGCCCGCGACCCGATCGGCAACGAAACGGCAAGCTGATCTTCGCTCACCGGGTCCGTCCACGCCGTCCACGTCACCGGCCCGCCCGACCTGTCGCACAACTCGGACACGTGGATAGCCGTCGAGTAGACCGGCGGCGGCTCATGATCGGGACGGCCCCAGAGGTAGCCGACACCGATCGCACCAAGCGTAACGATCATGAACGCGACCAAAAAGACGGCGTTCGAACACGCAACGCGGTAGATCGTCGGACGAATGTTCATCGCGCCTCTCCTTCCTCTGCGAACAGGGCTTCGAGCGACATGACGCTTGGAACGGCAGCTTCGCGAGCGGCCCGAGCCGCCTCGTCCCAGGAAGCGACTACTTTGTCGGCGACAAAAGGAAACCGCACTCGCCGCGCCGCCGCGTCCGTCTCGCCGCGCACGAACCCGATACCCGCAGTTGCATAGGCGTTGCCCTCGGTCGCAGGCGCGATCATGTGCGCCGCTGCGCCAGCTTCAACAGCGCCGTCGCCAAGGACAAGATCAGTCTCGACTGGGCTCTCGGTCCGTAACGCCACCCGCAGCATGAAATGGGGACGATATGGCCCAAGGGCCTCCTTCTGCGGCTGCTGGGCCGCTGCTACCACGTAGCAGCCGTCCGACCGGCCTTGCGAGAGCAGCGTGTTCAGCGCATCGGCGACGGCACGCTTGCGTTTCGGATCGGAGTCGGTGAGAAGGCTGTTGAACTCATCGATGACCAAGATCAGATAGGGATTGTCGGGTGACACCGCGAAGGACCGGCCGGACTGCCGCTGCCGCTCCTTCAGAAAATCAACAACCGACTCCAGCAGCTCCACGGTCTCGTCACGGTCGTAAGCGACCGACTCGAAGAGACCGCCACCGAGACTCTTAAGTTCACTGCGTTTGGGGTCAATGCCGTACAGCTTGACCAGCCCCTGCTCCCAAGCCGGGCGCCAAGAATCCAAGATCGTTTGTATACAGCTGCCTTTCCCGCTGCCCGAAGCGCCCACGACCAGAATGTGTGACGGGGGAAGGTCGACGGGCCTGCCCGCTTCATCGACTGCCAGCCGAAGACGTGGGAACTCTGCACGGCCAAGCACGGCACGGAAGGCATCGAGATCAAACCCATGCTGCAATGGATCGCAATCCGCGAGAAGCAGCTCAACCAGCTCTGGCCGGCCAGGTACCGCAGAAACCCGGACACCCAGCGGCGCACCAAGCACAGCCGCGAAGACCGGAGCGACAGCGGCATAATCATCGATGGTCGTGGGTGGGACCATTTGGACGATGATCGACCAGCCCGCCGAAGTCCGGTCCCAGGTCACTACCGAGGGCCAGTCGTACGCGTCAGGATCGAACGAGCCGTCTGCCGTGGTGGTCAGCCGATTCGCTTTCTGATCCACCGCGCCGAGGAACGCCGCGCGCGTACCAACACCTGCCACGATCGGCTTCTCCACCGCCAGATTCGTCCGCAGGCACAGGTCCAGCCACGCTGATCGAAGGCGCTGGACAAGCGCATACCCATCAGGGCCGCCGGCGGCTGCCACCCGTGCCTCGAATCGGCGATGCGCCTCCCGACGCCGCCACCAGAACACGAACGCAAGGACTGGCAACGCCAGCCAACCGACCACGATCAGCCCGTGAACCGTAAACAATCCAAGAATGATCAGGAAGACTGGGACGGCCCAGACCGCGTGGCCACGACCCAACCAGCGCCAAGCGGTCCTTGCTATCTCCGCGCGGCGTCGGCGTCGATACCACAGCTCAGCCTGATCAACAGGCGTCGCCTTGGCGTACATGACCTACGCCGCCTCGCCACGACGCGCAGCCTGCGCCGCAGTCACGCCTGTGGCTGACCAGTAGGTGCGCCCGTTCGTGGTGTTGATCGAGATCTCGAGATTGGCGAACGTCACCGGGCCGGCGGCAAGCACCGGCTGTTGCTTGGCCTGAATCCGCACCGCGTACACCTCGGTGCGAGACTGATCGAATTGTTGGACTACGCGGATGCACTCGGCCTCGAAGTCGTAGAGTCCCTCCGCCGTAACCTTCGGCGGACGAGCCTGGCCCGGCGTGGCCGGAAGCGCGAAGTCCGGGAGCGGTCCCCGAACGACGCCAGTGCAGTTATGCGCGCCTGTCATCAGGTCAGCCGTGATCGTGATGCGCGCCATCTCAGGCCACCGCCCGCTGCCAGAACGAACGCACGGCATCAACTGCTACGTACACCACGTCGCCGGAGGCTGTGTTCGCGACCTCGGGCCATTCGTGAAGGTGACACCACGCCATGTCGCCCGGATTCAGCTTCAGCTCCTCGACGGCGCGGCTCGCGATGTTCTTAACCCATCGTGCGCTCACGTCCTCCAACTCTGCGTAGACGGCGACGTCCGCCCAATAGAACGGTTGGCCATGGTCGTCAGCTCGCTGGTTCGTGCTGACCAAGTAGGACAACAGTTCGGCGCACGACTGCCATAAGTCCGTATCGATCGATGGCCTGCTCATGCTTCGTTCCCTTCCGTGTGAAATGTGATCAACTGGTTAAAAGCCTCGGGATCGAGATCGCGAGTCTGGATCGCGTCACCGAAGGTGAGATTGCTGAGCCTGACGAGGCGATCGTCAGAGAAGTCGGCCAGTGCGACCTCACCGGATTCCGAACTGAGTGGGCCTCCACTGGGCGCGCGTAAATATCCGGTCACGTAGCCCGCGCGGTCGTAGGCCGCGATGAAGAACGCACAGTCCCGAACTGTCGCGATACCCGGGATCGTGTAAATGCCGGGGACAACAGCGTGGATCGACTCGTCGTCACCCAAGGGGCTTTGCAACGGGACGGCATCGGGTACTCGAAGATCAATCATGAGTCGACACCGAACAGCTCATCATCCATGTCGTAGAGCTTTCGCAGCGCCACGCGAACGTTCGGGTCAAGCATCATGGCTTGCTCGTCGCCGCTGCCGGTCCAAACGATCGGCATGGCACCGTAGCCACCATTGAGCTTCGCCGCTGCGCGGCCGATAGTGCTCAGCACTCCGCGCGTTGTGACGCCCAAACGCTCCGCAAGAACAGCCGCGGAGACAGTCTCGCTCGGTTCGGCGTCCGCAAGCGCCCTGACAACCCTCTGACCGAGGTCAGTGCCGAAAGCCACCGACAGTTCCGCCCCGCGAACCTCGGCCTCGGCCAACGGCACCGTCGACGGCGCCTCGCGTTTCGCGGACCCCGCCAACTCGTTGACGAAGGCGTCAACCGCCGCATGCAGCGCTGCCCGGATCAGTTCTGGATCCATGTCCTACCTCCAAAAGTATCATGACCTGTTCCCCGTAACATTACACAGTGTCGAGACTTTGTGTCAACCTTTCGGGAACACGTCTATATACTTTTTTGTGAGACGCCCACGCTCTGCGGTAGCGTCGCCGCTTGATCGAGCGGGGTCTATGGCTCCCTTCGCCTCGACGGCCAGGAGCCGGACGCGGCGGAGCTGAAACTGGTCAATCGGTATATCGAGGGTCAGATGGACCTCCGCGAGCTGCACCTAGAGTTGCCGAAGCTGATCCAGCCGGTTCGTCATCCGAGACTGCAACGCCGCGTCGACTGCCGGCCCCACGTCACCCGCCGCACTTTCCGCGACATCAAGCAGTTCGTAAAGCAGTGACGAGCGCCGTATGAACCGCCAGGTCACGGCATCGAAGACGGCGACCGCCGCGTCGCCACGGTCCAGCGATGCCGCGATCTGCTCATCGGTGATCTCCTCCGTGCCGTCGTCGCTGTCGGCGGCGACCTCGGCATCGTCATGCTCGCCGCCGCTCAGCAGCTGATCGCGCAGGCCTCGACTCCAAGTCATCTGCCGGCGGCCCTTCGAGGCTCGTTCCCATTCCCGCCA
The DNA here is from genome assembly GCA_051000395.1 of Jatrophihabitantaceae bacterium. Taxonomy (GTDB): domain Bacteria; phylum Actinomycetota; class Actinomycetes; order Mycobacteriales; family Jatrophihabitantaceae; genus JBPCOI01. Next base: position 17,090 of record JBPCOI010000076.1, read on the forward strand.
CAGATCGAGGTCAGCGACGTCTCCGGTCTCGGCGAAGTCGCGGAGGATCGCCATCGGCGTCCGGTTTGCGCGCCGCGCGGTCTTGGACGCGCCCCGTGCCACCTCATCGGCCGCGTCCCACGAGTTTTTCTGGAAGTAGTTTCCGAGCGCGTTCTCACCATGCGTAAGGTTCACGGGCCGCAGGTCGAGCGCGTCCTCCACGGCGCTATAACCACGCCGGGCGACGATGCGCTGCCATGCCGCGAGAACCGGTCCCCGGGCGCTCAGGACGCTGTAATGGGCCTCGAACGGGTCGTGCCGTGCGTCTAGGAAAAGCAGCACGTGCAGGTGCATGTGGAACCCAGCCGCACCGTGCGTGACCTCAGCGACCCGCACGACTCCGGCGAGGTTCGTCGCGTTCTTGAACGTCTTCCAGGGGCGACCAGAGACAAGCGCGGAGAACGATTCCGAGACAGCGGACCACAGGTCCGCGAGCCGCTGGCCGTTGTGGTGTCGAATAGTCAAGGTCAACAACGCCGCCGTGCCACCACGCGCACGCCAGGTATCGAGCGCCTCGCGCAATTCATTCGCGCGATGCTGTCCGATCACAGCCGAGCAGCGCGGACAGGCCCACACAGACCCGCACGAAGCGACACCCCGCCACCCGGCCACCCTTTGCCTCGGCTCACCCTCGGAGACGACCAACGCAACACTCCCACCGGGCAGGACCGCGACCCGACCGCAGTCGCGGACCCGTTGCAGCGTCGACACGTCCCACAGCACAGCACGGGCACGAAACCGCGACCGGCGACGTGCAGAACGACCCTCATCCCCGGCAGCGGCCGGATAAATCGCAGTGGTATCAAGGCGACCGGCCTGCGGCCGGCCGGGCGCTGGGCGCCGGCCCTGCGCGGCTCGCTGGCGCTCGCTGCTCGGTCCACCGCGACGCGCCCTGATTGACGGTCGAGGTTCACGAACAGCGCTCGGCTTGGAAGTTGCATTGTTCGACATGTCGGCTCTCCGACGAGATCGACCGCCGTTGCCGGAAGTGATCTCGTGTCCACAAGGGACTGGCGGAGAGCCCGCCGTTCGTGGCCGTCAGGTGGCCGTACCCGGTCTTGATCGAGCCGTCAGAACCGGCGCAAGATCAGACAGTTCCGCTAGCTCCGACAGGCACGACGAAGCCACAGCAGACCCGAAATGATCTACGGATCAAGAGGTTGCAGGTTCGAGTCCTGCCGGGCGCGCACAGCATCGGGCGCCGCCGCGCGGGTGGACGGCAGCACTCGTCCGCCCTAAACGGGCCGGGCGCGGCAACACGAGGCGGAGAGCCGCGGGCCCAACACCACGGCGGCTCGCTGCGGGCCTACCGGCGCTTGCCGAACCGGAACGACAGGCCCGGCGCGAGCCTGATCCTGGCGCCCCCACGCGAGTTCAGCGTGACCCGGCCGACGCGCCTGGACTCGGAGATCCCGGTCCGGGAGACGTTCAGCCACGAGGACCGCCCGGTACGGACACGCTTACGGAATACGAACGGCATGGCGCGACACCTCGATCGTCTCGAGCAGAGCATGGCAGAGCCGCCCGCTCGCCGCCAGCCAGCCAGCCAGCCAGCCAGCCAGCACAGCCCACCAGCCCGCACCACGCCCGCCGGGGACGTCCGGACGCTCACCTCCCGTGGGGTCAACGGTGCCCACCGACTGTCGCCGGGTGCGCGTGGCGGAGAATGATCAGGCGCGTGCACCGGCTGAGGTTGTTGCTGCGCGGCCTGTGGTGGCGCCGCGGGCTGACGGCGGCGGTGCTCGCGGTCGCGGTCGTGACGACCACGGCTGCGGCCCTGGGACCGCTCTACGCCCGTGCGGCAGCGGAGTCGATCCTGCAGGATCACCTGACCCAGGCCGGTTCGACGGCCGGACTCTCGGTGCATGCGGACCTGGACATCGGCAACCCGACGGCCTACCGCCACTACGCTGCCGCCGTCCCGAAGCCGGGCGCGATCCGCGGGTACGACAGCGTCATCGCGGGCCTCTACACCTCCGAGGGCGTCGCGGCGTCGCTGAGCGCAGGGTCGCCGCCGCTGGGTTCGGTACAGACGAGCTTGGTGTGGCGCGACGGGCAGTGCCGGCACCTGGTGATCGTGACCGGACGCTGCCCGCGGGCACCCGACGAGGTGATCGCCAGTCAGCGCACGATCTCCAGCGGTTACTACCAGTGGAAGCTCGGCACGACGCTCTACCTGGGCGTGGTCACCGAGTCGGACGATCCGCTGTACACGACGCCGATACCCACGCCGCACCCGGTGAAGATCGTCGGTAGCTACCGTCCGATCAGCGCGAGCGACCCGTACTGGTTCCAGCAGCCCTACTTCGACACGCACGTTTCGCCGAACGCCCCCCCGACCGTCGATGCCCTGTTCGCCGCCCGCAACGAGTTCGGCTCCTTCAAGCCCAACACCTACGTCCAGGCCGACTTCGACTATCCGCTGACGGCGGCCAAGATCCGCCTGGACGATGTCGCCTCCGAACGTGCGACGGTGCGGCACCTGCTCGCCACGCACACCGGCCTCAGCGTGATCCAGGCGCGGAGCGACCTGCTCGGTGTCCTCGCCGCGGCCGCGCACGAACGTCATCTGGTGGACATCGGGACGCTGCTGGTGACGCTGCAGCTCGCGTTGCTGGCATGGCTGGTGCTCTTCCAGATCGTCTCGGACGCTGTCGAGGCCCGGGGCAACGAGATCGCGATGGCCAAGCTGCGGGGGCTTCCGCCCGGCTCGACGGTGCGCTTCGGGCTCGGCGAGCCCGTGGTGCTACTTGCCGCAGCCGTGCCGCTCGGCCTGCTGGCGGCATGGGGCGTGACGCATCTGTTCGCGGCGTCGATCCTCGTCGCCGGCGTGCCCGTGGTGCTCACCTGGAGCGCGGCGCTCACCGCGTCCGTCGCCTTCGCCGGCGGGCTGGTCGCCGCCGGACTCGCCGGGTACCGGACGCTCACCCGTTCCGTGCTCGACCAGTGGCGCCGCACCACCCGCAGGCCGGGGCAGGGGCCGCTGACCCTGCTCGCCGACGTCGTGCTGGCAGCGGGCGCGATCACCGGCGTCGTGCTGCTGCGCGGAGAGCGCAGCGCGGGCACCGTCAACGACACCGCGGCACTGCTCGCCCCAGGCCTGCTCGTGTTCGCGGTGGCGCTCGTCGGCGTGCGCCTATTGCCGCTGGCCTGCCGCCGGTTGGCCCGGATCACCCGGGGGTCGCGACGGATCGGACTGTTCCTCGCGGCGCGGCAGGTGGCGCGGCGTCCGGTGGGGCTGCGCCTGGCCGCATTCCTCGCGTTCGCGGTCGGCCTGGCCACGTTCGCGGTGGCCGGTGAGACGGTGGCGAGCGCGAACCGCGCGGCCCGGGCCGAGGCCGAACTGGGCGCCGATCGGGTCGCCGCGGTGCAGTTCGCCCAGGGCCTGGACCCGGTCGCCGCCACTCGCCGGGCCGACCCTGCCGGCAGGTGGGCGATGGCGGCGGCGACGTGGCTGCCCGACGGCGGGGACTCGGTGACCGGAACCGTGCTCGGGATCGATTCGTCACGGCTGGACGCCGTCGGCAGCCCGGTGGCCGGTGGCCCGACGCGCGCAGCCCTGGCCGCGCTGGTCGGCGCCACGACCGTCGCACCGATCACGCTCACCGCGCCTCGGATGCGGGTACACCTGAGCGCGTCCAGGCTCACCGGCGACGTGCCACCGGACGTCCAGGTCAACTTCCGGACGCCGCGCAACCCCTACCTGAACGCCGAAGGCGGCCCGATACGAGACGGTGCCCACGACTACGTCGTGCCGCTGAGCTGCGCATCCGGCTGCACGCTGCGCGGGCTCACCTGGGACCGGCCCATCACCGCGCAGAAACCGCTCGGCGGCACCATCACGCTGACCGGACTCGACGTCGGCACCGGCAGCACCTGGACGCCCCTGGACCTTGGTCTGCACGCGCGCCAGTCGTGGTACGCCGCGGTGCCGCAGGGGCAGGCGAGCGACCGCGTCAGCGTCACGCCCGCCGGTGTCCGCGACGTGTTCGGCAACCAGGACGGCGGGTTTGGCGGGATCGCCTACGCTGCCGATCCGACCCCCATGCCCGCGGTAGCGACCCTGCCGGCCATCGCCACCGGCTCGACCGTGCCGCCCGTGCTGCAGATGAGCGACTCCACGCAGACCGTCGCGACGTTCGCGGTCGTGCGTTATGTGCGGGTGCTGCCCTCAGTCCTCGACGACGGGGTGGTGCTGGACGTGCGATTCCTGCAGGACGAGCTGCCCGGCTTCGGGTCCGAGGCGAACTGGCAGGTGTGGCTCGGCCCCGAGGCTCCGCCGGACGCGCTCTCCCGGCTTGCCGCAGCGGGACTGCAGGTCGAGGCAGTGAGCAGCCAGAGCGCGCGCGTCAGCGTGCTCGGCCGGCAGGCGCCCGCGCTGGCGCTGCTGCTGCTGCTGGCCTGCGCGATTGCCGGCGCGGTGCTCGCGGTCGGCGGCACCGCGATCTCGATCAGCGCCAGCAGCCGCCGTCGCTCGTACGAGATTGCCGCCCTGCGCGCCGTGGGCGTGAGCCGCGGCTCGCTGCTGCGGGCAGGCGTCGCGGAGCAACTGCTGCTGCTCGGGACGGCCGTCGTGCTCGGCGTGCCCACCGGAGTGTTCGCCGTGCTGCTGGCGATGCCCGCGATCCCCGAGTTCGCCGACCACACGCCGATCACGCTGCACTACACGCCGCAGCTGCTGCCGACGGCGCTGTTCGCGGGCGCGTTCGTGGTGCTGCTCGTCGCGACGGCGGTCGTCGCCGGACGAGTCCTGGTCCGCGCGGCCGTACCCGACCGCTTACGGGAGGCGGCGTGAACGCGCGGACCGCGTCGCGCGGCGGGGCGCAGATCCGCTGCGCGGACGTCGGGCAGGTCTATCGCATCGACGGCGAGGACGTCGTCGCCCTGCAGCACGTCGAGCTCACCATCGCCGAGGGGGAGAGCGTCGCGTTGTTCGGGCCGTCCGGGTCGGGCAAGTCGACGCTGATCTCGCTGCTCGCCGGGTTGCGCCGGCCCAGTTCGGGACGGGTCTGGCTGGGCGACGAGGAGCTCAGCGCGCTGTCCGAGCGGTCGTTGCTGCGCGCGCGCGGACGGCAGGTCGGCGTCGTGCTGCAGAATCCCAGCCGCAGCCTGCTGCCCTATGGCAGCGCCGAGGACAACATCCTGTTCGCGCAACGGCCCGTCGAGCGGGCCGCCCGTGGCGCTCTGGCCGAGCCGTCCGCGCTGCTGCGCCAGCTCGGCCTGGACGAGTTCGCCGGCCGGCGCGTGGCCAAGCTGTCCGGTGGCGAGCAGCAACGCCTGTCCGTCGCGGTGGCGATGGCCGCCTCGCCCCGACTGCTGCTCGCCGACGAGCCCACCAGCCAGCTCGACAGCCACAATCGCGACCTCGTTGTCGAGCTGATGCGCCGAGTCGGCGAGGAGTTCGGCACCACGATCGTCGTGGTCACCCACGACCCGGCCGTCGCCGACGCGACGCGACGACGGATCACCCTGGACGAGGGCCGCGTCGTCGGCAACGAGTCCTACCGAGGTGCACGATGAGCCCCGGGCGCCACGCGGCACCGGACGCCGGCGAGCCGGACTACTTCGAGATCGAGTTCGAACCGCACGTCGAGGCCCCGCAGCTGCCTCCGCAGCCGTTGCTCTCCGGGACGGTGTCTGCCCGCGGCCTGTGCTTCGCCCGAGCCGGGCGCACGATCCTCGACGGCGTGTCGCTCACCGCACATCCCGGCCAGGCGCTGGCCGTCACCGGGCCGTCGGGCAGCGGCAAGTCCAGCCTGCTCGCGCTGCTGGCCGGCCTGGAGCAGCCCGATGCCGGCGAGGTCCGCCACGACCGTGCGCCTGGACGGCGGGGGCTCGTGCTGCAGGGCTACGGCCTGGTCGGCGTGCTCACCGCGGCCGAGAACGTGGAGGTGGCCCTGCAGGGCGGGGCGGCGGGCGTGCTGCGGCCGGACGAGGTGCGCCGGCGGGCGGGTGCGGCGCTCGCTGCGGTGGGACTGGACGAGGTCGCCGAGCACCTGGTCGAGGAGCTGTCCGGCGGCCAGCAACAACGCGTCGCGGTGGCCCGGGCGCTCGTCGTGGACCCGGAGCTCGTGTTCGCCGACGAGCTGAGCGCGGAACTCGATCACGACTGGAAGCAGCGGGTGCTCGACCTGGTCCTCGACGTCGCGCGCCGCGGTGGCGTGGTCGTCCTCGCCACCCACGACGCCGGGGTCGCCGCCCGCTGCGATCGGGTCGTGCGCCTCGTCGACGGGCGCATCGATGTCAGCGACGATTCCGGGCTCGCGTGAGCACCGGCCAGCTGCTGCACATGCCCGAGAGCGTCAGCCGGGTTGCTCGTCGCGGGACTCGGTGACCTTGTGCTGCATCCGCAGCAACCGCAGGAACGTCACCAGCACGACGCCGCCGACGACGTTGCCCAGCGCCGACCAGCCCATCGCGCCCAGCCAGTTCAGGTAGCCGTAGGGCGCTGCGGCCCACAGCCCGGCGAACATGAACAGCGAGTCGAGCACGCTGTGGAACAGCTGCCCACCGGCCAGCAGCGCGCCGAACAGGATCGCGGGGACGAGCTGCACGCCGAGGCTCTCGCTCGCGTGCTGCATCCGGGTCATGAGCGTGATCGCGGCGCCGGCAAGGACGGCGAGCGTGAAGGAGTGGATGTTGATGCCGAGGTCGGCGTAGTGGGTCCCGACCTTCACCGCGGTAGCCCTCAGGTCGGGACGGGCGGTGATGATCAGCCACGTCACGATCCAGCCGCCGAGCAGGTTCAGCACCAGCGTGAGCACCCACAGCCGCGCGAGCGCGACCCATCCGGAGCGCCCCGCGACGACGGTCACCACCGGCACCAGGAAGTTCTCGGTGAACAGCTCGCTGCCCGCGAGCAGCAGCGCGACGAAGCCGAGGGAGAACGCGAGGCCCGCGAGCAACGTGCTGTGCGTCTGGTCGTCGACGATCAGGTAGGCGAGCACGCCCATCCCGACGTCGATCCCGCCGAGCAGGGCGGTGGAGAACAGCTGCAGCAGCGGGCGCGCGAGGCGGTCCTCGCCCTCCTCCACCAGCCGGTCGAACGCGTCCTCGAGCTCGGGTTCCGGACGCTGCGGCTCGGACGGGCGTTTCGACATTCCCTGACGCTAGGCCAGTATCTTCGATTATGGGAATCACCGTCGCAGTCACTGGGCCGACCGGCGAGATCGGCATTTCCGCGGTCACCGCGCTGGAGGCAGCGCCCGGCGTCGACCGCATCCTCGGCATGGCCCGCCGCCCGTTCCACCCGTCCGCGCACGGCTGGACGCGGACCGAATACCGCCAGGGCGACATCCTCGACCGCGACGCCGTCGATGCGTTCGTCGCCGAGGCGGACGTCGTCGTCCACCTCGCCTTCCTGATCATGGGTTCGCGTGAGCAGAGCCGGCGGATCAACCTGGACGGCACTCGCAACGTCTTCGAGGCGACCGTCGGCGCCCCGCGCCCGCACCGACTGGTGTACACGTCCTCCGTCGCCGCCTACGGCTACCACGACGACAACCCGACACCGCTCACCGAGGACGTCGCCCCCCGAGGCTCCAAGGAGCACTACTACTCCGAGCAGAAGGCCGAATGCGAACAGCTGCTCACCGAGCTCACCGCTGCCAGCGACCTGGAGGTCTACGTGCTGCGGCCCTGCATCGTCGCCGGCCCGCGGGCCACCATGCTCGCCGACTCGATGCCCTGGAACCAGCTGCTCGCGCGCCTGCCCGTCGCGCTGCGTCGTGCCGCCGTCGCGCTGCGTGCCGTACGTCCGCTGCTACCCGACCCCGGCACCCCGGTCCAGCTCGTGCATCACGACGACGTCGCGACGGCGATCGTCGCGGCCGCACTGGGACGCGGCGCGCCGGGGCCGTACAACCTCGCCGGTGACGGGCAGGTGTCGCTCCGCCAGGTGGCCGAGGCGGTAGGTGCGCGCGGGGTACGCGTGCCGCGGGCGGCCGCCGTCGCCGCCTCCGAGCTGCTGGCCCGGCTGCCCCGGGTGCCGGCGGCCGCCGAGTGGGTGCACGTCGCGCGCACGTCGGTCGTCATGGACACCGGCCGCGCCAAGCGCGAACTCGGCTGGGCGCCGGCCTACACCAGCGAGCAGACGCTGGCGGCCATGGCCGCCGCGCGCTGATCGGCACGGCGGCATGATGGACGGCGACATCGTCGAAGGTGAGGAGCCACCGATGCGTTCCCCGCAGCTGGTGCGCCGGCCGGGGCTGCCCGAGCGCGTCACGATCTACGAGGTCGGCCCGCGTGACGGCCTGCAGAACGAGCAGGCCACCGTGCCCGTCGAGGTGAAGGCCGAGTTCATCGACCGGCTGGCCGACGCCGGGCTGCAGGTGATCGAGACGACGAGCTTCGTGCATCCGCGCTGGGTTCCGCAACTGGCTGACGCCGAGCAGCTGCTCGACCGGCTCACGCTGCGCGAGGGCGTGCGGTACCCGGTGCTCGTGCCGAACGAGCGTGGCCTGGATCGCGCGCTGGCAAAGGGGATCGGCGAGATCGCGATCTTCGGCAGCGCGACTGAGGCGTTCGCGCAGCGCAACCTCAACCGCAGCGTGGACGCCTCGATCGAGATGTTCGCGCCGGTCGTCGCTCGGGCGCGCGAGCACGGCCTGGCCGTGCGCGCCTACCTGTCGATGTGCTTCGGCGACCCGTGGGAGGGCGACGTGCCGGTGGCGCAGGTCGTGCGCGCCGGAACCCGCCTGCTCGAGCTCGGCTGCACCGAACTGTCACTCGGCGACACGATCGGTGTCGCCACGCCCGGGCACGTCACCGCGCTGCTCGACGCGTTCGGCCGCGCCGGCGTCGGCACCGATCGCCTGGCCGTGCACCTGCACGACACCTACGGGCAGGCGCTGGCCAACACGCTCGCCGCGCTGCAGGCCGGCGTCTGCACGGTGGACGCCTCCGCCGGCGGGCTGGGTGGCTGCCCGTACGCGAAGAACGCCACCGGCAACCTGGCCACCGAGGATCTCGTCTGGATGCTGGACGGCCTCGGCATCGAGACCGGCGTGGATCTCGCGGCGCTGGTGCGGACCAGCCAGTGGCTGGCGGCTGAGCTCGGCCGCCCCAGCCCGTCACGGGTGGTACGGGCGCTGTCCGCGCCCTGAGCTGCGCCGTGGTCTGCCCCGCGCCGTGGTCTGCCCCGCTTCGGCGTGGCTCGGGTCTGCTTCGTTCGTCCTCCTTGTGATCTTCATGCCGCTGAGCGCCTATGACGCGGTCAGAGCATGAAGATCCACCTGCGGCTGGCCGATCAGCTGTGTCTGCCGCGTACCTTCCACGCCACCGCGCCGGCACCGGCCATCAGCAACCCGGCGAGCAGCAGCACGATCGGCGCCGTCGGCGTCCCGCTCGGCTGGGCCAGGCCGGCCGGCACTCCCGTCGGGAGGTCGGTCGGCGCGTGCTTACCCGCCGGCGTCGGCGTAGCCGGAGTGGTGGACGGCGCTGCGCGCGGGGTGCTCGGCCCGACCGCGGCCAGGGCGAGGTTGACCTGTGCGAGGTTCGCCGTGGGCAGCACCTTCGCGACCAGCGCCGTCTCGATGAACGTGCCGCCGGACTCGTCCTGGGCGTTGGCCAGCAGCACGACCACGTTGCTGTTCAGCGCATCGAACACCGGCTGGAGTGCTGTGGTCAGGGTTGTGACGACGGGGCCAAGCGCGGTGGTCAGCTTGGTCACTACCGAGGCGAGAGCCATCACAATTTTTGACGTGGGAAGCGGAATACCCGCGACGGAAACCCCGATCTTGCCGATCGCAGTGGTGAGGTTGGTGGCGATATCCGCGACGATCGTGCCGATCTGGGTGACCGCCGCCTGCAGGCCCTGCACCAGGTAGGGCAGCAGCGAGGTGTTCGGGCACAGCGTGTTCAGGTCGTAACCGAGGTAGGCCAGCAGTTTGGCCAGGTCGATGTGCACCGAGCCGTCGAGGAGGTTGACGACGACCGCACCGTTACCGATCTTGACGGTGAGCGAGCCGAGCACGTCCGCGGCAGTCGGCACATTGCTGATCATGACGACCGTACCCAGCAGCTTCAGAGCCGGCTCGATCGCGTTGATCGCCGTCGTGACCGCATTGGTGAGGGTGGTGCCCACCGTCTTCAGCAGGGCACTGTTCAGGTCGATCGACAGCCCGGCGATCTTGTACGTGCCGGCCTGATCCGGTCCGCTGATCCGGCGGTACGGCGTGCTCGATTTGTTGCTGCAACTCGCCGACGGGTCAGCGATCGTGGACCCGAACTTCACCTGCTGCGCCCGCGCCGAGACCGCCCCGATGCTCAGCTTGAGATCCGCGATCTCACTGGTGATCGAGGAGAGCAGCTTGGAGCCACTGAGGTCGATCGTCGCGCCGCCTGTCGGAACGCCGTTGGAACCGGCGACGCCGATGCCGCCGTTGCTGTCGATGGCGCCGGAGGCGCCGAGCGCGCTGCCGTCGGAGTTGGCGGCGGCGTACTGGGACACCGCGCCGAGCTGGATCGCGCCGCCGCTCGGGTCGGGCAGCTGCAGGCCCTGGGCGAGGGGGATCCTGATGGCGCCCTTGAGCGCGGTTGCGTTCAGCGAGTTGGCGTTCGGACCGGCGTTGCCGGGGTTGACGGCGGCTTCGCCCTGGATGCCGGCGATCGTGTCGAGGTTCGTGGTGCTGATCGTGCCGGACAGGAACCGGCCGGCCGACTGCGAGATCGGTGCTGCCGCGGCACCGGCGCTCGGACCGTTGGCGAGCGCGACGCCACCGACGACCACGGTGGTGGCCAGCGTCGCGGCGAGCAGGCGACCCGTCCGGGTCCGGACACCGAACACGCGGCGGCTGCCGAGGTCGTCCTTCGGGGTGTGCGACATGCAATCTCCTACTGCCGGTCCGTACGCAACGGTGCGGGGCGAGCACCGTCGCGGCTGAGCACAACGCCGTCCAACGTCCCAAACCTGACAACGACCAGCGAGGAAGGCGGGTACGTCGCCTGGCACGCAGTATGCCCGCGCGAGGCAGCGCGTGAGCCTGTCACGCAGTACGTGTGCCGGGCATTCCGAGTGGGGTCGGCGCGAAGCGTAGCGCGGCTGGTGCCGTGTCGGGTACGGCTGGCCGTGCCGGGTAGGTGGGCTCGATGCGGTGGTACGGCGCGCCCAGCGGTGGCCGCTGGTCGACCTCGCCACGGTTGGGCCACAGCGACATCGCCCGCTCGGCCTGCGCGGTGATCGACAGCGACGGGTTCACGCCCAGGTTGGCCGACAGCGCCGAGCCGTCGGCGACGTGCAACCCGTCGTAGCCGTAGAGGCGGTGATAGGCGTCGATGACTCCAGCCTGCGGATCGTCGCCGATCGCGCAGCCGCCGATGAAATGCGCCGTCATCGGGATGTTCATCAGATCGCCCCAGGTGCCCCCCGCCATCCCGTCCACGTTGCGCGCAAGCTGATCGGCGGCGCGGTTCGCGACCGGGATCCACGTCGGGTTCGGCTCGCCCTCGCCCTGCGTGGTGGTGAGCTTGGCGAAGCCGAGGCGGGACTTCTTGCGCAGCACGGTGATCGAGTTGTTCAGCGACTGCATCACCAACAGGATGATCACCCGCTCGGACCACTTGCGGGGGATGAGCATCCGGATCAGGCGGGGGCTCCGCAGCAGCGTCAGGATCATCTGCGCCCAGCGCTTGCGGCGCGGCCCACCCTCGGTCATCACGGTGTTCAGCAGGCCCATCGCGTTGCTGCCCTTGCCGTAACGGACCGGCTCGATATGGGTGTTCTCGTCGGGGTGCCACGACGAGGTGATCGCGACGCCCTGCGTGTAGTCGTGCTCGGGGTTGGCCAGGCGCACGCCGAGCAGCGACTCGGAGTTCGTCCGCGTCAGGTACCCCAGCCGCCCGGAGATGCCGGGCAGGGTGCTGCCGCGCAGCCTGTGCAGCAGCTTCTGGGTGTTGTACGTGCCCGCGGCGAACACGACCTGCTCCGCGGTGAACGTGCGCTGGGCGTCGTCGCGCCGCCCGCGTAGCCGTCGCAGCGGCCCCTGCGCGAACCAGGTGCCGGTGCGGACGGTGTCGACCGCGTAGCCGCCCTCGGTGAGCGGACGCACGCCGGTGACCGTGGTCAGCGGGTGCACCTGCGCACCGGACGTCTCGGCGAGGGCGAGGTAGTTCGTGAGCAGCGTGTTCTTGGCGCCGTGCCGGCAGCCGGTCATGCACTCGCCGCACTGGATGCAACCGGTCCGCTCGGGCCCCGCGCCGCCGAAGAACGGGTCGGCGACCGTCTGTCCCGGTTCCTGGCGCCCGTCGCGGCCGAAGAACACGCCGACGGGGGTGGGATGGAACGTGTCAGCCTTGCCGAACTGGGCGGCCAGCCGCTGCATCTGCACGTCGCTGGGCGTGATGGTCGGATTGGTGACCACGCCGAGCATCTTCTTCGCCTGCGCGTAGTGCGGCGCCAGCTCGTCGCGCCAGTCGGCGATGTGCGCCCACTGCGGATCGTCGTAGAACGGCTGCAGCGGTTCGTAGAGTGTGTTCGCGTAGTTGAGCGAGCCGCCGCCCACCCCGGCGCCGGCCAGGATCAGGCAGTCCTTGAGGACGTGGATGCGCTGCAGGCCGGTGCACCCCAGCTTCGGTGCCCAGAGGAAGTCCCGGACGTGCCAGGAGTTCTTCGGCAGCGTGTCGTCCGTGAAGCGCCGGCCCGCCTCCAGGACGCCGACGCGGTAGCCCTTCTCGCTCAGCCGCAGCGCCGAGACGCTGCCGCCGAACCCGGAACCGATCACCACCACGTCGTAGTCGAACATCGTCCCCACCTTTATCGAACGCGGGTCAATAGTTCGGCCAGTGTACGGCCGGCACCCCGCCCCTGCTCACCGATTGCGGTACCACGGCGTCGGTTACCGACGCGCAGGTACCGCAATCGGGCTCGGCGCGCGCCACTGGACGTCGACGTCGTGGCTGTGGAATCCGAAGCGCTCGTAGAGCCGCAGCGCGGCGGCGTTGGAGTCGTCGACGTACAGCAGCACCTCGGGGCAGCCCCGGCCGGCCAGGTAGCGCAGCCCGCACGCCAGCAGCGCCGGACCGAGCCCGAGGCCCTGCGCGGACGGCGCGATCCCGATGACGTAGACCTCGCCGGTGCCGTCGGCGTGGACCTTCGTCCAGTGAAAGCCGAGCAGCTCGTCGCCGCGCGCCGCCAGCAGGAACCCGCCCGGGTCGAACCAGGCTTCGCCCTCCCGCGCGGCAAGATCGGCGCCGCTCCAGCGGCCCTGCTCGGCGTGGCCGGCGAACGCCGCCGCGTTCACGCCCAGCCACGCCTGTTCGTCGGCGCCGACGACGAACGGACGCACGCGCACGCCGGCGGGCAGTTCTGCTGGCGGGAGTGGCGCCGTGAGCGGTCGGCGCAGCTGGTGCAGCACCCGTTCGCGTCGGTAGCCGCGCGCCTCGACGACGGGGATCAGCGCGCTGCGGCGACCGTGCGTCCACACCCGCAGCCCGGTGGGGGAGCCCGACTCGGCCGCGGCCAGCACGGCATCGGCGACACCGGCCTCAGCCGCGACCTCCAGCGACGTGGCGTCCAGCTGCGCGTAACCGACCACGCGGCCAGCGTCGCGCGCCAGCCGGTGCTGCACCGCGGCCGAGGCGAGCTGCGTCAGGGCCTGGTCGGACAGCGGCGGTTGCCCGTCGCCGGCTTCGACCGCCACGGCGAGCGCACGGACCTCGGCCCGCTCGTCGGGATCCAGAGTGCGGGGGGCGTCGATGCGAAGCGGCATGTCCGCACGCTATCCGGCCGATTCAGCTGGTCGGGTCGAGCACCTCGTGCGCCGCCTCGTGGCCCGGGGCACGCTCGCGGGAAGGTCGTACGAACTTGTAGCCGACGTTGCGCACCGTCCCGATCAACGCCTCGTGCTCGGCGCCGAGCTTGGCCCGCAACCGGCGCACGTGGACGTCGACCGTGCGGGTGCCACCGAAGTAGTCGTAGCCCCAGACCTCCTGGACGAGATGCGTGCGCGTGAAGACCCTGCCCGGGTGCTGGGCGAGGAACTTGAGCAACTCGAACTCCTTGTAGGTCAGGTCGAGGGCGGTGCCGGACAATCGCGCGGTGTAGGTCGTCTCGTCGATCGACAGCTCGCCGATGTCGACGTGCTCGGGAAGCTCGGCGCGTGCGACGCTGCAGCGCTCTCCCGCCAGCCGCAACCGCGCGTCGAGCTCAGCCGGGCCGCAGGTGTCCAGGACGATGTCGTCGAGCGACCATTCTGCCGACAGTGCGATCAGGCCGCCCTCGGTCAGCACCGCGATCACCGGCACCGCCATGCCAATGGCCGACAGCACCCGGGTGAAGGAGCGGGCAGCCGCGAGGTCGTGACGAGCGTCGACGAGCACGGCATCCCCGAGCGGGCGATCGACCAGCGCGCCGGCGTCCAGCGGCAGGACGGTGACGCGATGCGGCAGTAGGCCGAGGGCGGGCAGCACCTCGGTGGTGGGCTGCCTGGCTGCGGTGAGCAGTATCAGTTCCACGCGCGACTCCCGGGATCGGACTCGGCGGGCGGCGCTGCCCTTGGCGACGGTGCACGGTGCTGCGGTAGGAGAATACCGGCCATGGGCACTGCGCAGAGCCTCACGCTCACCACCTCCGACGGTGTGCGCCTGTCGGCGCAGCACTGGGACTGCGGCGTCCGCGACCTGGGCTGTGTCGTGGCGCACGGGTTCACCGGCGCTTCGACCACCGCGCACCTCCAGGCCATCTGCCGGGAACTGAGCCGCCGCGGGGCCGGGGTGCTCGCACCGGACCTGCGCGGGCACGGGCGCTCCGGCGGCCTGTCGACTGCGGGTGACGCCGAGATCCACGACGTGGCCGCGGCGGTGGCCTGGCTGCGCGGACGGGGGTACCACCGGGTCGCCGTGCTCGGCTGGTCGATGGGCGCCTCGGTCGTGCTGCGCTATGCCGGACTCGGCGGCGACGCCGACGCAGTCGTCAGTGTCAGCTCGCCCGGGGAATGGTTCGAGCGCGGCACGCGGGCGATGCGCCTGGTGCACTGGATGTTCGAGACCCGCAGCGGCCGGATCACCTCGCGGGTGGTCCGCCATACCCGGCTCTCCTCTGCCGGCTGGCCGGACGTGCCGGCAGCTCCCGCCGAGGTCGCCGGACTGATCGCGCCCACGCCGCTCCTGATCGTGCACGGCGACGCCGATCACTACCTCCCGCTACGGCACGTCGAGCTGCTCGCCGCAGCGGCGCCGACGGCGACGGTCTGGGTCGAGCCCGGGATGGGACACGCTGAGACGGCGACGACCCCCGAGCTGCTCGCGCGCATCGCCGCCTGGCTGCGCGAGCAGACCCAGCCTCGGGCAGTGGGCGTGACCGAGGTCTGCGACGATGGCCGGCGTGACTGAGCTCGACGGGCAGCCGGGCGAGCAGGCGCAGTTCAACCACACCGGGAGCCTGACGGTCGCTGTCCTCGCCGGGTTGCTGCTGGCCCTGACCGCTCGTGCGGGGGCGACCCAGCTGCTCGTGGCCGTCGCGGTGCTGCAGGCGGTGCTGGCGTTCGCGTGGGTCCTGGGCACCGCACTGCCCGGCCGCCGCGGGGGGCTGGTGATCGCGGCGGCGTGCGCGGCGGCGGCCGACGTCACCGTCTCGGTCTGGCCGCACGGACGGCTCGGCACGCTGCTGGCCGTCCTCGGTCTCGCGGTGCCGGCGATGTTCGTGCACCAGCTCAGCCGCGGCGCCGTGCGGGTCCGCGCGGTCGACTCCCTCGGCGGGATCGCGCTGCTGGTGCTCGCCGAGGTCGCGCTGCCCGCGTTGCTGCAACTGCGGCACGAGTTCGGCGGCCCGTCCGCCGGGGGACTGGTCGTCGCGGGCGTCGCGGCTGCGGTGGCGGGCGCCCTAGTCGTCGGCTACCTCGTCGACATGATCATCGCCGCGCCGCGCTTCGATCCCGAGATCCCCCGCGGCCTGCTCGCGCTCGTCGCCTCCGCCGGGCTCGGCGGATCGATCGGCTACCTGATGATGCAGGCCCCGCGGCTGCCGCAGTTCGCCAACGGCCGTGGCGCGTTCGTCGGCGCGGCGCTCGGCGCGCTCGTCGCGCTGCTCGCCGTCGGTGCCGCGTTCGTCGAACAAGGCGTGCCGATGCCCGACGGTGGGTTCGCGCAGCGGGTTCGGCCCGTCCTCGGCGTGCTGGTCCCGATCAGCGTGCTCGCGCCGGTCGCGTTCCTGCTGTGCCTGGCCATTCGGGTCTGACCGTCGCCGCGATGTCGCCGATCGCCGGTGCCCGGTGCTGACGGCGGTGCTCGTCACCGCCGCGGTGCTGGTGCTGCTCGCGCTCGGCGTGGCACTGGCCGACCGCGTCCTGGCGGCACTTGCCGAACGCAAGGCGTCGGAGTACCTCTCCCAGCCCTTCGGACACCCGGCCACCGTCCGGGTGCACGGCGTGCCGTTCCTTACGCAGGCGCTGCGCGGTCGCTACCGCGACGTCGAGGTGTCCGGCGGTGGCCTGCAGGTGGGCGAGATGGCAGGCGCGACGCTCGAGGCGCACCTGCACAACGTCTACCTGCCGGCGCGCGAGCTGCTCGGCGGGCGCACCACCGAGCTGCCCTGCGAGCACGTCGAGGGGCGCCTCGTGCTGCCCTACGGCGAGCTGGCCCGCGTCAGCCGCATCCCCGGACTGGCGCTGGCCTTCGTGGACGAGCGTCTCCTCGCGTCCGCGGCGTTGCCGGTGCCGGGCATCAGCCAGCTGGCCCGGGTCAGCGGTCAGGCACGGCTCGGCCTCGTCGACGGGACGGTTCGGCTGCGCGTCAGTGGCCTGTCGGTTGCCGGGATCGGCCTGACGAGGCTGATCATCAGGCAACTCCTGCCTCGACTCGACGTCCCGATCCCGCTGCCGGTACTGCCCTACGGCCTGCGCCTGGACGAGCTGCGGCCGGCGCCAGCCGGCCTGGTGGTGGACGGCTCGGCGGCCGCGGTGGTGTTCCGCCGTCCGTAGCCTCCCGGGAGCCTCCCGAAGACTGGGACTGCTGTCTCACGACGTGACCGACTCGATTGGCGAAGCCGACCCGGCGGCGGCTACGCTCGCGGGTATGGGCATCTCGCTCTGCGCTGTGAGCATCGAGCTCACGTCCCGCCGCACGGTCGACCTGTGCCGTGTGGGCAGCTGCCTGTGTCGCCTGCGCTGAGCGGGTAGCCGTCCGGCACCGACGCCCTTCGTGCGTGCCCGGTGCGACCGTCCTGCGTACCCCTTGTTCCGCGCGTGTTTCGCGCCGCCCGTCTGCCGGGCGCCCGCTCGACCGCCACCGAGTACTCCGCCTTCGCTCCATCTACGCAAGGAGAAACCCATGGCCCGCGCTGACGTGCTGGTCTCGGCCGATTGGGCCGAGGAGAACCTCAACACCCCTGCAGTCGTGTTCGTCGAGGTCGACGAGGACACCGCTGCCTACGACGGTGGCCACCTCGCCGGCGCCGTGAAGCTGGACTGGAAGACCGAGCTGCAGGACCAGGTGCGGCGCGACTTCGTCGACAAGGAGCACTTCGAGAAGCTCCTGTCGGACAAGGGGATCGGCAACGAGGACACCGTCGTGCTCTACGGCGGCAACAACAACTGGTTCGCCGCCTACGCGTACTGGTACTTCAAGCTGTACGGCCACGAGAACGTCAAGCTGCTCGACGGTGGCCGTAAGAAGTGGGAGCTCGACGGTCGGGAGCTGTCCAAGGACTCGGTCTCGCGACCGGCGACGACGTACCAGGCCAAGGACCAGGACCTCTCCATCCGCGCCTACCGCGACGAGACGATCGCCGCGATCGGCACGCAGAACCTGATCGACGTGCGCTCGCCGGACGAGTTCTCCGGCAAGTTGCTGGCACCGGCGCATCTGCCGCAGGAGCAGAGCCAGCACGGCGGCCACATCCCCACGGCGCTCAACGTGCCGTGGAGCAAGGCCGCGAACGAGGACGGCACCTTCAAATCCGACGATGAGTTGCGCGCGCTCTACTCGGACGTCGGCCTGGACGACGCGAAGGACACCATCGCCTACTGCCGCATCGGGGAACGCTCAAGCCACACCTGGTTCGCGCTGCACGAGCTGCTCGGACACCAGAACGTCAAGAACTACGACGGTTCGTGGACCGAGTACGGCTCGTTGGTGGGCGTACCGATCGAGAAGTGTGCCTGAGATGTGCGGCGCGCCCGCTCAGGCGCCGAGCCTGCCGCCCGGTGTCGACCTGGCCGTGGAGACCGTCATCTACGGCGTCGTGTCCCAGGCCGAGGCCCCCGTGCCCGCTGCCTACGTCCGCCTGCTCGACGCAGCCGGCGAGTTCACCGCCGAGGTGGTGACATCTGCGACGGGCGACTTCCGGTTCTTCGCGGCGCCGGGGGATTGGACGCTGTCCGTGCTGCACCGCGACGGCAGCGCGCGCGCCGCGGTGCACGCCAGCGAGCCAGGCTTGGTCGAGGTCGCACTGCAGCTGCAGTGACTGTGGCGCGCTGGGTGGCGCGCTGGGTGGCGCGCTGGGTGGGCGCGTCTGGTCGGCGCGTCTGGTGGGTGCTGGGTGGGCGCTCGGTGGGCGCGTTACGCCTGGTCGAACCAGTATCGGGCGCTCGGTGGGCGCGTTACGCCTGGTCGAACCACCTACGGAGCGATTTCGCGGTCCGCACAGGCGTAACGGTCCGTCCGGCCTCTGGCGGCAAGGCGCCGGTCCGCACAGGCGTAACGGCCCGTCCGGAAGTCACGGCAGTCAGTAGACCAGGGCCTGGACGCCGTCACGGAGGATCTCGTCGACGAATGAGGCGCTGCCCGCGATCCGTGCGCCAGCGACCAGGTCGCCCTCGCCGATGCCGCGCCGGGCGGCGCACTGGGTGCACACGGTGAGCGCGCCGCCGGCGAGCACCGCGTCGCGCAGTTCGTGCAGCGGCGCGCTGTGCGCAAGCTCGAATGCCTCGCCGCGCCCGGGAACGGCGAGCCACGCCGCGTCCCCGGTCAGCCACAGCGACACGGGCACGCCGGCGGCCAGCGCGGTTGCGGCGACGGTGAACGCCTGCGCGCACCGCTCCGGATCCTCCGATCCCGCGGTGCATTTCACCACCAGGGTTCGCGGCTGCGGCGCGTTCATGGCGATATCCTCCCGCAATGGAGTCGGCCTATCTCATCATCCTCGTCGCGACGTTCGTGGCGATCGCCGCACTGGCGGCACACGCGCTGCTGAAGCTGCTGAACCCCCGCACCGATGACAGCCGATGACAGCCCAGGACGGTCCAGGACAGCCGATGACGGTCCGATGACAGCCGCGGACGGTCCACGCCGGTCCATGACGGGCGATGACACCGGACACCGCTGACCTGCGGGCGGGGGTGCCGTTGCATGACGCGCTGCTGTCGTTGCTGCCGCTGGTCGGAGTGTGGCGGGGTACCGGTCGCGGCGTCGTCGCCTCGAGCGGCGCCGAGTTCGCCTACGGTCAGCAGGTCGAATTCGTCCACGACGGGCGGGCATTTCTCGCCTACGAGTCCCGCTCGTGGCTTCTCGGCGAGGACGGCGCGGTGATCCGTCAGGCCTGGCGGGAGCGCGGGTTCTGGCGTCCGGGCGCGGATCCCGACGACATCGAAGCCGTGATCGCGTCCAACACGGGACAGTCGATGCAGTTCACCGGACGCGCGGGCGAGCTGCGCTGGGAGCTCGAGACCCGCTCCGTCGTCCCCACTCCGACGGCCAAGCGCGTCGACGGGGAGCGTCGCCTCTACGGCTTGCTCGGTGACGAGTTGAGCTACGCCACCGAACTCGCGGCCGCCGGAGCAGGATACGCGCCACACCTCAATGCGCGCCTCCTGCGGGTACGGGCGAGCGGCGGATCAGCTGCCGGGTAGGGGGTACGAGCGAGCGGCGGATCAGCTGCCGGGTAGTGGGTACGAGCGAGCGGCGCATCAGCTGCCGGGTAGCGCGGCCGTCGGGTCGAGCTCGAGGCCAAGTGATCGCGCCGTCCGGTCGATGATCAACCACACCTGGTCGGCCAGCGCGGCGGTCAGCTCCGCCCGAGTGACGTCGTGGTGCTCGAGCCACCACGCGGAGGTCGCATCGACCATGCCGACCACGCCGACGATCACCCGTTCCGCCGGCGAGGTGTCGATGTCGAACAGCCGCATGTAGCCCGCGAGCAGCGTCGTGAGCTCGCGGGCGAACGCAGCCTTCGAGTCGTCAACGGCGGGAAAGCCGGTGGCGTTGACCGCGTACGCGTGCTGGGCGAGGAAGCGATAGAGGTTCGGGTGCTGCTCGATCCAGCTCAGGTGCTGGCTGATGGAGGCCGAGATGATGTCGCGGGCTGAGCCCCTGGTCGCCAGTCCGGCGCGGATCTGCTGGGCGATCTGGTTCGCGACGTGACGCGAGACCGCGAGGTCGAGCGCCTGCTTGCCGTCGAAGTGGCGGTACACGTGCGTGCGTGGGACGCCGGCGCGCTGGGCGATCTGGGCGGTGAGCGCGTCCGGGCCGTGCTCCTCGATGGCGGCGATCGCAGCGTCGATGATCTCGGCGCGCCGCTGCCGGCGGTGCCGGTCCCACCGGGTGGATCGCCCGTCGCGAGCCCGCTCGGCCATGGGCGAAGCGTAGTGCCGGGCGTCCACCGTCACGTGTGTGACAGCTTGTCTAGCGTAGATCTACCTGGTACACCTTGTGCTAGCTATAGTCGTGCCGGCGCCAGCGAAGCCCGCGGCCGGTGAGCAGGGACCGCACTGGAAGGTGATTCGCATGAGCGTCGCATCGCGCGCCACGCAACTGCTCGACAACCGCGACAAGACCGCGCTTCGGCTGCTCGGTTCGTCCTCGCGCAACTCCTACGACCCACTGCTCGACATCGACTGGGACGCCGACATCGACGTCGACCGTGCCTACATGCCGTTGGAGCGGGTCTCGCTCTACGGCACGAAGCTCTGGGACGAGATGAGCGAACAGCAGCGCATCGAACTGTCCCGCCATGAGCTGGCCAGCATCGCCAGCACGGGGCTGTGGTTCGAGATCATCCTGATCCAGATGCTGACCCGCTACGCCTACCACCAGGACCCGCAGTCGCCGCACACCCAGTACGCGCTCACCGAGATCGGCGACGAGACGCGGCACGTGATCATGTTCGCCAAGGCACTCGAACGGATGAATTGCCCGACCTACCGGCCGCCGCGTTACGTGCACCACCTCGCCCGCCTGTACAAGGCCACGGCCCGCGGGACCGCGCTGTTCGCGCCCGTCCTCGTTGCGGAGGAAGTCACCGACCGCTTGCAGCGCGCGACGATGAACGACGAGACGATCAACCCGCTGATCCGAATGGTCAACCGCATTCACGTCGTCGAGGAGGCCCGCCACGTCCGCTTCGCGCGCGAGGAGGTGGCCCGGCTGATGCCGCGACTAGGCCCGATCGGGCGCGTGGTCAACAACACGGTGGCTGCCGTCGTCGGCGCGATCGTCGTCAGCGTGCTGATCAATCCCGATGTCTACGAGGCGGTCGGCCTGGAACGCAAGCGCGCGGTGCGCGAGGCGCGCGAGAATCCGCACAACCACGACACGCGTCGCTGGCTCGGCGAGAAGATCATGAACTTCCTGGACGAGCAGGGCATGGTCACCTGGTCGTCGCGGCCGATCTACCGGCTGGTGCACCTCATCTGAGCTGGGGTCGCTCGCCGATGAGCCCGGGCCGCGCTCGCCGATGCGCCCGCAACTCGCCGGTGGCCGGGTCTCTCGCCGATCGTCCCGCACACTCGCCGATGGCCGGACATCGGTCGGCCCCCGAGCCTGTCCGCCTGGGCGGGTCGGCTGGACGGGCCGACGGCTCGGGGGCCGGGTAGCTGCCTGGGAGTGCTCGCCGCCGTCACCTGACGGCGCGGGCAGGGCCACGCAGGTCCGTTGCATCGACAGCGGCTAGCTGGCAGCCACCTCACGTGTCCGATGAATACTCAACTCTCAGACCACCCCCTTTCCCGTGTACGGCCACGGTACGACCGTTGCGGCGCCTCGGCAACGGCGTTTGTTTCAGAATCCGCACAGCGCGCGGACCTGGGCGGTGCGCGCGAGATCGCGGCCGCGCGGGCGGCCGTCCAGCTCCACCACGTCCACCGGGCCGCGCACGGTGCCCAGCAGCCACAACGATCCGGCCCGGTGCAGCTCGCGGACCTGGACCGGGCTCGTCGCGGTGCGCCAGCCGGCGTCGGCAGCGCGGTCGAACAGCAGTTGCTGGGTGGTCCCGCCCAGGATGCCGCTGGCACCGGTCGGCGTCGTGTGCAAGGTGTCCTCGGCCCACCAGAGCACCGAGCTGGTCGGGGCTTCCAGCACGCGGCCGTCGCTGCTAACGAAGATCACGTCCTCGGCGCCTCGCCTGATCGCCTCGCGCTGGGCGGCCATGTTCACGGCGTAGGAGAGCGTCTTGACGCCGCCGAGCAGCCACGGTGCGTCCTGGTAGGCGTCACTGGCCGTGCCACGGCACAGGGTGACCGCCCGGATGCCGTTGCGGCGCTGACGCGGGTAGGCCTCGGGCAGCGGGCTGATCGTGAGCAGGCCGGTCGGTGACGCGCCGTTCGCCGGTCCGCGGGTCAGGACGAGCCGCATCGCCGCCTCGCCGGCCGCGGGCCACGCGGCGACCGCGGACGCGACCAGTTCGCGCCAGGGCTGGGGATCGAAGTCGATCCCCAGGGCGAGCGCGGAGCGCGCCATGCGGGCCAGGTGCGCCTCGAGCTTGTCGACGACGCCGTCGCGCACCCGGCAGCCTTCGAAGCATCCGTCGCCGCGCGTCAGGCCGGCGTCGTCGGCGCGAAGCACCGGCGTGTCCGGATCGAGGAGGCCATCGCCCAGGACGGCGAGCAGGCTCCGCGTCACCGCGCCAGGCTACCTACCATGGTGGTGATGCCCGCCCACCGTCCGCCGCCCGCCGCGATGCCAGGCCCACCCGACCTCGCGCAGCGGCTTCGTGCCCGCGGCCTGCGGATGACCGCCCAGCGCGAGCAGGTGCTCACGGCGGTCCGCGAGCTGAGCCACGCCACCCCGGAGCAGATCAGCGAGGCCGTCACCGGCGTGGACGTTACGACCGTCTACCGCAACCTGGAACTGCTCGAGGAGCTCGGCCTGGTCAAGCACGCGCACCTCGGGCACGGCGCGCCGTCCTACCGTCCGGCCGACGACGACCACGTCCATGTCGTCTGCCACACCTGCCGAAGTGTCGTCGACGCGCCCTCGGACCTGGTCGACGCGCTGGAGCAGCGCCTGCACGACGAGCGCGGCTTCGAGCTGGATCGCTCGCACTTCACCGTCTTCGGCCGATGCGGCACCTGCGCAGCGGCGGAACAAATCCGGGCTCGGGAACGATGAACCTCCGGTGAGCATCGAAACGCCCGCTGTCGCCGCCGAGGGCATCGACGCCGGGATCGCCTGGCACCACGGCGACCCGCTCGGCGAGCAGCGCGAGCTGGCGCGCGGCGCGGGCGTGATCGACCGCAGCAACCGCGGCGTGCTCACCGTCACGGGTGCCGAACGGCTGGCGTGGCTGCACACGATCTGCTCGCAGCACGTCGCCGATCTCGCCGACGGCGACTGCGCCGAAGCCCTCGTGCTGTCCCCACACGGGCACGTCGAGCAGCACTGGCAGCTGAGCGAACTCGGCGGGACGGTCTGGATCGATACCGAGCCGGGCGCGGCGCCCACGGTGCTCGCCTACCTGCAGATGATGCGCTTCCTCAAGCGGGTGGAACCGGCGGACGTGACGCAGGACTGGGCGGTGCTGTCGCTCGTCGGGCCGCACACGGCCGGCGTGCTGGCTACCGCCGCGCTGCCGGTACCCGAGCTCGGACGCGCGATCGCCTTGCCCGAGAAGGGATTCGTGCGCCGGATGAGCTGGCCGGGCGACGACGCCGCGGACCTGCTCGTGCCGCGCGCCTCGGCGCCGGGCATGCTCGCGACGCTGCGCGAGGCCGGTGCCCGGCCCGCGGGACTGTGGGCGTTCGAGGCGCTGCGGGTTCAGGCCCGACGGCCACGGCTGGGCGTCGAGACTGACCACCGCACGATCGCCCACGAGCTCGGCTGGATCGGATCGGCCGTCCACCTGAACAAGGGCTGCTACCGCGGCCAGGAGACAGTGGCGCGCGTGCAGAACCTCGGCAAGCCACCGCGCCGGCTGGTGCTGCTGCACCTGTCCGGCGAGTCCGACGTCCTTCCCGCGGCGGGCACACCCGTCGAGGCGAACGGGCGCAGCGTCGGCTTCCTCGGCACCGCCGTGCACCACCACGAGCTGGGTCCTATTGCGCTCGCGGTGATCAAGCGGTCGCTGCCCGACGACACGCCGCTGCGCGTCGCCGGCGCGCCGGTGGCGATCGACGCGGCGCAGCCCGGCGCGAGCGGCTGAACTGCGGCGTGATATTCGTAGCCCGGCGCTCGCCGCGGCTGCATCTTGGGTAGGCAGAAGCGCGAGGGTGCTTGGCCGCTGCACCGGCCGGCGCTGCGGCGAGAGGTCCTGAGGAGGTCTGCCATGACAGTCGCGGAGACGGTGCGCCCACTGCTGCTGACGGCGTTGGGTCCCGACGCTCCACTGCGCGTCACCTGTTGGGACGGCAGCCACTTCGGCCCGCCCGGCGCGCCGGTGCAACTGAAGATCATGCACCGCCGTGCGCTGCGCCGGCTGCTGTGGGCGCCGAATGAACTCGGGTTCGCACGGGCCTATGTCTCCGGCGACGTCGAGGTCGAGGGCGACATGCTCGCCGCGCTGGACGCCCTCGACCAGCTGGCGGCACCTGAGGACGGACCCGGGATCGCGATGAACTCCCAGACGACGAAGGCCGCGCTCGCCGCGGCGCTCAAGTTGGGCGTGATCGGACTGCCGCCGAAACCTCCGGCGGAGGAAGCGAAACTGGGCGGCAGACGGCACAGCAAGCGACGTGACGCGGCGGCCATCGCGCACCATTACGACGTCGGCAACGACTTCTACCGGATCGTCCTGGGCGAGTCGATGACCTACTCGTGCGCCTACTGGGGATCAGCGGCCGAGGACCTCGCCGCCGCCCAACTCGCCAAGTGCGACCTGGTGGCGCGCAAGCTCGGGCTCGCTGCCGGCATGCGGGTGCTGGACGTCGGCTGCGGGTGGGGGACGTTCGCGCTGCACGCCGCGCGGACCTACGGCGCCCACGTCGTCGGCGTCACGCTCTCGCACGAGCAGGCCGGCTTCGCGCGCAAGCGGATGGCTGAGGAGGGCGTCGGCGACCTGGTCGACATCCGCGTCCAGGACTACCGCGATGTGCACGACGGTCCGTACGACGCGATCTCGAGCATCGGCATGGCCGAACACGTCGGCGCGTCGATGCTGCCCACCTACGCCGCCGACCTGTTCGCGCTGCTGCGCCCGCAAGGACGGCTGCTCAACCACGCGATCTCACGTCGGCCCGGCAAGCCCACACCGTTCTCCAGGACCTCCTTCATCGCGCGCTACGTCTTTCCCGACGGTGAGCTGGAGCCGATCGCGACGATGACCGAGGCCATCGAGGGCGCCGGCTTCGAGGTCCGCGACGTCGAGTCCCTTCGCGAGCACTACGCGCTGACGCTGCGCGCGTGGGTGGCGAACCTGGAGCGCGACTGGGAGCAGGCGGTGGCACTCACGAGCCCGGGTCGCGCCCGCATCTGGCGGCTGTACATGGCCGGGTCGGCGCTCGCGTTCGAGGCGAACCGGATCGGCGTCAACCAGGTGCTGGCCGTCAAACCGGGTCCCCGCGGGCAGAGCGGGATGCCGCGTTCGCGCACCGCGCTGCTCAGCGGCTGGGCAGCGCTCAGACCGAGGACAGCTGCTTGTCGTCCTCGGGCGTCCAGCTGCCGTCGGCCGGTTCGACGGACACGCGTGGCGTGATCCGGTCCAGCCACTTCGGGAAGTACCAGTTGGCCTTGCCGAACAGGTGCATCAGCGACGGGACGAGCACGGTACGCAGGATGAAGGCGTCGAGGAAGATCGCCGCCCCCAGGCCGAGTCCGATGAGCTTGATCGCTCGGGCGTCGCCGAGGATGAAACCGCCGAAGACCGCCATCATGATGACCGCAGCAGCGGTGATGATCCCACCCGTCTCGGCCTGTCCGACGCGGATCGATCGCCTGTTGTCGCCGGTGTGCACCCATTCCTCGTGCATGCGGCTGACCAGGAATACCTGGTAGTCCATGGACAGGCCGAACAGGATCGCGAAGAACAGCACCGGCAGGAACGCGTCGATCGGCCCCCCGCGTCCCAGGCCGAGCAGCTCGGACAGCCACCCCCACTGGAAGATCGCGACGACGATGCCGAAGGACGCGCCCGCCGCGAACAGGTTCATCACCGCGGCGGTGAGCGGGATGAGCAGGCTGCGAAACGCGAGCATGAGCAGCAGGAACGACAAGCCGATGATCGCCAGGAAGAACAGCGGCATCTTCGCCGACAGCACCTTGGCGAAGTCCACGAACACCGCGGTCTGGCCGAAGACGTAGACGCGGTTCGGCCCGGCCCGATCCAGCTCCGGGGCGAGGTTGCTGCGCAGTGACTTGACCAGCGCCGTGGTCGCGGCATCCTGCGGTGAGGTGGTCGTCTTGAACCCGACGAAGGCGAGATCACCGGCGATCGGGGTCGCCCACACGCTGTGCGCGTCGACCCCCGGCACCGCCGCGAGGCGCCCGGAGACGTTCGCGAGGTAGGCCGCCTGCGTCGCCGTCGGCCCGCTGAGGACGAGTTCGAGGGTCGAGTTGTAGCCCTTGCCGAACGCCTCGGTGATCAGGTCGTAACCCTTGCGGGTAGTGCTGCCGGCCGGATCGGTGCTCTCGTCGGCGTGTCCGAGGCGCAAGGAGAAGAACGGGACGGCCAGCACGACGATCAGCCCCGCCGCGACCGCGCCGAGAACCAGCTTGTTGGTGGAGACGAACTCCGACCAGGACGACCAGCGGGTCCGGCGCGGCTCGTGGTGGTAGGTCCCGGCCTTGATCGCCTTGCGGACCTTGCGCGGCAGCACCCGGTGCCCCAGCAGCGACAGCACGGCGGGCAGCAGCGTCAGCGACGCGATCATCGTCAGCGCAACCGCGATGGACGTGCCCACCGCCACCCCGTAGAGGAAGCTGACCCCGAGCGCGCACAGGCCCAGGATCGCGACACAGACCGTCGCCCCGGCGAACATCACGGCGCGGCCCGAGGTGTTGAGGGCCAGCACGATCGAATCGGCGACCGGCATGCCGCGCATCAGGTTGCGCCGGTGCCGGGTGACGATGAACAGCGCGTAGTCGACGCCGACCCCGATGACCATGAGCTGCGCGAGTTGGGTGGCGAAGGTCGCGACGTTCATCGTGTGGCTCAGCAGCGAGACGAACGCCAGGCCGCTGCCCAGCGCTGCGGCGGCGCAGAGCAGGGGAAGCACGGCCGCGCCGACCGTCCGGAACACCAGGCCGAGGATGATCAGCGCGGCGATGAAGCCGAACACCTCCGGCGGGATGCCCTTCTGCTGTGCGGCGAGGTTCGCGAACGCCGCGCCGGTGAACTCGTACTGCGTGTGCGCGTCGCCGAGCCTGTCCAACGCGTCGTGCACTCCGGTGAAGTTGGCCAGCGCATTCTGTTTGCCCTGCCAGGCGATGTCGACGAGCCCGACGGTGCCGTCGTGGCTGAGCAACGACGGCAAGCCCGGCAGGTTCGCTGCGGGCAGCGCGCAGTCGACCGAGTGCCAGGGCGAGGTGATCGTCGCGACGTGCAGACCCGCCGAGCAGAGCTTGTCGAGCGCCGGCACCAGTCCCGCGGGCGCCTGCACCGGGCTCAGCGTCGTGGATCGGGTATGGACCACGACCGTGCCGACCTGACCGGTACGCGCGCCCTGGCCGTGCGCTCGCAGTAGGTCGAGCACCTGCTGCGTCTGCGTGCCCGGCAGCGTGAAGACGTCCTTGTAGCTCGCGCCGCCCGCGCCGGCGGCCAGAGCCTGCGCCCCGATGATGAACACGATCCAGCCGGCGATCACGAACCACCGCTTCTCGACGGCGAGGCGGGCGAGCGTCTTCATGAACGTCTCCGAGAAGCGGCGCGGCAGGGCTGGGGTGCGGCTAACAGTGCCCGGCGCAGTACCGGCTGCCCGCTCCTGTCTCAGTGCCCTGACAGGGCTTGCGCACCCGTTGCCAGCAACGCTCCACCGGCGTGACCAGGATCGCTAGCTGCCCGCTTGCATTTGCTAGCAGGGCTCGGTCACACTGGACAGGTGATAGCCGACGGGCCCAAGGAGCAGGCGAAACGGGGCAGCGCCGCGATCGGGGAGTTCATCCGGGAGCAGCGCGAACAAGCCCAGGTATCGCTGCGCCAGCTCGCCCGGCTCGCCGGCGTCTCCAACCCCTACCTCTCGCAGATCGAGCGTGGGCTTCGCAAGCCGAGCGCGGACATCCTGCAGCAGATCGCCAAGGGACTGCGGATCTCGGCAGAGCAGTTGTACGTGCGTGCCGGCATCCTCGAAGCCCACTCGGGCGACCCGGAGCTGGTGGGCGCGATCCTCGCCGACGACGGGCTCGGCGAGCGGCAGAAGCAGGTCCTCGTCGACATCTACGAGTCGTTCCGGCGCGAGAACGCGCAGCAGCGCGCCGGAGTCGAGCTGGGCGAACTCGCAGCCGTCCCGCCCGTCGTCGCGGTAGGCGAGTGAGCCGACCGGCCGGTCAGCCGGCACCAGATTTCCGCATCATCCGATCTCATCACAAGGGAAGTGACACACATGTCGATCACCAGTGACATCCGCTCCTACGCCGACACCGCGCTCGAGCAGGGCAAGCAGGTCCTCGACCAGGCGCAGGCCCAGCTCAACGACGTGAGCGGCCAGGCGAACCAGCTCGCGGGCAAGGCCAAGGACAACGTCTCCGGCCTGACCGGCAAGATCACCGGCAGTGCTGGCGATACCCTCGCCGACCTGCGCGCGCAGGCCGAGAAGGCCGTCAACCTCGACGCCGTCAAGTCCGCCGTCGAGCCCTACCTCGCGCAGGCCAAGGGCTACACGAGCACGGTCGGCGACCGCGCCGAGGAGCTGTTCTCGACGCTCACGGGTGATCCGCGCGTCGCCAAGCTGGTTGCCACCGCCGAGTCGCTCGCCGGGGCCGTCGTCGAGACGGTGCACGAGCGCGTCGTCAAGCCGGTGCAGTCGCTGACCGGCCGCGGCAGCAAGCCCGTCGCCAAGGCCCGCCCGAAGCCCGCCGCCAAGGCCACGCCGAAGCCGGCGCGCCCCGCTGCCACCAAGCCGGTGACGGCGACGAGCGCCCGCAAAGCTCCGGCCCGCAAGGCCCCGGCCCGCAAGGCCACCAAGGCCTGAGGCGGCGACCGACCCCCGCGCCTCCGGCTCGCCGCGCTGCCCCGTCCCGCATCCGGGACGGGGCAGCGTTGGTTTCCGACCGCGGCTCAGGGCCGAATGCTCGCTAGGCTGAGCAGGTGAACGTCGTCAGCCAGCTCTACTACTGGACCGACGAAATCCTGTTCTGGGGTCTGGTCGCGCTGCGAGTCTGGGCGTTCGCCGACTGCCTGGTGCGCAAGCTTGCCGCGTTCCCGGCGGTCGACAAGCTGAGCAAGCCGGCGTGGCTGGCCATCCTCGCCCTGGCCGGGCTGTTCGGGTCGTTCCTGTCCCCGTCGCCCATCGGCCCGATCTCGCTCATCTCGGCGATCGCCGCCGCCGTGTATCTGGCCGACGTGCGCCCGGCGGTGCGCGAGATCAGCGGCGGCGCCGGGCGCTGAACCGGAGCGTCACGGGGTGCGCTGCTCGCCTGCTGCAGCAGGCGACGACGCGGCCCATACCGTCGCCAGACCGGCCAGCAACTGCTCGCCGCTCGGTGCGTTCTCGGGGTCGAGCAGCCACTGCACCGCCAGCCCGTCGCAGACCGCGATGACGAAGGTGGCGATCGCGGCGCAGCGCGGGTCCTGCGCGGGAGTGCCGTCGGCGAGGGACACCGCGACGAGTTCGGCCACGCGGGCGCGGGCGCGACGGTAGTGCTCGGCCAGCTGGTCGCGCAGCTCGGGAACGCGTTGGGCCTGTGCCAGCGCGTCGAGGTAGGCCTGCAGGATCGGACGGCGTTGCGGCAAGCTGTCCAGCGTCGCGACCCAGGTGGCGGCGCCGCGCTGGATGGGCGACGCGTCCGGGTCGGCCATGACCAGGGAAGCCAGCTGGTCGGTCCACTCCTCGAAGGCGGCCTCGATCGCCGCGTTCAGCAGGGCGGCTTTGGAGCCGAAGTGGTAACCGATGCTGGCCAGGTTGGTGTCGGACTCGGCCACCAGGTCGCGGGCGGTGATGTGCGCGTAGCC
This sequence comes from Jatrophihabitantaceae bacterium, assembly GCA_051000395.1. GTDB lineage: Bacteria > Actinomycetota > Actinomycetes > Mycobacteriales > Jatrophihabitantaceae > JBPCOI01. Next base: position 47,313 of record JBPCOI010000076.1, read on the forward strand.
CCGCTGCTCGAGCAGCCGCCGCGCCGCGGCGAGCAATTGGTCCCGGTGGCTCACGGCCAGAGCGTAGCTAGCGGCTCGACAGCGCTCTTATACGGATGTATAAATCGGGGGAGTGCACCGCCGCCGAACGGAGAGCCCGCATGGCCGTCACCGAGCGCTTCCTCGTCTCGCGCGAGCTGCCCGACGAGCTCGCGCTCCCGCCGGGGCCGAAACTTCCGGCCGCCGTCCAGACCGTGCTGTTCATGACGCAGCGCGACTGGACGGCCCCGCGCTGGCACCGCCGCTACGGCGACGTGTTCTCCGTGCACTTCGCGCCCGCGGGCAGGGGTGTCGTGCTCGCCCGCCCCGAGCACATCCGGGAGGTGTTCTCCGGCCCGGCGGACACCTTCCACGCGGGCGAGGGGAACGCGATCCTCGGACCGATCATGGGCGAGCACTCCGTGCTGCTGCTGGACGAGGGCGCCCACCTCGCCGCACGCAAGCGGGTGATGGCGGCCTTCCACGGCGAGACGATGCGTGGCTACGGGCAGCTCATCGAGCAGGTGGCCGGCGAACGGGTCGAGCACTGGCCGGTGGGCGAACCGTTCGCGGTTCACCCGAGCATGAACGACATCAGCCTCGAGGTCATCATGCGCATCGTCTTCGGCCTGGCCGAGGGGCCGCGGCTGGAGCGGATGCGACCGTTGCTGCAGCGGCTCGTGCGGATCGGTCCGATGATCTTCATCGGCTGGCTCTACCCGTGGCTCGACCACGTCGGGCCGTGGCGGCGCTTCCAGCAGCTGAAGAAGGCGACCGACGACCTGCTCTACGCCGAGATCGCCGAGCGCAGGACGCAGACGGAGCTCGATACGCGCACCGACGTCCTGTCCAAGCTGCTGGTGGCGCATCCGTCGCAGAGCGACGAGGAGTTGCGTGACCACCTGGTCACCCTGCTGCTGGCCGGCCACGAGACGACCGCGTCCACGCTGGCGTGGGCACTGCACGACCTGGCCCGCGATCCGCAGCTGCTGAGCCGGGTGCAGCGGGCGGCCGACGAGAATGACGAGGCCTATCTGGAGGCCGTGGTGAAGGAGGCCATGCGGCTGCGGCCGGTGATCTCGCAGGTGGCCCGGCGGCTGGCCAAACCCGTTCGGCTCGCGGGCTACGACCTGCCCGCCGGCATCGTGGTGTTCCCGTCGATCTCGCTCGTGCAGCACACCGCCGCGATCTATCCGTCGCCCTCGACGTTTCGTCCCGGGCGATTCCTCGGCGCGAACCCGCCGCCGGCCACTTGGATCCCGTTCGGCGGCGGGATCCGCCGCTGCCTCGGCGCCTCGCTGGCCAGCGTCGAGGCGCAGGCGGTGCTCAAGGCCGTGCTCACCCGCGTCGACATCGTGCCGGGCGGGCGGCGGGAGCACGCGAGGACTCGCAACATCACCACCGTCCCCTCGCGCGGCGCCCGGATCGTCAGCCGCCCGAGACGGCGCGACGCTGCGGCTGGAGCGGGGTCCGGACCTGGGGCCGATGCCGGTGCCGCAGGCGGGCAAGCAGCACGAGGGCGATGACCGCCAGCGCCGCGCCGGTGACCAGCTGCGCCGTGCGGTCGGAGAAGCCGACCGGCATCAGGACGCAGGCTGCGCAGCTCAACGCCACCACCCAGTGACGGCGCGCCCCGGCCGCGGTGGGCGCCAGGCAGAACAGCCCCCACAGCAGGTACCACGGATAGAGCACCGGTCCGAGCAATGCGGCGCCCAGCAAGGCGAAACCGACCGTGCGATCCAGGGGACGCCGCGACACGGTGACGAGCAGGTACGCGACGAGGCAGACCGCGGCAAGCACCACCACGATGCTGCCGCCGGCCGCCAGGTCGTCGAACGACGCGGCGGCGACGACCGGGGAGAGCACGTCCCCCACCGCGCTGGCCACGGAGAACGGCGTGCGCTGACGCGTCAGCGAGTCGAGGTTGCGCGCCCAGCCGAGGCCGTCGCCGACGCAGAGCACACATGCGGCGAGCCCGGCGACTGCCACCAGTCCGTCCCGTGCCAGCACCGTCCAGGCGAGGCGATTGCGCCGGTCGCGGCAGTGGGCGACGAGCAGCGCCGCGACCGCGATCAGCGCCACCGGCTTGATCCCGGCGCCCGCGCACGCCAGGAGGATCGCCAGCACCCAGCGGCGTTGGGTGGCTGCGAGCAGCGCGGCGAGCAGCAGGGCGGCGAGCAGTCCCTCCAGGTGCGCGCCGGAGACGACCAGCAGCAGTACGGCCGGATTGAGCACGGTCAGCGTGAGCGCCGCGACGCGGCGCGGTCCGGCGAGTTCGGCGGCGAGCAGGCCCACCGCGACGACGCTGAGCACCGCGACGGCCCGCAGCACGAGCACCCCGGCGAGCGCCTGGCCGCCGGTGACCGAGACCGTCAGGTGCTCCACGAACGAGCCCACGGGGCCGGAGGTGCTCGCGGCGCTGCGCGAGTTGGGATCGATCGCCGCCACGACCGGGAGGTTCCCGAGCGCGCTCGGGGCGTGGGTGTACGGGTCGCGCCCGCTGCGGGCCAGCAACCCGTGGGCGACGTCGGTGTAGACGTCCGAACTAAGCAGCGGGGGACCGATGATGAACGGCAGCGACCAGATGCCGGCCACCGTCCAGACGTGCCGGTCGGAGTACTGTGCCCGGCGCAGGGGCCGCATCGCCACGATCCACAGCACGACGAGGGCGATGATGGCGCCCAGCATCAGCGCAGCGGGAAGCGGGCCCGTCGGGGCGCCGTTGTCCGGTTGTAGGCCGAGCCAGGTGCTCATCGGGATGCTCGCCGGCGACGGCCCGACCCGGCCGCCGAAGTAGACGCTCACCGCGGCCGCCGAGAAGCCGGCTGCCGACAGGACCGGCAGCGGATGCGCCGCGACGTGCTTGCGCGCGACGTCGAGCTCGTGCAGCGCCAGCTCGGCGAGGTCATTCATGAGACGGCCAGTATGCCCGGTGGCCGCCCCGCGACCCGCGGCGCTTTCCCGAACACGATCCTGACAAATTCCTGCCCCGGCACACATCTGGCGGGCGCACTGTGGAGCTATCCGCAGAGCCACCGAGTCAAGGAGACAAGAGCATGTATCGCAAGATTGCCATCGCCGGCGCGACTGCAGCCGTGATCGTGGGCGCCGGGACGGCTGCGCTCGCCGCCTCCGCTCCTGGGACGTCCGGGACGCCCGGGGCGCCTTCGCCCGCCGGAACCGCGAAGTCCGCGACAGCGCACGCCAGGCACGGCGGGAAGTTCCGCGGCGGCGAGCTGCGCCGGATCCTGCACGGCGAGTTCGTCACGAAGGGTAAGGACGGCACCTACGTCACCCACGACGTGATCCACGGTCAGGTCAGCTCGGTGTCCGCGACCTCGATCGTCGTCACGGCGCCGGACAAGACGAGCGAGACCTTCGCCGTCACGAAGGACACGAAGGTCCGGCTGCGTCCGGTTGGCGCGCCGAAGCCGGCCAAGGGGGTCAAGGGCCCGAAGGCGGCTCTCGGCACGATCAGCGAGGTGCACCAGGGCGACACCGTGTTCGTCCTCGGGACGGGCAGCGGCACGCTCACGGCGACGCGCATCCTGGACGCCGGCAAGAGCTGACGCGATTGCGGTACCTGGGCGTCGGAATCCGACGCCCACGTACCGCAACCGGCTACGGGAGGCGCACGGTGAACCGTGCGCCTCCCTCTGCTGCGTGACCGGCTTCGATGCTGCCGCCGAGGCGGGTGGCCAGACCGTGCACGATGGCCAGGCCGAGTCCCGTCCCGACCTGGCGCACCCCGCGGTAGCGCTGGTACAGCTCCGAGCGGCGGAAGGCGACGGCAAGATCGTCGTCGCTGAGTCCAGGGCCGCCGTCGCGCACCTCCAGCACCCGTCGTCCGTCCGGTTCGACGCCGACCGCGAGCACGATCGGCGCACCCGCCGGCGTGACGCGTAGCGCGTTCTCCAGCAGCCCGTCGAGGATCTGGCGCACGCGGGCGGCGTCGGTGCGGACCGGCACCGGTTGCGGCGGCACCTCCACGGCGAAGCTGACCTGCACCGCGGCGCACCGGGCGGACCACACCTCGGCCGCCGCGGTGGCCAGCGCGCCCAGCTCGACATCGGCCACGTCGATGCGGAAGTCCTGGGCGTCCAGGCGGGCCATGTCGAGCAGATCACCGACGAGGCGCTCCAGCCGGTGGGCCTCGCCGAGCATGACGGCTCCGACCTCCGCGCTTCGTCCCGATTCGACGACGCCGCCGGCGAGGGACTCCGCGTAGCCGGTGATCGCGGTCAGCGGCGTGCGCAGGTCGTGGGACACCGACATCAGGAACTCCCGCTGCCTGGCCTCGGAGTGCGAAAGGGCGGCGGCCAGGGTGTTGACGGCGGTGGCAACGTCGGCGACCTCCGTCGGCCCCTCGACGGGCACGGTGACGTCGCGATGCCCGTCGGCCAGCGCGTGCGCCGCCTGCGCGGTGCGTCGCAGCGGGCGGCCGAGGCGGTAGGCGACCGCGAACCCGATGGCCGCCGAGACGCCGACCGCGATCAGGATCGCCCACAGGGTGCGGCGGATGGCCTCGTCGCCGCCCGCGGTGGCGTCCTGGCGCCGCTGCACCAGCACGATGCCGCCGCTCGCGGTCGGCCGCGCCTCCACGTAGACAGCCTTGCCGTCGACGGTCCGGCTGGCCGACACCTTGTGCCCGGCGCGCAGCACGGTGAGATCGGACGGGCGCAGGGCGTCGCGGGCCAGCGCGAAGTCGCTGGTCACCGTCCCCGTCGCGCCGAACTCGCCGTAGCGCACCGCCAGCACCTGGAGCAGGCGGCGCACCCGCAGCGGCACTCCCGTGGCACTGCGTTGCGTGCTGGACTGAGCCGCGTCGGCCAGGCGAGCCAGCGTCTGGCGCGCGCCACGCTCGTCCGCAGCCCGGATCAGGCCGATCGCGAGCGCACCTGCCACCAAGCCGGTGGCGACCGCTATGGCTATGCACAGCAGCGCGATCCGCGCGCCCAGCGTGCCGCGACGCATCAGTCCTGCGCCGCGCGGTTGTCGGCGGAGTACCCCACGCCGCGCACCGTCCGGATCGGGCTCGCGCCGGAGAGCTTGGCGCGCAGCTGGGCGATGTGGACGTCGACGGTGCGGGTCCCGGCAATCGACGCGTAGCCCCACACCTCGCTGAGCAGTTGCTCCCGGCTGAAGACGCGTCCCGGCCGTCGCATGAGGAACGCCAGCAACTCGAACTCCGTCGCAGTCAGCGCGATCTCCTGCTCCCCCGCGAACGCGCGATGCTCGACGGTGTCGACGTTGAGCTCGCCGACCTGCAGGCGCCCGGCGCCGTCGGGCACGCCCCGGGTACGCCGCAGCACGCTGCCGACCCGGGCCACCAGCTCGCGAGGGGAGAACGGTTTCGTCACGTAGTCGTCGGCGCCCAGTTCCAGGCCGACGACCCGGTCCACCTCGTCGTCGCGAGCGGTCACGAACAGGACCGGCGTCCAGTCGCCGGCGGCACGCAGCCGGCGGCAGACCTCGACGCCGTCCAAGCCGGGCAGGCCCACGTCGAGGATGATCGCCGCCGGACGGTGGGCACGCACGGCTGCGAGCGCCCCGTCGCCACTGCGCTCGACGTGCACCCCGTACCCCGCGCTGGCCAGGTTCATGCGGATGACGTCCGCGATCGGCGCCTCGTCCTCGACGACGAGGATCAGGCCGCGGTCGCGGGGGTCGCACAGCACGAGGCGAACTGTAGTGCCGCCGGGCCGCCGCACGGTCACGTCCGGATCAAGGTGAGGTACGGGTCAGGCTGCCGGGCAGCTGGTGGCCTCCGCAGCGGGGACGACGTCGCCGGGCCCGCCGGCAGCCGCGCGCCGGAGCAGCAGGGCGGTGTCGGCGCCGAAGACGGGCGAGTACGAGGTGGCCGCGATGCAGCCGCCCTGGCGCAGGCCGCCGATGAGCCCGACCAGCGTGGGTTTCGCCTGGCTGCGCACCACCCAGGGTCCGCCGCTCGTGCCGTTGACGAATCCGGGGCAGTCGATGCTCGGGTAGCCCGCGGTGTCGTAGGTCCTCGTGACGCAGGAGATCAGGTCGTCGTCGGAACCGGTCGCATAACCCTGCACGCTCACGGTCGTGCCGAACGCCGGGGCCGAGCCGAGCAGGTTGGCGCCGACGACGTCCTCGATGCCCCGGCTGCCCTGGCGCGCGACCTGCAGGATCGCGTAGTCGTGCTGCGGGTCGCGGCTGCTGAGCCACGCCGGGTCGACGTAGGCGCGCGCGACGCCCCAGATCCCGTACGGCATCTGCCCCTCGTGGTATCCGGGTACGAACTCGATGCCGAGCCCCGAGCCTTGCACGCAGTGCGCGGCGGTGATGACCAGGTCGTGCGCGGGGCTGTGCACCACGCTGGCGCTGCACCCGTGCGGCAGGCTGAGCGTCGGTAGCAGCCCGAAGATGCTGGGGAAGTAGAGCGGCCCGACGGTAGCGGCGGGCGGCACCCGCGGCGCCCGGCCGCGCGAGGCCTGTGCCGTGGGGGCGCCGATGACGCCGAGCAGCAGCCCAGTGAGCGCGCAGGCCAGGATCGTGCGCCGGACCGTAGCCGTCCTGCCCATCTGCCAATGATGGCCGGGGACCCGGCTGCGGGCCAGTCCTGCGCGCGCTCAACCAGGTTTGCCGCCCATCATCGAGAGCATCTGCCGCCCGCCGGTGCGCACGAAGCGCCATACCAGCGCCGCGGCGAGCAACAGGAACACGACGTTGAGCCAGCTCGTGTAGTTCCAGCTGATGCCCGCGTCGCCGACGCTAGCGTGCCGGGGACCGGACGGGACGAGGCCGAGCGGGCCGAAGACGAACTCGATCACGTACCCTGCGGCGGCCATCGTGGCGTAGAAGGTGGCGAACAGGAACCAGGCCATGCGCTTGCCGTAGTACTTCGCATAGATCAGCAGCAGCGGGATGATGATGAGGTCGGCGAACACGAAGCTGATCACGCCGCCGAAGCTGATGCCACCGTTCCACAGCACCGCAGCGAGCGGGGCGTTGCCGATCGAGCAGACGAACGTCACGACTGCGACGAGCGGTCCGATGAGCGGGCCCCAGAACTTGGCGAGCAGCGGGTGATCGGCGAAGAACAGATGCTGCCAGAAGCTGTCGGGGATCCACGCTCCGGCCATGCCCGCGATGACCAGGCCGAAGACGAGATCGCGCAGGATCGCCGCCCACTCCATCACGAAGTTGTTGCTGATCGCCGTGAAACCGTCCGGACTCGACAGCCGCCGCCAGAAGCTGCCCTCGCCGGCCACGCTCATGTCCATGGCGGCGTGGCCCTCCATGGAGCCCGCGATCGCCTTGTCGGCCTGGACCCGGGCGGCCTCGCGCAGCCGGGTGCTGAGGAATCGGCGGAACAGTAGGGCGAGTAGGACGATCATCACCGGGCCGCCGACGAACTCGGCGAGGGTGAACTGCCAGCCGAGCAGCAGGGCCAGGATGAGCCCGAGTTCGAGGACGAGGTTGGTGCTGGCGAACTGGAAGGCCATCGCCGCGGTGAAATCGGCGCCCTTGCGGAACAGGGAGCGTGCCAGAGCGACAGCGGCGTAGGAGCAGGACGAGGACGCAGCGCCCAGCCCGGTGGCGGTCGCGAGGCTGCGTGGATGGCCGTCGGGCAGCAGTCTCGCGATGGTGGACTTGGGCACGAGCGCCTCGATGACGGCCGACAGGGTGAAACCCAGGATCAGCGACCAGGTGACCTGCCACGTCATCGAACCCGTCACCCGCAGGGCGTGCCATACCGCGTCAAACATGCTTGCACCATACCCCTAGGGGGTATGAATGGCAACCGGTCGTACCGCGCTCAGGGCTTCAGTACGACCTTGATCGTGCCGTCCTGCTTCTTCTGGAAGTTCTCGTAGGCGTTCGGCGCCTCGCCGAGGGGCAGGCGGTGTGTGGCGAAGTCGTCCACGCCGAGCGGGTCGGAGTCGACCAGCAGCGGCAGGATGTCGTCGACCCAGCGCTTGACGTTCGCCTGTCCCATCCGCAGCTGGATCTGCTTGTCGAACATCATCAACATTGGCATCGGGTCCGTGGCGCCGCCGTAGACCCCGATCACCGAGACCGTCCCGCCCCGCCGGACGACGTCGATGGCCGTGTAGAGCGCGCTGAGCTGGTCGATGCCGACGCGCTGCATCATCGGCGCGGCGAGCTTGTCGGGCAGCAGCCCCACCATCTGGTGGGCCGCCTTACCGACCGGGGACCCGTGCGCCTCCATGCCGACCGCGTCGATCACCGAGTCGGGCCCGCGGCCGCCGGTCATGGCGCGGATCGTGTCCGCGAGGTCCCGCTCGCGCCCGCGCAGGTCGAGCACCTCGATCCCCCGCTGCTTGGCCCGCTGCAGGCGCTCGGGCACCAGGTCGACCGCGATCGCCCGCGCGCCGCGGTGCTGGGCGATGCGGCAGGACATGTCCCCGATCGGACCGAGCCCGAGCACGACGACCGTCCCGCCGTCGGGGATCGCGGCGTACTCGACGGCCTGCAAGGCGGTGGGCAGCACGTCGGACGGGTACACGAAACGCTCTTCGACGGGGCCGTGTGGGACGACGATGTGCGTGAAC
>JBPCOI010000042.1:0-7113 GCA_051000395.1 Jatrophihabitantaceae bacterium
TCACCTTGAAAGTGCCCGATCTGACGATGATGTGAACCTTAGACAAGTCCCATTATCCGTTACGAGACAGGCACTTTCACCACTTCACAACCCGTGTCGGCCCCAGTTGCACGAAAAATCCAGGCTAATCCTGAGTCCACAAAGTCGGGAACACTCCACGAGAACCAAGAGCTTGAGCTCGGCTGATTTTTCACAATGAGCTCTACTGTGTCCGCATGAGCGACTCTGCAGCGTAGTGCGAGCGTGCTTTTGTCACCGTATGGGCCACCGCCGCGCTACAGCAGCTACCTACAACCCAGCCGATCAGCATCACCGCCCGCATGCCGGAAAGGGGTGAACCGTTCGGAGTTGCTCCCGGATGTCGGCTTGCCGACGTATGAGGCTAAGTGCCAATCCGCGCCGTCCGGCTCGTGCACACTTCGTGATATGACCGCCGAGAGGGATCCCATTCCGCACGCTGCCCCGGCCGACCCAGCACCAGGTGGGGCGACGCCGGTGGCGGTCGCCGTGTCGCGGGTGGGCGGTGGCGATCGTGATCATCCCGCGGTGTACCGCGGCGGCCTGATCGGTCTGGCGCTGGGCGCGATCGGCGTGGTGTTCGGGGACATCGGCACCAGCCCGCTGTACGCCATGCAGACGGTGTTCTCGATCGATAACGGGGCGGTGAAGCCGACTCCCGATGACGTCTACGGCGTCATCTCGCTGGTGTTCTGGTCGCTGACGTTGATCGTCTCGATCAAGTACGTGGTGTTCATCTTGCGCGCGGACAACGACGGTGAGGGCGGCATTATGGCCCTGGCCGCGCTGATCCGGGAGAAGCTGGGCACGCGGAGCCGGCGGGTCGCGGTCGCGATGATCCTCGGCGTGATTGGCGCCGCCCTGTTCTACGGCGACAGCCTCATCACTCCGGCCATCTCGGTGCTGTCCGCCGTGGAGGGCATCGAGATCGTCGCGCCGAGCGCCAAGGACGTGGTGCTGCCGATCGGCATCGCCATCGTGACGGTGCTGTTCCTGGTGCAGCGACTGGGCACCCACCGGATCGGGCGGCTGTTCGGGCCGGTGATGGTGCTGTGGTTCGTGGTGCTGGCCGTCGCCGGACTGCCGCACATCATCGCCCGCCCCGGGATCCTCTCGGGGCTCTCACCGACGCACATCTTCGGATTCGTCGGCGCCCACCCGTACACGGCGTTCATCGCGATGGGCGCCGTGGTGCTGTCCATCACCGGCGCGGAAGCGCTCTACGCCGACATGGGTCACTTCGGGCGCCGCCCGATCCGGGTCTCCTGGTTCTTCTTCGTGTTTCCCGCGCTGGTGCTCAACTACCTGGGCCAGGGCGCGCTGATCCTGGACCGCCCGGAGTCGATCTCCAATCCGTTCTATCTGATGGCGCCGTCCTGGTCGCGTATCCCGCTGGTCGTACTGGCCACGTTCGCGACAGTCATCGCTTCCCAGGCGGTGATCTCCGGTGCGTTTTCGGTGTCGCGGCAGGCGGTGCGGCTGGGTTTCCTGCCGCAGCTGACGGTGCGGCAGACCTCGACTAGGGAGAGCGGGCAGATCTACGTGCCGGCGGTGAACTGGCTGCTGTTCGCCGGGGTGCTGGTGCTGATGCTGACTTTCCGGTCGTCCAGCAAGTTGGCGACGGCCTACGGGCTGGCGGTGACCGGCACCCTGATCCTGACCACCACGCTGTTCCTGATCTTGGCGGGGTCCGCCTGGCACTGGCCCAGGTGGAGCCTGATCCTGATGGGGGTGGTGTTCGGCGGGGTGGAGCTGACATTCTTCGCGGCGAACCTGACCAAGGTCGTGCACGGTGGCTGGCTGCCGCTGGTCATCGCCGTGGTCATCGTCACCGTGATGACCACCTGGCAGCTCGGCCGGCGGCTGGTGACCCAACGCCGGATCGAGGCCGAGGGCCGGCTACCGGATTTCATCGACAAGCTCCGGGCCAGCCCGGTGCCGCGGGTACCCGGCACTGCGGTGTTCCCGCATCCCGGCAAGGAAACGGCGCCGCTGGCGCTGCGGGCCAACACCAGCTTCAACCACATCCTGCACGAGCACATCGTTCTCGTGTCACTGCAGCCAGAGAACGTTCCGCACATTCCGCCGGAGGAGCAGATCAGCGTTGACGAACTGGGCTACGCCGACGACGGCATCGTCCATCTGACCGTGCGGGTGGGGTTCCAGGACGACCAGGACATACCGGCTCTGTTGCGCGGGGCCGTCGGAATGAGCCCGGAGCTTCAGTTCGACCCGGAGCAGGCCTACTACTTCCTGTCCCGCATCGCCGTCGAACGCGGACCTGCGCCGGGCATGGCCAACTGGCGCAAGCGCTTGTTCATCGGTCTTTCCCACAACGCCGCCAGCCCCGCAGCAAACTTCCACCTGCCGGTGGACCGCACCGTGGTGATGGGCTCGACCATCGCACTGTGATTCCACTCTGCTGGCAAGCCCTTGTCCGACCGGACGCCGGTGGCCTATGCGAATTGGGTGCTATTCACCCACTGATGCGCAACCGCCGGCTGCAGCCACCCGCTGACTAGCACTTGGAAACAACGCCACGCGGGCGCGCTGTCACGCAGGTCGTCAAGAAACCATCAAGATCGGCCCTCGCAGCGTCAGGGAACCGTCAAGAAGCTCACCCGACACCTATCAGCACGCCTACGTTCGAGTCCGGCCGGCCAGTTAGGGCTTGCCGATGATCAACACGCTCAGTTTGTGGGTGTTTTCACGGTGTAATTCCAGTCTGGGTGCCATTCGTAGCGGGTGAGGGTGCCTGATTCGGATAGCGCTTTCATCCTGGAGTCTGGGATGGGGAGCCCGGTGGGGTAGCTGTTGGTGTCCAGTTCGGCGGGACCCGCAGTCCGGTGCGCGTGGTTGTCGGTCGCCACGCTATATGGCACACTTTCGCCAAATTAAATGGCCGCGTGGTGTCTGCGTTGATACCGCACCGCACTCGCTTGATCTGCGACGATAGGTCCATCGAGTGCCCGTTGAGGCGATGGCGTGCTGAACACCGCGCCATTTAGCGTGGACAAAAAGCGCCAACTAATTTGGCGGTTCACACTGGTCCGGTGGTAAGCGTGTCGGTTGCCAAGATAAGTGGTGCACATTTGCCACATTATTTGTCCGCTGTCCCACGAAGGTGTCGATGACCTGCGATCCGCTGACCTGCATAAACGCGGTGTGGAGCGCTTCGCTGGTGCCTCGCCGACGCCTCAGAGCGTGCCATTTAATTTGGCGAATGTGCGCCAAATAATGTGGCGAGTCACAGACCAACGCCCTGATCGAACGCGGCTCATCGCAATCGAAGGTGTAGGCCTAGTCGGAATCCGCCGACCTCCAGCAGCGACCGTGCGATGTAGTTGGTCAGGTTCGCCGAAGCCCAACGCGGACCCGCGGAGGTGGCTCCAGGCGGCCGTTGATCGCCTCGGTCGGGCCGTTGCTGGTGGGGGGCCGGTCGAAGTAGGCCAGGATGTCGGCGGCTCGTTGTTTCAGCGTCCGGCCGAGCGTCCGGACCTCGATCAGGGCGGCGGGGACCGCTGCGCTGAGGGTGTCGATCAGATTCTGCATCTTGGTTTTGCCACTTGTGCGGTCGGGGTCGCGGTAGGCGGCGACCATCGCCTGGTAGACACCCCAGGTCGCCTCGACCTCCAGGTGCGCGTCGGCGGCGAACAACGCAGAGATCCGTTGCTGCTGCTTGTCGGTGAGCAGATCCGCGCCGGTGGACAGGGTCCGGCGTGTCGAGTACAGCGGGTCGCCGGCCCGCCCGCGGTGGCCGAGCGTCTGCTGCTGCACCCGGCGGCGGCGCTGCTCCAGAGATTCCCCGGCCAAACTCACGACATAAAACGGATCCATCACCACAGTGGCGGCATCGGCGAGTTATTCCACGGCGGCGGTATTGAACCCGGTGAACCCGTCCATCGCCACAACTTCTATTGCGTTGCGCCACGTTTCGTCCCGCTCGGACAGCCACGTTTTGAACACCTGCTTGGAGCGGCCCTCGACCATGTCCAACAGACGTGCCGGCCCGGTCCGGTCACGCACCGGGGTGAGATCGATGATCACGGCGGGCGTACTTGTCGCCGCGGCGGGTGTGCCGCCAAACATGCTCATCCACGCCGATGACCTTCACTCCGTCCAACCGGTGCGGGTCTGAGATCAGCCCCCGCCGACCTTCGGCCAACACCGCATCATTGGCGGTGTTCCACGAAACCCCCAGGCTTCCCGCGATTCTGGCGACCGTCAGGTGCTGGGCGACCAACCCGGTCAAGGCCCACCGCAGCCCACCGCGGGACAACCGGGCCCGTGGTTCGGCCGCCTTGGACATGTCCTGCCGCCACACATGCCCGCAGCCCTGGCAGCGGTATCGGCGGACGGTGACGAGCAGGATTGTCGGGCGCCAACCGAACGGTTCGTGCGCCAACCTGCGCGTGGTGGAATCCCGCGGCCGACCGGCCTCGCCGCACCGCCCGCACCGGTCGTCACGGTCCAGGACCTGGCAGGCCAGCACCGCGCGGTCCGGTTCCAGGAACTGCCCAGTCACGCGCAGACCGAGCGCGTCCAAGCGGGCGAACGTGGTCAAATCAGGGGCCTGAAAAGTAGAGTAAACCATGTCGAGGTCTTCAGATGGACGGCGTCAGAACCACCATCATCGGAAGACCTCGACCCTTATCCCGGCAACGACGCGCCGACCCCGACTACACCCTCGATTGTGAAGAGCCTCGAACGCACCCGAAATCTCGAACTTGACTGACCCCGGCACGGCTCCGTAACACCTACCCTCACCGGACCAGCTCACTGGACGGGTCATACGGGAATGACCTGGTCAGTGAGGTGAGCTGTCTGACTGAGGCGGGGCCACGGGCACCGTTCGACGTTTAATTCGGCGATTCACACACGTGTTCCGCTGGTGCCGTCGCCGATGTGCCCGCGCCCGATGCTGACCCGAGCGGTGGCCCGGTGACCAACCGCAGCCCTTTTGACATTTGGGGACGGCTATTGGTCGGCGGCGTGGGTGAGCAGGGCGCGGCTCTCGCGGAGCACCTCCGCTTGGAAGGCGGGGTCTTGTGCTTTGGGGGAGGCGGGGACGGTGCGGAGCCGGTAGTCGACATAGGCGCCTGTGGTTGCGGGTGGCGGGTTGTCCAGTAGGAGTCGGGCCAGCGCTTTGCCGGAGGTTTTTGGGGTGGAGGCGAAGGGCAGTACCGCGCCCAGTGCGGGGGCGAGCAGTGTCGTCAGCCGGCGGGCGGCGGCGGGGTACTGCCGGGACAGTCCGGTACCGAGCATCAGACCTGGGTCCAGGCAGGTGAAGTGCACCTCGGGGCGTTCATGGGCGAACGCGGCCGCTGTTGCGGCGTTCAAAAGTTTGGAGGTGGTGTAGCGGCGCCGTCCCGCCACGCCGGGGGCTTCGTGGCCGTCTCCGGCGTGTGCCCAGTCGTGGACGTCACCGCCCAGCGGTGCTGGCATGCCGGTGCGCTGGGTGTCGTCGTGCGTCCCGGAGCCGGTGAGGACCACGCGGGTCGGTGGCTGCGAGCGGGCTAAAAGGAGTTCGAGGAGGAGAAATTGGGCGAGGTGGTTGACCTGGAAGGTGGTTTCGAAACCGTCGGCGGTGTTGGTCGCGCCGGTCACCACTTGCAGTCCGGCGTTGAGGGCGACCGCGTCGACGGCGGGCAGTGCCTGCGCGACGGCGCGGACGTCGGCCAGATCCTCGAGGTCGAGCACGATGGGCTCGCCTCCGACCTCGCGTGCCGTCGCGGTGACGGCCTTGGTCGAGCGGCCGACGACGAGTACACGGGCGCCTCGGGCGGCGGCGAAACGTGCCGCGGCCAGGCCCAGGCCTCGGGTGGCGCCGGTGATCAGGACAGTAGTCATGCGATGCAGCATAGTGGCAGCCTCTGCCAGTTGGCAAGGTCTGCCATGATTGAGCTTATGAGCCCGTCATTGCGTGAAGAACGGAAGATCGACACCAGCGCGAGGATCGCGGCAGCAGCTCTTGGGCTGTTCGCGGCACGGGGCTACGCCGCTGTCACCATCAGCGAGGTCGCCGCCGCCGCGCGGGTCGGGGAACGAACTGTGTACCGGTACTACGACGACAAGGAGGACTTGCTGTTCGGCGAGGACGAAGGCTGGCGTGCCGAACTGCAGTCGGCAATCGAGCAGCAGCCCGATGGGCAAGCGCCGTTCACCGTGCTCCGCGGCGCCTCAGCGGCCGTCGCCCGCGCCTTCGAAGACCGGCGTGAAGACGTTGCTCGCCGCGCGAAGGTCATCGCCGAATCCCCGGCGCTCACCGCCCGGGAACGCGCCAAACACGCTGCCTGGGAAGTAATTCTCGAACATGGGCTGTGCCAACGCGGGGTAGCCCCCGGCCAGGCGGCCCTACTGGGCCGGATCGCCATCGCCTGCTACAACGAGGCCCAGACCCGTTGGCTCGCGCATGACGAACCACGACGAACCCTTGATCTCGAGCTGGAAGCGGCCTTCAACCAACTCGCCGCGCTCGTCGTCAACGCCGACTGACCCCGTCGCCCGGATCAGCTTCGGCGCTGCAGCTCGCCGGTGTCATTGACACGGCTGTCGGTTGCCACGCTAAATGGCACGCTTTCGCCACTTCATCTGCCCGCCTAGCCCTGAGGCAGTCAGAGCCTTGTAACCGCCTGAGCTGGGTAGATGGGCTCGGGCGTCGCGGTCGCCGACAAGAACGTCGCCTGACGTTCCGATGACACTCGTAGCGGCGCATCCACTACGGCTCGAGCATGGCGAAGTCCATGAGACCGGAAGGGCGGGTCCGCACGACCCTTCTCTTGCTGAACGGTGTCGGCGCGCTCATTGCGGCGGGATTCGCCGCTGCCGGCCTCGCCCGACCATCGATTGCGGAGCCGAGGTCCGACGCGGAACCGAACACGCTCATCGAGTTTTGGTCGGCGAGCTCGGCGATCCGGACATGGGCCATTACCGGCCCACTCCTGGCCGCACTTCTGACTCGCGGCGGTCCCTCGCCGCAGCTAGTCACCGCCGCAGGGATCGTGCAGGTCGGCGATGCGGTGCTCGGCCTACGGCAGCGAAACACTGGTATGACGATCGCCCCCGCGGTGATGGGCGTCATCCACCTGACTACCG
>JBPCOI010000044.1:0-31236 GCA_051000395.1 Jatrophihabitantaceae bacterium
GTTCTGCCCGGCCCGGACCTCCTCGACCTGGCCGCTCATCCGGGCGTCCGGCTCGTTCACGGTGAACGTGCTGGCCGACGACCAGGAAACGCTCTGCCGGGTGTTCGCGAGCTCCGGCGACCGCGTCACCGGGGGCGGCTGGGCGGCCTCGCCGACCGGTCCGGTGCTCCCCGACGTGCTGGCCACCGTCCACTGCGACGTCGAGGCGGTGCACGACGGCGGCGACCACGAGCTGGTGGTCGGTCGGGTCCGTGACCTGGTGCTGCGCCGCGAGGCGGGGCCGCTGGTCTTCTTCCGCGGCGGGTTCGGCCTTGAGCTGCCCAGCTAGACGGTGTTGCTCCGGCAGGGTCGCGTGCGCAGGTCCGTGACGTAGTCGTCGGGCGCACCCGCGTCCTCCGCGGCCTGGGCGAGCACACCGAGGTAGCGCGCCGACGGCAGCCCGCCCTCGTAGCCGTCCAGCACGTACACCCAGGCGAGCACGTCCCCGTCCAGCGTCGAGATGCGTAGCTTGATCTTGTCGTAGACACCGGTGTCCGCGCCCTCCCAGTAGTCGAGCACGGCGTGGTCGTGCGGCGACAGGTCGTAGAGCGCGACGAACACCTGGCTGCCCGGCGACGGGACCACCATCGCCAGTGCGCCGTCCCAGCCGAGTTCCTCGCCACCGAAACTCAGCCGCCAGCCGTTGAGCCAGCCGGTCCCCGCGGCTGGGGAGTGCGGGCACCGGTCGAGCATCTGCTCGGGGTCCATGTTCGAGCCGTACGCCGCGTACAGGCCGCTGAAGGATGCCATCGCAGCGCAGCGTAGTGGAGGACGTGCCTGGAAGTCCCCGATACCGGCACGCGAGAATGGCGGACGTGACGCGCATCGTGGTCGTCGGCGGCGGCCCCGCGGGCTACGAGGCCGGCCTGGTTGCCGCGCAGCTCGGGGCGCAGGTGAGCGTCGTCGACCGCGACGGCGTCGGCGGCTCGTGCGTGCTCAGCGACTGCGTTCCGAGCAAGACGCTGATCGCGACCAGCGACCGGGTCACCGCCTTTCGCGACGCGCCGCGCGTCGGGGTGGGCACGGTGTCCGGCGACGTGCTGGTCGACCTGAAGTCCGTCAACGCCCGCATCAAGGATCTCGCGCAACAGCAGTCCGTGGACATCGCGACACGCCTGCGCAACGAGGGCGTCACCGTCATTCCGGGAGCCGCTCGCTTCGCCGCCCGGCAGCCACCGCGCGCGCACCGCGTCGAGGTCCTCGACGCCGACGGCGCGCCCGGCGACACGCTCGAGGCCGACGTCGTGCTGCTGGCCACCGGCGGCACCCCACGCGTCCTGGACACCGCGGTACCCGACGGCGAACGCATCCTGTCCTGGCGCGACGTGTACGAACTCGACGAGCTGCCCGAGCACCTCGTCGTGGTCGGCTCGGGGGTCACCGGCGCGGAGTTCGCCAGCGGCTACAGCGAGCTCGGCGTCGCGGTGACGCTGGTGTCCAGCCGCGACCGGGTGCTGCCCGGTGAGGATCCGGACGCCGCCGCGGTGATCGAGCAGGTCTTCACCTCCCGCGGCGGCACGTTGGTCAAGCAGGCGCGCGCGTCCGCGGTGCGCCGCGAGGGCGACGGCGTACTCGTCGAGCTTCAGGACGGACGTACCGTGCGCGGCTCGCACGCGCTGATGTGCGTCGGATCGGTGCCCAACACCACGGGCCTCGGCCTGGAGAACGTGGGCGTCGAGCTGTCCGGAGCGGCGGGATACATCGGCGTCGACCGCGTCTCGCGGACCAGCGTGCCGTCGATCTACGCGGCGGGCGACTGCACCGGCGTCCTATTGCTCGCGTCGGTCGCCGGCATGCAGGGCCGCATCGCGATGTGGCACGCGCTGGGCGAGGCGGTGATGCCGTTGCGGCGCAAGACGGTCGCCGCCACCGTGTTCACCCACCCGGAGATCGCGACCGTCGGCATCGGCTACCAGGCCATCGCCTCGGGTGCGGTGCCGTCGCGGACGTCGACGCTCCCGCTGGCGACCAACGCGCGCGCGAAGATGCAAGGACACCGCGACGGGTTCGTGAAGATGTACTGCCGGCCGGCCACCGGGGTGGTGATCGGCGGCGTGGTCGTCGCACCCGATGCCTCCGAGCTGATCTTCCCGTTGGCGCTGGCCGTGCAGCGTGGCCTGACCGTCGCCGACCTGGCGGCCACGATCGGCGTCTACCCTTCGCTGTCCGGCTCGCTGGCCGAGGCGGCGCGACGGCTGATGCTGCACGACGACCTGGATTGAGGAGCGCCATGCCTGATCTGTCCCCCGAGGCCCGCGCGCGCGCCCGTCGCACCATCGAGGTCGCGCAGGTGTTCGCCCAGCGCGCCGAGGAGATCGTCGCCGCCCTCGCCGGCGTCCCGGACGGCCACGTCCTCGTCGCCGTGGTCGACGACTCGCACGAATACACCGGAACCCATCACGTGCACACCGACACGATGGTCGATCGGGTCCCGGAGCTCGAGGACGGCGGCTGGGCCATGGTCTTCCCGCCAGGGACGACGCGCGAAGACATCACCCGGCGCACCGGAGAACTGGCCGACATCGCGCGCCAGCGCATCGCCGTGATCGACCGCATCACCGCGCGGCGAGATTCGGCCGGCCAGCAGGGCTGAGGCGGGCGTCTCGCTTAGTCGGGGTCGGGCCCGGATGGCGGCAGCAGGCCGTGCTGGCGCAGCCGGTAGGCGCGGAACTCGTCGGCGTAGGCGGCGCCGACGAACAGCGGCCCCACCACCAGGAACATCGCCGTGGCCAGCCGCAGTCCGATCGCGCCGGGCAGGAACATCGCGCCGGCGACCAGCGGCAGCGGGATCATCGCGATCCGGGCCGTCTCGCGCCAGCGCCAGCCGCGGTCGTTGAGGTCGTGGAAGACCCAGTCGTCATAACGCTCCGGCAGCCGGAAACCCAGCCCGTACAGCACTATCCGACCGAGGGACGGACGAGCGAGCATGAGTTCATCCTGCCCGCCGGCGTGGGGGTCAGTCCTTGATCTCGCAGATGGACGTGCCCGAGGTGACGACCGCGCCGACCTCGGCGTTCAAGCCGGTGACGGTGCCTGCCTTGTGCGCGTTGAGCGGCTGCTCCATCTTCATCGCCTCGAGCACCACGATCAGCTGCCCGGCCTGCACCACGTCGCCATCGGCGACCGCGAGCTTGACGATGGTGCCCTGCATTGGCGCCGTCAGCGAGTCGCCGGAGGCGGCAGCGCCGGACTTCTTGCCCGCCGACCGTTTCGGCGCGGCCTTGCGCGCGCCGCCGCCGCCACCGGCACCGAAGCCGGCGGGCAGCGACACCTCGAGGCGCTTGCCGCCCACCTCGACCACGATCGTCTCGCGCGGCGCGGCCGGTTCCGCCTCGTCGGCAGGGGCGCCGAACGGCGCGATCGTGTTGTCGAACTCCGTCTCGATCCAACGGGTGAACACGGTGAACGGCTCGGCCGTGAAGGCCGGGTCGCGCACGACCGCGCGGTGGAACGGGAGCGCGGTGGCCATCCCCTCGACGACGAATTCGTCCAGTGCGCGGCGGGAGCGTTCGAGCGCCTCCTGGCGGGTCTCGCCGGTGACGATCAGCTTGGCCAGCAGCGAGTCGAACGCGCCGCCGATCACCGACGTCCCGTCGATGCCGGAATCGACCCGCACGCCCGGCCCGGCCGGCTCGCGGTAGGCGGTGACGGTGCCCGGAGCGGGCAGGAAGTTGCGGCCCGGGTCCTCGCCGTTGATACGGAATTCGAACGCGTGTCCGCGGGGCACAGGGTCGGCCGTGATGCGCAGCCGCTCGCCGTCGGCGATGCGGAACTGCTCGCGCACCAGGTCGATGCCGCTCGTCTGCTCGGTGACGGGGTGCTCGACCTGCAGGCGGGTGTTCACCTCGAGGAAGCTGATGATGCCGTCGGCGCCGACCAGGTACTCGACGGTCCCGGCACCGGAGTAGCCCGCCTCGCGGCAGATCGCCTTGGCCGACGTGTGGATCGTGGCGCGCTGCTCGTCGCTCAGGAACGGCGCGGGCGCCTCTTCCACGAGCTTCTGGTTGCGGCGCTGCAGCGAGCAGTCGCGGGTGCCGACGACGATGACGTTGCCGTGCTCGTCGGCGAGCACCTGCGCCTCGACGTGCCGCGAGCGGTCGAGGTAGCGCTCGACGAAGCACTCGCCGCGCCCGAACGCCGACACCGCCTCGCGCACCGCGCTGTCGTACAGCTCGGGAATCTCGGCCATGGTGCGAGCGATCTTCAGGCCGCGCCCGCCGCCGCCGAAGGCCGCCTTGATCGCGATCGGCAGGCCGTACTCCTCGGCGAAGGCGACCACCTCGTCCGCGCCGGAGACCGGCTCCTGGGTGCCGGGCACCAGTGGCGCGCCGGCCTTGAGCGCGATGTGACGCGCCGTGACCTTGTCGCCCAGGTCGCGGATCGCCTGCGGTGACGGGCCGATCCAGGTGATCTCAGCGTCCAGGACGGCCTGCGCGAATTCGGCGTTCTCGGAGAGGAACCCGTAGCCGGGATGGATGGCGTCCGCACCGGATTTGCGCGCCGCGTCCACGACCTTCTCGATGACCAGGTAGGAGTCGCCCGGGGTGTTGCCGCCGAGGCCGAACGCCTCGTCGGCCATGCGGACGTGCAGCGCGTCGCGGTCGGGCTCGGCGTAGACCGCGACGGACGTGTAGCCGGCGTCACGGCACGCCCTGATGACCCGTACCGCGATCTCGCCACGGTTAGCGATGAGCACCTTCTGCACCGTCGAGCCTCCTGTGATCCGGGCGCGTACGTCCTCGACCAGGGCCGAGGAAGGCTTTGGCCGCAGACTACCGGCCCGGCGTCGCGTCGGCAGGGCCCGTATCGCCGCGCGGGTCACGACCTCAGCTCGGCCAGGCGCTCGCGGCACTGCGCGGCGACATCGGCAACCTCGCCGAGAGTGCGGCGCAGGTCGGCTTGCCTGGCCCGCAGGTCGAGGCCGATCTCGTCCAGGCGCGCGAGCAGCTTCTGCAGCTGGCGCCGTTCGGAGGTCTCGGCCCCGTCGTACATGTCCACGATCTCGCGGCACTCGCCGAGCGTCATGCCGAAGCGGCGCCCGCGAAGGATCAGCCGCAACCTGGCCCGCTCGCGCTGGCTGTAGACGCGACTGGTGCCGACCCGTTGCGGGGTGAGCAGCCCCTCGGCCTCGTAGAAGCGCAGCGTGCGCGTCGTGACGCCCAGCTCGTCGGCGAGTTCGCGGACCGTCCAGGTACGGCCCACTTCCGCTGCGCGCGTCATCGGACTAGCATTGCTTGACGTTGACGTAAACGTCAAGCATCGGAGAGCTGATGTCGTTCGAACTGTCCGAGGACCACGAGGCGTTCCGCAAGGTGGTACGCGACTTCGCCGAGCGCGAGGTCGCCCCGCACGTCGCGCAGTGGGACCGCGAGCACCACTTCCCGGTCGACGTCGTGCACGCGATGGGTGAGCTGGGCCTGTTCGGTCTCGTCGTGCCCGAGCAATACGGGGGCGGCGGAGGTGATTTCACGTCGCTGTGCGTGGCGATCGAGGAACTCGGCCGCGTCGACCAGTCGATCGGCATCACGCTCGAAGCCGGCGTCGGCCTGGGCATCAACCCGATCCTGACCTACGGCACCGAGGAGCAGAAGCAGCAGTGGCTGCCCGATCTGGTCGCGGGCCGCACGCTTGCCGCGTTCGGGCTCACCGAGCCGGAGGCGGGCTCGGACGCCGGCGCGACCAGGACGCGCGCGTCGCTGGCGGACGGGCAGTGGACCCTCGACGGCGCCAAGGCGTTCATCACCAACTCGGGCACGTCGATCACCTCGGTGGTGACGGTGACGGCGCGGACCGGCGAGCGCGAGATCTCGACGATCATGATCCCGTCCGGCACGCCCGGACTGGTGGTCGAAGCGGCCTACGACAAGCTCGGCTGGCACATCTCCGACACCCACGGCCTGAGCTTCCAGGAATGCCGAGTGCCCGAGGCCAACCTGCTCGGCACCCGCGGGCGCGGCTTTCACCAGTTCCTCGCGGTGCTCGACGAGGGACGCATCGCGATCTCCGCGCTGGCCGTCGGGCTCGCCCAGGCCTGCCTGGAGCACTCGCTGCGCTACGCGAACGAGCGGCAGACCTTCGGCGCGCCGATCGGCTCACGGCAGGCGGTCGCGTTCTCGCTGAGCGACCTCGCGGTGTCGGTCGAGGCGGCGCGCCTGCTCACCTACAAGGCGGCTGCGCTCAAGGACGCCGGACGTCCGCCGGCGGCGGTCAAGCAGGCGGCGGCGATCGCGAAGCTCTACTCCACCGAGGCCGCGGTCAGCGCGACGCGGGTGGCCACGCAGGTCTTCGGCGGCAACGGTTTCATGGAGGAGTTCCCGGTCGCGCGGTTCTACCGGGACGCGAAGATCCTCGAGATCGGCGAGGGCACGTCCGAGGTCCAGCGCATGGTGATCGCCCGCGGCCTCGGCCTGCCGGTCACATGAGCCGTACGGCCACGCGATGAGCGGCGACGAACAGATCAGGGCCGCGCGTGCCGCGACGCTCGCGCCATCGCCGAAGGCGGCGGCCAAGCTCGCCGCACAGCACAAGCTGTACGTGCGCGATCGCATCGCGCTGCTGTTCGACGCCGACACCTTCGTCGAGGACGCGCAGCTGGCGAACGCGCTCGCCGAGGGGGGTGCCCTGCCGGCTGACGGCGTCGTCACCGGGCAGGGTCTGGTGGACGGCCGGCCGGCGCTCGTGGTCGCGAACGACCCGAGCGTGAAGGCCGGGTCATGGGGGGCGCGCACCGTCGAGAAGATCATCCGGATGACGGAACGGGCGCTGGTCGAGGAGTTGCCGATCTTCTGGCTCATCGACTCGGCGGGTGCCCGGATCACCGACCAGGTCGCGCTGTTCCCGGGCCGCCGCGGTGCTGGACGGATCTTCCACAACCAGGTGGCGCTGTCGGGAAAGGTGCCGCAGATCTGCTGCCTGTTCGGGCCGTCGGCCGCCGGCGGCGCGTACATCCCGTCCTTCTGCGACATCGTGATCATGGTCGAGGGCAACGCCTCGATGTATCTCGGCTCGCCGCGCATGGCCGAGATGGTCGTGGGCGAGAAGGTCAGCCTGGAGGAGATGGGCGGCGCGCGGATGCACGCGTCGGTCTCCGGCTGCGGCGACAACCTGGCAGCCGACGACGAGGATGCGATCGAGCAGGCCAAGCTGTTCTTCACCTACCTGCCCACCTGCTGGCGCGAAGCGGCACCGGAGCTCGCCGCCGAGCCGCCCGCCCGAGAGCTGGCCGACGATGCCGTGCCCGCCGAGGAGTCCGTGCCCTTCGACGTGCACGACATCGTCGACGGGCTGGTCGACGCCGACTCGTTCTTCGAGATCAAGCCGCTGTTCGCCGCCGAACTGGTCGTCGGCTTCGGCCGCATCGACGGGCGTCCGGTCGGCGTCGTCGCCAACAACAGTGCGGTGCGCGGCGGCGTGCTGTTCGTCGACTCGGCCGACAAGGCGGCGCGTTTCATCTGGCTGTGCGATGCGTTCAACGTGCCGCTGCTCTACCTCGCCGACGTGCCCGGCTTCATGATCGGCAGCGAGGTCGAGCGCCAGGGCATCATCAGGCATGGCGCGAAGATGATCACTGCGGTGTCCGAGGCCACCGTGCCGCAGGTGTCGGTGATCCTACGAAAGGCTTATGGCGCAGGGCTTCACGCGATGGCCGGCCCCGGCTTCATGCCCGATGCCTGCATCGCGCTGCCGACCGCGAAGATCGCGGTGATGGGTCCGCAGGCGGCCGTGAACGCCGTCTACGCCAACAAGATCGAGCAGATCGCCGATGCCGACGAGCGCGCCGAGTTCGTCGCCCGGATGCGGGCGGACTACGAGCAGGACGTCGACCTCCTGCGGCTGGCCGCCGACCTGGTGCTCGACGCGATCATCGAGCCCAGCGAGTTGCGTGCCGAGCTGGTGCGGCGTTACGCGGTGCTCGTCGGCAAGTCCCGGCACCTGGCCACCAAGCGTCACGGGGTCCCGCCGACGTGAGTGGCGACGTCGCTCTCACCGTCAGCGGCAGCCCGTCGGCCGAGGAGGTGGCCGTCGTGCTCGCGGCGCTGAGCCGTCCGCGCACGGGTACTACCGACGAGCCGAGCGGCTACGAGAAGTGGCGGCGAGCTCGGCTGGCCGCGTTGAGCCGACTGTCGCGCTGAACGCCGTTCTGCCGCGCACGCAGCGGTAGGGGACACTTGCCGGGTGGTCGAGGCTCGGGCAGGGGCAGCGCGCCGCGTCGAGTCCCGCCGTGCCGTCCTGGCCGCGGTCAAGCCGCAGTTGCCGTTCGTCCTGCGGACCGTGTTCGGCCTCGCCGTGCTCGCGATCGGCGCCAACGTCGTCGGCGCGGTGGTCGTCACGCTGCTCGTGTTCGCGCTCAACGCGACCGCGACGCACCACCAGGTGGTAGTGCTACTCAAGGTCGCAACAGTCGCGGTGGCAGCGTCGGTGGTCGTCGGGTGCGCCGTCGGCGCGATCGTGCAACGCCGCACGTTGCGCTGGGTGCTGCGGGGACGCACACCCGACGAGCGGGACGCGCAGCGGGCGGTCCGCCTGCCGCTGGACATGTCGGTGATCGCAGTCGTGATCTGGGCGCTCGACGCGCTCGTGATCAGCGCGCTGGCCCGCTTGATCGACACCGAGACCTCGACGATCGTCGGCATCGGCAGCGGGATCGTGCTGGCCGGGTTGTGCTCGGCCGGCATCACCTACCTCGTCGTCGCGCGCGTCGCTCAGCCCGTCACCAGAGTCGCGCTCACCGCCTATCCGCCCGGACGCTCGCCGTTCCTCAGCGTGCGCTCGCGGCTGTTGCTGGTGTGGCTGCTCACCACCGGCGTCCCGGTGCTCGGCATCGTGATGATCCTTACCGCGCCCCCCGGGCGCACCCACGTGCGCGGCGCCGGCGTCGTCACGGCGTGCGTGGCCCTCAGTGCCGGAGTTGTGGCCACCGCGCTCGCCGCGCGCGCGATCGGTAAGCCGCTGCGCGACGCCGTCGGGGTGCTGCACCGCGTCGGCGGGGGCGATCTCGACACGGCGGTCCTGGTCGAGGATCCCGGCGAGATCGGGCAGCTGCAGAGCGGGATCAACGACATGGTGGCCGGGCTGCGCGAACGCGACCGCGTGCAGGATCTCTTCGGTCGCCACGTCGGCCCAGCCGTCGCCCGCGAGGCTTTGCGCAGCGGGGTGACGCTGTCCGGCGAGATGCGTCAGGTGGTCGCGTTGTTCGTCGACATCACCGGCTCGACGGCCCTCACCCGCACGAAGGACCCCGCCGAGTTCGTAGCGATGCTCAACCGCTTCTTCGCGATCGTGGTCGAGGAGGTCGAGGGCAACGGCGGCCTGCTGAACAAGTTCGAGGGCGACGCCGCGCTCTGCGTGTTCGGCGCTCCGGTGACGTTGATCGACGCGGAGACAGCTGCACTGCGGGCGGCGCGCGCGATCCGCGACCGCGTCGTCGCCGACGCCGAGGTCGCGGTCGGCGTCGGGGTGGCAGCCGGGCCCGCGGTCGCCGGCCAGATCGGCTCGCCCAGCCGCCTGGAATACACCGTGATCGGCGATGCGGTCAACGAGGCGGCCCGGCTCACCGACATCGCCAAGGGGCGGCCCGGCTGCGTCGTGGCCAGTGACTCGGTCATCGAACGGTGCAGCCCGGTCGAACGCGAGCACTGGACGCCGGCGGCCGAGGTGGTGCTGCGTGGCCGCGATGTCGCCACCCGCACCTGGACGGCCTGACCACCGCCGCCCGCGTTGTGCCGAGCGGTGCCGCTACCTGCCGCTGCCTGCGTGCCTACCCCCGCCTTCCTGCCTGCCGGCTCAGCAGCGCGGGTAGCCGAGCTCGGGCAGCGTGAAGCCCAGCTCGTGCAGCAGGTGCCGCAACGCCGGCAGTGACACGCCGACGACGTTGTGCGGGTCACCGTGCACGGACTCGACGAACCAGCCGCCCAGGCCGTCGATGGTGAACGCACCGGCGACACGCGCGGCTTCGCCGGTGCGACAGTAGCTCTCGATCTCCTCGTCGGTGACCTCGGCGAACTCGACGGTGCTCGCCACCGTCGCCACCGCGCTTCGCCCGGTCGCGACGTCGAGCAGGCAGTGCCCGGTGTGCAGCGTCGCGGATGCGCCCCGCAGCTGCTGCCATCGCTGCATCGCGGCCTCGACGGTTCCCGGCTTGCCGAGCGCCTCACCCCGGAAGTCCAGCAACGAGTCGCAGCCGAGCACCAGCGCTTGCCCGCGCAGGCCGCCGGCGATGTCGCGCGCCTTGGCGTCGGCCAGCAGCTGCGCCAGCTCGGCGGTCGTCGCCGCCCCTTCCGCGGCCGTCAGGGCGTCCTCGTCCACCGAGCTGACGATCACCTCGGGCACGACGCCGGCGCGCAGCAAGGTGGCACGGCGCGCCGGGGAGGCCGACGCGAGGACGAAGCGGATCACAGCCCGAGGGACTTCGAAACCACGCCTTTCATGATCTCCGTCGTGCCGCCGTAGATGCGCGTCACCCGGGCGTCGGCGTAGCGCCGCGAGACGGCGTATTCGCTCATGTAGCCGTAGCCGCCGTGCAGTTGCAGGCACCGGTCGATCACGCGGCCCTGCAGCTCGGTGCACCACCACTTGGCCTTGGCGGCGTCGGCGGCCGACAGCTCGCCGGCGTTGAGCCGGTCCACGCACTGGTCGACGAACGCCTGCGCGACGTCGACCTCGGTGATGATCTCGGCGAGCGCGTACTTGGTGTTCTGGAACGAGCCGATCGTGGTGCCGAAGGCTTTGCGGTCCTGGACGTACCGCAGCGTCTCCTGGAACGCGCCCCGTGCCTCGGCCACGCCGGACACCGCGATCGACATCCGCTCCTGCGGCAGCTTGCCGGTCAACTGCCGGAACCCGGCGCCCACCTCGCCGAGCAGGTTCGCCACCGGCACGCGCACGTCGCTGAACGACAGCTCTGCGGTGTCCTGGCTGTGCAGACCGAGCTTGTCGAGGTTGCGACCGCGTTCGAATCCGTCCATCCCGCGCTCGATGATCAGCAAGGACATGCCGTGGTGACGGTCCTCGCCGGTGCGGACCGCGGTGATCACCAGGTCGGCGTTGATGCCGTTGGTGATGAAGGTCTTCGACCCGTTGACGACGAAGTGCTCGCCGTCGCGCTTGGCGCTGGTGCGGATGCCGGACAGGTCCGATCCCGCGCCCGGCTCGGTCATCGCGACGGCGGTGACGAGCTCGCCGGTGACGATGCCCGGCAGCCACCGCTTCTTCTGTTCGTCGTCGCAGTAGGTGAGGAAGTAGGGCAGGCAGGTGTCGTTGTGCAGCGTGATGCCCAGCCCGGTGCCGGTGACGCCGGCCAGCGCGATCTGCTCGTCGAGGGCCTGGTTGAAGCGGAAGTCCTCGACCCCGCCGCCGCCGAACTCCTCGGGCACCTGCATGCCGAGGAAACCGCCGCGGCCCGCCTCCAGGAACACCTCGCGGGGGCTGATGCCGGCGCGTTCCCAGTCGAGGTAGTTCGGGACGATGCTCTTGTCGACGAAGGCGCGAAAGGCCTCGGCGAAGGCGAGGTGGTCGGCGTCGAAGTGCTTGCGGTCCATGATGTCTCCCTGCGGCGGACGGAGCGGATCCTGCGTCGTTTGTACCAGTGCCCGCGTCCGGGGCGGCGCGCTCGGGGCCGATACGGTTTGCGGCATGGCACTGCGCGAGACCGTCGGAGTGATCGGCGGTTCCGGCTTCTACTCGCTGCTGGCCGACGCCGAGCGCGTCGAGCTGGACACCCCGTACGGAGCGCCCAGCGAGGCGATCACGGTGGGGACGGTGGCTGGCCGAGGCGTCGCCTTCGTGCCTCGCCACGGCGCGGACCATCGTTTCGCGCCGCACGTCGTGCCCTACCGCGCGAACCTGTGGGCGCTGCGCTCGCTCGGCGTCCGGCAGGTCGTGTCGCTGTCGGCCGTCGGATCGCTGACGACCGCGTTGCCGGCCGGGACGCTCGTCGTCCCCGATCAGCTCGCCGACCGCACGTACGGCCGCCAGCAAACCTTCTTCGACGGCGCGACGGGCGTGGGACACGCATCCTTCGCCGACCCGTACTGCCCACAGGGCCGGGCCGCCGCGCTCGGCAGTGGCCCGGCGGTCAGCGACGGCGGCACCCTGGCCGTCGTGAACGGTCCGCGGTTCTCCACCCGCGCGGAGTCGCGGGAGTTCCAGTCCCACGGCTGGTCGATCATCGGGATGACCGCGATGCCCGAGGCGGCTTTGGCCCGGGAGTTGGCGCTGTGCTACACGACGCTCGCGCTCGTCACCGACCTCGACGCGGGCGTCGAGGCCGGCTCGGGCGTGACGCACGGCGAGGTGCTGGCCGCGTTCGCCGAGAACCTGCCGCGGTTGCGCGAGCTGCTCGTGGCGACGGTGGCCGCGCTGCCCGACGTCCAGGGCGAGTGCCCGTGCGGTGACACGTCCGCGCATCCCGCGTCCTTCGAGCTGCCCCGGTGAGGGTGCTGCTCACCGGGGCAGCCGGCTTCATCGGCGGCCACGTCCTGGCTGCCCTTGCCGCCCGCGGGCACGAGGTGCGGGCGCTGGACTCGCTGCGCTCGGACGTCCACCGGGCGCCGCCGCGGTTGCCGGGACTGCTCGTCGCCGACGTCCGCGACCCCGACGCGCTCGAACCGGCCCTGGCCGGCGTGGACGTGGTGTGCCACCTCGCCGCGAAGGTCGGCCTCGGCGTGGACGTGCAGGACCTGCCGGACTACGCCGACTCCAACGACCACGGCACGGCGGTGCTGCTGGCGGCCATGGCGCGCGCGGGGGTGCGCCGGCTGGTGCTGGCCAGTTCCATGGTGGTCTACGGCGAGGGGCTCGGCCGGTGCGCGACCCACGGTGACGTGCGGCCCGGCCCGCGCGCGGAGGCCGAGCTCTCCGCCGGTAGATTCGAACCCCCGTGCCCGACGTGCGGGCAGCCGCTCGCGCCGGCGCTGGTGGCCGAAGGCGCCCGCCTGGACCCGCGCAACGCGTACGCGGCCAGCAAGCTCGCGCAGGAACACCTGTGCGCGTCGTGGGCGCGCAGCACCGGGGGCAGCGTCGCGGCCCTGCGCTACCACAACGTGTACGGGCCGGGCATGCCGCGCGACACGCCCTACGCCGGGGTGGCCGCGATCTTCCTGTCCGCACTGCGGCAGGGCGTGGCGCCGGCGGTGTTCGAGGACGGCGGCCAGCGCCGCGACTTCGTCCACGTGCGCGACATCGCGGCGGCCACCGTGGCAGCGATCGAGCGGCACGGCGCGGGGGTGCGTGCGTTCAACGTCGGCTCGGGGACACCGCGCACGGTGGGCGAGCTCGCCGATGTCCTGTGCCGCGCCGTCGGCGGCCCCGCACCGCGGGTCAGCGGCGCGTACCACCCGGGCGACGTGCGGCACATCACGGCCGACTCCTCCCGCATTCGCGAGGAACTCGGCTGGTCGCCCGTCGTCGAGTTCGACGACGGGGTTGGCGGGCTCGCCCGGGAGTAGTAACCCGTCCGCGATCTGTGACCCTTCCGCGATCTTCATGGTGCGGGGCAGCGATAGCCGCACGTCGCCATGAAGATCGCCGGAGTGCCGGCGACGCGTCAGTTCAGCGGGCGGACGCGCGCCACGCGCCAGGCCCCGGCAGCCAGGGTCGACGGTGCGCTGCCGCCGGGTCTTTCCACCGTCCCCTGGCCGGCCGCTCGCCGCTCGGTTCGAGCGACCCCGACACGGCACCCACGACGGCCGCGACGGCGGCGAGATCCTCGGGCGTCGGCTCGCCGCGCACCACCCGCAGCACCGGCGGCGCGCTCACCGTGACCTCACAGCGGGATGTTCCCGTGCTTCTTCGGCGGCAGCGACTGCCGCTTGTTCCGCAGCATGCGCAGAGACTTGATGACATACGAGCGGGTGAGCGACGGTGGGATCACGGAGTCGACGTAGCCGCGTTCGGCCGCGACGTAGGGGTTCACGAGCGTGTCCTCGTACTCCTGCACCACCTTCGCACGGACCGCTTCGGGGTCGGTTGCCTTCGCGATCGCCTTGCGGTAAAGGATGTTCACCGCCCCCTGGGCGCCCATCACCGCGATCTGCGCGCTCGGCCAGGCGACGTTGATGTCGGCGCCGAGGTGCTTGGAACCCATCACGTCGTACGCGCCGCCGAACGCCTTTCGGGTGATCACCGTGATCTTCGGGACGGTCGCCTCCGCGTAGGCATATATCAGCTTCGCGCCGCGCCGGATGATGCCGGCGTGTTCCTGACCGACGCCGGGCAGGAAGCCGGGCACGTCCACGAGGGTGAGGATCGGGACGTTGAACGCGTCACAGGTGCGCACGAAGCGCGCCGCCTTCTCCGACGCGTCGATGTCCAGGCAGCCGGCGAACTGAAGCGGCTGGTTGGCCACGACCCCGATCGGCTGCCCCTCGATGCGACCGAAGCCGACGATGACGTTCTGCGCGAACAGCGCGTGCACCTCGAGGAACTCGCCGTCGTCGAGCAGGTGCTCGATGATCTCGTGCATGTCGTAGGGCTGGTTTGCCGAGTCGGGGATGAACGTGTCGAGGAACGCATCCGATCCGTCCACCTCGTCGGAGACCTCGGTGTCGTAACCGGGCACGGGATCGAGATTGTTGCTCGGCAGGTAGCTCAACAATGCCTTGACGTAGTTGATCGCGTCGTCCTCGTCGGTACCCAGGTAGTGCGCGTTGCCGCTGGTGGTGTTGTGAGTGCGCGCGCCGCCGAGTTCCTCGAGCGTGACATCCTCGCCGGTGACCGTCTTGACGACGTCCGGCCCGGTGATGAACATCTGCGACGTCTTGTCGACCATCACGACGAAGTCGGTGAGCGCGGGGGAGTAGACGTGCCCGCCGGCGGCTGCGCCCATGATCAGCGAGATCTGCGGGATCACGCCCGAGGCGTGGACGGTGCGGTAGAAGATCTCGCCGTAGAGGCCGAGGCTGACGACCCCTTCCTGGATGCGCGCGCCTCCGCCCTCGTTGATGCCGACGACCGGGCAGCCGGTCTTCATCGCGAACTCGAGCACCTTGACGATCTTCTCGCCGTACACCTGCCCCAGCGCGCCGCCGAACACCGTGACGTCCTGACTGAAGACGCACACCGGGCGGCCGTCGACCGTGCCGTATCCGGTGACGACGCCGTCGCCGAAGGGACGGTTGCGCTCCATGCCGAAGTTGGTCGAACGGTGCCTGGCGAACTCGTCTAGCTCGATGAACGAACCGGCGTCCAGCAGCACCTCGATGCGTTCGCGGGCCGTCTTCTTCCCCTTCGCGTGCTGCTTCTCGACAGCGCGCTTGGAGCCGGCGTGGACGGCCTCGTCGTAGCGCCGATCGAGGTCGGCGAGCTTGCCGGCGGTCGTGTGCGGGTCGAGATCGTCCGGAACGGGCTCAGCTGCCATGGGCACAGAGCCTAACGGCGAAAACGCGGGCTGGTGCGGCGCGGTGTGCGCACTCGCGGTTTAGCGTGGGCGCCGTGCTGCGACCCGCGATCGACGACGAGGCGCTGCGCCGGGCGCTCGGCGCGCGGTGGAAGCGGGTCACGGTCGTGGACGAGGCGGCGTCGACCAATGCGGCCCTGCTCGCCGATCACGGCGCGCCGGACCCGTGCGTGCTGGTTGCCGAGCACCAGCACGCCGGACGCGGACGGCTCGAGCGCGTCTGGGAATCCCCGCCGCGCGCCGGGCTGACGTGCTCGGTGTTGCTGCGGCCGCAGGTGCCGATCGCGATGTGGGGCTGGCTGCCGCTGCTCGCGGGCGTGGCGGTGCAGTCCGCGCTGAGGGACGTGGCCGGCGTCGACGCGGTGCTGAAGTGGCCGAACGACGTGCTGTGCGGGCCGTCGCGGCACAAGGTGGGTGGCCTCCTCGTGCAGACGGGTGGGAAAGGGGTCGTCGTCGGCATCGGGCTCAACGTGACGACGAGCGCGGACGAGTTGCCCGTCGACACCGCGACCTCGCTGGCGCTCTGCGGCGCACGCGAACTCGACCGCACCGCGCTCCTGGTCGGGGTGCTCACCCGGCTCGACTCGCGGGTGGCGCAGTGGAGCGACGCCCGCGGCGACGCGCAGGCCTGCGGGCTTGCGGCCGACTACCGCGGGGCGTGCGCGACGATCGGGACGCAGGTCGTCGTCCACTCGACCGACGGCACGACCGCCTCCGGCACCGCCGTCGCTGTCGAGAACGACGGGCGCTTGCGGGTGGTGACCGCCGGTGGTGCCGAGCAGGTGGTCGGCGCGGGCGACGTGGAGCACCTGCGGCCGGCCTGAACGACTCGTCGCGGCGTCCGCGCCGGCCCGAGCGATAGCGTGTGCGCACCGAGCCGCAAGGAGGCTGGTTGTGGCCTATCCCGACAAGATCCTGGGCGAGGACGAGCAGGTCGTCGAACGCCTCCACCCTCACTGGATCACCCTGGTGCCGGCCACGTTGTGGTTCCTGGCGGTCTGCGTCGCAGCCGGTTTCGGCATCGGCTATGCGCCCGAGCAGGGCACGGCTCGCGCGGCGGTCGTCATCGGCATCCTCGCAGTGGGCGCGGTGCTGCTGGTGCTGCTGGCGGTCGTGCCCTTGATCCGGTGGCGCGCGACGCACTACGTGTTCACGACGCACCGGGTCCTGATCCGCCGCGGTGTGCTGCGGCACGCCGGGCGCGACATCCCGCTACAGCGCATCAACGACGTCGGCTTCGAGCAGTCGCTCTGGGACCGGATCGTGAACGCCGGCACGCTGACGATCGAGTCGGCCGGCGAACGCGGGCAGGAGACGCTCGTGGACATCCCGGACTCCGAGCGGCAGCAGCAGCGCCTGAACCGGCTGATCGAGGAGGACGGTGCTCGGCGGGCCCGCGCCGCGTACGGCGGGGGCCAGCCGTGGCAGCCGCCGCCCTACCCGCCGCGCTAGGCCTCGCGCTAGGCCACTCCCCACGGCACCCGCCGGGCTGGCTCCGGCCGCAGTGCCGGCGGGACGTCGCGTGCGACTCAGCCAGTGATGTACTGCTCAAGCTGACCGCGGTCCTGCTCGAGCTGGCGCATCCGGCTGAACACGACGTCGCCGATGGTGACGATGCCGTTGAGGGCGCCGTCGTCGAGCACGGGCAGGTGCCGGATGCGCCGCTCGGTCATCGCGGTCGCGACGCTGTCGACGGAATCGGTCGAGCGGCAGCTGAGGACCTTCGAGGTCATGATCTCGCTGACCGGGACGTCGAGGACGCTCGCGCCACGGTCGTGCAGCCGCCGGACCACGTCCCGCTCGGAAACGATGCCGACCACGGACGTGCCGTCGCTGACGACCAGGGCACCGATCTTGTGCTCGGCGAGGGCGTCGACCAGGTCCGTGACGGTCGCGTCGGGCGCGATCGTGATGACGTCCGATCCCTTGTGCCGCAGGATGTCCGAGATCTTCATTGCTCACCTCGTCGGATAGCGGGCTGGCGTCGCAGCATGCCGGACGCTGCCCGTCCACGCTAGTCACCGATGCCCTGCGTGTCGCGCAGTTGTCCGGCGCCGAGCCTCCGGTGCCTCCCGCCGCTGCCGTCCGCTGCCGTCCGCTGCCGTCCGCTGCCTCCCGCAGCGGCCTCCCGCTACCTCCCGCTACCCCCTGGCGCGGCCGATCTTCATGCCGCAGTGCAGCCATAGGTGCCCTGTGCCATGAAGATCCACGCGAGCCATGAAGATCCGGTCGAGCCATGAAGATCCGGTCACTCGAGCAGGACGCGCCGCAACTGGGCGGCGACAAACTCTGGCCGGTCACGCAGCACGATGCTCGGGTACCGCAGGACCACCGTTCCGTCGATGACGACCTCATTCTGTCGCAGCTGGTCGGCCACCCATTGCCGCGGATCGAGGTGGACGGCGCCGTCGACCTCCGCGGCGACGCGGCGGCCGTCGTGCCGCAGCCACTCGGCGTCGAGATAGCGGCGCCGACCGTCCGACTCGGTCCGCACGGCCTGCCGGTTCGGCCGAGGCAGCCCGAAACGCTGGCACAGGCGCCCGAAGTCGATCTCGCTCAGGGCGTCGGCGCCTTGCGCGATGTCCGCAATCGCGGCTCCTAGCGCGGCACGGTGTCGCGTCCGCGGCGCGGCGTCCAGCGCGCGACGTAGATCAGCCGGGGCGAGCAGGCGTTGCTGGACCGCCGCCGCGAGCAGTCCGCAGCCGGACCGTGGTCCTGGAAAGCTGCCGGCGGCCAGCACCAGTGCGGGGGCGAGAAGGTGCAGCCTGCGGCCCGGAGCGAGTTCTGCCCTGCTCCAGTCACGCGTGCGATGCAGGTGCAGGCCGCGAAGGCGTGGCCGGATCGTCCCCGCGGGCGCGAGGACGTGTACCTCCGGGCGTTGCCACCCGCGAAGTCCCCACTGTTCGGCTGCCGTGAACGAGGTGAGGACTGCGCGCGGACCGCAGTTGATCAAGGCTACTCGCCGTCCCTGACTGCGCGAGAGCTGGCCGTTGTGCAGCACGATCGCGGTGCCGCAGCGTCGCCAGCGACCGGCAGCGAGTTGGGCATCCACGCGATGCGCGCTGAATCCGGCGAGGGCGAGTTCGGCGCGGGTCGCGACCCCGTCGAGGTCGTCGATGTTGCGGCTACGTGAGCGGCGGGCGGCTGCGGTGAGCATGCGTGCCAGCCTGGTGTGGCGGGTTGCGTCGGCGCGGTCCGTCCGGTGATCTGTGGACGGAGCGCGCTGTTGTCCACAGCCCGCTGATCGCGATCTTCATGGCGCGTCCGGATCTTCATGGCGCGTCTGGATCTTCATGGTGGGGTGCAGCTGTACGTGCCTGACGTCATGAAGATTGCGGAGAGGGGACGGGCAGGGGCAGGAGCAGGAGCAGGGGGCGACGGATCGCGCGCTGGGATCAGCGGAAGTCGCGGGATCTGGTGCGCAGGCCGAGGTGGAGCTTGTCGATGCGCTCGGCGGAGACGTTCACCACTCCGTCCGTCCGCTCGAGCATGCCGCGGACGAGCAGGCCGCCCGACTCGCGCGCGACCCGCCGATGCCGCGCCCACACCGCCTCGTCGACGATGACGTTCACCATGCCCGTCTCGTCCTCGAGGTTGAGGAAGGTGACCCCACGCGCGGTGGCCGGCCGCTGCCGGTGGGTGACCACGCCACCGACCGTGACCCGGGTGCGGTCCGGAACCGCGCGCAGCGCCGCTGCGGTGGTGATGCCGAGCGCCGCGAGGCGAGGACGGATCAGCGCGGTCGGATACGTGTCGGTGGTGATGCCGGTGGCCCACATGTCGGCGATCAGCTGCTCCGGCCGCGACATCGGCGGGATCCCTGCTGGTGCCGTCTCGGAAAACGGAGCGATGTCGAGTTGCCCGGGACGCGAGCCGGCCGCCGCGCCGGCCGTCCACAGCGCCTCGCGGCGTGGCAGTTCGAAGCCGGAGAACGCTCCGGCCGTGGCCAGCGCCTCGACCTGGTCGGCGGACAGCCCGATGCGCCGGGACAGGTCGGCCATCGAGGAGTACGGACGGACGGCCCGCTCGGCGACGATCCGTTCCGCCAGCTCCGCGCCGATCGTCCGCACGCTCGACAACCCGAGCCGCACCGCCGGCTGGACAGCGTCCACGCAGTCGCACGCCTGGCTTCCTGCATCGAGCGGTCCGGCCGCAGCCGACATTCCCGCGGCTGGTGCGCTAGGGGTGCCGCCGGCGCAGGAAGACCGCGCTGCAGCTTTGAGTTCGGCAGCTTTGAGTTCGGCAGCTTTGAGCTCAGCACGTTCGAGCTCGGCAGCTTCGAGCTTGGCAGCTTTGAGCTCGGCAGGTTCCAGCGCTGCAGCCGCTGCCGACACCGCCAGCGAGGGGGGCCGGACCTGCACGCCGTGCCGCCGGGCGTCGTGCACCAGTGACTGCGGCGAGTAGAAACCCATCGGCTGTGCGTTCAGCAGGGCTGCGCAGAATGCTGCCGGGTAGTGCCGCTTGAGCCACGAGGACGCGTACACCAGCAGCGCGAACGAGATCGAGTGCGATTCGGCGAAGCCGAAGGAGGCGAACGCCTGGATCTTCTCGTAGATCCGGTCGGCGACCTCGCCGGTGATGCCGTTGGCCGCCATGCCGTCGTAGAGCCGGGACCGCATCGTCTCGATGCGGTCGCGGGACCGCTTCGAACCCATCGCCCGGCGTAGCTGGTCGGCCTCGGACGGGCTGAAGTCGGCGACGGCGACGGCCAGTTGCATCAGCTGCTCCTGGAACAGCGGGATACCGAGGGTGCGCTTGAGCGGGCCTTGCAGGCGCGGGTGCGGGTAGGTGACGGGCTCGCGGCCATGCCGTCGCCGGATGTAGGGATGCACCGAATCGCCCTGGATCGGCCCGGGACGGATCAGCGCGATCTCGATGGCCAGGTCGTAGAAGCAGCGCGGACGAAGCCGCGGCAGCGTGGACATCTGCGCGCGCGACTCGACCTGGAACACCCCGATGGAGTCGGCGGCGCAGAGCATGTCGTACACGCACGGCGCTTCCTTGGGAATCGAATCGAGGTCGTAGTCGACCCCGTGCCACTGCGAGATCAGCTCGAAGCACAACCGCAACGCCGAGAGCATCCCCAGCCCCAGCAGGTCGAACTTCACCAGCCCGGCGGCGGCGCAGTCGTCCTTGTCCCACTGCAGCACCGTGCGTAAGGGCTGGTGGGTACCTCTCCCGCAACCGGGCGGATCCCCAGCGGTGCGAGCATGCAGCCGTCCCCACTCGACGGGACACACCTCGATCACCGGACGGTCGCACATCACCATCCCGCCGGAGTGGATACCCAGGTGCCGCGGGGCATTCTGCAGTTCGGCGGCGAGACTCACCACCGCGGCCGGTACGTCGGCCAGCTCAGGCTCGGTGCCGGCCGTCGAGCTCGCCGGCGAAGTCGCCGGTGACGTCCAGTAGTAGCCGCGCTCGATCTGCTTGCTCCAGGCGTCCTGCTGCCCCGGCGAGTACCCCAGCGCGCGGGCGACGTCGCGCACCGCCGACTTGGGCCGGTAGCTGATGACGTTCGCGACCTGCGCCGCGTGCTCGCGGCCGTGGCGCGCGTAGACGTACTGGATGGCCTCCTCGCGGCGCTGGGACTCGATGTCGATGTCGATGTCCGGCGGCTCGCCTCGCTCGGGGGCGAGGAATCGTTCGAACATCAGTTCGTAGGCGACGGCATCGACGGCGGTGACCTCCAGGGCGTAGCAGACGGCGGAGTTGGCGGCCGATCCCCTTCCCTGGCAGAGGATTGCGTTCTCGCGGCAGAAGCGGACGATGTCCCACACCACCAGGAAGTAACCGGGGAAGTGCAGCTGTTCGATTATGGCCAACTCGTGCTCGAGCTGCGCGTACGCGCGTTGCTCGTGTGCCTTTCCGGCGAAGCGTTTCGCGGCGCCCCGCAAGGTCAGCTCGCGCAGGTAGCTCATCTCGGTGTGCCCGGCCGGGACCGGGAAGGGCGGTAGGTCCGGGGCGAGCAGCTCGAGCGGAAAGGCGATCTCGCTGCCCAGCCGGGCGGCGTTCTCGACCGCGCCGGGCCAGCGGGCGAAGCGGGTTGACATCTCCGTGCCCGAGCGCAGGTGCGCTCCGGCCCACGCCGGCAGCCAGCCGTCCAGCTCGTCCAGGCTGCTGCGAGCGCGCACGGCGGCCATCGCTGTGGCCAGCGGACGGCGGCCGGGCGCGTGGTAGTGCGCGGCGGTGGTGGCGACGAGCGGCAGCCGCTGCTCGTCGGCCAGCATCGCCAGCGCGTCGAACCGTTCGTCGGCGAGCGCGTCGAGTTCGTGGGTGAGCTCGACGGCCACGTTGTCGCGTCCGAACCGGCCGACGAGCCCGGCCAGCGCGCGTCGCGCCTCGTCGACACCGGAGTCGAGCGCCTGCCGGAGCGCGCCCTTGCGGCAGCCGGTGAGCACCAGCCAGTGGCCCTCGGCCGCCTCGCTCAGCTCGTCTATGTCATAGACCGGACGGCCCTTGGCGCCCCCGCGCAGGTGCGCCTTGCTGATCACCCGGCAGAGCCCGGCATAGCCGCTCGGGTCGCGGGCCAGGACGAGCAGGTGCGTGCCGGGAGGGTCGGGCGTGCCGATCCGGGCGGCCACCGACCGTTCGGCCTGCGTGCGCGGGATCGGCTCGTCCAGCGACAGCTCGGCGCCGAACCCGGTCGCCAGGCCGAGGGCGGTGGCGGCCTCGGCGAAGCGGACGATGCCGTACATGCCGTCGTGGTCGGTGAGGGTGAGCGACTCCAACCCGAGTCGGACCGCCTCCTCGGCCAATTCCTCCGGAGCGGACGCGCCGTCGAGGAAACTGAACGAGGAATGCGCATGCAGCTCGGCGTACGCGACGCGCGGACCCGGTTCGGGTGAGGCCGGCGCCGGGGGTGCGTAGGCCGCGCGCTTGCGCGACAGTGGCTGCTCGGGCGGTTCCCGCTCGGCGAGTCCGAACCCCCCGCCGGCAGGGGGACCCTCCGCTTCATCGGCGGGCGGATCCGCACGTGGCGCGGGACGCCCGGACAGCCGGCGTTCCAGCTCGTGCCAGGGGATCGGCGGATTCTGCCAGCCCATCGGGCTAGTATTCGAATATGCGTTCTAGTTGTCAAGTGGGACGGTGAACCGCTGCCGTCAGCCGGGCCGGGCAGCCACCAGCTCGGCGGTGACGACGAGGTTGCTCAGCGATTCGTCGCCTTCCTCGTACGCGCAGGTGACCAGCATGAGCTCCCCGTTGACGCTGGGCTTGGCGTTCAACGATCCGGTGCCGTGCTTGGGGTAACTCCCGATCCCGAAGACGCGGTAGGTCAACGTGCCGGCGGCCGTGCGCAGCACGACCGAGTCGCCGAGTGCAGCGTCACGGAGCTTGTCGAAGGAGCACACGTGGTGGTGACACGCGTGCCCGTACACGGCGGTCGTGCCGCTGGACGGGCTCGCGGCCGGCGCGGACTGGCTGAGCCAGACCGCCCGATCCCAGTGCGGCGGCTCCACCGGCGCCCACGAGCCGTCTGCGTTGACCGCGGCCATCATGGGATCCACCGGGGCGCGCAGCACGAGCGCCCCGCGGGCAGTCGTGACCGTGAGCGAGCTCGGAGCAGCCGCAGCTACGCGGGCAAGCGTCCGCGGCGACGGCGACAGCGATCCGGACCGTGGCGCACTGGGCGCGGGCACCCGCGGCATCCCGCGCGTCGTCGTCGACGGTCCCCCTGGCGTCGCCCCGTTGCTCGCGTCCCCGGCGGGCAGACTGCTCGCGGCGACGACGAAGGCGAGGGCCGCCCCGATCGCGCCGGCGGCGAGGCTAGTGGCGACGCGCACTGATCCGCCGACGGACGCCGAACACGATGCCGGCGAAGGCCAGCGCGGCGACGTCCACGCTGACCACCAGCCGGTCCAGGCTGCTCGTCGGTGCCAGGCCGTCGCCGGTGTTCCCGGCGGGGAAGCCGGACGGCTTGCTCGACGTGGGGGTGGCCGGAGCGGCGGCCTGCACGAGCACGGTGTGCACCGCCGAGGCGCTTCCCGCGCTGTCCCGGACGGTCAGCTTCACCGCGTAGGTGCCGGCGGCGGGATAGGTATAGGACGCCAGCACGCCGGTGCCGGTGGCCCCGTTGCCGAGGCTCCACAGGTAGGTCATCGGCCCGCTGCCCGAGGACGCCGACGCGTCGAAGTGCGCCGTCAACCCGCTGACCGTGTCGGTGAACGACGCCGACGGCCCTGCGCCCTGGGCGACGTAGCTGACGGTCACGCTCGCCCCGCACAGCTGCGCGTTGCTCGAGCTGTAGACGTTCAGCACGTAGGTGGCGGTGCCCAGGGTGGAGGAGGCCAGCGACATGGATCCGGTCGGCGGCAGCGCCCGGTTGCCGCCGAGCCCGCGCGGCGTGCCGCCGGTGGTCACCCACGACAGGGTGACCGGCTGGCCGAGGACCTGCGTCGTCGGACTCGCGGTGAGCGACGCGCTGCACGGGGCTGTCACCGGCGCCGTGGCGCTGCCAGCGATCGCGCCCAGGGCGGGCGGGCCGCCGAACGCGGGTGTGCCCCCGAACGCGAGGGGGCCGCCGAGGGCGAGCGCCAGGCCGGCGAGCGCGCACAGTGCCAGGCGGCGTGGCAACGTGCGCGGACGGCTGAACGGTCTCGCGCCGCGTTCGCGGCGCGCTGGTGCGGGCATGTTGTCTCCGGAACGCGGTTTCGGGCGGGCCGAGTGCGGGCCCAGCGGTCGGTGGGGGCGCGACCTGTGCTGGAGTGTCCCACCGCGGCGCCCGGATGCAACCAGACACGGCGTGCAAGCGCCGGTTGCATTTCTCGCCGTCGTAGGTTGGCCGGGTGGGTGGCCAGTCGTCGGGGGGACCGGTTCTGCTGGTCGTGCATCACACGACCTCGCCGGCGCTGCAGGAAATCCTCGAGGCGGTGCTCGACGCGACGAAGGCCGACGGGCTCGAGAACGTCGAGGTGGTGGTGCGTCCGGCGCTGTCCGCGAGCGTGCTCGACGTGCTCGGCGCGGACGGTTTCGTGCTGGGGACCCCGGCGAACATCGGCTACCTGTCCGGCGCCATGAAGCACTTCTTCGATACCGTCTACTACCCCTGCCTGCGCGCCAAGGTGGGTGCCCCGTACGGGCTGTACGTGCACGGCAACCTGGACACCACTGGGGCGGTTCGGGCGGCAGAGTCGATCACCAAGGCGATGGGCTGGCGCCGGGTGCACGAGCCGGTGATCGTGACGGGGGCGCCGGGCAAGTCCGATCTCGAAGCGGCCTGGGACCTGGCGGCGACCGTCGCGGCGACCCTGGTCGCCTGACGCGCGCAGCCGCGGTGGGCTCAGGCGCCGGCGAGCCCTGTGGGCGTGCTGTCGTGCCACGCAGCCGCGCGGATCAGTCGTAGACTGCCTCGACCTGCCAGCGTCCGGTGGGCATCGTCCCGCTGACGAGGTAGGCCCGCCCGCGCACGTCCACGAGCTGGCAACGCACCACGTGCCGCGCGCCCTCCGCACTCCACCAGCGCTCGTCCACCGGCCACGGGCCGGCCCAGGACTCGATCGCCACCGGCCGCTCGTCGCCGAACGCGAACCGGACGGGCGGATGCGGCACGGCGCCGCGCTCGGTGACGATCACGGGCCGTCCGGCGCCGTCGAGCACCTGGGCAGGGCGGGGTGGGTCGAGCAGCACGGACGGAGCCGGGGCCGGCAGCCGCCCGGGCCAGGGTTGTTGCGGCGAACGCAGCGGCTGCGGCTCGTCACCCCACGGCACCAGCCTGGTGCGCGCACCGGGATCGCGTCCGCCGTCGAGCACCGGCGTCAGCACCGAACCGTGCCCGAGCAGCGTCTGCACCCGGGCCAGGGCCCGGCGCGCCCGCTCATCCTCGGCCCCCGCGCCGCCCCACAGCGACTGCTGGTGCGCGCCGGTCGGCACCGTCTCGATCGGGACGAGCCGCAGCCGCGACACCCCTCCCGCGCAGGCGACGTCCGCGGCCGGACCTGCAGGCGAGCGGCTTAGCCAACCCGCCAGCTGCCAGCGCACCCGGTCGAGGACGTCGCTGCTGGACAGCACCCCGGCGTGGCGCCAGCGGCGCTGCGTCTGCTCGCCGTTCTCGCCGTCCACCTGCAGCTCGAAACACGTGCAGGCCAGACCGTGCGCAGCGAGGTCGGTGACGAACTGCTCGGCAGCGCCGCGGGCGCTGAAGGCCACCGTGTCGACGCGCTCGAGCGGCGTCTCGAACTCGAGCGTCACCGCGAACTCGACGGGCGGCCGCCGCGCCGAGACCGGACGGTCGTCGCGGCCGCCGGCCTGCCGGTGTGCCCAGGCGCCCGCCGGGCCGAACCGGGCCAGCACCTCGCGCGGAGCCAGCGCGGCGAAGGCGCCGAGGGTGATCAGCCCCAGCCGGCGCAGCAGGTCGCTCAACTGGGGCGCGCCCAGCGTCTCGATCGGCAGTCCGGAGAGGAACTCCGGGGAGCCGCCCGGCTCCACGATCGTCGCCAGCCGAGCGGCCTGCTCGGCGGCGAAGGCCCCGTCGGCGATGCCGAAGAGGACATCGAAATGGCTCATAGCTGCCGGGTGCGCAGGAAGATCGCCTATGGCCCGCGACAGCGCGTGCAGAACGCCGGTCTCACCTCCGAAAGAGCGCGTCGGGCCCCGCGCGGCGATCGCCGCGAGGCCGGGACGGGTGAGCTCGACGCCCGGCGCGATCGATTCCAGCGCGGCGAGTACCGGCTCGAACGCGCGGGCCTCGGCGGCCTCGTTGCGAGCCAGGACGGCGAGTTCGGGGCAGCGGGCCTGCGCCTCCCGGCGTCGCAGCCCCCGCCGTACCCCGGCCTCGCGGGC
This sequence comes from Jatrophihabitantaceae bacterium, assembly GCA_051000395.1. GTDB lineage: Bacteria > Actinomycetota > Actinomycetes > Mycobacteriales > Jatrophihabitantaceae > JBPCOI01. Next base: position 26,213 of record JBPCOI010000044.1, read on the forward strand.
GGCGTGCGAGCAGGCCAGCACGTGATTGCCGGTGAGGACGGCGACCGCGGCCATGGCCGGTAGCCCCGCCTCGACTCGGGCCGTGGTGACCGGCCAGTCCGGGCACCACACCGTCACCATCCTCGTGCTCGTGCTCATGCCGGTCAGCTCACCAGCTCGACGACGGGAGCCAGCGTCTCGGCCGTCGCGGAGCCACCGGCCGCGGCGGGCAGCCAGAGATCGGCGGCACGGGGCCGGGCGGCGGCGCCGCGTCCCTCGGCGGTGACGGTGAGCTGCCGCGCCCGCAACCGCCCGGTGCCGGCGCCGATGCCCGACCAGCGTCCGCTTCCGGCACGCAACCGGACGTCGGCACCCGGCCACTCGCCGTAGGGGACGAGGACGGCGTCGCGGCTGCGGGCCCGGGCCGCGAGCCTGCGCACGTCGCCGGGCGCGATGGCTCCCCGAGCCGGTGGTGGGCGGGCGGCCACCACATCGACGGCGTCGAGCAGGGCACCCACCGCCGTCGTCCAGCCGCTGCCCGGCGCGGTGATCACGGCCAGGCGCGACAGCTCGATGCCGTACTCGCACGCCGCCTCGGCGCTGACGCGGGGCAAGCCCACCAGTGCGCACCAGGCGCCCCCGGCCGACGCCGCGCCGAGCAGCGCCAGCAGCAGCGAGATCGAGCCGGTGACGCTGACCGTGCTGCCCCGTCGCAGCCCGTCCGGCAGCACGGCGGACAGCGCCCCAGCGACGGGTAGCGTCGGAGCGCCGCGGTGCCCGAGGTCGACGGCGGTGGTGGCGTCGGCTCTGCGGATCGCGACGTCGAGCATGGCCTCATCATCGAACACGCGTTCGACTCAGTCAACCCCGCGACGGCGCAGTCGTCGGGCCAGCGCAAGACCGTGGCGCTTGTCTCCAACCAGCTGGACGCTGCAGGCCTGGTTGGTGCCGAGAGGGAGGGTGGACGTCATGGACGCCGGCGCCAGCACCGCGATCGTCGCGCTCGTGCCCGTCGAGGAGGACGTCCTCCGCGCGCTGTTGCAGGTAGCGGTCGACGACGCCGCACCCGAGGAGGTCATGGCGACGGCACCGGGCCCCCCAGGCTGGACCGACGCGCGCCGCGAGGCCTTCCGCGCCTACCACCGGGGCACCCGGGCGCCGCGAGGCGGGCGAGAGGTCACCTACGCGGTGCGACGAGAGGCCGAGGTCGTCGGCGCAGCGCGGCTGGTGACCGACGCGGAGCCCGGCACGCTCGAGGTCGGGTTGTGGCTGGCGCGCAGTCGTCGGGGCCAGGGCATCGCACGGGCTGTCCTGCCGGAGCTCTGCCGGCGCGCGGGCGAGCTCGGCGCCCGCCGGCTGGTGGCCCGCACCCGCGCGAGCAACGGCGCCGCCCTCTCGGCACTGCGCGGGTACGGCTTCACGCTCGTCGATGCCAGCGCCGGCACCGTGGTGGGCACGCGCCGGCTCTGAGCTATGGACGCCGGCGCCCGGCCGGGAGACCATGGGTGCTCGAGCAGCGGAGGTTGCCGATGGAACCCACCGTCCACACCCGGGAACTGGACGAGGTCCGGCGGCGTCGCGCCGAGCTTCGGGAATCGCTCGGTGCCCTGGAACAGTCCCTCGCGGCGCCCGCGTCCGGACGCGCCGTGGTCTGGGGCGAACGCGTCCACGCTGCCCTGGCCGAGGTCGCCGAGGACTTCGCCGAGCACATCGAGGTCACCGAGGGCCCGGAGGGGCTGCACCAGGCGATCCTCGCCGGCGACCTGCGCCTGGCCAACGCGGTCGGCGCGCTCACCACCGAGCACGAGCAGATCGCGGGCGAGATCGCGGCGCTCGTCGCCGGCACCGAACCGCCGGTGACCGCCGCCGACGCCGCGCAGGTGCGCGAGAGCGGCACCCACCTGCTCGGGCACGTGGTGCGGCACCGCCAGCGCGGCGCCGACCTGATCTACGAGGCGTATCACACCGACATCGGCGGCGGAGACTGAGCTACTCGGCCAGTTCGCTGTCCAGGTCGACGGCGTGCGCGTGGATCCGGTCCGGATGCAGGAAGACGAAGCGCTTGTAGGCCCAGAACCGGAAGATGGTGCCGAGCCCGATCGTCACCAGGTTCACGACGTTCATGATCAGGTGGTCGTTACGCTGGCTCAGCGGATACGCGAACAGGCCGAGCACCAGCTCGGAGATCACCAGCACCACGAGGTTGATCCCGAAGAAGAACGAGCCCTCCCGCCCGATGCTGGTGCGTGCCCGGTGCGAGAAGGACAGGTGCCGGTTGCCGAAATAGGCGAAGATCGTCGCGACGATGGTGGACACGCACTTCGCCTTGAGCCAGCCCTGGGACGAGAGCGCGTTGTAGAGGCTGAGATCGATGACGAGCGACACCAGCCCGACGAACCCGAACGCCGCGATTTCCTTCAGCAGGATGCGCCACGAGTTGCGCACGTTCTCGCGCAGCTCCGCGCGGCCGGGGATCCTGGACATGTCGAGGATCGAGCCTACGCGGGCAACCCCCGTCCGCTGCCGCAAGCACAGCGCCGTCGAAGCCGCGCCGCCGGTTAGGCTCGCAGGCGTGGACGCGCGGACCGGACTGCCCGTGGTCGGCATGGTCGGCGCTGGCCAGCTCGCGCGGATGACGCACCAGGCCGCCATCGCGCTCGGCCAGTCGCTGCGCATCCTCGCCGAGAGCGCTGCGGACGGGGCGGCGCTCGTGGCATCCGACGTGGTCGTCGGCGACTACCGCAGCCTGGCCGACCTGCGCGCCTTCGCCGTCGGCTGCGACGTGGTGACCTGGGACCACGAGCACGTCGCGTCCGAGCACGTCGTCGCGCTGGCGGCCGACGGTGTCGTGGTGCAGCCCGGCGCCGAGGCGCTGCGCTTCGCCCAGGACAAGGCCGCGATGCGTACGCGGCTCACCGGGCTGGGCATCGTCTGCCCGCGGTGGACGGACCTGTCGGCGGCCGAGGACCCGCGCGACGCGCTGGCCGCGTTCGGGGCACAGGTCGGCTGGCCGCTCGTGCTCAAGGCGATCCGCGGCGGCTACGACGGCAAGGGCGTGTGGACCGTGGGCTCGGTCGAGGACGCCGCCGGCGTGCTGGCATCGGGCACGGCACTGCTCGCCGAGGAGCACGTCGCGATCGCCCGGGAACTGGCCGCCGTCGTCGCCCGCTCGCCGTTCGGGCAGGGCGCGGCGTGGCCGGTCGTCGAGACGGTGCAGGCCGGCGGCATCTGCGTCGAGGTCGTCGCACCCGCTCCCGGACTGGATGCCGAACGCGCCGAGCAGGCGCAGCGGCTCGCCCTGCGCATCGCCGCGGAGCTGGAGGTCACCGGGGTGCTCGCGGTCGAGCTGTTCGAGCGCACGGACGGCGCGCTGCTCGTCAACGAGCTGGCGATGCGTCCCCACAACTCGGCGCACTGGACGATCGAGGGAGCGCGCACGTCGCAGTTCGAGCAGCACCTACGTGCCGTGCTCGACTACCCGCTGGGCGTGACGAGCATGACCGCGCCCGTCGTCGTGATGGCCAACCTGCTCGCGGCCGGCGACGGCGTCGAGCCGAAGGGCATCGACGAGCGGGTGCACCACTGCATGGCCCGCTGGCCGGATGTGAAGATCCACCTGTACGGCAAGGGATGGCGGCCCGGCCGCAAGGTCGGTCACGTCACCGCGCTGGGCGCGCGAGTCGACGAGGTGCGCGCACGCGCCCGGGCCGCGGCCGGCTACCTCGTGAACGGAGAGAGCGCCGCATGAGCGATCCGTCCGTAGCGGTGATCATGGGCAGCGACTCGGACTGGAAGGTGCTGGCCGACGCGGCCGAGGCGCTGCGCGAGTTCGGCGTCGCGCACGAGGTCCGGGTGGTGTCGGCGCACCGCACCCCGACGGCCATGGTCGCCTACGCGCAGCAAGCGGCCGGCCGCGGCCTGAAGGTGATCATCGCAGGCGCCGGGGGCGCGGCCCACCTGCCGGGCATGGTCGCCGCGCTGACCCCGTTGCCGGTGATCGGCGTGCCGGTGCCGCTGAGACACCTGGACGGGATGGACTCGCTGCTCTCGATCGTGCAGATGCCCGCCGGCGTCCCGGTGGCGACGGTCTCGATCGGCGGGGCACGCAACGCCGGGCTGCTGGCGGTGCGCATCCTGGCGGTCGCGGACGGCGCGCTGTCGGCGAGGATGTCGGTCTTCCAGCGGCAGCTGGCCGACAGCGTGCAGGCCAAGGACGCGGCGCTGGCCGAGCGCGTACGTACGGTGCACGAGTGATCCCAGCCGGCCTGCGCCGGCGGATGCGGTCGCGCCGGGTGCTCGCCGCGATGCTCGCTGCCGTCCTGGCCGCGGTCGCGATCGCCGTCGCGGCGGTGCTCGGCGCCGCGCCGTCCGTCCACACCCGCAGCCAGTTCCTCGCGGGCACCCCCGAGGCCGGCCGGCCGGTGCGGCTGGACACCACGCTCTACCTGCCGGAGCACACACCTGCGCCGGCCGTCCTGCTCGCGCACGGCTTCGGCGGCACGAAGTCGGAGCTGGACGGCCAGGCGCGCACGCTCGCCCAGCACGGATACGTCGTTCTCGCCTATACAGCAAGGGGATTCGGCGCCTCCGGCGGTCTCATCCACCTCGACGCGCCCGCCTACGAGGTGCACGACGCGAGCCTGCTCGTCAGCTATCTCGCCGGGCTGCCGCAGGTGCAGAAGGCGAACGGGCGCCCCCGCGTCGCGGTCGCGGGCTCGTCCTACGGCGGCGCCCTCGCCCTGCTCCTGGCGGGAACGGACAGCCGCATCCAAGCGGTGGCCGCCGACATCACCTGGAACGACCTGACGCATGCGCTGTTCCCCGATGCCGCCGGCGACCACCCCGGAGTGTTCAAGAAACTGTGGGCCGGCTACCTGTTCCAGGACGGTCACGGCGGCCCGCAGAGCGACCCGGCGTGCGGTCACTTCGCGCCGGGCCTGTGCGCGGCCTCCCAGTACGCGGCGCGCACCGGACGCCCGAACGCGGAGATGCTCGCACTGCTGCGGGCATCCAGCACGGCGAAGGTCCTGGGCCGGATCACCACG
>JBPCOI010000057.1:0-7413 GCA_051000395.1 Jatrophihabitantaceae bacterium
GCATCGAGCCGGTCCCGCCCGGCGCGGCGCCGCGATGTCGGCCGGCCAGCCGCGTGTAGCGTCCCGTCGGGCCGGCGCCGCCGACCCGCTCCGACGTCGACCTGCGGGAGCCGGATGACCACCGCCACGACCCCCAATCTCGACCGGCTGCGCACCGTCGCCGTCGTCCTCGCGGGGGGCACCGGCTCGCGCGTCGGCTTCGACGTGCCGAAGCAGCTGCTGAAGGTCGCCGGGCGCACGATCATCGAGCACACCGTCGAGACCCTGCACGACTGCGCCGAGATCGACGAGATCATCGTCGTGATGACGCCGGATTTCGTCGGCGACGCCGAGCGGCTGCTGCTCGGCAAGAGCACCCTGCCCAAGCTCACCCGGGTGCTGGCCGGCGGCGCCGACCGCAACGGGTCGACCCAGGTTGCTCTCGACGCGCTCGGCGAGCAGGAGTGCAACGTGCTGTTGCACGACGCGGTGCGCCCGCTGCTGCCCCGGCGCGTGGTGCAGGACTGCGTCGACGCGCTGCGGAGCTACGAAGCCGTCGACGTCGCGATCAGCTCGGCCGACACGATCATCCGCGTCGACGGCAGGGACCACATCGTCGAGATCCCCGAGCGCAGCCGGTTGCGGCGCGGCCAGACGCCGCAGGGCTTTCGCCTGTCCACCATCCGGCGGGCCTACGAGCTGGCAGCCGGTGACCCGCAGTTCCGCGCCACCGACGACTGCGGGGTGGTGCTTCGCTACCTGCCCGAGGTCGCGATCTACGTCGTCGCGGGCGACGAGCAGAATATGAAGGTCACCTATCCGGTCGACCTGTTCCTCGCCGACAAGCTGTTCCAGCTCGGCTCGCACCTGGCCACCCCCCGCACTCCGGAGGAGCTGCGCGATGCGCTGGGCGGCAAGACCGTCGTCGTGTTCGGCGGCAGCTACGGCATCGGAAGCGACGTCGTCGAGCAGGCCCGCGCCGCCGGCTGCGACGTGTTCTCCTTCAGCCGCTCCACCACCGGCACGCACGTCGAGGATCCGGCCGCGGTGGCCGCGGCGCTGCGGCAGGTCATGGCCGAGACCGGGCGCGTCGACGCCGTCGTGCTCAGCGCTGCGCAGCTCGCCAGGGGCCGGCTGGCGGACATGGACGACGAGCAGGTGCGCCGGCAGCTGGAAGTCAATTTCCTCGGCCCCGTCACGGTCGCCCGCGCCAGCGCGGCCTACCTGCGCGAGACCCGCGGGCACCTGGTGCTGTTCACTTCCAGTTCCTACACACGAGGACGCGCCGACTACGTCTTGTACTCCTCGACCAAGGCGGCCGTCGTCAACCTCGCGCAGGCACTGGCCGACGAGTGGTCGCCCGAGGGCATCCACGTCAACGTCATCAACCCGGAACGCACCCGGACCCCGATGCGGCTGCAGGCCTTCGGCACCGAGCCGGAGGGCAGCCTGCTGGAGAGCGACGCGGTGGCATCCACGGTCCTGGACGTCCTCGCCTCCGACCTGACTGGGCACGTGGTCGACGTACGCCGCGAGACCGCGAGCCGGGCCGCCTCCCAGGCCGATCTGGTCGCCGAGGCGGTGGCCGACGCAGAGGCCGAGGCGGAGGCTTCCAGCGCGGGCGGCAGGCGGTGAGCCACCGCTATCCCGCCGCGCTGTGCCTGCTGCTCGGCGGGTGTTACGCGCTGCTGGGCGGCGCCGCGCTGGGCGGCTCCCTGGGCCTGGTCGTGCTCGCCTCGGTGCTGCTGTACCCCCTCGACTACCTGCTCCAGCGCACCGACGACCAGGTCGTGCTCGGCGGTCTCGGTCGCATCGGGTTCAGCCAGCCGTGGCGCTTCGTGTACCGCCAGATCCTCGTCCTGGCCTTCTTGCTACGTTCCGCCGAGCTGTCTGGCACCGCCCAGGTGCTGGTGGTCCTCGCGGTGCTCGGGCACCACGCGGCCGTGGCGCTGTACAACGGCCTGCGGCTCATCGTCGCGAAGAAGCGGCTGCGCCTGGTCGAGACCCGTAACCTGCCCGTGCCGGGAGAGACGCTGCCGCCGCCGCCGCCGGACTGGCTGCTGGCCAGCGGGATGCGCGTCGCCCTGCACACCGAGCTCCTGCTGACCGCTGCGCTCGCCTGGGCGCTGCTCGGCGGCTCCTACGCGCCGGTGGCGCCGGGCGCGGTGCTCATGGTGCTCGCGGCGGCCGGCGTGGCGCTCGGGCTGCTGCCTCAGGTGCTGGCGCTCTCGCGCCTGCCGCGCGACGAGCTGCGGATGCGGGAGGCGCAGCGCGCGGTGCGCGAGCTGATGCCGGTCGTGATCCTGCACTTCTCCGGTGACATCGACGCGGTCTATCAGCTGAACATGTGGCTGGAGACCATGCAGCGCCTGGACCGGCCGGTGCTCGTCCTACTGCGCGAGCGGCGCTACCTCGACCTGCTCTCCCCCACGAGCGTCCCCGTGCTGTGCCTGCCGTTCTCGATCGACCTGATGAACTTCGAGTTCCCCGGCGCGCGGGTGGCGCTCTACGTCGCCAACGTCGGCAAGAACATCCACCTGCTGCGCGTCCCCACGCTCAAGAGCGCGTTCATCGGGCACGGCGACAGTGACAAGACGGCCAGCTTCAACCCGTTCGCGAAGGTGTACGACGAGGTCTGGGTCGCCGGTGAGGCCGGCCGTCAGCGCTACCTGCGGGCCCAGGTCGGGGTCCGCGACGAGGCGATCGTGCTGGTCGGGCGCCCTCAGCTCGACGGGATCGAGCAGGGCGCGCCGCGCACCGACACCGTGTTCACCGTGCTCTACGCGCCCACCTGGGAGGGCTGGACGGAGGACCCACACCAGTCCTCGCTGATCCCGATGGGCCGCGAGATCATCCGCCAGCTGCTGGAAAGTCCGGGCGTCCGGGTGATCTACAAGCCGCACCCGCTCACCGGGACGGTCAACCCGCTGGCGCAGCGCGTCAGCGAGGAGATCGTGGCGGCGCTGCGGGCGGCCGGACCGCAGCACATCGCGGTGCTCGACAACGCCATGACGCTCTACCAGTGCTTCGACGAGTCCGACGCGCTGGTCAGCGACATCTCCAGCGTCGTCTCGGACTACCTGCAGTCGGAGAAGCCGTACTTCGTGACCAACGGCGCCGGCCTGCCCGACTCCGCGTTCCGGGAGCTGAACCCCTCGGCCGGCGCGGCATACCTGATCGGTCCCGACGCCGAGGGACTCGCCGCCGGCCTGGGCCACGCGCGGGGCGCCGACGAGCTGCGCAGCCGCCGCCACGACGTCCGTACCTACCTGCTCGGCGATCCGGCGGTGCCGGCGATGACCTTGTTCCGCAAGGCGGTCGACGATTTGGCGAGCAAGGCCGCGGCCCTGCAAGGTGTCGAGCGGCACGGCGTCGGCGACGACGACGAGCGCAGGGAGCTGCAGGGCGAGCCCGAGCCGCTGGCCGACGCGCTAAGCGCCCACGACCGGGCCGGAGCGCCGTAGTGGGACAGCCGCCGCATCCCATCCGAGTCAGCGTCGTCGTCCCGGTCTACAACCCCGGTCCCCACCTGCAAGCCCTGGTGGATTCGCTGGCGGCGCAGACCATGCCGCAGGACGAGTTCGAGGTGATCTTCGCCGACGACGGGTCCACGGACGACACCCCAGCCTTCCTGGACCGCCTGGCCGCGGAACGCGCGAACGTCCGCGTGCTCCACGAACCGAACAGCGGCTGGCCCGGGCGCCCGCGCAATCTCGGCACGGACGCCGCGCTCGGCAGCTACGTCTTCTACGTCGACCAGGACGACTGGCTCGGGGTGCAGGCACTCGATCGGATGGCCGACTACGCCGACGAGCACGGATCCGACATCGTCATCGGCCGCTATGCCGGGCACCACCGCGGCGTCGCGAAGGCGCCGTTTCGCATCACCCGTCCGGACGCGACGCTGCAGAACACGCCGCTGATGGATTCGCTGACGCCGCACAAGATGTTCCGCAAGAGCTTCCTGACCGAGCACGAGCTGCGCTTTCCGGAAGGCCGGCGCCGCCTGGAGGACCACGTCTTCGTGGTCCGCGCCTACTTCCTCGCCCGGCGCATCGCGATCGTCGCCGACTACCACTGCTACTTCCACGTGCGCCGCGAGGACGTCGGCAACGCCGGCTACCAGCGCATCGACCCGGCCGGGTACTACGGTTATGTCCGCGAGGTCCTCGAGATCATCTACGCCCATACCAAGCCGGGTGCGTTGCGTGACAGATGCCTGCGCCGCCCCCTGCGTACCGAGTTGCTCGCCCGCCTGGACGGCGGCGCGTTCCTCGCTGCCGATCCCGCCTACCAGCGACAGTTGTTCGACCGAGCGCGGGCGGTGGCGCTGGAATCCCTTCCGCCCGCGCTCGACGCCGGCCTGTCGGCTCCGCAGCGCGTACGGGCCGCGTTGCTCCGCGAGGACCGGCTGCACGACCTGCTCTGCAGCGTGGAGCACTACGACGGCAACCGCGCGCTCGCGCGACTGCTGGCGCTGCACTGGGACGACAGCGGGGCACTCGTCCTGGAGGTGGCTGGCTCGCTGGTCGAGCGCACGTCGGACTCGCCGTGGCGCTATGAGCGCGACGGCAACTCGGTGTACCTGAGCGAGCCGAAGCATTTGCGCGGCGCGTTCCCGCGCGCCGCGGCCGAATGCGGGGCGCAGCTGCGCTCGGCGACGCTTCGTCTCGTGCTGCGCCGACGAGCCGACAGCGAGGAGTGGGCGGTGCCGACGCAGTGCTCCACCCAGACGCATCACGACGAGCGCTTCACGTGGCTCAGCTACCGGGCGAGCGCTCGGCTGGACCCCGCGACGCTCGGCGGTGGCGCCCCGCTGAGTCCGGGAGTCTGGGACGTGTACGCGCAGATCGTGCAGACCGGTTGGTCCAAGCAGGCACGCCTGGGCTCGCTACGCACGCCGGAGGCCACCGCGGGCGCCCGCGCCGCCGTGCTCGAGTCCGGCCAGCCCGTCGTGCCGTACTGGACGCATCCTTACGACAACCTCAGCCTCGACGTGGGCGCGGGCGCCGACCGGCTGGCGCGCGCGATCAGACCGGCGCCGGCTGCGGTCCGGATCCTGCCGGACCCGGTTGCCCCGACGCCGTACGCGCACGCATCGGATGGGCCGACTCTGCAAGGCCAGCAGCTGCACGTCACGGTCCCCCTGAGCGTGCATGCCGGCGCCGAACTACCCGCTGCCCGGCTTCGCCTCGCGTGGGTCGGTGCCGGCGCGGCTGCGATCGAGGCCAGTACCCGCGAGGTCCGGCGCAGCGGCGACGGCCTTGCGCTGTCCTTCGCGCTGCCGGCCGCGCCAAGCGAGGGAACCTGGGAGGTGCAGCTCGCCGTCGACGTCGCGCAGCCGCGAGCACCGCGCCGCACCGGTGTCGCCCTGGAGGTTTCCGGCGACGGCAGCGTCCGGGTCCTCGCACGGGCCGACCCGGAGGCCACCCCCGCCGCCACGCGCCTCAGGGCACCAGCGCCCAGCAGACCGCTGCCGCGGCGAATCGCGGGCAAGCTGCGGCGGAGCGCCCGGCGAGTGCGACGCGCCCTGCGCCGGGGACGCTGAGTCCAGGCCGTGCGCCGGCCGCGGAACCGTGCGCCGGCACCGAGGATCATCGTGGGAATGACGCAGACCGGGGGCGCCGGCCACTCGCCGGAGCAGGTCGCCGCCGCCGTCCGGGCCAGCTACGCCGCCTTCGTCGGCGCCGGTTTCGCGTTCGCCAGCTGGGCATCGCGCATCCCGCAGGTCCGCGCCCGGCTCCAGCTCAACCCGGCCGAGCTGGGTCTGGTCCTGCTGGCGATCGCCGCCGGTTCGGTGATCGCGTTGCCGATCTCGGGACTGGTCGTCCACCGCCTGGGCACCTGCCGCACCGTCACCGTGATGGCGGTCCTGCTCGCCGCCGCGCTGGCCGTCGTCGCGGCCGGTTACCTGGCCGGCGTCGTCCCGGTGCTGATCGGGTTGTTCGTGCTGGGTTTCGCCAACGGCTCGTGGGACGTGGCGATGAACGTCCAGGGCGCCGAGGTCGAGCGGCATCTCGGCAAGGCGATCATGGCGCGGTTCCACGCGGGCTTCAGCCTGGGAACCGTCGCCGGCGCGCTGCTCGGTGCGGCCATGGTCGGGTTGCAGATCGCGGTGACGGTGCACCTGATCGCGGTCGCGATCATCGTGGCCGTCGCGGTGCCGGCGTTGGTGCGCCGGTTCCTGCCCGATGCCACCACGACCGGCGACGCGACTACGACGCGCGACGCCACGACCCGCGACGCCACCGCGCCCCGCGTCGAGGCCGCGGGTGGAGGTGAGGCCGTAACCCCACCCGGATCCGACCGCGCCTCCAGCGTGTTCGGCCGTTGGCGAGAGCGCCGCACCCTGCTCGTCGGGGTGTTCGTCCTGGCCTTCGCCTTCTCCGAAGGAACCGGCAGCGACTGGATCGGCGTCGCTCTCATCGACGGCCGTCACGCACCCGCTGTCGTCGGCACGCTCGGCTTCGCCGCCTTCCTCGCCGCCATGACCGCGGCCCGCTGGGCAGGCCCGCACCTGCTCGAGCGGCACGGGCGCGTCGCCGTGGTCCGGGCACTCGCGCTCGTCGCCGTCCTGGGCCTGATCGTGTTCGTGTTCAGCCCGAACATCCCGCTGGCGTTCGTCGGGGCGCTGCTGTGGGGAGCCGGCACGTCGCTCGGGTTCCCCGTCGGGATGAGCGCCGCCGCGGACGAGCCGGCGGCTGCCGCGGGCCGGGTCAGCGTCGTCGCCTCCGTGGGCTACTGCGCCTTCCTTGGGGGTCCACCGCTGATCGGATTCCTCGGCTCGCACCTCGGCGTCCTGCACGCGCTTATCGCGGTCGCCGTGCTGCTCGCCGTCGCGAGCACGCTGGCCGCCTCGCTGCGCCCGCTGCCGTCCACGACGGGGCGGCAGCCCACCCCCGCCGGAGGCTGACGGCTCCGATCCGTGCGCGCCGTCATCCTGATGCGCGCCGGCGGATGGCCCCAGCCACGGACGTGCGGCGAGCGCGGCCGGCTACTGCGCGATCTCCCAGATGTGACCGCCCGGATCGCGGAAACTGGCCGTCCGCACACCCCAGGGCCGGTCGATCGGCCCGTTGAGTAGCTCGACGCCACGCGCCGCCAGCGTGGCGCACACGGCGTCGACGTCCGGCACCTCGATGGTGAGCTGGAACCGGGATCCCGCATCGGGCGGTGCCACCACGGCGGGCTCGATGAGTTCGGCGCAGCTCTCGTCGCGAGCAGGTTGATGATCGTGCTTCCGAAGCGGAACACGACCGAGTCCTCGTCCTCGAAGCTCACCGGTAGGTCGAAGACCTCCTGATAGAAGCGTTAGGGCTCTCCACTTAGCCGGCCTATTGTTGAGTCGTGATCACGCTGCGCGGGGGTCGGGACTACCCGCGATCGGTGGGTGAGTTCCTGGCGTGGTTCGCGACCGACGCTGACTGCCGGGAC
>JBPCOI010000061.1:0-64647 GCA_051000395.1 Jatrophihabitantaceae bacterium
GTCCTCGGTCATCTCCAGGAAGCCGAATGCGCCGCTGCCCTTGGCGTGCACCACGCGCTCCGGGACGCGTTCACGGTTGAAATGCGCCATCTTCTGGATCAGGTAGTGGTCCTGCAGCAGGATCGGGCCGTCCGGGCCGAGGGTCTGCGAGTGGTGGTCGCTGGGGGCCTCGATGCCTGCATCGGTGGTGGTTACCGGAACCTTGGCTTCGGTCATGGTGTCTCCTTCGACGGTGGATGGTTGACGATGTGATGTGGCGCCGCTCAGGCGCCGGTTGCCCTGCACCGTGCGCACCGGCCCCACCAGGTCACCTCGGCCTCGTCGGCGAGAAAGCCCGTCGGCATTGTCGCGTCGAGGCAGGGGGCTGCGCCGCTCGCGCAGTCGATGTCGACGATCTCGCCGCAGTCGCGGCACACCAGGTGGTGGTGGTTGTCGCCGACGCGGATCTCGTAGAGGGCTGGCTGGCCGGCCGGTTCGATGCGGCGCACCAGACCCGCGCCGCCCAGCGCGCGCAGCACGTCGTAGGCGGCCTGGGTGGACAGCGCGCCCAGCGTGCCGCGCGCCCGCTCGGCGACGGTGTCGACATCGAGATGCTCGCCGGGGGTGATGGCCTCGAGCACGGCAACCCGCTGCCGGGTCACGCGCAGGCCCGACTCGACAAGGCGGGCAGCGGTATCGGGCACACCGCCGACCCTAGTCCTGATCTGGAACGAGTCAAGAAAACATGTGGGAGAATTCCGGGATGGCCGCAGATCGTGGAGAGTTCCGGTCGGGCTTCGCATGCTTCGTCGGACGTCCCAACGCCGGCAAGTCCACGCTGACCAACGCGCTCGTCGGCAGCAAGATCGTGATCACGAGTGCCAAGCCGCAGACCACCCGACACGCCGTGCGCGGCATCCTCACCCGTCCGGACGCCCAGCTCGTCTTGGTGGACACCCCGGGCCTGCACCGCCCGCGCACGCTGCTGGGCGAGCGGCTCAACGACGTGGTGCGCGCCGCGCTCGCCGACGTCGACGTGGTCGGCTTCTGCGTGCCGGCCGACGAAAAGGTCGGTCCCGGCGACCGGTTCATCGCTGCCGAGCTGGGCGCCCTGCGGGTGCCGGTGATCGGGATCGTCACCAAGACCGACGCCGTGGGCAAGCGGCAGGTGGCCGAGCAACTGCTGGCGCTCAGCACGCTGGGCGAGTTCGCCGACGTGGTGCCGGTGTCCGCGCTCGCCGGTGACCAGATCGAGCTGCTCGCGGACCTGCTGGTCGCCCGGCTGCCGGCGGGACCGATGCTGTACCCGCCCGGCGTCAGCACCGACAACGACACCGCGACGCGCGTCGCGGAGATGATCCGTGAGGCCGCACTGGAGGGGGTGCGTGACGAGCTGCCGCACTCGATCGCGGTGACGGTGGAGGAGATGCGTCCGCGTCCCGAACACCCCGAGCTCACCGAGGTGTTCGCGACGATCCACCTGGAACGCCCGAGCCAGAAGGGCATCGTGATCGGGCACCGCGGGGCGCGGCTGAAGGCGATCGGGACGACGGCGCGCAGCGGCATCGAGCAGCTGCTCGGCGCCAGGGTGCATCTGGACCTGCACGTGGCGGTCGAGGCCGACTGGCAGCGCGACCCGAAGAAGCTCAATCGGCTGGGGTTCTGACGCCGGTGCTCGCTCGCTACCGTGCCGCGTTCGCCGCTCCGGGCGCTGCGGCGTTCAGCGCCGCGGCGTTCGTCGCCCGGTTCCCGATCGCGATCTACCCGATCGGACTGGTGCTGATCGTCTCCGGGCGTACCGGCCACTACGGCTTCGCCGGTGTCGTCAGCGGTTGCTTCGTGATCGGTGGCGCGTTCGGCAACCCGGTCGCTGGGACGCTGGTCGACCGCTACGGCCAGCACCGGGTGTTGCCGCCGTTCATGCTCGCGCACGTCGCGTTGACGGCAGTGTTCGCCGCCCTCGTCACCGTGAATGCCCCGCTGTGGTCCCTCGTGCCGCCGGCCGTGCTGATGGGCTTCGCGCTGATGAACGTCGGCGCGCTCGTCCGCGCCCGGTGGTCGCATGCCTGGCCCGGCGCCGCGCCGCAACGGTCCACCGCTTACTCGGTCGAGTCGACGCTCGACGAGGTGATCTTCGTCCTGGGGCCGCTCGTCGCGACCGTCCTCGCCACCCACACGCATGCACCGGTGACGCTGGGCCTGGCGGTGGTGCTCGTGACCGTGGGGACGCTCTGGCTGGCGCGCCAGCGCTCCACCGAGCCTCCCGCGCGGGCGGCGCGCTCGTTACCCGAGAAGCATACTTTCGCTTTGCGCAGCAAGGGGATGCTGCTGATCACTTGGGTCATGGTGTTCATGGGCGCGGTGTTCGGAAGTGCCGAAGTGGTGATGGTGGCGTTCTGCGCTCAGCACGGTCAGCGGACCAGCGCGGGGTGGGTGATCGCCTGCTTCGCCGGCGGCAGCGCGGTCGCGGGCGTCGGCTACGGCGCGCGCCACTGGCGCACTGCGCTGTTGCCGCGGTTCGTGGCGTGCGCAGTGGTGTTCGGCGCGCTCCCGTTCGTCTACTTCGCCGCGACGTCGCCGGCCACGCTCGCCGCGTGCACGTTCGTCGTGGGCCTGGGCATCGCGCCCACGCTCATCGGCGGATTCGGACTGATCGACGAGATCGTCCCAGCAGCGACGCTGACAGAGGGGCTCACCTGGATCGGCACCGGCCTGTCCGTGGGGTACGGCCTCGGCGCGGCGGTCGTCGGTGGCATCGCGGACGCGCACGGCGCGCGAGTGGCGTTCTGGGTGCCGGTGGGCGCGGCGCTGAGTGCGGCGCTGGTCGCCCTCGCGCTGGCACGCCGGCTGCGGCCGGTCGCACCCGCGTCGCAGCCGGTCGCTGTCGGCTGAGGGTGCGAGGATCGGCAGGTGCCCCTCTACCGTGACGAGGCGGTCGTCCTCCGGCTGCACAAGCTCGGGGAGGCCGACCGGATCGTCACGCTGCTCACGCGCCGCCACGGCCGGGTGCGCGCGGTCGGCAAGGGGGTGCGGCGCACCACGTCGAAGTTCGGCGCGCGGCTCGAACCGGGCAGCCACATCGACGTCCAGCTGCACAGCAGGCTGCCGGAGGGCCAGCAGGCGCCGGGAGGGCAGCGCGGGCTCGACCTCGTCACCCAGACCGATTCGCTCGGGGCCTACGGCGCGCAACTGGCCGGCGACTACCCGAGATGGACGACGGTGTCGGCGATCTGCGAGACGGCCGAGCGGCTGACGGAGGAGGGCGAGCCGGCGCTGCGGCTCTACCTGCTGCTCGTCGGCGCGCTGCGGGCGCTCGTCGAGCGCGTGCACGACCCGGGCCTGATCCTCGACGCGTTCTTCGTGCGGGCGATGTCGGGCGCCGGCTGGGAACCGGCGCTGCGCGAGTGCGCCACGTGCTCCGCGCCCGGGCCGCACGCGGCGTTCAACGTGCCGGCCGGCGGAGCCGTCTGCGAGAGCTGCCGGCCGAGCGGCTCCGCTCGCCCGCAGCGCGACTCGCTCGAGCTGATGACGGCGCTGTTGAGCGGCGACTGGGCGGTCGCCGACGCCAGCGCGGCGGCGGCGCGGCGGGAGGCGAGCGGGCTGATTGCCGCCCACCTTCAGTGGCACCTGGAACGCGGGCTGTGCTCGCTGCCTTACGTCGATCGGGGACCGGTTTCGGTCCGGTAGGTGTGCGGGCCTGTCTCGTCGCCGCACCACGATCGCCGGACTCCGCCGCGCGTGGCTGGGTACTGTGTCCGGGTGACGACGCCGAGCGCTGCGAGCGCGGCGGCAGCCCGCGGCACCGCGGCGGGTCACCCGGCCCGATGGCCCGACCCGCCGCCGCACCCGAGCGGCACAACGCCGCCGCAGATCCAGACCGAGCTGGTGCCCAGGCACGTCGCGATCGTGATGGACGGCAACGGCCGCTGGGCCCAGGCCCAGGGACTGAGCCGTACCGACGGCCACCGCGCCGGCGAGGCGGCGCTGATGGACGTGCTGCACGGGGCGATCGAGCTCGGCGTGTCCACGGTGTCGGCGTACGCGTTCTCCACCGAGAACTGGCGCCGCTCGCCGGATGAGGTGCGCTTCCTCATGGGCTTCAACAAGGACGTGATCCGACGGCGCCGCGACGAGCTCGCCGAGCTCGGCGTGCGCATCCGCTGGGCCGGGCGGCGTCCCCGGTTGTGGCGTTCGGTCATTGATCAGCTCGAGGACGCCGAGCGGTTCACCCGTGCCAACGAGCGCCTCACCCTGCAGTTCTGCGTCAACTACGGCGGCCGAGCTGAGATCGTCGACGCCACGAGGGCGATCGCGCGGCAGGTGCAGGCCGGACGCCTCGATCCGGCAAAGATCGACGAGCGCACGATCGCCGCGAATCTCGACGAGCCCGGCCTACCCGACGTCGACCTGTTCATCCGTACCTCCGGCGAGCAACGCACGTCGAACTTCCTGCTGTGGCAATCCGCCTACGCCGAACTCGTCTTCGTCGACACGCCGTGGCCCGACTTCGACCGCCGCCATCTCTGGGCCGCCTGCCTCGCCTACGCCCGTCGCGACCGCCGCTTCGGCGCCGCCGGCCCGATCCACGCGCCGGAGCCGTCGTGATCTCGGTGCTGCATTTCGACAGCGGATCCGACGGCTTCGTCGAGCGTGCTCGCACCGCGCTGTCGGCTCTGGCGGAGCGGCCCGGCTATCTCCGCGGCACCCTGGGCCGATCGACCGACGACGAGCGAGCCTGGGTGATCGTCACCGAGTGGGCGGACGTCGGCTCCTACCGGCGCGCGCTGAGCAACGTCGCGGTGAAGCTGCACGCCGCGCCACTGCTCGCCGAGGCCCTCGACCTGCCCAGCGGGTTCGAGTCGCTGGCCGAACTCGCGTCCGACGGCACCATGGCATTGCGGGCCAGTGACCGCGCACCCGGTCCGGCATGAGCGACGACACGATCGCGGCCGTCCGGTCCGACGCGACGATCCGGCGCGCGCAACCACCGCCCGCTCGCGCGTGGACGGTGCTGCGGCCGAGCCGCGTGGAGGTGCTGCGCGTGGTGCGCTGGGGCGCCACCGCGCTCTGGGCGCTGCTGTTCGTGCGCCAGTGCTACGCCGACGGGCTGCCCTTCGACCGTGACCGCCTGCTGCTGTGGATCACTCCCGGCGTCGCCGTGGCGAGCATCGGACGGCGCGCGCTGTGGACGGTCGTCGCCGACTGGCTGCCGTTCGCCCTGGTCCTGGTCGCCTACGACTACCTGCGGGGGGTATCCGACACGCTCGGGATGCCGACCTGGTGGACCCCGCAGATCACCGTCGACAAGTGGTTGTTCCTCGGCACCGAACCCACCGTCTGGTTGCAAGAACACCTCAAGTTCGCCGGCGCACGGTGGTGGGACATCCCGGTCTGCCTGTGCTACATCTCCTTCTTCTTTCTGCCCTATTTCGCCGCCGGTGTGCTGTGGTTGCGCAGCCGCTCCGACTTCCGCCGGTGGGCGGCCCGATTCGTCACGCTGTCCTTCCTCGGCTTCGTCTTCTTCGCGCTCGTCCCGACCGCGCCGCCGTGGGCCGCTGCCCGGTGCACCGCGGCGCAGGTGGCCACTCACCCGAACAACCCGCCGTGCCTGTACGCCGACCCCGCGTTCGTGCCCCACGGCGGGCTGCTCGGTGCGGCGGCACATCCGCGACCCGGCGCGATGCCTTATATCGAACGGATTTCCGGTCGCGGTTGGTCGGCGCTGCACCTCAGCGCCGCGCGCTCGCTGCTGAACGCGGGCCAGGACATCGTCGACCAGGTGGCAGCCGTGCCGTCGCTGCACGCCGGCGGCACCATGCTGTTCGCGATCTTCATGTGGCGCCGTGTGCGCAAGCTCACCAAGATCGTGCTGGCTGCCTACGTCACCTTCATGGGGTTCACGCTGGTCTACACCGGCGAGCACTACCTGCTCGACATCCTCGCCGGCTGGCTCGCCGCGGCAGCCGTGTGCGTGCTGTTCGACCGCGTCGAACGACGCCGAACCGGGCGGCAGGCGGCCGATACGCTGGGGGCACCCTCGCCGGAGTCCCCGGAGCCGACCGCCAGCCGGATGGAGAACCTGTGCCCACCGACCGCAACGACGCCGTCGTCAACCTGAGCAAGCGACGTGGATTCGTCTTTGCCTCCAGCGAGATCTACGGCGGCACCCGCTCTGCCTGGGACTACGGCCCGCTCGGCGTCGAGCTGAAGGAGAACGTCCGCCGGCAGTGGTGGAAGTCGATGGTCACCGGGCGCGAGGACGTCGTCGGCCTGGACTCCGCGGTCATCCTCGCCTCCGACGTGTGGCGGGCCTCCGGGCACCTGGACGTGTTCACCGATCCGCTGGTGGAGTGCCTGTCGTGCCACAAGCGCAACCGCGCCGACCAGCTCGAGGAGCTGTACGCGAACAAGCACGGCAAGCCCCCGACGAGTCTGGCCGACGTCGCGTGCCCGAACTGCGGCACCCGCGGGCAGTGGACCGAGCCACGCGAGTTCAACATGATGCTCAAGACCTATCTCGGTCCCGTCGAGTCCGAGGAGGGCGTCCACTACCTGCGCCCGGAGACGGCGCAGGGCATTTTCGTCAACTTCCTCAACGTGATGACGACGGCCCGCAAGAAGCCGCCGTTCGGCATCGCGCAGACCGGCAAGAGCTTCCGCAACGAGATCACGCCCGGAAACTTCATCTTCCGCACCCGCGAGTTCGAGCAGATGGAGATGGAGTTCTTCGTCGAGCCCGCGACGGCTGAAACCTGGTTCGACTACTGGCTCGAGCAACGGTGGAACTGGTACCTGGATCTTGGCATCGATCCCGCGAACCTGCGTCACTTCGAGCACCCGAAGCACAAGCTGTCCCACTACTCGGCGCGCACCGTCGACATCGAGTACCGCTTCTGCTTCGGCGGCGCGGAATTCGCAGAGCTCGAGGGCATCGCGAACCGCACCGACTTCGACCTCACGACGCACGCGCAGCACTCCGGCGCGGATCTCACCTACTTCGACCAGGAGCGCAACGAGCGCTGGACGCCGTACGTCATCGAGCCGGCCGCCGGGCTCACCCGCGCCGTCCTGGCGTTCCTGCTCGACGCATACAGCGAGGACGAGGCCCCCAATGCGAAGGGGGGGATGGACAAGCGCACGGTGCTCAAACTGGATCGCCGGCTGGCACCGGTGAAGGCCGCCGTGCTGCCGTTGTCGCGGAACGCGGACCTCTCGCCAGTCGCCCGCGATCTTGCGGCCGCGCTGCGCAAGCACTGGAACGTCGACTTCGACGACGCGCAGGCGATCGGTCGCCGGTACCGGCGCCAGGACGAGATCGGCACCCCGTTCTGCGTCACCGTCGACTTCGACTCGTTGGACGACCACGCGGTGACCGTGCGAGAGCGTGACTCGATGACGCAGCAACGCATTGCGCTCGACCAGGTCGAGGGCTACCTAGCTGCGGAGCTCGTCGGCTGCTGATGATCGGCATCGCTCCCCCAGTCGCTACGCCAGCACTGCTGGGGCTACCCCCACTGCGGCTGTCCGACGGTGTCATCGCGGACCCGCCGGTGGTGCTGGCGCCGATGGCGGGCATCACCAACACCGCATTCCGGCGACTGTGCCGCGAGCAGCTGGCCTCTGTCCTCGACCCGGGCCGAGCGGGTGGATTGTTCGTCAGCGAGATGATCACTTCCCGGGCACTCGTGGAACGCAGCCCCAAGACGTTGCGGATGATCCGTTTCGAGAGTGACGAACGTCCCCGCAGCATCCAGCTGTACGGTACCGATCCGGCGATCGTCGGCGCGGCGGTGCAGCTGATCGCGGTGGCGGATCTTGCCGACCACGTCGACCTGAACTTCGGCTGCCCGGTGCCGAAGGTGACGCGCAAGGGCGGGGGAGCGGCGCTGCCGTGGCGGCTCGGGCTGTTCGAGGACATCGTCCACGCCGCCGTTCGCAACGCAGGCGACCTTCCGGTCACGGTGAAGATGCGGGTCGGTATCGACGCCGCGCACCGCACCTTCCGCGAGGCCGCGTTGCTGGCGCAGGACGCCGGCGTCGCATATGTCGCGTTGCACGGGCGCACCGCTGCCGAGTTCTACGGGGGCACCGCCGACTGGGCACCGATCGCCGAACTGGTCGAGCTGCTGGACATCCCGGTTCTCGGCAACGGCGATATCTGGGAGGCCGACGACGCGTTGCGGATGGTGCGCGAGACCGGCTGTGCCGGGGTGATCGTGGGCCGTGGCTGCCTGGGCCGGCCGTGGCTGTTCGCGGACCTCGCCGCGGCGTTCGACGGCCGCCCGCAGCGCGCCCTGCCGGACCTGGCCACGGTCGCCACCACCATGCGCCGGCACGCGCAGCTGCTCGTGGAATGGCTGGGCGACGAGGCCCGCGGCGTCACCGACTTCCGCAAGCACGTCGCCTGGTACCTCAAGGGCTTCTCGGTCGGCAGCGACCTACGCGTGGCGATGGCAAGCGCGTCGAGCCTGGCCGAACTCGACGACCTGCTCGCCAGGCTCGACACCGAGCAGCCCTACCCGCAGGCGGTCCTGGGCCGTCCACGCGGACGCACCACCGGGGCGCGCGCGGTGGCCCTGCCGGACGGCTGGCTGGCCACGCGGCACTCGCGGGCCATCCCCGCCGGTGCCGAGCTGGCCGACGGCGGCGGCTGAGCGCGGTCCGCTACGGGAAGGCGGGAACGCGTTGCCTGTCGCGCTCGCGTTCGGCCTTGACCTCGGCGGGGATTGCGTAAGGCCCGGGCTTCTTGCGCGGGCCGCCGCCGGGCAGCGCCAGGCGCAGGATCGTGCGCTGGACGGTGCCCCATTGCTTGTGTAGCGGCCCGATATTGTACGGCAGGCCAAAGCGATCGCAGATCTCCTTGACCCGCGGCGCGATCTGCTGGTACCGCGAGCTGGGCATGTCCGGGTACAGGTGGTGCTCGACCTGGAAGGACAGGTTGCCGGCCATCACGTGGAACAGCGGGCCGCCGTCGATGTTCGCCGCGCCGATGAGCTGGCGCACGTACCACGCCCCGCGCGACTCGTCGGCCACCTCCTCCTCGGTGAACATGAACGTCTGGTCCGGAAAGTGCCCGCAGAAGATGATGGCGTTGGACCACACGTTGCGTACGATGTTGGCGACGATGTTCGCCATGAGCGTCGATCGGTAGCCGCGGCGTCCTGACAGCGCCGGATAGGCGACGTAGTCCTTGAGGATCTGTCGCCGCGCCTTCGCGCCGATCGCCTTCAGCTCGTCCCAGACCTGCTTGCGCGACTTCTCGCCGCTCTTGATCTTGTCGAAGTCGAGGTCGTGCAGCGCGACGCCCCACTCGAAGGCCACCATGAGCAGCACGTTGTAGACCGGCTGGAGCAGGTAGGCCGGGTGCCACTTCTGCCGCGCGTCGATGCGCATGATCTCATATCCCACGTCCTTGTCTTTGCCGATCACGTTGGTGTACGTGTGGTGGACGTAGTTGTGCGAGTGCTTCCACGCGGCGGCCGGCGATGCGGTGTCCCAGTCCCACGTCGAGGAGTGGATGTTCGGGTCGTTCATCCAGTCCCACTGCCCGTGCATCACGTTGTGCCCGATCTCCATGTTCTCCAGGATCTTGGCGATCGACAGGCCCGCGGTGCCGAGCACCCACGCTGGCCGGTACCTGGAGAAGATCAGCACGGCGCGTGACATCGCGACCAGGCGACGATGCAGCGTGATCATGTTGCGGATGTAGCGCGCGTCGACGTCGCCGAGATCGGCGAACACCTCGTCGTGCAGTGCGTCGAACCGCGCGCCCAGCTCGTCCAGCTGGTCTGCGCTGAGCTGGTACAGCGGGTTGTTCTCGTCGTAGGGCATGGATCTCCTTCTCCCGGTCGATGTGGTCACAGGTCGATCTCCACCGCGCCCTCGGGGGCGTTGATGCACACGCGGATCATCTGCCCGCCGGCCCGCGTCACCGCGCCAGTACGGATGTCGCGGACAGCGCCGTCCTGCAATCGTCCGACGCAGGTGTGGCAGATGCCCATCCGGCAGCCGTAGGCGAGCTTCGCGCCGGCCTGCTCGCCACCGACCAGGATCGACACGCCGGCCCCGCATTCCGCGGTGCGCTCGGAGACCCGGTAGTGCACGGTCCCACCGGTTCCGTCGCCGCCGCCGTTGCCGATCACCGGCTGGAACCGTTCGGTGAACAGTTGTCCGGAACGGTCGGCCTCGGCGTAGTGGCGCTCGATCGCGTCGATCAGCGCGCGCGGCCCGGACACGAAGGTCGCGCGCTCCTGCCAGTCCGGGCAGATCCGCGCGAGGCCGTCCGGCGTGAGCCGGTCCTGGCGCTCGGTGTGGATCTCGACGAGGCGATATCCGCGGCGCCGCTCGGCGAGCTTGCGCAGCATGCTCCCGAAGATCATGTCCTCGCTGTTGCGGGCGCTGTGGACGTGCACGGTGTCCGCGAGCCGGTCGCGCCGGTCGAGTTCGCGCAGCATGCTCATGATCGGGGTGATGCCGCTGCCGGCGGAGACGAACAACAGCCGCTCGGGCAGCGGGTCAGCAAGGGTGAACTCACCCTCGATGTCACCGAGGAAGACCTCTTGCCCGGCCCGAACCTGCTGGTTGAACATCGGCGACATCCGGCCGCCCTCGGCGTGCTTGACCGTGATGCTCACGACGCGCTCGGGGTGCCCTGGGTCGGACGCGATCGAGTAGGCGCGCCAGTGCCGGATGCCGTTGATCTCCATGCCGATCCGCAGGTACTGCCCGGGCTTGTGCGCGGGCCAGTCGAAGTGCGGCTTGATGACGATCGTCGAGGCGTTGCCGTGTTCCCGGCGGACCCGGACGACCGTCCCGGTGAGCTCGCGCGTCGACCAGCGCGGCTTGATCAGCGCGAAGTAGTCGTCGGGCAGCAGGGGAGTCGTCAGGGCCCGACCGAGGCGCGACACCTGACGGCGCAGCCCGGACACCTTCGGCGTGGCGCCGGTCTCGACCATCACTCCTCCGTCCTCGGGTCCTGGTCTGCAGGCAACCATTTCGGAGCACAACTGTCAACTGAAAGTGAGGCGACGGACCGTTCGCCGGTCCGCGACCGCGGGAGCCCTAGGCTGGCTGTCGAGCCACATCGTCGAGACGCTCGGAGCACGCCATGCCCAAATATGTCTATGACTTCGCCGAGGGGAACAGGGACCTCAAGGACCTGCTTGGGGGCAAGGGCGCGAACCTGGCCGAGATGACCAACCTCGGCCTGCCGGTGCCACCAGGCTTCACGATCACCACCGAGGCGTGCCAGGCCTACCTGAGCAGCGGTCGCGAACCGGCAGAGCTGGCGGCGGAGGTGTCACAACATCTGGCCGCGCTCGAGCAGACGATGGGCAAGCAGCTCGGCCAGTCCGATGACCCCCTCCTGGTCTCGGTGCGCTCGGGCGCGAAGTTCTCGATGCCCGGCATGATGGAAACGGTCCTGAACATCGGCCTCAACGACCAGTCGGTGCGCGGGCTCGCCGCGCAGGCCGGCAACGAGCGGTTCGCGTTCGACTCGTACCGGCGGCTGATTCAGATGTTCGGCAAGACCGTGCTCGGTATCGCCGGCGAGCACTTCGAGGACGCGCTCGACGCGGCCAAGCACGCCAAGGACAGCACCGACGACCTGCAACTCGACGCCGAGGACATGCGCAAGCTCGTCGAGACGTACAAGCAGATCGTCGTCGAGCACGCAGGCCGCCCGTTCCCGCAGGAGCCGCGCGAGCAGATGGATCTCGCGGTACGCGCAGTGTTCGACTCGTGGAACACCGCGCGCGCGGTCGTCTACCGCCGCCAGGAGCGCATCCCGGCCGACCTGGGGACGGCCGTGAACATCTGCTCGATGGTGTTCGGCAACCTGGGCATGGATTCCGGCACCGGCGTGGCGTTCACCCGCGACCCCGCCAGCGGAGCGCAGGGCGTGTACGGCGACTACCTGCAGAACGCCCAGGGCGAGGACGTCGTCGCCGGCATCCGCAACACCGTGCCGCTGGCCGACCTGGAGAAGCTCGACGAGCCGTCCTACGCGCAGCTGATGCAGATCATGCAGACCCTGGAGGAGCACTATCGCGACCTGTGCGACATCGAGTTCACGATCGAGCGCGCCAAGCTGTGGATGCTGCAGACGCGGGTGGGTAAGCGGACGGCCGCGGCGGCGTTCCGGATCGCGACGCAGCTCGTCGACCAGGGACTGATCGACATGGACGAGGCGGTCACCCGGGTCACCGGCGCCCAGCTCGCGCAGCTGATGTTCCCGCGCTTCGACGAGAAGGCCGCCGGCCGTCACAAGATCGCCCAGGGCATGAACGCCTCCCCGGGCGCAGCCGTCGGCAAGGTCGTCTTCGACTCCTACACCGCGGTCAAGTGGTCGCGCTCGGGCGAGTCGGTGATCCTGGTGCGCCGCGAGACGAACCCGGACGACCTCAACGGCATGATCGCGGCCTCGGGCATCCTGACCTCGCGCGGCGGTAAGACCTCGCACGCCGCGGTCGTGGCGCGCGGCATGGGCAAGACCTGCGTGTGCGGCGTCGAGTCGATCGACGTCAACACCAAGCAGCGGGTGATGCGCGCGCCGCACGGCGTCGAGGTGCACGAGGGCGATGTCATCTCGATCGACGGCACGTCCGGCGAGGTGTTCCTCGGCGACGTGCCGGTGGTGAGTTCGCCGATCGTGCGCTACTTCGAGGGCGAGCTCGATCCCGACGCCATCGACGGCTCGGACGCGGACGGCGGGCAGGATCTCGTCAAGGCGGTCGACCGGATCATGCGGCACGCCGACGGCGCCCGGCGGATGGCGGTGCGCGCGAACGCGGACACCGCCGAGGACGCCGCCCGTGCCCGCCGGATGGGCGCGCAGGGCATCGGGCTGTGCCGCACCGAACACATGTTCCTCGGCGAGCGCCGCCAGCTCGTCGAGCAGCTGATCTTGGCCGACACCGACGAGGAGCAGGAACGCGAACTCGCCGAACTGCTGCCGCTGCAGCGCGAAGACTTCGTCGGCATCCTCGAGGCGATGGACGGCCTGCCGGTGACCATCCGCTTGCTGGACCCGCCGCTACACGAGTTCCTGCCCGACATCACCGAGCTGTCGGTGCGCGTCGCAGTGGCCGAGGCGCGGGGCGAGAAGCGCGAGGGCGACCTGCGCATGCTGCAGGCCGTGCACAAGCTGCACGAGCAGAACCCGATGCTCGGCCTGCGCGGCGTTCGCCTCGGCGTGGTGATCCCCGGGCTGTTCGAGATGCAGGCCCGCGCGATCCTGGAGGCAGCCGCCGAACGGATCGATGCCGGCGGGGTGCCGCGGGTCGAGATCATGGTGCCGCTGGTGGCGAACGTCCAGGAATTCGAGACCGTCAAGCAGGACATCATCCAGGTAGCGCGGGAGGTCCGCGCCGAGACCGGCGTGCATCTCGAGTTCCTCGTCGGCACGATGATCGAGCTGCCGCGAGCCGCGTTGACCGCGGGCCAGATCGCCGAGGCCGCCGAGTTCTTCTCCTTCGGCACCAATGACCTCACCCAGACGACCTGGGGATTCTCGCGCGACGACGTCGAGGCGGCCTTCTTCTCCGCGTACCTGGAGAAGGGCATCTTCGGCATCAGCCCGTTCGAATCCATCGACCGCGAGGGCGTCGGCGAGCTGATCCGCATCGCCGTCGAGAAGGGACGCGCGCAGCGGGCTGCCCTCAAGCTGGGCATCTGCGGCGAGCACGGCGGCGACCCCGACTCCGTCCACTTCTTCGAGGAAGTCGGCCTGGACTACGTCTCCTGCTCGCCGTTCCGGGTGCCCGTGGCCCGCCTCGAGGCCGGCCGCTCCGTCGCCGCCGAGGGCTGAACCTGCCGCCGGCAGCCGGTACGGTCGGGGGGTGTTCCGTCGTCTTCGTCCCGAGATCCGCGACGCCCTGAGTTCACGGCGCCGCGAGCCGGACGGCGGCACGATGGTGCTGCCCAGCGTCGCACTGGTGCAGCAGATCCTCGATGAGTTCGGCCTGCGTCATTCGATCGACGAGGACGGCGATCTGGCGGTGCGCTGGGAGAAGTGCAGCGTGTACTTCTTCTTCTACGGCGAGCGTCACGAGGTGCTGCAGACCCGGATGTACCTCAACCGGCGCTTCGCTGTCGAGACCCGGGCCACCCTCGCCCTGCTGCTGGACGAGTGGAACCGCACGAAGCTGTTCCCGAAGGCGTACACCGTGCTGCCCGACGACGGGATGGTCGGTATCTGCGCCGAGCAGTGCCACGATTTCGAGCTCGGCGTCACGCGCGCGCAGCTGAAGTACGTGATCGGGATGTGGATCGACACGCTGCTGCGCTTCAGCGAGTGGATAGACGAGCAGGTCTGAGCCGGTGTTCGATTACGACGGCGCGGCCCGCGAGCGGCGCGTCGCGGAGCCGGCGAAGCGGGCGGGTTCCTCGACGGGCGCGTCCCGGCGCGGGGAGTTCCAGCGCGACCGCGCCCGGGTGCTGCACTCCTACGCGTTCCGGCGCCTGGCCGACAAGACGCAGGTCGTCGTGCCGGGGGAGGACGACTTCCCGCGTACCCGGCTGACGCACTCGCTGGAGGTTGCGCAGATCGGCCGCGAGATCGGAGCGGCACTGGGCTGCGATCCCGACCTCGTCGACGCCGCAGGGCTCGCCCACGACATCGGGCACCCACCGTTCGGCCACAACGGCGAGGACGCGCTGGATGCCGTCGCCGGCGACTGCGGGGGATTCGAGGCCAACGCGCAGACGCTGCGGGTGCTCACCCGGCTGGAGCCGAAGGTGGTGCACGACAGTGGTGAGCCGGCCGGGCTGAACCTCACCCGCGCCGCGCTGGACGCGACGTGCAAGTACCCGTGGCCCCGGCGCGGGGGCAGCCGGAAGTTCGGCGTGTACGACTCGGATGCAGCGGCGTTCGCCTGGGCACGGGCCGGTGCGCCGCCTGAGCGCCGCTGCCTCGAGGCTCAGGTGATGGACTGGGCCGACGACGTGGCCTACTCGGTGCACGACGTCGAGGACGGTGTGCACGGTGGGTTCATCCGCCTCTCGGCGATGGACGAAGCGACGCGCGCCGAGCTCTGCCGGGTGGCGTCCACGCTCTACTCACCGCACCCAGCCGACGAGCTGGCGCCGGTGCTGGAGCAGCTGCTCGAGCTGCCGACGTTGCGTGACCTGGCCGGCTACGACGGTTCCTACCTCGCGCAAGCCGCGGCGAAGCGGGCGACCAGCGAGCTGACCGGGCGCTTCGCCGGCGCTGCGGTGCAGTCGACCCGGGCCGCACACGGCACCGGCCCGCTCAGGCGCTATCGCGCGCAGCTGGTCGTGCCCGGCGCGATCATGGCCGAGTGCGCGCTGCTCAAGGCGATGGCGGCGCACTACGTCATGTGCCGTCCCGGCGCTGTCGCGCGGCAGGAGTGGCAGCGCCGGGTGCTCACCGAACTCGTCCAGGCGATGCTGGCCGGCGCCCCGCGGTCCTTGGATCCCGGGCAAGCGGCGGCGTGGCGGGCGGCCGGGTCCGAGGCCGCGCGGCTGCGTGTCGTGATCGACCAGATCGCGCAGCTCACCGACTCCTCCGCCGTGACGTGGCACGCCCGGCTCACCGGCGGCGGCTCGCTTCAGCGGATCGGGCCCGCGCCAGCCCCGTGATCTTCATGCTGACGTGCCGCCATGACTGCCACTCGGCATCAAGATCGGTCCGGGAAGCAGTCCTGGGCGCCGCCTAGACTTGGCTCGTGGTAGGGCGGATCCGCGACGAGGACATCGCACTGGTCCGCGAGAGATCCCCGATCGCGGAGATCGTCGGCGAGCACGTCCAGCTGCGCAACGCCGGGGGCGGCAACCTCAAGGGAATCTGCCCGTTCCACGACGAGAAGTCGCCGTCGCTGTCGGTATCCCCGGCGCGCGGGCTCTACCACTGCTTCGGCTGCCAGGCCGGCGGCGACGTGATCCGCTTCGTCCGCGACATCGAGCACCTCGACTTCAGTGAGGCCGTCGAACGGCTGGCCGCTCGGGCGAGCGTCGCGCTGCGCTACGAGCAAGGGGGTGCGCCGGCGAGCCGGCAGCCCGGTCAGCGCGCCCGGCTGATCGCGGCGCACGCCGCGGCGGCGCGTTTCTACGCCGAGCAGCTCCACACTCCCGAGGCGCAGCCGGCTCGCGAGTTCCTCGCCGCGCGCGGATTCGACGAGCACGCCGCCACGAGCTTCGGCTGCGGCTACGCGCCGAGCGGCTGGGACGCTCTCACGAAACACCTGCTGGCAAAGGGATTCACCCCTTCCGAGCTGACGGCGGGCGGCCTGGCGCGCGAGTCGGGGCGCGGTTCGCTGATCGACCGCTTCCACCGTCGCCTGCTCTGGCCGATCCGCGAGGTCTCCGGCGAGGTAGTCGGGTTCGGCGCGCGCCGGCTCTTCGACGACGACCGGATCGAAGCGAAGTACCTCAACACTCCCGAAACTCCGATCTACAAGAAGGGCGAGCTGCTCTACGGCGCCGACGCCGCCAAGCGCGACATCGCCCGAAAGCGCCGCGCGGTGATCGTCGAGGGCTACACGGACGTGATGGCCTGCCAGCTGGCCGGGGTGACGACGGCAGTGGCCACCTGCGGCACCGCGTTCGGCGGCGAGCACGTGAAGCTGCTGCGGCGGCTGCTGATGGACTCCGACGCCTTCACCGGAGAGGTGATCTTCACCTTCGACGGCGACGCGGCGGGGATGAAGGCGGCCGAGCGTGCCTTCGCCGACGACCAGAAGTTCATGTCGCAGACCTTCGTCGCGATCGAGCCGACCGGCCTGGACCCCTGCGAGCTGCGGATGAAATCCGGCGACACCGCACTGCTCGACCTCGTCGCGCGCCGCATCCCGCTCGTGGAGTTCGTGCTGCGGGCCACCGTCGGACGCTCCGACCTCGACACCGCCGAAGGACGGGTCACCGCCCTTGACCGCGGCATCCCGCTCGTCGCCCGCATCAAGGACCGCGCGTTGCGCGACGAGTACGCGCGGCGCCTGGCCGGGCTGGTCGGCGTCGCCGACCCGATGCAGGTGGTCGCCCGGGTGCGCGGCCTGGAGCGCTCGGGCCAGCGCAGCGTGCCCGCCCGTCCCGCCGAGGCGGTGCCGCTGGACGAAGCGGTGCTGTCCGTCGAACGCGAGGCGCTGAAGGTGGCGTTGCAGCTGCCTGCCGTCGCCGGCCCGCAGTTCGACGCGATCGGTGAGGACGCGTTCCTGCTGCCCGCGCATCGTGCGTTGCGGCAGGCGATCACCGCGGCGGGGGGCACCGCGGGTGCGGCCAGCGGTCCGGGGTGGACGTCGCTGGTGGAGGCGAAACTGCCCGACGGGGTCCTGCGCAGCACGGTGCACGCGCTGGCCGTGGAGCCGCTGCACGCCGGAAACCACTCGGCCGAGCAGTACGCGGAGTTCATCCTGGTCCGGCTGTCGGAGATCGTCGTCGGCCGCCAGATCCGGGTGCTGAAGTCGAAGATCCAGCGGATGAACCCGCAGGAACAACCTGCCGAATACGGCCGCCTGTTCGGAGACCTCGTGGCGCTGGAGGCCTATCACCGCACCCTGCGCGAGCGGGGTCACGGGGCGGCGTGATGGGGCTGTTCCACCGCCGCGACGTCCCACCCGCCGAGGTGCTGGCGCACCTGCCGCGCGAGGAACGGGTGTTGTCCTGGGCCGACACCACCGACGGTCGCGTCGTGCTCGCTGCCCCGGCCGGGCTGTGGTGGCCAGCCGGCGCCGCGGTGCGCCTGATCGGCTGGCAGTACGTCACCAAGGCGGTCTGGCGCGACGGGACGCTGAGCGTAATCGAGGCCGATGTCGTCGACGACCTGCTTCTCGTCGACCGGGCGCCGGTTGCGGTTGCGCTCGCGACACCCCGCGACCTGCCACCGACCGTGCGCAAGCGCGTCGAGGCGAACGTCGTCAGCTCGGAGGTACTCGGTGTCGGCGGCGGGGTCGCGCGCTTCGTCGCACGGCGCGTGCCCGGCCACGACGGCGCGGCGTGGTGGGCACGCCTGGAGCGGGGCACGCCCGATACTGAGCAGCTTCGATCCGCGGTCCGTGCGCGCCTGACGATCTTGCGCGCCGAACAGGACGAGCAGCTGCGCCTGATTCAGCCGTGGTAACCGTTGGCTCCCTGGCCGGCAGCCGGATGCAGCTTGCCGGCCAGCGCCTGCCGGGCCCGGTGCGCGACGGTGTCGACCTGTCCCTGCAAGACGCCCGCGGTGGCCTGGACGGTCTGGCTGCCCGCGATCTGGCGGCCGAGGCGAACGATCGTCTCGTATCGCTCGCGGCCGGCCTTCGCGCCGAGGACGTAGCCGACGGCGCCAGCGGCCAGGAACGAGAGCTTCACGTCGGTCTCCTCGCGGATCGGGATGACGTCCACCCTATTCCCGGCCGTGGGCTGCCGGGGCGTGGGATAAGCTGTCCCGGCTGCGCCGGCCGCGGCCGGGCGAGGCGAGGTCGGTCCCCCGTAGCTCAATTGGCAGAGCATTCGACTGTTAATCGAAGGGTTACTGGTTCGAGTCCAGTCGGGGGAGCCAGGATCCTTGGGCAGTACAGCGTCCCATTTCAGGATCAGCTCCAACGAGCGTCACAAATGTCGTACACCACCTCTGAGATGGGCGACGGCCCGCGCCTGAGGGTCGGTGGGTGGTGTTGTGGCACGTACATCTACTTCGAGTCCGCTGGAGTTGCTCGACATGGTCTTCGGCATCAAAGGAAGTGAATTCAGTCTGTCCGCACGTTTTACGGTGGTATAGATACTGGTTATACGGCGGAGGTAGGTCGGCGCGGATAAGCAGCCAGGGCTCTGGAGATTCGGATGAGCCGGTTTGTCTTCGGTCCGACTACTCGTACGTGGCAGTGCGATCATGGCCATTGCGGTATTTTCGCAATACCAATTGCGGTCGAGAGTCGCTTTAGGTCGATCGAATCCTACTACACCGGCGCACTGGCAGGTGCGAGCGTCTCTCTTTCTCATTGTAGGATTGACGGTATAAATATAGGGCTACCGGAAGCAGGGCCTCCAACTCGAACGCGGATATACGCCGAGAGTTAGCAAAGCGAGAGCAGATCCCGCTCTCTACCTGATTGGCTATAAGACGTTGTCTATCATTTCTCGGCCGTGTGAGCCTTGTCCTGGCGTCCGTCCCTGAACATGCCCACTGATCGAGCCGGCGCGCGACCTGCGAGCCAACCCTCGGCCAACTCCTGCCACGCGGCGGTCCTGCCGGTGATCGCTGTCGCTGAATGACTCCGAGCGAGATCGCCATGGACCGGCGCCACTTCAGCATCGTGACCTCATCTCGCTAGCGGGGTAGGACCTCATCTCCTGAGCTCTCGCGTGTGGAGTTCTATTGGCGGCGAGTGTTGATCACCCCTCGGCTCGTCAGCCGCAAGCAGACGAGACCGAGGGGTGGCCGGCTTTAATGCTCCTCGACCCGGCGTGCTACCTCGGGCTAGGCGAGCCGCGCAGGCCCGCAAACGTGGCTCAGCTGCCCCGACCAGGCGCAGCCCGCAGCCTCCTTCGGCCGCTTCGTCGGCACCGACAGCTACGACCTCAGCGCGCCGGGCTCCGACCTGGGGCGCTTCGCCTTGCCGCACGACGGTGTGCGACTTCTCGACCGCAGGACCCGCGGTGCCGGCCCGCGGCTGGTAGAAAACGCGACGTGAGCGGCTCGGCGCAGATCATCATGCGTATTGATCCGCTGCCTCAGGCCGCTCGCCAACAATTGGTGGATCAGATCGCGACGTGGTTGCTCGACACGGGCGTGATCGCACCGTTCGACGCCTCCGTTCCTGAGCGCCGGGAGCTATTTCGTACGAACTGGCGTCCGGGTCCCAACTGGCGTGCCGTGGTCGACGAGGTTCCTGGTGCGACTTCGAGACGCTCTGGAACAACGGCGTCGACATCACGGCCGAGGTGGAGATGCAGTCCGCGTACAGCAACTTCGAGGAGTGGCAGTGTCCGCGGTGCCGCGTTGAGCTGTACTCCACGGACCTCGTCGAGCGGTGGATCAAGACCAAAGAAGAACCCGTCGCGACGTGCTCCGGTTGCGGATGGGCGGCGAAGCTGGGCGACTGGCCTGGGGACTTTCCAGCAGCGATCGTAGGCGCGCCTGCGATCGCATTCCACAACTGGCACCCGCTCCGAGCAGACTTCGTCTCGGACCTCGGCGCAAGACTGGACGGCGGACGATGCTGCTACTTTTGGCAGAGGTTTCTAGTGTCGAATTTTCCGTAGGTGAAGAAGGGCCTAAGGTTCTTCCAGGTCACTCGTCGGTTATACGGCTGCACCAGCAGAGCGGTCATGACGGCCCACACGCCGCGTGATTCATGTGCACGAGGTGGTGATCGCGCTACGCTGTGCTACATGAGATCCGTGACGCATCGTGAGATGCGCAACAACAGCGGCGAGATCCTGCGCGCGGTCGCGGCGGGGGAGTCCGTGCAAGTCACCAACAACGGGCAGGTTGCCGCCGTCATCTCGCCTCCCTCGGGCGGATCACTGTCCGAGCTGGTGGCGCGAGGGCAGGCGCGGCCGGCCCTTAAGCCGCTGTCCACATTGGGCGCTGTCCGCCGACGGAAGGCGAGCCGACCCAGCGCCGAGATCGTGACCGACTCCCGCGGCCGGTGGTGATCTCCTACCTGGACACCTCGGCCGCAATGAAACTGCTGGTCGAGGAGCCGGAGTCCAATGCCCTCAGCGCATACCTCCTGTCGCCCGCCGCCGCCGGCAGCAGGGACGTGGTCGCGTCGTGGCTGCTGCACGCCGAGCTGCATTGCGCAGCGAATCGTCACACTGACGACGTTGACCTGGTGTCGGTCGGAGCCATTCTCGATGCGGTGACGCTGGTCGATCTCACCCGTGGAGACCTGCTTACGGCGGGAACCCTGCCCGGTCGACTCCGCGCGAACGATGCGATGCATCTGGCGGCAGCGCTGCGGGTCGGGGTCGACGAGATGATCACCTACGACCAAGAACTCGCGGATGCCGCCGCTGCGGCCGGAGTCTCCGTTGCCGCACCGTCATGACTGGGCCGATTTCAGTACCTCGATCATCGGCAGTCGCCCGGTGTCCTGTCCGCTAGTCCGGTAGACGATCCGGAACCTCGTCGGGTGCACTGCGGGGCAGGTCGAAACGCAGTCGCAGCAGACCGGTCAGGTCGCCGGTGACGTGCCGGACGCCGAGCAGCTTGCCGCGCTGACGGCCGTACGTGAGGTCGTCCACCGCGGCCAATGCCGCGTCGACGAGCGCCCCGTCCACCGCCGCGAGAGCCCTCAGGTCAGCGTCGAGGGACTCCCGCCGTCGCCCTCTTGTCGCGGCGGCTCATCCGCTCAGCGGTCGCGGCCGAGCGCGGCAAGCAGCTGCTCGTACGACAGCCACTCCTCCTCGCCGGTGGCAGTGATCCGCCGCTTGGCGAGGTCGCTGTCCAGGGCGTCCTCGATGACCGGCGCGAGCTGCTGCCACAGCTGCCATGACACATCACGCCCTGAGCGCGGCGGTGCGAACCGAACACCACCGGGGAGGCGGCAGCGCCGTCGTGGTCGAACCCGGCGGCGATCTGATTCAGTTTCGCCCGGGCCTCGTTCGTCGGCCGTAGAACGGGCCAGGCGGTGGGATGCTGATCGGCATGAGCGTCGTCCTGAATGCCCGTTCCGGGTCGGCCGCCGCTTGCCCAAGGATGCGGCCGGCAGCTAGGGCGAGAACCCGGTTCGGGCGGTCCTGCCCGCGCCGGAGAACCGTGTCCGGGCCTCCGCCGGTCTGTTGGTCTTGAAGCGTCGGAGTCAACCCCGTTTGGGGCCCGGATCGCGACGGTTCGCCGACACGGTCAGAGCTGCGGAGTCGCTAGAAACCGTCGGACGGGGCATTGGGGGATGAGCCCTGTCGAATTGTTAGATGCGGTCTTTGGGCTTGAGGGCGACCGGTTTTGCGAGCTTCTGCAGCATCTGTGGGAGCGCTACGACAGCCCGCGGCGCCCGAGGCTCTAGTGTCGGATTTTCCCGCAAGTGAGGAAGGGCCTAAGGTTCTTCCAGGTAAATCTTCGGTTATACTGATAATTAGTGGCAATGTGACCATGCTGATTGCTGGTTGTTTCGTCCCGCGGCTCGCGTTCGAAAGCAAATTCAAATCCATCGAGGACGTCTATGCGGGTGTACTTTTGACGGTGATCGGTATTGGAATTATGATGGGTTACGGAGTGATCCGGTGGGGAATCGTAAGCGCAAGTTCGAGATTCAGCAGGGCGATACCCCTAAGGTAAGTATCGCCGTTGCGCACCCTGACCTATTCTTGATCGATTACAAGACTCATCAGGTTGTTTCCCGTCCGCACGAACCTCGCCCAGGTGAATCTGCGACAGACGCATTCCAGTGGTAAGGGCGGTGTCATAGCGTCCGGGCGCTGGTCCGGTTCAGTCGCGCGCGAGCCGGTCGCTGACGAAGCGGTTCAGGCTCATGTGGTGGTCAGCGGCCTTGACCGCGAGTTCGCGGTGCAGGTCGGGGGAGATGCGGATATTGAAGCGGCCGGAGAAGGGGCGGTCGGCAAGCGGGAGCGGTACGTCCTCGCCGTTTCCGGCCATGTCCGCGACGACGTCGTCGACGAGCTTACGGATCCCGCCGAGTGCCTTGACCTGGGTGGAGGCGAGCCAGGACAGCGACGAGAGCTCCAGGCACGTGGCAACGAACTCGCCGTCTTCTGTCGACCACGAGACGCGATAGGTGTAGTGCGCGGTGTCGATCTCGTCCACATGTATCGTCATCTTGACTCCTCCAGTTTCGCGATGGCCCGCAGTACCTGCCTGACTTGGTAGGCCTTGGCCTTGCCCTTTCCCGATTGGACGTTGACGCGCGGACCGCCGGGCCACGGTGTCTTGAACACCGCGTGCGAGGTGCCCTTCTGTCTTGGCTCGCCGAAGTAATGCGCGCAGACCTTCATCAGATCGGAGTAGCGCACGTCTACCGGGTTTGCACGCATCGAGGAGAGGATCTCATCGACCTGCGCCACCACACGATAGTGCCACTATTGGTGTCACGCGCGGGCACTCCGTGGCTCGAGCGGCGCACGGCTTCAGAACTCGTAGCGCACGATCGCGCGCCTCAGCGATGGCACATGCACGACCTGGAACCCGGCATCGAGGAAGGCGCTGAGCGCCCCGACGTGCATCTCGCCCCAGGTGACGTCCTTGCCCGGGGCGGGCTTCATCGGATAGGCCTCGACGGCCCGGGCGCCCTGGTCGCGCGCCACGTCGATCGTGCCGGCGGCCAGCGCGCGGCTCACGCCCTGGTGGCGGAAGCCGACGCGGGTCACGAAGCAGGTGACTGCCCAGATGCTCGCGTCGTCCTTGTCCTCGTGGCGGCCCTTCCACGTGGTCTGGCGCAGGTACGCGTAGTCGCTGCGCGGTGCGAGCGAGCACCAGCCGACCGGTTCACCGTCGAGGTGGGCGACGAGTCCGTGTCCCTCGATCACTTGGTCGCGCAGCAGCTCGCGTCGGCCCTGAACGTCGTCGGAGTGCTGTGCGTACCAGCCCATCCGGTAGCCCTGGCACTGGCAGCGGGCGGCTTGACCCCTGAGCCCGAAGATCGTCTGGACATCGTCGAAGAGCACCTCGTTGACCGGCTGGACGGTGATTGCCATCGGCTCAGAGTCGCAGATTCGCGACAACTGCGCGATGGGCGCCACCCTCGGCGAGCCGCTATCGATCACGGAAGGCGCTGGTGGCCGGTGGACGGCCGCGACGCGGCAGGGCCCGCGCCGATTTCGGCATCCGAGCGGCGCTCGTGAGGGCCTGTCGCAGCAGCATCTCGATCTGGGCGTTCACGCTGCGGAACTCGTCGCTGGCCCACCGGGCCAGCGCATCGTGAACGTCCGGATCGATGCGCAGCAGTACCTGCTTGCGTTCCGAACTCACGTGTAGAGCGAGCCCGTGTTGACGATCGGTGCGGCCGGCTGGTCGCCGCAGAGCACGACCATCAGATTGCTCACCATGGCGGCCTTGCGTTCTTCGTCGAGATCGACGACCTGACGTTCACTCAATCGCGTCAGGGCCATCTCTACCATCCCGACGGCGCCTTCGACGATCCGTGATCGGGCCGCGACGACAGCGTTGGCTTGTTGGCGGCGCAGCATGGCCTGGGCGATCTCGGCGGCATAGGCGAGATGGCTGATGCGGACTTCGATGATCTCGACGCCGGCCAGGACTACCCGCTGGGCGACCTCGACCGCCAGCTCCTCGGCGACGAGGTCGGTCGAGCCGCGCAATGACAGGTCCTCGTCACTGCCGTCATAAGGGTGGGTGGTGGCGACGTGGCGAAGCGCGGATTCGGCCTGCACTGAGACGAAGTCGAGGTAGCTGTCAACGGCGTAGGTCGCTCGTGCGGTGTCGGTGACCTGCCAGACCACAATCGCGGCGATCTCCACCGGGTTGCCGTCGGCGTCATTGACCTTCAGGTGGTTGGTCTCGAAGTTGCGTACCCGCACGCTGACTCGGATTCGGACCGTAAACGGCAACATCCACCAGAACCCCGGGCGGCGCACGGTGCCGACGTAGCGGCCGAAGAACTGCACGACCCGGGTCTGGCCCGGCGCTACCACCGTCAGCGATTGCAGCACCACCGCAAAGAGCACCACTGGGGCCGCGGCCCACCCCGGCTTCGTCGTGTGGGCCACCAAGATCGCGCCGGCAATGCACGCCAACAACGCGAGCACCCCCAACCAGCCCGTGGTGGCGGGAGCCGGGC
This sequence comes from Jatrophihabitantaceae bacterium, assembly GCA_051000395.1. GTDB lineage: Bacteria > Actinomycetota > Actinomycetes > Mycobacteriales > Jatrophihabitantaceae > JBPCOI01. The sequence goes on from JBPCOI010000061.1 coordinate 24,672, forward strand.
GTTCGGCAATCTCGATGCGAACACCCTCGTGACCTACCGGGGACGTGGGTGGGGACGGCACTTGCTGGATGGCTGTCATCTCGCTCCTTCCAAAGTGATAGAAAAGTGATATCACGTTTTGGGGATCGGCACAAGCCGCGACGGGTCAAGGATTGCCGTCACCGAGATGACGCACCTCGGCAGTGATGCAAGGACGGTCCACAGTCCTACGAGGCGTCTTCGTCGCGGATCTCGTCGTAGGAGCCGGCGAGGTAGGTCATCAGCGCGTCGCGGAAGCCGGGCTTCTCGAAGAACGCGTTGAACAGCTGGCCGTTGGACTCGTGGCGGTCGACGATGGCGTCCTCGGCGATGCGTTCGAGTACGACGCGGTACTGGTCGCGGTCGTTGTTGAGCGCGACGACGCGGACCTTCTCGTTGTCCTTGATCGCCTGCTTCTGCTGCTCGAACCACACCTTGTCGGCGTCGTCGAGATTCATCCCGTAGCGCTGGTTGAGGTTGTCGATCAGTTGGGACAGCTTCTCCGTCGGCGATTCGTACGCCTTGCCGGTACCCCCGCCGGGTAGGGCGACGCCCGGCTCGTCGGTGCCGGTCGTCAGCGCGAGGTTCTCCTCCTCGCCCTGGGCTTCCGTGCGCAGGTGCGTCAGCAGGACGGATTCGCTGATCTGCGGCAGCGGGTCGCCCGGCGCGGTCGGCAACAGAGGCAGCAGCGCGCGGCCGTATAGGTAGAGCGCTTCGAGGTCGCGGTCGGTCCACGGCATCACCTGGGCGAGGAACGAGTACGCGCGCACGAACGCCTTGAGCGCGTCGCGGAAGACGTCCTGCGTGTCCTCGTCCAGTGCGTCGAACCGCGCCACTGCCGGCGTCGTATTGGCGTAAATGGTCTTCTGGTTCGCCGCACCGCCGGTGAGCAGTGCGTCGACTGCCGCCTTCAGCTCGTCGGGATGGATGACGTGCGCGGCGTCGATGGTGCGCTCGAGCGTGTAGAGCAGGTTCGGATCCGTCGGGGCAGCCGAGGACTGCTCGAAGAACGGCTCGAACGCGTCTTGGAGGTCTTCGGCTTTGTTGGCGAAGTCGAGGACGAAGGTGTCGGTCTTGCCGGGATGGATGCGGTTGAGGCGCGAGAGGGTCTGCACCGCCTTCACGCCCGCAAGCTTCTTGTCGACGTACATCGTGTGCAGCAGCGGCTGGTCGAACCCGGTCTGGTACTTCTCCGCGACGATGAGCACCTGATAGTCGTCGGCGGCGAACCGCCTGGGCAGCTGGCCCTCACCGAAACCGTTCATCAGCGCCTCGGTGTAGCTGACGGCTGCGTCGGTCGGGTCGACGACGCTGCCGGAGAACGCGACCAGCGCAGCGATCCGGCCGGGACCGGAGGCGTAGCCCTTCTTCGCGAGTTAGGCGTCGATGGCCTGCTTGTAGCGCACGGCGTGCAGCCGCGAGCGGGTCACGACCATCGCCTTGGCATGACCGCCGATCTTGCCGGCCGTCTTCTGCCGGAAGTGCTCGATGACGATCTCGGCCTTCTGCGCCAGGTTCGTCGGGTGCAGCGACACGAATCGGGCCAGCGCGGCCGAGGCCTTGCTGGTCGGCACCTCCGGGTCCTGGGAAGGTTCGGAGTTGGCGAGCCGGTAGTAGGTGTCGTAGGTGGTGTAGTTGGCCAGGACGTCGAGGATGAACTCCTCCTCGATCGCCTGCCGCATCGAGTACAGATGGAACGGCACGTACACCGGCTCGCCGTCTGCACCGGTGATCACGTCGCCGAACAGTTCCAGCGTCTTCGGTTTCGGTGTCGCAGTGAAGGCGAAGAATGCCAGGTTCGCCTGCGCGCCACGGGCCGTCATCGACTCCGCGATGAGGTCGACCACGTCGTCCGCCTCGTCCTCGATCCGTGCTTCGGCCACCTCAGCGACGCTCAGCGGGTCGGCCTGCTCTGTGGTGACGACGGTCGAGGCGCCGAGCACCCGCTTCATGTCCTTCATCGCCTCGCCCGACGTGGACGAGTGCGCCTCGTCGATGATCACTGCGAACCGGCTGCCGGCTACCTGGCCGGCCTGCTCGGCGATCACCGGGAGCTTCTGCAGCGTGGTGATGACGATGCGCGCGGCGTTGCCCGCGAGCGCCGAACGCAGCTGTGCGGAGTCCTCGTCGATCTTCACGATCGTGCCGGGTGTGTGCGTGAATCCGGTGACCGTCGACTGCAGCTGGCGATCGAGCACCACCCGGTCGGTGATGACGACGACCTTGTTGAAGATCGGCTGGTCGACACCCAGCCCGGCCGCGTGCACCGCTTCGGTCAACTCGCCGTGGAACGACGGAGTATGCAGCCGCGACAGGTGGTGTGCCGCCCACGCGATGGTGTTCGACTTGCCCGAGCCGGCCGAGTGCTGGATCAACCGATTGCTGCCCGGCCCGGACTGCTTCGTTGCAGTGAGCAGCCGTTGCACCGCGTCCCACTGGTGAAAGCGCGGGAACAGCGCGGTCGTCTCACCGGTCTTCTTGCCGTCGGCATCGTAGACGTCCTCGACGTGGACGAAATCGCCCAGCAGGCCGAGCCACGCGTCGCGGTCCCAGACCTGTTCCCAGAGGTAGGCGGTGTCGTAGCCGTCCGGGTTGGCTGGGTTCCCGGCCCCGCCCTTGCGTCCCGCGCCGCCCGAGCCCTGATTGAACGGCAGGAACCGAGTCTGCTCGCCCTGCAGCCGAGTGGTCGTGTAGACCTGGCTGGGGTCGACCGCGAAGTGGACGACGGTGCGGGCGCGGAAGATCAGATCCGACGGATTGCGGTCGCGCTGGTACTGCTTCATCGCATCGGCGACGCGCTGCTGCGTCAGCGGATTCTTCAGTTCGGCCGTCGCGGTCGGGATGCCGTTGACGAACAGCGTCGTGTCCAGCGAGTCGAACGTGTTCGACTCGCTGTGGTGCAACTGCCGCACGATCGTGAGCCGGTTGGCCCGGTACCGCTCCCAGAGGGAAACGGTCAGGCCGTTCGCCGGCGCGAAGAACGCCAACCGCAACGAGACCCCGTTCATCTTCGTGACGCCGCGCAGTACCTCGATCGTCCCGCGCTGGGTGAGCTGGTCGGCCACGTACTTCGCGACGCGTTCCCTCGCGGCCTGGACGCCGCCGAGCCGCTGGGTCAGCTGCTCCCACTCCTGCGGCTGCGAGGCCTCCAGGAATGCGACCAGCTCGGCCGGGTCGAGCCCGAGCGCGCGGTCGTAGCTGGACGCGACGCCCTGGCGCCAGCCGTTGGCAAGCAGGTGCGCCTCGATCGAATCCTCGAACGCACCCTCCGACCTGACGGAGTGGACCTTCACGGTGCATCCGGGCGGGGGATCGCCTGCCGCGTTGCACGGTCGGCAGCCTCATCGGTGACGAGGCGCCCGACCGGCAGCTTGGCGAGCGCAACTGCAGTGATCGCCGGCGACAACGGCAGGTCTTCAGGTTCGAGGCGCTCGAGATGTCCGATCGCGTTGGTGCGCAACACCCCGACGCCGTGGGCCGTCACAACGATTGATCGACGATCGCGTCGACGTCGGCGCGCAGCCGATGCGGATCCAGCTGCGGCAGCCGGGCAGAGCGCGCAGCCAGCGCCGCCGCGGTCAGCCGCTCGCGGCCCACTGGCTCCAGCCGTGCCATCGGCTTGCCATCACGGGTGATCGTCACTCGTTCCCCCGACACGACGCGATCAAGCACGTGTCCGCCCTGATTGCGCAGCGCACGCACCGTTGTCTCACGCATCCTCCGATGGTATTGCCGGTGAGACCGGAGTGCCTCCGGACCGACCTGCCGGACGCGGATTCGCTACGAAGATGCGCCGGGCGAGTTCACTGATCGTGACCGCGTGTCGAAGACCGTGTCCATCCGTTGAGGTCGGACCGTGAAAGGCGTTCGCCCCTGGGCTTGCAACCGTCCATTTGGACAGCTATAATCATACCCATGTTCCCCACGGCAGCAGCGGACGCCGGACTCGCTGCGATAGGCGAGCTGAGCCGAACCGTGGCGAACCTCGAGCAGGACGTCGACGACTCGGTGCGAGTGGACCGGATCCGCGCGCTGGAGGAGCTGCGCTCGGCGGTGGCCGCCGCACAGGCACGCGAGACCGCCGGGTTCGTCGATTCGCAACGCGCGGCGCAACACGCGGTTGGGGTGCCGGCCGAACGGATCGGGCGCGGAATCGCCGCCCAGGTCGGTCTCGCCCGCCGGATCTCGCCCTACCGGGCATCCCGCTACGTCGGCTGGGCCAAGATTCTCACGACCGAGTTGCCGCGCACCTACGCGGTGTTGTGTCGCGGTCAGGTGCCCGAGGGGCGAGCGCTGTCCGTCGCGCGTGAGACGGTCTGGCTGTCCCGCGAGCAGCGCGCCGCCGTCGATGCCGAACTCGCGCCGCGACTGGAATCGCTCGGCGACCGCCAGGTCGAGACCGAGGCCCGGAAGCTCGGCTACGCCCTCGACCCGGCGGGCTATGTCGCGCGGCTGCGCAACGTGGAGGGTGACCGGCACGTGTCGCTGCGTCCGGCGCCGGACTGCATGACTCGGCTGTCCGCGCTGCTTCCGGTGAAGCAAGGCGTCGCGGCTTATGCCGCGCTGACGCGAGCTGCCGACGCAGCGCGCGGCGAGGGCGACGAGCGGGCACGGGGACAGCTCATGGCTGACACCCTCGTCGAGCGGGTCACCGGACAAGCGGCGGCCGACGATGTCCCGATCGAGATCAATTTGATCATGACGGACGAGGCCTTGTTCAACACCGGCGAGCACGCCGACGAACCGGTCGACGTCGTCGCGGAGGGCGTACCTGCGACCACCATCCCCGCCGAACTCGGCCGCCGCGCGGCCGCCGATGCCAGTGGAGGGGCCGCGGTGTTCCTTCGGCGTCTCTACACCAGACCCGAGGACGGTCAGCTGGCCGCAATGGATTCGCGCAGCCGGTTCTTCACCGGCAACCTGCGAAAGTTCCTCTGCTGCGCGACCGGGTTTGCCGTACTCCCTGGTGCGGTGCGCCGATCCGGCACGCCGACCACATCACCCCCGCCGACGAGGGCGGACCCACGTCCGCCGCCGACGGCCAGGGACTGTGCGAGGCGTGCAACTACGCGAAGCAGGCCGACGGTTGGACGCAGCGGCTCGTCGCCGCCGAGATCATCACGACCACACCGACCGGACACCGGTACCGAAGTAGCCCACCCCGACCACCCGGCTGGCGACCGCCCAGGTCACCGGTCGAACTGCAGTTCCATCGCTTGCTCGTTGCTGCCTGACCGCGCTGCTACACGGGTACGCGCGACCCATTCGCCGACGACACGTCGAACTCCCCCGCTACGGCGGCAGTGATCAACGACCGCTTGAGCTCGTTGATCCTGGTGATCGATTCGATCAGGAGCTTCGAGCCATCGACAACGCCCTCCCGTGCCTCGTCGGCGGCGCCGACGGTCAGACCCTGTTCGCGAACATCTCGCCAAAGCACCGGTAGATGGAGCAACGCACTGACGCCGAAATGCTGCTGAATCGATCCGGATGCCGCGGCGGTAATCGCCATAGTCCGATGCGCCGAGCGCGGCGCCGTCCTCGTCCAGCAGCAGGTCGACCATGAGCGTGATGACCTCACGCGGGGTGTAGTGCTCACCCGCGGTCTCGTTGCTCATCTCCGAGAACTTGCGCAGCAGTTCCTCGAAGATGTAGCCCATCGCCTCGTTGGAGACGACGTCCGGATGCAGGTCGACGTCGGCAAAATCGCCCAGCACCGCGTACAGCACCCCGGCCTTGTCCAGCTTGACGATCGTCTGCTGGTAGCCGAAGGCGTCCAGGACCTCGGCCGCAGCCGGGCTGAACCCGGCCACATAGGCCTGTAGCTGCGCGGCGATGTTCTTGTCGTCGGACAGCATCGTCTTCATCGACAACGGCGAGGTGTTGTAGAACGGCAGGCCGCCGGCGGCGCGGCGTAACAGCGGATCAGCCGTCGCGCTGGTGAGATCCAGACCCTGAGCGCAAGCCAGGACCGCCGGCTTCGTCGGTTCGAGCACCGCGTCCAGCCGGAACAGCACCAGCGTGGGCAGCATGACCGACCCGTACTCGTGCGGCTTCAGGTTGCCGCGCAGCTTGTCCGCGATCTTCCAGATGAACGCGACCTTGTTCTCGAACCCCGCCGGCGTCGCCATCACTTCCTCTCATCGCGTTGACGCTGACCCGATCACGGTCCGTCGTGGGCCGCAAGCGGCGTCAATCGCGTATCGAGGTGCCGCCGCTCCATCCGTGCCAGCGGTCGATCTCCACGTGGACGCTGACGCGTGGGCGTTCGCGGTTTCGGTAGGGCTCGCCGGTGTAGTGCTGCGACAGCCGGTCGATGTCCTGAAGTCCTATGTCGTCGGCCATCGACACGACGTGTCCTTGCACGCTGACGTGGGTGTACCAGTCGTCGTGGGCCAGCGCGGTCAGCGAGACGCGAGGATCGCGTCGCAGGTGCTCGAGCCGAGCCCGCTCGGCGTCGAGGCCGAGCAGGATTGTGCCGTCGGGTTCGAGCAGGTACCACGTCGCGACCGTGACCGGGTGGCCGTCCGCGGCGAGTGTCGCCATGACGGCAGGGTTGGGTTGGGCAAGCAGTTCGAGAACGCTCTGGGGTAGCGGCGCGGATGACACCAGGCACCTTCCGATAGCGGGATTCAAGCTCAGCATCCACCGTGCGCGATCTCTGGTGGCCGGGGGTCCGGGCGTGGTAGGACATAAGCGCCGGAAAACAACTCCTCGAAGGTGGCATCCCATGAGTCGTCGTCTGCTCACGTGCATGCTCAGCGCCGGCGCGGCGCTCGCCCTGGCCGGGGGGGTCGCCGCCGCGGTCACGCCGCCCGGATCACCCGTGCTGCTGCACTACGGCCAGGTGACCCGGCAGGACGTGGCCTCGCAGCCCGGTTCCGAGCCGGACACCGTCGTCGAGCCGGACGTCGCGGTCTCCCCGCTGAACCCGAACGTCGCCGTGGCGGCCGCGCACGACAGCCGCTTCCCCGACGGCGGCGCCGTGGACATCAGCGTGGCCTGGACCCGCGACGGCGGCGCGACGTGGCACCACTACGCGGCCCCGGGGCTGACGACGGCCACCGGCGGCAGCTTCGAGCGGGCCTCTGACCCCGTGCTGGCCTTCGGTCCGGACGGCTCGGCCTACCTGTCCACGCTGGTGTTCAACGCCACCAACTGCCGCACCGGGGTCGCGGTGCAGCGCTCCACCGACGGTGGCATCACCTTCGGCGCGCCCGTCCTCGCGCACCAGAGCACCGTGTGCTCCTACTCCGACGACAAGAACTGGCTGGTCGTCGACAACTCGCCGAGCAGCCCGCACTACGGGCGGCTCTACCAATTCTGGACGCCGTTCATCACCACCAGCACCTATTCGAGTTCCCCGCAGGCAGTGCGGTGGTCCGACGACAAGGGCCAGACCTGGAGCGCCACGTCCTACGTGACGGCCCGCAACCAGGGCACCCAGAACTCCCAGCCGATGATCCAGGCCAACGGCACGATCATCGACACGTACTACAACTACGGGCCCGGCCAGCACCCCGACGCTAAGCCGGGCGCGGTGCCCGAGGCCAAGGCTGCCCGCGCACACGTCGCGGCGCGCCAGTCCATCAACGCCAGCGGATCGATCTTCGCGTCGCGGTCCGCCGACGGCGGCCAGACCTGGACCACGGTGGCCGAGATCGTCGTCAACGGCGGCGCCTACGCACCCGGCGTCCGCTGCTGCCTGTTCGGCGCGGACATCGACGCGCGCACCGGGCAGATGTACGTCGTCTACAACGGCGCGGGCGCCAGCGGCAACACCGACCCGGTCGAGCTGTCCTCGTCGACCGACGGGTTCAACTGGTCCGCGCCGGTCCGGGTCTCGCAGGGCGACGTGCCCGGCGTGCAACGCGTGAACGTCGACGTGGTCGCGCGCGGTGGGCACGTCTACGTCTCCTACGGCACCCGCACCGACATCGGCAACCACGGTGGGGTGGTGCAGCAGCAGCTGTCGGTGTCCTACGACCGCGGGTTGACCTTCGGCACGCCGATGTCGATCGGGCAGCTCTCGGTACTGCGCTACGCGGCGCAGGCCGGCGGCTACTTCCCCGGCGACTACATCGGTTCGGCCATCACCAGTGGGCGGCTCTACGTCGTGTGGGCGCGCTCCTCGATGCCGCCGCCGTACTCCACCTCTCGCTACCACCAGGTGATCGACGGGGCCACCCTGCGCCCGTAGGCCGCTCAGTTGGCGAGGCTGTTCAGGCGCGTCCACTCGCTGGTCGCGGCTGCCGACCAGCTCGCGTGCCTGCGCCGGAACAGCGCGAGCGCTCGGTAGCCGTTCCAGCGCGCGGGCAGCAGCTCGCGCGGGAGCGCCGGGTCGATCCAGGGGAACCGGCGCCAGGCGTGGACGAGTTCGACCAGCCGCGCCAGCGGATCGCTCGTGCGCGCCGGGGCGAACTCGGCGAGGAACTCGCGATAGCTCTGCTCGAGCGCGGGCAGGTCCCAGGCCTGCGCGATCATGGTGGCCAGATTTCCGAGCCGGTACTCGGCGAGGAAGACCCGGGCCTCGTCGAGCACGCCAGCCTCCGCGAGCACCTGCTCCGCCGCGCCGATCCGCTCGGCATGGGTGCTGATCCACAGGCCCGCGCTCGGGCTGCCGAGCCCCACCCAGCCCAGCCGGGTGCGCAGTAGGTGCCGCGCCGCCCGGTCGGTCTCGGGCACCCGCACCATGACCAGCAGCCAGCGGCCGTCCCACCGCTCCGCGGGTCCGGTGAAGCCGTAGATGCGCTCGGCGCCCTCGCTCAGCAGGCGCTCGCCGCTGCCGGTCAGGCGCCAGCGGGTGCGTCGTCCGATCCGCTCGGAGCGCAGCCAGCCGTCGGCCGCGGTCCGCATCAGCGCCTGGCGTGCGGCCTTCTCCTCGACGCCGAGGCGGCCGAGCACGGCGATGCACGCCGATGTCCAGGCGCTCGCGCCGTTGGGAAGTGCGAACTCGCCGAGCACCGTGAACAGGAGCCCGCGCGCACTTTCGGCGCCCGCGGCGTGTCGCCGCGACATGCTTGGCGCCCGAGCCGGCGTGGTCGTCATCCGGTGTCCTCCCTGACGGTAGGCGCTCAATGTACTACGAGGACTTGACGGACGGTCAGGAAAGTGTAGAACATAGAGCAGGCACGAACCGTCGCGAGGAGACGAGCACATGACGAGCCTGGCCACCGAGCCACCGGCGGACACGCACTCCGACGAGGCGGCACCGCTCGTCGAGTTCCGGGTCGACCCCGCCCGCTACCGACACTGGCGGGTCGGCTACGACGGTCCGGTCGCGACGCTGACGATGGACGTCGACGAGCGGGGCGGCCTGGTGCCGGGCTACGAGCTGAAGCTGAACTCCTACGACCTCGGCGTGGACATCGAGCTGTACGACGCGGTGCAGCGGCTGCGTTTCGAGCATCCCGAAGTGCGCACCGTCGTCCTCACCAGCGGCAAGGACAAGATCTTCTGCGCGGGGGCGAACATCCGCATGCTCGCCGGCTCGCTGCACCCCTGGAAGGTGAACTTCTGCAAATTCACCAACGAGACGCGCAACGGCATGGAGGACGCCACCGCGAACTGCGGGCAGACCTATCTCGCCGCACTCAACGGCACCGCGTCCGGCGGCGGGTACGAGCTGGCGCTGGCCTGCGAGCACATCATGCTGATCGACGACCGCTCGTCGGCGGTGTCGTTGCCCGAGCTGCCGTTGCTCGGCGTGCTGCCGGGAACCGGCGGCCTGACCCGCGTCGTGGACAAGCGCCGCGTCCGCCGCGATCTCGCCGACTATTTCGCGACCCGGCCGGAGGGCGTCGGTGGCCGCAAGGCCGTGCAGTGGCGGCTGGTCGACGAGGTCGTCCCGCGACAGAAGTGGGACGAGACCGTGCGGCAGCGCGCGACCGAACTCGCCGCCGCGTCGTCGCGACCGGACGCCGCGCGCGGCGTCGAGCTGGACCCGCTCGGCAAGACCCGCACCGCCGAGCAGATCACCTACCGCTACGTGTCGGCAGCGCTGGACCGCGGCGCCGGGACAGTGGAGATCACGGTCGCTGGACCGGACGGGGACGCGCCGGCTGACGCCCGGGCGATGCATGAGCAGGGTGCGGGCTTCTGGACCCTGGCGTTCACCCGCGAACTCGACGACCTGATTCTCGACCTGCGCACCAACGAGACGGAGCTGGGCACCTGGGTGTTCCGCACTGCCGGCGAGGCGCAGCGGGTGCTCGCCCACGACGCCCTGTTGCTCGCGCACCGCGACGACTGGCTGGCCAACGAGATCCTGCGCTACCTCGCCCGCACGCTCAAGCGCCTCGACGTCACCAGCCGCAGTCTGATCGCGCTGGTAGAACCGGGCAGCTGCTTCGCCGGCTCGCTGCTCGAGCTCGCCCTCGCCGCCGACCGCAGCTACCAGCTCAGCGGCGTGTTCGAGGATGTCGACCCTGACGCCGCGCCCGCCACGATCACCGCCGGTGAGCTCAACCTCGGTCCGCTGCCGATGGGCAACGGCCTGAGCCGGCTGCAGACCCGATTCCTCGGTGACGACGCAGCGGTGCGCGCGGTGCAGGCGCGGATCGGCGAACCGCTCGACGCCGAGGCCGCGGAGGCCCTGGGCCTGATCACCTTCGCACCTGATGACATCGACTGGGACGAGGAGGTGCGCATCGCCGTCGAGGAGCGCGCCAGCTTCAGCCCGGACGCGCTGACGGGGCTGGAGGCGAACTACCGCTTCGCCGGACCGGAGACGATGGAGACCAAGATCTTCGGCAGGCTCACCGCGTGGCAAAACTGGATCTTCTACCGTCCCAACGCGTCCGGCCCCGACGGCGCACTTCGCAAGTTCGGCACCGGCAAGCGCGCCGATTTCGACCGGAAGCGGGTATGAACGATGACCACCACGGCTGACTACACCGAGAAGATCCCGAACAATGTCGAGCTACACGAGGACCGGCGCCTGCAGCGTGCCCTGGAGTCGTGGCAGCCGAACTTCCTGAACTGGTGGGAGTCGATGGGCCCGACGTTGCCGACCGAGGACGTGTACCTGCGCACCGCGGTGAACGTGGGCCGTGAGGGATGGGCGCACTTCGGGCACGTCGCGATGAAGGACTACCGCTGGGGGATCTTCCTGGCCGAGCGCGACCGCGAGCGCCAGATCGGCTTCGGCGAGCACCGTGGCGAGCCGGCCTGGCAGAAGGTGCCCGGTGAGTACCGCTCGGAGCTGCAGCGGCTGATCGTCATCCAGGGCGACACCGAGCCGGCCTCGGTCGAGCAACAGCGCAACCTCGGCGCCACCGCGCCGAGCCTCTACGACCTGCGCAACCTGTTCCAGGTCAACGTGGAGGAGGGCCGGCACCTGTGGGCGATGGTGTACCTGCTGCACGCCTACTTCGGCCGCGAGGGGCGCGAGGAGGCCGAGGAGCTGCTGCACCGAAACTCCGGCAGCGACGACGCGCCGCGCATCCTCGGCGCGTTCAACGAGGAAACCCCTGACTGGCTCTCGTTCTTCATGTTCACCTACTTCACCGACCGCGACGGCAAGTACCAGCTGGGCACGCTGAAGGAGTCCGGCTTCGACCCGTTGTCACGCACCTGCGAGTTCATGCTGAAGGAGGAGGCGCACCACATGATGGTGGGCACGACGGGCATCGACCGCGTCGTGCAGCGCACCGCCGAGCTGATGACCGAGCACGACACCGACGAGGTCGCGGCGCGCGGCGGCATCCCGATCGACATGATCCAGAAGTACCTGAACTTCCACTACAGCGTCTCGCTCGACCTGTTCGGCTCGGAGACGTCGACGAACGTGGCGAACTACTACACCGCCGGCATCAAGGGACGCTGGATGGAGGAGCGCCGCAAGGACGACCACCGCCTCGGTGAGGACGCGATCATGGTGGACGCGCTGGACGAGGACGGCTCGATCGGGCAGGCCGAGGTGTCCGCGCTCGTCGGCCTGAACACCGATCTGCGCCGGGAGTACATCGCGGACTGCCAGAGCGGGGTCAACCGCTGGAACAAGATCCTCGACCAGGCCGCACTGCCGCAGCGGCTGATGCTGCCGAGCGTCGCGTTCAACCGCAAGGTCGGCGCGTTCGCCGGCATCGAGGCAAGTCCGGACGGCTCCCGGCTGGCGGCCGACGAGTGGGAGCGCCGTCAGGGCCAGTGGCTGCCCACCGCCGTCGACAAGACGCATATCCGGTCGCTGATGCAGCCGGTGCATGAGCGCGGCAAGATCGCCGCGTGGATCGCGCCACCGCGGCAGGGCATCAACGGCAAGGCGTTCGACTACGACTACGTCCACCTGAGCTAGCCATGGACCAGGAGCGGTTCAACGCCTGCGAGTACCTGCTCGACCGCCGCGTCGCGGCCGGGGACGGGGAGCGGGCCGCGGTGGCAGGCGCGGCCGGCGAGCTCAGCTACCGTGAGCTGCTCGAGCGGGTGCAGCGCGCGGCCGGGGTACTCAGCGAGCTGGGTCTGCAACCCGAGCAGCGACTGCTCATGCTCATGACCGACTCGCCGGACTTCGTGGTGCTGTTCCTCGCGGCGATGCGGATCGGCGCGGTGCCGGTCCCGGTGTCCACGATGCAACCCGCCGGCGCGATCCGGGAACTGTTGTTCGATTCCCGCGCCGTGCTGCTGGCAGTCAGTCCCGAGTTCGCCGAGGTGGCGCACGACGCGCTCGCGCCGGGCGTCCCCGAGCTTTCGGTACGCGCCCTGCTCGCCGCCGGCGGGGCTGAGGTCGCCACCGAGGCCGCACCCGTCCACGATCTCGAACGGCTGCTGGCCTCGACCGATCCGCGGCCCGAGATCTACCCGACGACGGCGGACTCGCCGGCGTTCTGGCTCTACACGTCGGGTACGACCGGGACGAGCAAGGCCGCGATGCACCGCCACGCGTCGGTACGCGTCGTGTGTCAGACGTACGGCACGCAGGTGCTCGGCATCCGTCCGGAGGACCGGTGCCTGTCCGCGGCGAAGGCCTTCTTCGCCTACGGCCTGGGCAACTCGGTGCTGTTCCCGCTGTCGGTCGGGGCGTGCGCGGTGCTGGAGGCGTCCCCGTCCAAGCCCGACGTCCTCGCCGAGCGGGTCGCGCGCTTCGGCGTGACCCTGTTCTTCGCCGGGCCGACGTTCTTCGCGAACATGCTGCGCTCGGAGCTACCGGCCGACGCGCTGCGCGGCGTCCGGCTCGCCGCGTCGGCCGGCGAGCCGCTGCCTGCTGCGCTCTACCGGCGCTGGAGCGAGCACTTCGGCGTCGACATCCTCGACGGAATCGGCATGACCGAGATGCTGCACATCTTCCTGTCCAACCGGCAGGGCGAGGTGCGCCCCGGCACCACCGGGGTCGCGGTCCCCGGTTACGACCTGCGGATCGTCGACGAGGCGGGCGCCGACGTCCCGGCCGGGACGCCGGGGACGCTGCTCGTGCGCGGCGATTCGACGGCGACCGGCTACTGGTCGCGTTACGAGGCCAGTCGGCAGGTGTTCCAGGGCGAGTGGTTGCGCACCGGCGACACCTATGTGCGCGACGGCGATGGCTACTACGCCTGCCTCGGACGGACCGGCGACATGCTGAAGTCCAGCGGCATCTGGGTCTCGCCCGGCGAGGTCGAGGACCGGTTGCTCGCGCACCCGTCCGTCGCGCAAGCCGTCGTCGTGGCCGCGCCGGATGCCGACGGGCTGGACCGCCCGGTCGCCTACGTGATGCTGCAGCCGGCCGGGCAGGCCAGCGAGGACGAGCTGATCGGGCACTGCCGCGACGGTCTGCCGTCGTTCAAGTGCCCACGCAAGATCGTGTTCGTGGGCACCTACCCGACGACGGCCACCGGCAAGATCCGGCGGGTGGAGCTGCGGGAGATGGCGGCGACCGTCCTCGTCGAGGCGCCGGGCGCGCCGTGAGCCTCGACGGCCGCCCGCTCGTCGATGTGCACCTGCACCCGGCGCGGCTGCCCGGGCTCAAGCTGCCGTGGGAGGTGTGGGTGCAGGACTTCGACACCCCGCAGCTGCGCGGCCTCTACGACAGCTCGGGCACGGTGGACCCGGTCGCCTTCGACGCCTACCTGGCGGCGGAGGGGGTCGACGTCGCGGTGGTGCTGGCCGAGTACAGCCCGCGGGTGACGGGCACGCAGGCGGTGGAGGACATGCTGCCGCTGTGCGCGCAGGATCCGAAGCGCATCAGGTTCGCCGCCAACGTCAACCCGCACCTGCACCATCCGCTCGACGAGGAATTCGAACGCCAGCTCGCGCTCGGCGCCGTGGCGTTGAAGGTGCATCCGGTCCACGGCGGCTTCGCGGCCAACGACCGCGCGCTCTATCCCGCTTACGAGATCTGCCAGTCGGCCGGGCTGCCGCTGGTCGTGCACTGCGGCACGTCGACGTTTCCCGGCGCGCTGAACCGCTACGGCGACCCGATCCTGCTCGACGAGGTGTTACGCGATTTCCGGTCGCTGGACGTCGTGCTCGCGCACGGCGGCCGGGGCTGGTGGTACGACGCCGCGGCGTTTCTCGCGCTGAGCAACCCGCACGTCTGGATCGAGCTGTCCGGTCTGCCGCCGTCTCGCCTGCAGACCTACTACGCGCGCCACAACTGGGCCCGGCTCACCCAACGGATGATCTTCGCGACGGACTGGCCCGGGATCCCCGGGATCGCCCGCAACGCCCGGGCGGTCGCCGCCGTCTGCCCGGACGAGCAGACGGCAGAGCTCGTCCTGGCCGGTAACGCCGCGCACGTCTATCACCTCGAGGTGGGCTCGTGATGTTCACGTGGACCAACTCGTGATGTTCACGTGGACCAAGCAGGACCGTCCGCGCTGGGACGAGGAGAAGCAGGCGCTGTTCGACGCGACGGCGCTGGCCAGCGTCGGGATGCCGGCGTCCGCCGCGGACGCTGCGATCGCCGACGAGTGGTGGCAGGTGCGCGACGAATCCGGCGCCACGGTCGGCTACGGCTGGCTCGACTCGGAGTGGGGGGACGCGCAGATCTCGTTCCTCGTCGCACCGGCCGCGCGCGGTCGCGGGGTAGGGGAGTTCATCCTGGAACGGCTCGACGCCGAGGCCCGGGCGCGCGGGCTGAACTACATCTACAACGTCGTGCCGCCGACTCATCCGGATCCCGCCTGGATGACGCACTGGCTCACGCTGCACGGCTTCTTCCCCTCCGCGCGTGGCGACCTGCGCCGCCAGGTGGGCAGCTAGCGGCACCTCAGCCCGCGGGGCACTGCGCGGTGCCGGCCGCCAGTCCGGGATGGATCGGCCCGGAGCGCGCGCTGAGCGCAGCGTTGCTGCCCGATCCCCGATGCACCGCGACGATCTCGGCCACGATCGAAACCGCGATCTCGCCGGGAGTGTCGGCACCGATGTCGAGCCCGGCGGGGCCGCGGATCGAGTCGATCAGTGCGTCGCTCACGCCGTTGTCGCGCAGCCACTGGGCACGACGTGCCTGCGTGCGACGCGAACCCATCGCGCCGATGTAGCCGGCCTCGCTCGCCAGCGCAGCGGCCAGCGCCGGTCCGTCGATACCGTCGTGATGGCTCAGCACAGCCACCGAATCGCGCGAGCGCAACCGGCCCACCGCCGCGCTCGCTTCAGCTTCGGAGTCGACGACCTGCGCCTGCCATCCGAGCGCCGCCGCCACGGCTGCCAGCGCGGTGCTCACCTCACCGGTGCCCACGATCAGGAGGTGTCCGGGGGTGGATTCCTCAGACTGCTGCGTCATGGTCGAGAGAGTATGACCTCGGCACGGATCCTTCGTTGTACAGCGGCCGTGATCTGGCTGCGTCGTCCGGGTAGATCCAACCGCGACAGGCTCAAACAGGTCGGACGGAGCGAGCATGTGCCGCGACGCGTCGCAGGAACTGGGCTGTGACCGGCGTGCGCCCGCCCGCGCGCGGCAGTTCTGCGGTGCCGAACTGCGCGCTGCGCTGCTGCCCGGTCGCGGTCTGGACGAGCTGGTCGCCGACGCCGCGATCATCGGCAGTGAGCTGGTCACCAACTCGGTCAATGCCGGCTGCGGCGCCCTGCTCGTGTCGCTATCGATCCATCGCAACCACCTGCGACTGCGAGTGCGCGACGACGCGCCCGGCTATCCCGAGCTTCGCCATCCCGGGCCGGAGGAAGTGCATGGTCGGGGCCTGGCCATAACCGCGGCGCTCGCCAGGTCGTGGGGCATCGAGCCGATGGCGACGGGTAAGCAGGTGTGGGCCGAGATCGCGTTCGACGACGCGCTAGCCACCCACCTGGACTGCACGGTCTGAGTCGCGACCTCGGTCGGGCAGCCGGTGCACGACAGCGAGCGGGCCGTGCGGATAGGGTGGCGCAGGGTTGGACCACAGCCACACCGAACTCGAGCCAGACGCGGCCGGGGTTTCGGTTTCTCTCGTCGGTGGGACTCGCTGGTGTCGGCTTTCTCGATCGATTCGACGCTGGACGCTGATCAGGGCGTGCTGTCCGTTGTCGGCGAAGTCGACCTCTACACCGCGGATCAGGTCGCGGCCTGCGGCGTGGAGGCGCTCGACAACCCCGCCGTGGAGCTGCTGGTGCTCGACCTGGCTGCGGTCAGCTTCCTCGACTCCACCGGGATCGGGGCGCTGATCCGGATCCGTAACGCTGCGCTGGACTGCGGCAAGCAGCTGGTGATCCGCCGGCCGTCGCCCAGCGTGCTGCGGATCCTGACCATCGCCGGGCTGACCACGATCTTCCGGCTCGACCCGCCAAGCGGCGACCCCGATGGACCCCGTCCCGCGTGACGAGCGACGCGGAAGAGCTTGACGTGGGATCTCAACTGGCAAGTGCGGCTGCCACGGCGAGCGCGCCCGGGTGAGTCTCCAGTTCCTCGATCGGCACCGGCAGCGCGAGCGACCAATTCGCCCGCTGCGCCGCGCCGGGCATGTTCGGACGCAGCTGCACGCCGAGCGCGTCCTCCAGCGTCGCGCCGAGCAGCAGGCACGGCGCCTGGGCCAGCGCGCGATAAGCGCCTTCGACGGCCTGCCCGGTGTCGGCGTCGGCGCTGAGCGCGGCGACCTCGGCCAGGCGCGCGCGCAACGCCCGGGTGCTCGCCTCGTCCGCGGGCGCACCGCAGTCCAGCTGATCGCGCAGGTCGCGCCCGGACCACAGGCCGGCAACGGTGGGCAGGTCGTGCGTGCTCACCGCGCCCATCGCGTGCGCCGGCCAGCGCCGCGGCGCGTCCGGCTCGAACCAGAGCAACCGGTAGGACAGCATGCCGGCGTGGCGCATCGCCTCGCGCAACGCGGGCTCCACCGTGCCGAGATCCTCGCCCACCACGACCGCTTCGGCGCGCACGCTCTCCAGCGCGACGATGTCCAACAGGTCCTCGACCGGGTAGCGCACGTAGCCGCCCTCGCGAGTCGAGCATCCCTGCGGGATCCACCACAACCGTGACAGGCCCATCACGTGGTCGATGCGCAACCCGCCGCCGGCCGCGATGCTCGCCCGGACCGACTCGACGAACGGGCGGTAACCGCCTTGACGCAATCGCCACGGGACGAACGGCGGCAGCGCCCAGTCCTGCCCGTCGCGGTTGAACGGGTCCGGCGGCGCGCCGACCGTCACTCCCTCGGCGAGCAGATGCTGCCAAGCCCACGCGTCGGCGCCGTCGGGATCGAAGCCGACGGGCAGGTCCTGGATGACCGTGACCGCTCGCCCGGCTGCCTCGAACTGCCGGGCGAGCTGCCACTGCAGCCACGCGTGGAAGGCGACATCGGCCTCGTATTCGGCACGGAACTGCGCGACGGCCGCACCGTCCGGGCGCCGGAACTGCGCAGGCCACTCGCGCCAGCGCGCGCCGAAGCGCTCGGCCAGCGCGCACCACGTCGCGAACTGTTCCAGCGCCGGGCCCTGCTCCGCCCGCCAGCGTGGGAACTCCGCGCCCGTCCCGGCCGCCGTGAAGATCGCCGCAAGGGACGGACGGAGCAGGCGCCACACCGCGTCGCGGTCGAGCAGCGGCTGCTCGTTCAGCGCCCGTGCGGCCGTTGCGGCCTCGCTGACGTCGACCAGCTCGGCGCCGGGAATGTCGTCGACGCACAGGTAGAGCGGGTTACGGAAGCGCCGGCTGGACGGCAGGTACGGGCTGGCTTCCTGCGGCAGCGTGGGCGCCGCCGCGTGCAGCGGGTTGACCAGGACGAAGCCGGCACCACAGCGCGCCGCCCACTCGCCGAGCGCGCGCAGGTCACGCAGGTTGCCGATGCCCCAGCTGCTGCGCGAACGTGCCGCGTACAGCTGCACCGCCCAGCCCCACGCCCGCTGCCGCGGCAGGTGGCAGCGGCCGGGGCTGACGATGAGCTGGCGCGTCACGCCGTCGGCACGGACGAGCGTGTGATAGCCCAGCGGCAGCTCGAGCGGCCCGGGCCGCAAAGGCGCCGTGCTGCCGTCCTCGAGCAGCACCTCTCCGCGCAGCCGCACGTGGCGGCCGGGGCGGGTGACGAGCGGCGCGCCGGCCTCGAACCCCGGCGGCGGCGAGCCGATCAGCTCCCGTAGCCGCTCCACGGTCGCGGCGCCGACCTGCTGCTCGACGCCGTCGGAGTCGAGGTAGCGCGGCTCGACGCCCCAGCCGTCCGCAGTGGGCGCGGCACTCACTTCACGACGGCGTCGATCGCCTTCTTCAACGCACTGGGCTGAAGCGGCGAGCGTGGTGCCTTCTTGCGCATCTGCTCCATCTGCGCCCCGAGTTCCTGGAGCTGCTTGCGGCCGAGACCCGCACGCACCTTCGGGAACCACTCGCCCTCTTCCTCCTCGATGTGGTGCGTGACGTTCTCGATCAGCACCGTCGTCTTCGCGACGAAGCGCTCGTTGTCCGCGTTCATCGGCCACAGCTCCATGCAGAGCAGGTCGGCGACGTGGTGCTCCTCGTAGGACTCGAGTACGTCGTCCTCGACCTCGGGCAGCAGCTCGCGCACGCGCGGGTACATGCACTCGTTCTCGAGGTAGGTGTGCACCGTCAGCAATTCGATGATCTTCTTGACGAGGTCGCCCTTGGACTTGGTGGCGTCCTTGCCGGCCGCCTCGAACCTGGCGAACAGGCGCCGAAGTTCCTTGTGGTCCTGTTTGAGCAGCACGATCGCATCAGTCGACATGCCCCGGGTTATGCCCGCGGACGCGCCGTGCGTACCAAGCGCTGCCGGAGCATGATCAGCGGTGTGCAGGCTCGGGTGCGCTTCACGATCTCCGGCGTGGTGCAGGGGGTGGGCTTCCGGCCGTTCGTGCATCGGCTGGCGAGCGAGTTGGGGCTCAGCGGCTTCGTCGGCAACGACGCGCTGGCCGTCTTCGCCGAGGTGCAGGGCGACGCGGGTCAGCTCGGCGAGTTCGAGCGTCGCCTGCCGGAGGAGGCGCCCCCGATGGCGCTCATCACCTCGGTCAAGACCGAGGACGTCCCCATGGTGCCCGAGTCCGGCTTCGTGATCGTGGCGAGCGGCGGCGGGGCCGGTGCCCGCACCCTGGTCTCGCCCGATGTCGCGACGTGTGAGAACTGCCTGACCGAGCTGTTCGACCCGCTCGGGCGCCGTTACCGCCACCCGTTCATCACGTGTACGGACTGTGGGCCGCGGTTCACGATCATCCGCGACCTGCCCTACGACCGTCCGGCCACGACCATGGCTGCCTTCGCGATGTGCGCGGCGTGCGCCGTGGAGTACGGCGACCCGACCGACCGCCGCTTCCACGCGCAACCCGTCGCCTGCCCGGACTGCGGGCCGGTACTGAGCTTCGAGACGGACGGCTCAGGTCCCGCCGTCGGAGACGCCGCCCTCGTGGGCGCCCAGCGGGCGCTCGACGCCGGCGCGATCGTCGCGGTGAAGGGGACGGGCGGCTACCACCTCGCCTGCCGCTGCGACGACGCCGATGCGGTCGCGCGGCTGCGCGAGCGCAAGTCCCGCGACCAGAAGCCGTTCGCGCTGCTCGCGCGGGATCTGGCCACCGCGCGCCGCCTCGCGCACATCGACGCGGACGAGCAGGCGGTGCTCACCGGCAGGGCGCGTCCGATCGTGCTGCTGCGACGGCGCGAGGGCGCGCCGGTCGCCGGCAACGTCGCTCCTGGCAACCCGCTGCTCGGAGTGATGCTGCCCTACACGCCGGTGCACCACCTGCTGCTCGCGCCGGTGCCGGGTTCGGGCATCACGGCACCGGACGTGCTGATCATGACGAGCGCCAACGTCAGTGACGAGCCGCTGTGCTTCGACGACGCCGACGCGCGGACGCGCCTGCCGCGGCTGGCCGACGCCGTCCTCGGCCACGACCGACCGATCCACGTGCCCTGCGACGACAGCGTCGTGCGCGTCCTCGACGGGCACGAGCTACCGATCCGGCGCGGGCGCGGCTACGCGCCGCTACCTGTGCCGCTGGGCCGCCGTCTGCCCGCCACCCTCGCCGTCGGCGCGGAGCTGAAGAACACCTGCTGCCTCATCGACGGCGAGAACGCGTTCTGCTCGGCGCACATCGGCGACATGGGCAACCTCGACACCACCCGCGCCTTCGAGCGGGCCGTCGAGCAGCTGAGCACGCTGCACCGCCTGCAGCCGCAGGTGATCGCCGCCGACCGTCACCCCGGCTACCTGAGCCGCACGTGGGCCGAGCGCCATACCGGCGAGTCCGGAGAGCCCGAGCTGCGCCTCGTGCAGCATCATCACGCGCATGTCGTCTCGCTGCTCGCCGAGCACGCGCGAATCGGCGAGTCGATCGTCGGCGTCGCCTTCGACGGAACCGGCTACGGCGACGACGCATCGGTCTGGGGCGGTGAGATCCTGCTGCTGGGCACGGACTCCAGCCGTTACGCCCGCGCGGGCCACCTGCTGCCGGTGCGCCTCGCCGGTGGCGACGCGGCGGTGCGCAACCCGTGCCGGATGGCACTCGCCTACCTCGCCGCCGCCGGCGTCGAGTGGGACGAGGACCTGCCGCCGGTCGCTGAATGCACGCCTGCCGAGCGCGCCGCGGCTCGGGCCCAGCTGCGTTCGGAGGCGTCCACAGTGCGCTGCACCAGCATGGGCCGGCTGTTCGACGCGGTCGCGTCGCTGCTCGGCGTGCGGCACCGAATCGGCTACGAGGCACAGGCCGCGATCGAGCTCGAGATCTTGGCGGCGGGCTGCACCGGCGGCCAGCAGGACGGTATCCGCTTCGAGATCACCGACGACAAGATCATGGATTACCGACCGGTGATCCGCGCGCTGGTGGACGGGATTCGCGCTGGTGCCAAGCCGCAAGATCAGGCGTACGGTTTTCACATCGCGGTTGCTCAGGCAGTGGCCGACTGTGCAGATCGGATCGGCCGAGATGCCGGCGTCCGATCAGTGGGGTTGACCGGAGGCGTCTTCCAGAACGTCCTGCTAGTCCAGGCCTGCCGGGAGCGGCTCGAGGACAGGGGTTTGGACGTGCTCACACATCGGCTGGTCCCGCCCAACGATGGCGGGCTCGCGCTCGGTCAGGCGGTGGTCGCCGCCCTTGCGGCGTCCGGTGACGCCGCGGCGGCCGACCAGGTCGCCGGTTAAGGAGGCGGTCATGAGTCGTGCGATTCCCGCAACAGGCTGCATCGACGGGAGCAGGCCGTGACCGCGCAGGCCGCGCCGGAGCTGGACGTCACCGCCGGCATCACTCCCGACATCCTCGATCACGGCTTGGCCGGTGATCTTGCCGATGCGTCGCTGTCGCTGGCTCGTCGCTTCCATGCCGGCGCGACCATGTGGTGCTTCGCGCCGCAGTGGGAGCCGCATGCCCATCACATGGCCGTCGAGTTCGTCCATCCCGTCATCGTCGGCAAGCGGGCGCTGCCGGCGTTCGCGCTGACCGCGCCGGCCGTCGTGTCCCAGGCGCGGGTGTCGGTTCGTCCCGGCGACATCGTGATCGCCGTGGCCGCGGCCGACGACGCGGCGGTGCTCGACCTGATGCGGCGCACGCCGGCGTGGGGCGCGCTCAGCGTGTGGATCGGGTCGGGCGCCCGTCCCGTCGGCGGCGCGGCCGATCACGTGCTGTGGATCGACGATCCGAACCCGCTGGCGCCGGCGACCGGCCGCTTCGTGCTCATGTACCACCTGCTGTGGGAGCTCACCCACGTCTGCTTCGAGCACCCGGGACTGCTGGCGCAGCCCGCGGCGTGCACGGAGGAGGTCTGCATCACCTGCAGCGACGAGGGCCGTCCCGCCGAGGTGATCGTGCCGCCGTCCGGTTCGTTCGGGACGGCGCTCGTGCGTACGGCCACCGGCGAGGAGCAGATCGACACCACGCTCGTCGGCGACGTGCGTCCCGGCGATCTCGTGCTCGTGCACGCGGGCGTGGCGCTGACCAGGGTGGGCGCGCCATGACCGAGAGCACCGGTTTCCTCTACCCGTTCATCGACGCCGAGGAGCACGACTCCGTGGCGCTGCTGCGCGACCTGGCCGCGTCCGCACGCGACAAGGCGCGCGAGAGTTCCGCGCTGCAGCGCTCGACGCTGCAGCAGTGCGCGCCGATGATCGCCGAAGCCGGCGCCCAGCTGGCCGAACGCTTCGCCGGCGGCGGACGGATGTACGTGTTCGGCAACGGCGGCAGCTCCACCGACGCCGCCACGTTCGCCGCGCTGTTCGCCCAGCCCCCGCCCGCCCCCATCGCCGCGCGCCCGCTGCCGGCGCTGAACCTCGCCGCCGACCAGGCGGTGGTCACCGCGCTGGGCAACGACGTCGGCTTCGAGCTGGTCTTCTCGCGACAGATCATCGCGCATGCCAGCAGCCGTGACGTCGCGGTGGCGATGTCGACGAGCGGGAACTCCGCCGACTTGATGAGCGCGCTGCGCGAGGCGCACCGCCGGGGCCTGCTGACGATCGGCTTCGCCGGCTACAGCGGCGGCGAGATGGCCGAATCCGACGCCGTCGACCACTGCTTCGTGGTGCGCGCGCAGAGCATCCATCGCATCCAGGAGAGCCAGGCGCTCGTGGGCTACCAGCTCTGGGCGACGACCCAGCGTTGCCTCGCGGCGCGCACCGCAGGAGGCGCGGCATGACGTCCGAGCAGCTCAGCCCCCCGACGCTCTCGCGCGAGGACCGCGTCCTGGAACGCATCCAGAACTTCCGCAAGCGCCGCCCGCGCCTGATCGACGAGGTGGTGACGCTCGCGCACGGCGCTGGCGGCAAGTCCTCCGCCGCCCTCGTCGACGCCGTGTTCCTCGAGGCGTTTCGCAACCCGCAGCTCGAACAGCTCGGCGACGGCGCCGTGCTCGCGTTGCCCTCGGGAGAGCGGCTCGCGTTCAGCACCGACTCGTTCGTCGTGTCGCCCCGGCGCTTTCCCGGCGGCTCGATCGGGCAGCTGGCCGTGCACGGCACGGTGAACGACCTGGCGGTGAGCGGCGCGAAACCGCAGTGGCTCTCGGCCGCGTTCGTGATCGCGGAGGGTTTCGCGATCGCCGAGCTGCGCGAGATCGTCGCCGACATGGCCGCCGCGGCGCGCGAGGCTGGCGTCGCGCTGGTCACCGGCGACACGAAAGTCGTGCCGAAGGGCGCTGCGGACGGCCTGTACATCACCACGTCCGGCCTCGGCGTCATCCCGGCTGGACGCGAACTGTCGGCAGCGCGAGTCCGGCCGGGAGACCGGGTCGTGCTGTCCGGCACGCTGGGTGATCACGGCATGTCGGTGATGATGGCGCGCGGCGACCTGGCGATCGAGGCGGAGATCGAGTCCGACACCGCACCGGTGCACGAGATGGTCGAGGCACTGCTCGCCGCCGCGCCGGCCACCCGATGGATGCGCGACCCGACGCGTGGCGGCCTCGGCACGGTGTGCAACGAGCTCGCCCAGGACTGCGGGATGGCGGTCATCCTCGACGAGCTGCTGCTGCCGGTCGCCCCGATGGTGCAGGGCGCCTGCGACATGCTCGGCATCGACCCGATCTACGTCGCGAACGAGGGCAAGTTCGTCGCTGTCGTCGCGCCGGAGGAAGCCGAGGCGGCGGTCGCCGCACTGCGCACGCACGAGCGGGGCCGCCAGGCGGCGGTGATCGGTGAGATCGTCGCCGAGCCCGAAGGCATCGTCGCCCTGCGCACTCCCTTCGGCGGCAGCCGCATCGTCGACATGCTCGTCGGCGACCCGCTGCCGCGCATCTGCTGATACCCGCGCACCACGTCGAGAGGAACGCCTCATGTGTCTCGGAATCCCCGGTCAGGTGGTCGACATCGTCGACGCGGACGGCCATCTGGCCAAGGTCGACGTGAACGGCGTCCAGCGCACGATCTCCGTGCGCCTGCTGGCGGCACAGGGACTGGTGCCCGGTGACTGGGTACTGGTGCACGTCGGCTTCGCGATGGCCAAGATCGACCAGCGTGAGGCGGACCTGACCCTCGACGCCATGCGGAAGATGGGCCAGTCGTACTACGACGAACTCGCCGCGTTCGACTCCACCTCGATCGTGCAGGAGGTCTGATGAAGTTCGTCGACGAGTTCCGCGACCCCGCGGCGGCACGCGCGTTGGTGTCCTCGATCAAGGACCTGGCCCGTGACGACGAGTTCAAGTTCATGGAGGTGTGCGGCGGCCACACCCACACCATCTACCGGCACGGCATCGAGCACGTGCTGCCGCCGAACATCGAGCTGGTGCACGGCCCGGGCTGCCCGGTCTGCGTCATCCCGATGGGACGCGTGGACGATGCGATGTGGCTGGCCGAGAAGCCCGGCGTCATCTTCACCTCCTTCGGCGACATGATGCGGGTGCCGGGCAGCCGGGGCAGCCTGCTCGAGGCCAAGGCGCGTGGCGCCGACGTGCGCTTCGTCTATTCGCCGTTGGACGCGCTGCGCGTCGCCGTCGACAACCCGGACAAGCAGGTCGTCTACTTCGCCGTCGGGTTCGAGACGACGGCGCCGTCCACCGCGGTGACCCTCGTGCGCGCGAAGGAACTCGGCGTCACGAACTTCACGGTGTTCTGCAACCACGTCACGATCGTCCCGCCGATCAAGGCGATCCTCGACTCGCCCGACCTGCGGCTCAACGGCTTCCTCGGCCCGGGACACGTGTCGACGGTTGTCGGCAACCGGCCGTACCGCTTCGTGCCCGAGGTCTACGGCAAGCCGATCGTGGTGGCCGGTTTCGAGCCGCTGGACATCCTCGCTTCGGTGCACATGCTGCTCGCGCAGATCCGCGAGGGCCGCTGCGAGGTGGAGAACCAGTACAGCCGGGTGGTGCAGGACGAGGGCAACCCGCAGGCGATCGCGCTGCTCGCCGAGGTCTTCGAGCTGCGCCCGCACTTCGAGTGGCGCGGGCTTGGGTTCATCTCGCAGAGCGCGCTGAAGCTCAACGCGGACTACGCCGACTTCGACGCCGAACTGCGCTACGAGATGCCGGGGATCCGGGTCGCCGACCCGAAGGCGTGCCAGTGCGGCGAGGTGCTCAAGGGCGTCATCAAACCCTGGGAATGCAAGGTGTTCGGTACCGCGTGCACGCCCGAGACGCCGATCGGCACCTGCATGGTCTCGCCCGAGGGCGCGTGCGCTGCCTACTACAACTTCGGCCGGCTGCACCGCGAAACCGCCTTGCTCGTCGGGAACTCCTCGCCTCGATGAGCCGGGAGGGCGATCAGCTCTTCGCGCGCTACGCGTATGCCCCGAACGAACTGGGCTACTGCGGCCCCGCCGAGACGGCGGCGCTGTTCGAGCTGGGGGTGAGCGGGCAGGCCGACGTGGACGTCGCCGCGATCGCGTCGCGATTCTCCGGGGCGTGGCCCTATCTCACGCTGCTCGCCGAGCTGGCCGGCATCGCCGACCCGCTCGACACGCGAGTGGGGCGTGCGTACTGGACGGGGGGCGCGTTACTGCGCGCCGTCGACCGCGACACGTTCGGCCGCAAGCTGCTCGAACTCATCGGCTCGCAGGCCGGGCACTACTGGGGCCACCTCGGCGCGGACCTGCTCCCCGAGGCGACGCCGACCCACGGTTTCCACGTGTTCGGCGTCTATCCGTGGTCGCGGCTGCTGATCGGCCCCGCGCCCGAGCAGCCGTTGCACGTGCTGGACAGCTGCCGTGTGCGCTGGGGCCAGGTCGTCGCGCTCGACGGCGAGCACGTGCGGGTGCGGTCGCGGCGGCTGACCTGGGACGGCTGCCAGCTCGGGCTCGCGGCGCCGGCGGAGGAGCGGGTCCGCCTCGCCGTGGACGGCCGCAGCTTCGTCGCCGAGCCCGCGCCCGGCGACTGGCTGGCCCTGCATTGGGACTGGGTCTGCGAGCAGCTGCCGGCGGCCGACCTGGCCGAGCTGCAGCGTTGGACGGGCTGGCAGCTGCGGGCGACGAACGCGCGGCTGCGGCGGGAGCGGGAGGACGCGCGGTGAAGTTCCTGGTGCTGTGGCGGATGGAGCTCTCGCTGCTCTCGCGCGAGATGGCGCAGGCCGTGGGCCGGATGGCCGACTACGGCAACGCGCTCGAGGCGGACGGCAGCGTGATCGCGCGCTACCACGTGGTCGGCGCGCACGGCGGGGCATGGATCTACGCCGTCGATTCACACGAACAGTTCGAAAGGCTGCTGGCACGTGCGCCGGTCTTCAACTTCGCCCGCTACGACGTGTACCCGCTCGCCGAGATGACGACCCCGACCCGGGAGGCTCCGTGACCCTGTCGAGCAGCTGTGACATCGCCGGCCGCCACGTGCTGATCGCGCAACGGCTGCGGCAGCGCCGCGACGACCTCGGCCTGACGCAGAAGCAGATCGTCACGCGGCTGGCCCGCTGCGGGTTGCGCACCACCAATCGGGCGCTGTCCTCGCTGGAGCACGGCGCTGGGCTCGATGTGGGCAAGCTGCCGGAACTCGCGGCAGCTCTGGACTGCACCGTCACCTACCTCGTCGGGCTCACCGATGACCCGCACCGCTGGGCGCCGGACGCGACCCCGGACGCCCGGCCCGCGGCCCGTCCGGTCGAGGCGTCGCGCTCGCTGCCGTCGCCCGTGGATTCCGCGTCGCTGATCCTCGGCTCGGACGTGCCGCAGCGGCGGCTCACCCGCGACCCGTTGCAGGGGGCGTGATCAACCCGCGCGTGGGTTGATCACGGCCGGCCGCACGTCGCTTGGCGCATCGGCGAACACGCGCAGCGCCGCACTGGCTTGCTCGGCGGTCATCCGTTCCAGGGCGTAACCGCTGTGGATCAACAGGTACTGACCGGGCTCGCACGCGCCGGCAAGCAGGCTGAGATCGATCTCGCGCAGGACACCGGCCACGTCGACGGTGGCCGCGGCGCCGCCGGCCGCAATCTCGACGATGCGTCCCGGCAGACCTAGGCACATGTCGCGGACGCTACCCCCGCGACGGGCCGCCGGGTGCGGACTCCGGTCCGGACGGAGTCCGGGATTCCCGGACTCGCGAAACGGAAGATTCTGGGTTTTGCCGATCTCGACACGATCTTGACGAGTCCCGGCCGCACGCGTAGGAAGTGAGATAGGCCACGCAGGTGGATCGAGTGTCGGTTCCGGTGGCCAGGGACCACGGTTCCGGAAAGCGGCGGGGATGCTCACGGATGCAGCCATCAAAGCCGAGGAGACGCTGATCCACGTGCTGTGGATCAATGCCGTTCTCAGTTGCGACGGGGACTCGGTCGCCTTGACCGCCGCCACGCAGCCCACCATTGAGGAGATCGCACTCGGCGCCCTTCCCGGGCTGCCGAAAGTGGCCGTGCACTGGCCGTTGATCGACTTCGAGTGCGGCCCGAACGGCGGTGCCGACGACTTCCTGGAGTGGTTCTTCAAGGCCGATCGCGGCGAGCTCGAGCCGTTCGTGCTTGTGGTCGAGGGATCGATCCCGAACGAGCAGTTGCACGAGGAGGGGTACTGGTGCGGGTTCGGCAACAACCCCGCGACCGGCCAGCCCATGACGACCAGCGAATGGCTCGATCGCCTGGCGCCCAAGGCCACCGCGATCATCGCCGCGGGCACCTGCGCCACCTACGGTGGCATCCACGCGATGGCCGGCAACCCCACCGGCGCCATGGGCGTGCCGGACTACCTGGGCTGGGACTGGAAGTCCAAGGCCGGCATCCCGATCGTCTGCGTCCCGGGTTGCCCGATCCAGCCGGACAACCTGTCCGAGACCATCACCTACCTGCTCTACATGGCGACCGGACAAGCGCCGATGATCCCGCTGGACGACGCGCTGCGCCCCACCTGGCTGTTCGGCAAGACGGTGCACGAGGGCTGTGACCGGGCCGGCTACTACGAGCAGGGCGACTTCGCCACCGAGTACGGCTCGCCGAAGTGCATCGTCAAGCTCGGCTGCTGGGGCCCGGTCGTCAAGTGCAACGTGCCCAAACGCGGCTGGATGAACGGGATCGGCGGCTGCCCGAACGTCGGCGGCATCTGCATCGGCTGCACGATGCCCGGCTTCCCGGACAAGTTCATGCCGTTCATGGACGAACCACCGGGCGGCAAGCTGTCTACGACCGCATCGGGCATGTACGGCAAGGTGATCCGCAACCTGCGCCACGTCACCACGAACACGGTCGACAAGGAACCCAAGTGGCGGCACAAGGGCCGCGAACTCACCACCGGCGCCAGACGGACCTGGTAGCAGCGCCCGCCCCGTCCCCGTTCCCGGCCTTTCCTCGACTCGCCAAACCCAGAGAGGCGGCGTCATGACGTCGACCAAACCCCAACCCGTTGCCAAGCACGGCTCGCAGGACGGCCTCGTCGAGATGGCGTGGGACCCGATCACCCGCATCGTGGGCAGCCTCGGCATCTACACGAAGATCGACTTCAAGCAGAAGGTGGTCGCCGAGTGCCACAGCACCTCGTCGATCTTCCGTGGCTACTCGATATTCATGAAGGGCAAGGACCCGCGCGACGCGCACTTCATCACCAGCCGGATCTGCGGCATCTGCGGGGACAACCACGCGACCTGTTCCTGCTACGCACAGAACATGGCCTACGGCGTGAAGCCGCCGCACCTGGGCGAGTGGATCGTGAACCTCGGCGAGGCCGCGGAGTACATGTTCGACCACAACATCTTCCAGGAGAACCTGGTCGGGGTCGACTACTGCGAGAAGATGGTCGCCGAGACCAACCCGGGCGTGCTGGAGCAGGCCAACCGCACCGACGCCCCGAACGCCGCCGCCCACGGGTACAAGACCATCGGCGACATCATGCGTTCGCTGAACCCGTTCACCGGCGAGTTCTACCGCGAGGCGCTGCAAGTCAGTCGACTGACCCGCGAGATGTTCTGCCTGATGGAGGGACGCCACGTCCACCCGTCCACCCTCTACCCGGGTGGCGTCGGCACCGTTGCGACGATCCAGCTGATGACCGACTACATCACCAGGTTGCAGCGCTACGTCGAGTTCATGAAGAAGGTCGTGCCGATGCACGACGACCTGTTTGACTTCTTCTATCAGGCGCTGCCCGGTTACGAGCAGGTCGGCAACCGCCGGATCCTGCTCGGCTGCTGGGGATCCTTCCAGGACCCGGAACACTGCAACTTCGAGTACCGGGACATGACGAACTGGGGACGTAAAATGTACGTCACCCCCGGCGTCGTCGTGGACGGCAAGCTGGTGACCACCGACCTGGTGGAGATCAACCTCGGCATCCGGATCCTGCTAGGCAGCTCCTACTACGACGACTGGGAGGGCCAGGAAACCTTCGTCACCCGCGACCCGCTCGGCAACCCCGTCGACCGGCGGCACCCGTGGAACCAGCACACCAACCCGCGTCCGCAGAAGCGCGACCTGGACGACAAGTACAGCTGGGTGATGTCCCCGCGCTGGTACGACGGCAAGGACTACCTCGCGCTGGACACCGGCGGCGGCAAGCTTGTGCGGCTGTGGTCGACGGCGCTGGCTGGGCTGGTCGACATCGGCTACGTGCAGGCCACCGGCAACAGCGTGAAGATCAACCTGCCGAAGACGGCGCTCAAGGGGCCGGTCGAGCTGGAGTGGAAGGTCCCGAAGTGGAGCAACACGCTGGAGCGCAACCGGGCCCGCACCTACTTCCAGGCCTATGCCGCTGCGTGCGCGCTGCACTTCGCCGAGAAGGCCCTGGTCGAGATCCGGGCTGGACGCACCAAGACGTGGGAGACGTTCACCGTCCCGGATGAGGGGATCGGCTGCGGCTTCACCGAGGCGGTGCGGGGCGTGCTCAGCCACCACATGGTGATCCGCGACGGCAAGATCGCGAACTACCACCCCTACCCGCCGACGCCGTGGAACGCCAGCCCGCGCGACTCCTACGGCACCCCCGGCCCGTACGAGGATGCGGTGCAGGGTCAGCCGATCTTCGAGGAGAACGACCGCGAGCACTTCAAGGGGATCGACATCATGCGCACCGTACGCAGTTTCGACCCGTGTCTGCCCTGTGGTGTGCACATGTATCTCGGCAACGGCAAGACCCTCGAGACGATGCACTCGCCGACCCAGTCCGTGACCGGGGAATAGCGCGCCGTGGCAGCAGCCAGGCGCCCGGGAACGGAATCGGGCGAGTCCCTGCGGGCGACCGGCGATCGAATCGAGTCGCTGCTGCAAGCCACGGGCACCGGTGGCGCGGCCGCCCGGGTGCGGGCCGAGGAGCTGGTCGGCTGCGTCTCGGATCTCTACGGGGCCGGGCTGGCCCGGATGCTCGACGTCCTCTACGACAGTGGACGCCTCGACGACGAGCTGCTCGCGGCGCTGGCCGCTGACGAGCTGATCGCCAGCCTGCTGCTGGTGCACGACCTGCATCCCTACGACGTCGAGACCCGCATCCGGCAGGCGCTGGACACCGTGCGTCCCTACCTCGGCTCGCACGGCGGCGACGTCGAGCTGCTCGGAGTCGACGACGGGGTGGTGCGCTTGCGTCTGCTGGGCAGCTGCGACGGCTGCCCGTCCTCCGCGGTCACGCTGGAGCTCGCGGTGAAGGACGCCGTGGAGGCCGCAGCGCCCGAGACGACGAGCATCGAGGTCGAGACGAGCGCGTCGGCGAAGGCGGCGGCCGGTCCGGTCATCTCGCTGGATTCGCTGCGCTCCCGCCTCGACCCGCCGCCGGATTCCGGCGCTGGCAGCTGGGTGGCGGTTCCGGAGCTGGACGCGCTCACGCCGGGCGAAGTGGCCGGCTTCGAGGTGGGCGGTCTGGGCGTGTGCGCGTGCCGGATCGGTCGCGACGTGTACTGCTTCCGTGACCGGTGTGCGCACTGCGGGCAGAGCCTGGCCGGTGGCGTCGTCGAGCGCCGCCTCGGTGACCCGGTCGGTACCGGGGTACTGCGCTGCGCCTCGTGCCGCGCGCACTACGACGTGCGCCGGGCCGGCGCCGGCCTCGACGATCCCGCCGAGCACCTGCAGCCGCTGCCGGTGCTGGTGCGCGACGGTGCGATCTCGGTCGCAGTGGCCGCGCCGGTGGCCTCGTGAGCGACTATCCGCTGCCGGCGCTGCGCCGCATCGCCGCTCGTCCGCCGCCGCCACCACCCGGCGAGACGTGCGAGATGTGCGGCGTGCCGATCGCGGAGGCCCACCAGCACGTCGTGGACCTGACCAGCCGATCGCTGATGTGCACCTGCCGGGCGTGCTACCTGCTGTTCACCGCGCAGGCCGCACACCTGCGCTACCGCGCCGTGCCCGACCGCTACCTGTCGTTCCCCGACTTCGCGCTCGGCCCCGGGCAGTGGGACCAGCTGGAGATCCCGGTCGGCCTCGCATTCTTCTTCCACAACTCGGCGCAGGGCCGCACCATCGCGTTCTATCCCGGTCCGGCCGGCGCGACGGAGTCCGAGCTGCCGCTGCAGGCGTGGGCCGCCGTGGTGGCGGCGAACCCGCAGCTCGAGCTGATGGCAGCGGACGTGGAGGCGTTGCTGGTGCGCACACCCGGCCGGGGCACCGGTGAGCTGAGCTGTCACCTCGTGCCGATTGACGCCTGCTACGAGCTGGTCGGCCGGTTGCGCTCGGTGTGGCGGGGCTTCGACGGGGGGCAAGACGCGAGGGAGCGCATCGACTCGTTCTTCGCGATGGTCGCTGCCCGCAGCAAGCCGGCCCCGGCCCTGGACCTCGCACCCGCCCGAGACGGCGCTTCTCGATGAGCGAGTTCAGCTTCTCGATCCTGGACCTGTTCGCGGAGTCCTACGCGGTCGCGCCGCAGCTGACCGCCCGGCTGCGGATCGAGGAATCCACCAGCACCGCCATCCACGCGATGGCCCTGCGCGCGCAGGTGCGCATCGAGCCACAACGGCGCCCCTACAACGAGGACGAGGAGCGCGGCCTGCTCGACCTGTTCGGCTCGCGTGAGCGCTGGTACGACACGCTGAAACCATTCCTGTGGATGCAGACCAGCGCCATGGTGCAGGGCTTCACCTCCGTCACCGAGGTGGACCTCGCGCTGCCGTGCACCTACGACTTCGACGTCACGGCCTCGAAGTACCTGCACGCGCTGCGCGCCGGCGCTGTGCGCGTCGTCCTGCTCTTCTCCGGCACGGCGTTCACCCGCGGCACCAACGGCTTCGGCGTCGAGCAGGTGCCGTGGGACTGCGAGGCCGGCTATGACATGCCCGTCGCGGTGTGGCGCGAGATGATCGAGCACTACTACCCCAACACCGGCTGGCTGCGGCTGGACCGCGACGTGCTCGAGCAACTCGCCGGCTACAAGGTCGCCCACGGGATGACGTGCTGGGAGGAAGCATTGCGCGCGCTGCTTCCCCACCCGGATCGGTCGCGATCATGAGCCTCGAACACGCGCGTGCCGTAGCCGACGCCGTCCTGTACGAGGGCTACCTGCTCTACCCGTACCGGGCCAGCTCGAGCAAGAACCAGTCCCGCTGGCAGTTCGGGGTGCTCGGCCCCCCCGGCGCGCTCGAGTCGGGCCGCGGCGAGGACTGCGCGCTGGCCGGGCAGTGCATCGTGCGCCGCGCGGGCCGCGACGAGCCGAGCGTGACGGTGCACCTGCGCTTCCTGCAGCTGCAGCACCGCGTGGCGCAGGAGTTCGGCTCCGGCGGCGAGTTCGGCGACGTGGCCGAGTTGCGGGTCGGCGATCAGCGCTGGCTCACCTGGGACGAAGCCGTCGAGCAGGAGATCACGCTCGGGCCTTGGCCGCTCGGGCAGCTGACGACGCCCCGGATCGAGGAGCTGGTCGTCGCCGCTGCCGAGCAGGAGGAGTCGATCACGGGTGCGGATGGAACCGCCGCGGGCCGGCTGGTCCGCAGCCGCAACGAGCTGCACGGCCTGCTGCGCGTCGCTGTCGACGTCCTCGACGAGAGCGCCGGCCTGCTGCGACTGTCCGTCCGCGCCGAGAACGTCACCGCTGGCGCGGCCGGCGACAAGGACGCCGCGATCGCCGCGTCCTTCATCGGAGCGCACCTGTTGCTGGAAGTGGACGGCGGCCAGTTCGTGTCGATGACCGACGCCCCGCCCGAGGCCGGTGCCGCCGTCGCTGGCTGCGAGCAGCACCGGTGCTGGCCGGTGCTGGCCGGACCGGACGGCGACGACACCCTCATGCTCGTGTCGCCGATCATCCTCTACGACCACCCCGAGCTGGCGCCGCAGAGCGCGGGCGCGCTGTTCGATTCCACCGAGATCGACGAGATCCTGACGCTGCGAGTGATGACGCTGACCGACGAGGAGAAGGCCGCCGCTCGGGCGACCGACCCGCGCGCCGCCGAGATCATCGACCGCTGCGACGGGCTCTCACCGCAGGCGATGCAGGCGATGCACGGCGTCCTGCGTGACCCGCACGCGCTGGCCGCCGCGTTCCCCGAGATGTCGGACGACCTGATCGGGGCGCCGGGGCTTCCCGACGTCGACCTGAGCAGCTCCTTCGGGTTCGACGGCGAGGTGCCGTGGTGGGATCCGGCCGTCGACGAGAGCGTCGCGCCGGCCACCGACGAGGTGATGATCAACGGCATCGCGGTGGCCAACGGCAGCACGGTGCGAGTGCACCCGTCGCGCCGTTCCGACGCCCAAGACCTGTTCTTCGTCGACCAGCTCGCTCGCGTCACCGCCGTCCTGTCCGACGTCGACGGCCAGACCCACGTCGCTGTCGTGCTGCTCGACGACCCGGCGGCCGACCTGCACGAGTGGTACGGCCGCTACCTGTACTTCGCCCCCGACGAACTCGAACCCATCCCGGGCTTCGAGGCGTCCTCGGCACGTCCTGAGACCCGAGAGGAGAGTCGACCGTGAGATCCGTAGGAATACTCGCCACCACCGTCGTCGGTGTGGTGGGCGCCCTCGCCGCCGTGCTGGGCGTGCGCTCGATACCCGACATCCAGCGTTACCTGAAGATGCGCAGCATGTAGCTGCGCCGAGTACTGGGGAGCGATCATGACCGAAGTACCAGGGGAGCAGCACGACGAGGAAGCACAGGACGAGCGCGGCGCCGCGGGTTCCCGCGACACCGGCTCCGACGAGCCCTCCGCCGGCGAGGCGGGCCGTTCCAGCGGGGAAGCCGACAAGGAGTCCGACACCTCGGTGGCACCGCAGGAGTCCGACAGCGACGCGCCGAACCTCCAGACGCCCTAGGCGCCCCCACGCCCGCACGGGCAGCTTGGAGAGAAGACCCATGAGCGAGGAATACAACGACGAAGCGGCCGTACCACCCTATGAGGGGCGCACGACCGAAGCCAATGCCGAGCAGCAGACGGAGAAGGACGGTGCACGTACCGGCGGCGCCACCGCGCCGGTCAGCGACGACGAGATGAAGGCACCCGACCCGTCGCAGACCGAGGGTGGCAGCACCGCCTCGCCGTCGGACGAGCAACCGGGCTGATGGGTCCGCGCGTCCTGGTCGCCGGGATCGGAAACATCTTCTTCCGTGACGACGGGTTCGGTCCGGCGGTTGCGGCCGAGTTGCTGTCGAACCGGGAGAGTCGAGCGCTGCCGGCCGGCGTGCGAGTCGTCGACTACGGCATC
The DNA here is from genome assembly GCA_051000395.1 of Jatrophihabitantaceae bacterium. Taxonomy (GTDB): domain Bacteria; phylum Actinomycetota; class Actinomycetes; order Mycobacteriales; family Jatrophihabitantaceae; genus JBPCOI01. The sequence goes on from JBPCOI010000061.1 coordinate 59,462, forward strand.
CGCGGCATGCACCTGAGCTATGACCTGCTCGACGGGGTCGACGCGCTGGTGCTCGTCGACGCGCTGCCCGCGAGCCCGGCGGACGGTGAACGCGTCCCGGGCAGCATCAGCCTGCTGCGGGTGGGGCCGGAGGATCTCGGCACCGCAGAGTTCGACGCGCACGCGATGGCGCCGGTCGCGGTGCTGGCCAGCCTCGGCGCACTCGGCGGCGAGCTCCCGCCGACGTTCGTGGTGGGCTGCGCGGTATCGGACGTGGCCGACGGCATCGGACTCAGCGACGCGGTGGCGGCTGCCGTCGCGCCGGCCGCCGCGGTCGTCGCCGAGCTGGCGCGCGACCTGGTCGACGGCCGGGTCGAGCAGCGCGTCGGCGCGTCCTCGGCCGACACCCGAAGGGCAGGTGAGTGACCGTGTGCCTCGGCATCCCCGGGCAGGTGGTGGAGAAGGTCGACGGCTACGGCGGCCAGCTCGCACTCGTCGACGTCGTCGGCGGTCAACGACGCGTCAACATCGGCATGCTGGAGGACGCGGACCAGGCCGCGTTGTCCCCCGGCGACTGGGTGATCATCCATATGGGTTTCGTCCTGGAACGCGTCGACGAGGCTGCCGCCGAGAAGGCGATGTCGGGCCTGGAGATGATGGGCCGGCCCAGAGAGCCGAACTGACGCGGAACGCTTGCACCACCGTCGCAATGCTGAACTCCGATCGAGACGGGAGAGGGATGCACGAGCTGGCTGTCGCGCAGAGCGTGATCGAGGCGATCACCGCGAAGACCGGCGAGGACCGGGTCCAGGAGGTGCGCCTCGAGGTGGGCCGGCTCTCGGGCGTCTCGGTGGACTCGCTTCGGTTCTGCTTCGAGCTCGCGGCAGCGCAGACCGGCGTCGACGGGGCGCGGCTGGACATCGAGGAACCCGCCGGCCGGGCCCGCTGCCTGACCTGCGGCGAGGAGTTCTTGCTGGCGGACCTGATCCTGCTCTGCGCCTGCGGCAGCGCGGACGTGCGCGTGCTCGCGGGCGCCGAGCTGCGGATCCTCTCGATCGAGGTGAGCCGGTAGATGTGCGCCACCTGCGGCTGCTCCGACGAGTCCGGGGTGCGCGTCGTCGACCTGCGGCCCGGGGCGGTCGGCGCACCGCACACCCACGCCGCCGGGCACACCCACAGCCACGGTCCCGAGCACAGCCACGGGCCCGAGCACAGCCGTCCCGAAGTGGGCGCCCATGCCGAGACGATCACCCTGGAGCAGCGCGTCCTCGCCAAGAACGACGAGCTCGCCGCGCACAACCGCGGCTGGCTCGACGCGCGCGCGACGGTGGCGGTCAACCTGATGAGTTCGCCGGGCTCCGGCAAGACGACGTTGCTCGAGCGCACGGTGCGCGAGCTGGCCGAGTCCGTGCCGGTGTGCGTCGTCGAGGGGGACCAGGAGACGACCTTCGACGCGGAGCGCATCCGGGCGGCCGGCGCCCCGGTGCTGCAGGTCAACACCGGTTCGGGCTGCCACCTCGACGCCGCGATGCTGCGCACCGCGCTGCACACTCTCGATCCCGCCGGCGGAGTCGTGCTGATCGAGAACGTCGGCAACCTGGTTTGCCCGGCGCTGTTCGATCTCGGCGAGAGCGCCCGCGTAGTGATCATGTCGGTGACGGAGGGGGCGGACAAGCCGTTGAAGTACCCGCACATCTTCGCGTCCGCGACCGTCGTCGTCCTCAACAAGATCGACTTGCTGCCGTACGTCGATTTCGACGTCGCCCGCTTCGAACACGACGTCGCGCTGATCAACCCGCGGGCGCAGGTCATGCACGTCTCGGCAACCAGGGGCGACGGGCTCGAGCACTGGCGCGAGTGGTTGATGTCGTGCGGCGAGCAAGCCGGCTAGGGACCTGCTCGAATATACTGCGAAGGAGCGCGTAGACGGGGGCGGCCTGGATGGACATCGACGGTGGCGGCCGCGACCGTGAGGTCCGCTTCGCACCCCTCGGCGCGCGCCCGCTGGAAGCAATCGCCCGCCTCGTCCGCACGATCGGCGCTCAGGAGAGCGTGCAGGGCACTGTCGCGGCGGCCGGACGGCTGAGCATCCGGATCGTGCCGGGAACGCAAGCTTCGAGCGTGGTCGTACAGCGCCGGGCAGACCGGTTCCGCACGATGTGTGCCAGCGCCGAGTTGGCAGGCGAGTGCGACGCGGCGCAGAACCGGCTCTCCGACGGACCGTGCCTGGATGCCCTGAGCGGCGACGCCCGTCGCGTGCGCGCCGACGACCTGCGCTCGGACGACCGGTGGCCGCGGCTGGCCGAGCTGTCCAACGGCGACGGGGTGCGCAGCGTGCTCTCGGTGCGCCTGGAGACGGAACTGGACACCGAGCAGGATCGCTACGGCCTGAACCTGTATTCGCGCCAGCCGGCCGCCTTCGACGAGTCCTCGGAGCTGGCACTCGACATCTTCGCGGCCCACGCGTCGGCGGCGCTGCGCGCGGCCGTCAGCCGCGAACAAGTGCTGAACCTGCACCGCGCGCTGCAGAGCAACCGGGACATCGGCGTCGCCATGGGCATCCTCATGGCGCACCGCAAGATCACCCGCATGCAGGCCTACGACCTGCTTCGGCGCGCGAGTCAGCACAGCCAGCGCAAGCTGGCAGCGATCGCGATAGAGGTGGCCGACACCGGAATCCTGGACTTCGGGTGGGGTCACGACGCCCTCGGCAGCGCCAGCGCGGGAGTTGCGGCGCTGGACGCGCCGGCGATCATCGCCGACGCGGTCGGCTCGTCCCTGCTCGGCGAGCCGCGATCGAGGGATGAGCGCCGCGGGTAGGAGTGCTGGGTGAGCAATCCGCAGCTACCCGGCGTGCTCGGCAACCTCGGTCCGGTCTTGGATCACTACGGCTACCTCGCCGTCGCCGGGTTCATCGCCCTGGAGGACTTCGGCATCCCGCTGCCGGGGGAGACGGTGCTCATAGCTGCGGCGGTGTACGCGGGCGCCGGCAAGCTCAACATCGTCCTGCTCGGCATCGTCGCGGTCGCCGCTGCGGTGCTGGGCGACAACGTGGGCTTCGCCATCGGTCACTTCGGCGGCCGGCGCCTGGTGCTGCGCTTCGGCAAGTACGTCCTGCTCACCGAGCACCGCCTGGACAAGGCCGAGGACTTCGTCGACCGGCACGGCGGCAAGATCGTGACGATCGCGCGCTTCATTGAGGGGCTGCGCCAGGCCAACGGCATCGTCGCGGGCATCGCGGGCATGCCGTGGCTGCGCTTTCTCGCGTTCAACCTGCTCGGCGCCGTGCTGTGGGTCGGGGTGTGGTCCACGCTGGGCTACGTGGCTGGCGGCCACATCGGCACGATCTACGCTCAGTTCCAGCACTACCTGATCTACATCGGCATCGCGGTCGCGGTACTCGTGCTGGGCTTGATCGTACGAGCCGTGCTGCACCGGCGTCGGGCATCGTCGGTCAGCGAGCAGGAGGGTTCGGATGCCTGATCCGGAGACAGAGGCTGATCCGCGGCGGTGGAAGGCGCTCGGAATCTGCCTCGTCGGCGGTTTCATGGTGCTGCTCGACGTGTCGATCGTGAACGTCGCGCTCCCGTCGATCCGGACCGGACTGCACGCGAGCGAGAGCGACCTGCAGTGGGTGCTCTCCGGCTACGCGCTGACGTTCGGGCTGCTGCTGGTCCCGGCCGGCCGCCTCGGCGATACCAGGGGGCGGCGCACGATGTTCGTCGCGGCGCTGGCCGTGTTCACGCTGGCCAGCGCGGCGTGCGGTGCCGCGCTGAGCAGCACCTGGCTGGTGTTCGCCCGGCTTGCTCAGGGGCTGGCGGGCGGTGCGCTCACGCCGCAGATCAGCGCGCTGATTCAGCAGATGTTCTCCGGACGCGAGCGCGGTAAGGCCTTCGGCATCTTCGGATCGGTGGTGGGCATCTCCACGGCCATCGGCCCGCTGCTCGGAGGCCTGCTGATCCAGGCGTTCGGGACGCACGAGGGCTGGCGCTTCGTGTTCTGGGTGAACCTGCCGATCGGTGCGGTCGTGCTCCCGATCGCGTGGCGGCTGCTGCCAGGTCCCGAGCCCCGCGACCGGGCCCAGCGCCACGATCTCGACCCCGTCGGCGTGCTGCTGCTCGGCGGCGGCATCGCGCTGTTGCTGCTGCCGCTGGTGCAAGAGCAGCAGTGGAAGGGCAACGCGAAATGGCTGCTGGTGCTCGCCGCGGCGCTGCTGCTCGCCGGCTTCGTGTGGTGGGACAAGCGCTATGCGCGGCGCGGGCGGGAGCCGCTCGTCGACCTGCGACTGTTCCGCACCAGGACCTACGCCTTCGGCACCGCCATGATCACGCTGTACTTTGCCGGATTCACCCCGCTGTTCTTCGTGTTCACGCTCTTCGTGCAGAACGGGCTGGCCTACAGCGCGCTGCTCGCGGGTGTGGCGATCGTGCCCTTCGCGCTGGGCTCGGGTGTCGCCGCCGGGATCGGCGGGCGCGTCGTGTACCGCTACGGACGCCCGCTGGTGGCGGTGGGCCTGGTGCTGGTCGTCGTCGGCCTGGCGGCGTCGATCCTGGCGGTGCACGAGGAGCCCGGGCACGCGGCGGGGTGGGCGACGCTCGCGCCGCTGCTGCTGGCCGGGATCGGCAGCGGCCTGGTGATCGCCCCGAACCAGACGCTGACCCTGTCCCAGGTGCCGGTGCCGCAGGCCGGGACGGCCGGTGGGCTGCTGCAGACCGGTCAGCGGATCGGTACCGCAATCGGCATCGCCGCGGTCGGGTCGGTGTTCTTCGCCAGGCTGGCTGGCACCCGCGGGCGGGGCTGGGCCAGCGCGTACCAGCACGGGGTGTTCGTCGAACTCGGTTTCGTGCTGGTGGCTCTGGTGATCGCCGTGGTGGACGTGCTCGTCAACCGCCGTATCGAGCAGCGAAAGAACCGGCACCCGGCCGAGGCGATCCCGGCATGAGTCGCTGCTCGCCGGTGCGGGGCCAGTAGCACAGCGCGAGCAGAGCGAGGGGCAGCCCGGAGTTGGGGTCGGTCCCCATGCCGGTCGCGATCTGCCCGAAGTCCTCGCCGATCACCCAGATCGCCAGCCTCGCTTATTCAGGTCGGTTCGCGTAGTGACCGCTGTCGCATGAGTCGATCTTGCTTGTGGTTGGGTGTGTTGTGGGCGTGGTTGATCGCCCGGGCTCGGTCCCGGGCTGTCCGTGATCTTGGTTGGGGCGTTGGCG
>JBPCOI010000038.1:0-7685 GCA_051000395.1 Jatrophihabitantaceae bacterium
GTCCGCGGGTGCGCCGGGCCGGCGCCGGCCACCTCGCTTCCCGGCCGTGCCGCCGCCTGCGCCGCGGCCTTCGCGACCGGCTTGGGGCGCCGGGTGGTGAACGTGCTCGCCGAGCGGGCTCGCGTGCGCAGACCCAGCGCGTCGAGGGCCGAGGGCAACATCGCGCGGACGGCCTCGGCGTATCCGGCCGCCGACGGGTGGAACCTGTCCTCCGCGAACAGCTCGCGGTGGGTCGCGAACAGGGGGCCCAGCAGGTCGCCGAGCGACACCGTCCGCCCACCTGCGCGCACCACGGCGACCGTCTGCGCCGCTGCCATCCGGCGTGACAGGCGGCGGGCGTACCAGCGCAAAGGCTGCGGCAGCGGCGAGATCGTGCCGAGGTCGGGACAGGTGCCGACGACGACCTCGGCGCCGAGGGCGCGCAGCCGCCGCACGGCGGTCTCCAGATGGCGCGCCGGCTCGGCGGGCCGGGTGCGCTCGGTGACGTCGTTAGCGCCGATCATCACCACGGCCAGTTCGGGTCGGGCGTCGCCGAGCGCCTCGAGCTGCGCGGCCAGGTCGTGGGACTCCGCACCCACGACCGCGACGTTGGTGACGTGGACGGGCCGGCGCGCGGCGTCGGAGATGCCGATCGCGAGCTGAGCGGCCGGCGTGTCGCGGTCGCGGTGCGCGCCGTAGCCGGCCGCGCTCGAATCGCCGAGCACCGCGATGCGGATCGGCGGACGGCTGCGGCTGACTCCCTCAGCCGTCCAGACGGTGTCGTGGGAGATCGGAGGCAGGTTGGTGGCCACCGGGATGCGACGCTTGGCGACCTTCGTCTCGCCGAGCATCACCCCGAACAGCGACGCGCCACCGAAGAGCCCGAGCACGGCGACAACGCCGCCGCCGTACACCACGGCGGCGGCGATCTTCCTGGCTCTGCTTGCTCGACTCACGTCGGTGGGACCTCCCTGGTTCCAGGCGAGGCTAGCGTGAGGTCCGGACGGCGCTAGCGTGGCGCCATGCGCTACTGCGAATCCCTGCTGGAGCTGATCGGCAACACGCCACTGGTCCGGCTGCGCTCGGTGACCGGCGACCTGCCGGCCGACCGGGCGCCGACGGTGCTGGCCAAGATCGAGTACTTCAACCCCGGCGGGTCGGTGAAGGACCGCATCGCGGTGCGGATGATCGATGCCGCCGAGACCGCCGGGCTACTGACTCCCGGAGGCACGATCGTCGAGCCGACCTCGGGGAACACGGGCATCGGCCTTGCCCTGGTGGCCCAGCAGCGCGGCTACCACTGCATTTTCGTGTGCCCGGACAAGGTGAGCGCCGACAAGATCAACACGTTGCGGGCATATGGGGCCGACGTCGTGGTCTGCCCCACGGCCGTCTCGCCGGAGGACCCCCGCTCCTACTACTCGGTCTCCGACCGGCTGGCCCGCGAGACGCCTGGCGGGTGGAAGCCGGACCAGTACGCCAACCCGAACAACCCGCGCTCGCACTACGAGACGACCGGGCCCGAGCTGTGGGAGCAGACCGGGGGCCAGATCACGCACTTCGTCGCCGGTATCGGCACCGGCGGCACGATCAGCGGGACCGGCCGTTACCTGAAGGAGCGCGGCCCGGTGCGGGTGATCGGTGCCGACCCGGAGGGCTCGGTGTACTCGGGCGGGACGGGTCGTCCCTACCTCGTCGAGGGCGTCGGCGAGGACTTCTGGCCGGCCACCTATGACAGGTCGATCTGCGACGAGATCGTGCCGGTGTCCGACGCCGAATCGTTCGCGATGACGCGGCGGCTGGCCCGCGAGGAGGGGCTGCTGAGCGGCGGGTCGTGCGGCATGGCGGTCGTCGCGGCGCTGCGGGTCGCGCAGCGGTGCGACCCGTCGGACGTCGTGGTGGTGCTGCTGCCCGACGGCGGCCGCGGGTACCTGTCGAAGATCTTCTCCGATTCGTGGATGGCCGACTACGGCTTCCTGGGCACGTCCGGGGAGATCACCGTGCTCGACGTGTTGCAGGGCAAGTCGGGCCAGACGCCGTCGCTGGTCCACGCCCACCCGAACGAGACGGTGCGCGAAGCCATCGACATCCTGCGCGAATACGGGGTGTCGCAGCTGCCCGTCGTGCGGGCCGAACCACCGGTGACCGCGGGAGAGGTGGTCGGTTCGGTGTCCGAACGGGCGCTGCTGGAGGCGTTGTTCGCCGGGACGGCCTCGCTGGCCGATGCGCTGGAGCCGCACATGTCCGCCCCGTTGCCGATCATCGGGTCGGGGGAGCCGGTGTCCGCGGCGACAGCGGCGCTCGGCAAGGCCGACGCCCTGCTCGTGCACGTCGACGGCAAGCCCGCCGGCGTGCTGACCCGCCAGGACCTGCTCGGGCACCTCACCGACGCCCTCCCCTGATACCCGACCCGACCCCCCGACCTGACTTCCCGACCTGACTCCCCGACCTGACTCCCCGACCTGGGGGGTGGATGGGGGCTGGGTAGCGTGGCGGGCATGGGTCCCGGGTTCGACACGCTTGCCATCCACGCAGGGCAGGAGCCCGACCCGCTCACCGGGGCCGTCGCCGTCCCGATCTACGCCACCTCCACGTACAAGCAGGACGGCGTCGGCGGCCTGCGCGGGGGCTACGAGTACAGCCGCAGCGCCAACCCGACGCGCACCGCGCTCGAGCAGGCGCTCGCCGCGCTCGAACACGGCACTCGCGGTCTCGCCTTCGCCAGCGGGCTGGCCGCCGAGGACACCCTGCTGCGTACGCTCTGCCGGCCCGGCGATCACGTGATCCTGCCCGGCGACGCCTACGGCGGCACCTTCCGGCTGGTCTCGCGCGTGCTCAGCAACTGGGGCCTGGACTACACCTCGGTCCCGCTCGCGGACCTCGACGCAGTGCGTGCCGCGGTGCGCGAGAACACCCGCGTGCTCTGGTGCGAGACGCCGACGAACCCCCTGCTGGGCATCGCCGACGTCGCGGCGCTCGCCGAGATCGCACACGCCGCGCAGGCCCAGGTCCGTCTCGTCGTCGACAACACCTTCGCCAGCCCGTACCTGCAGCAGCCGCTCGCGCTCGGCGCGGACGTCGTCGTGCACTCCACGACGAAATACCTGGGCGGCCATTCCGACGTCGTCGGCGGGGCGCTCGTCACGGCAGACCCCGAACTGGGTCAGGACCTGGCCTTCCACCAGAACTCGATGGGCGCCGTCGCCGGACCCTTCGACTCGTGGCTGGTGCTGCGCGGCATCAAGACCCTGGGTGTGCGCATGGACCGGCACTGCGCCAACGCTGCGCGCATCGTCGAGTTCCTCTCGGGGCACCCTGCGGTGGCGCGCGTGCTGTACCCGGGCCTTCCCGAGCATCCCGGCCACGACATCGCGGCCAGGCAGATGCGGGGCTTCGGCGGGATGGTGTCCTTCACCCTGCGCGACGGGGAGGAGGCGGCACTGAAGGTGTGCGAGCTGTGCGAGCTGTTCACCCTCGGCGAGTCCCTCGGCGGCGTGGAGTCGCTGATCGAGCACCCCGGACGGATGACGCACGCCAGCGCCGCGGGCTCGCCGCTGCAGGTGCCCGACGACCTGGTGCGGCTCTCGGTCGGGATCGAGAACGTCGAGGACCTGCTCGCCGACCTCGCCCAGGCCCTCGCCTGAATCCGACCGGGCGACTGTCACCGCCGTAGCGGGGGCAGACGTTGCAGGATCGGATCGCACTACCGTTGGGTCATGGCGTGCACTGCGGTGGCGATCTGGGATGAGGGCTATCTCGCCTACGACTTCGGTGACCATCCGCTGAACCCGCTCCGGCTGGAGCTGACGATCCGGCTGGCGCGCGAACTCGGCGTGCTGGACCGGCTGCAGGTCATCGCACCGGTGCCGGCCGCGGAGGCACAGTTGCGCACCGTGCACGACGCCGGCTACCTGGACGCCGTCCGGGCCGCCAGCTCGGACCCTGGCTTCACCGGCTTCGGTCTCGGCACCGGGGACGATCCCGTCTTCCCCGGCATGTACGATGCGTCCGCCCTCGTCGCCGGCGGTTCGGCGCTGGCAGCCGGCGAGCTGTGTGCCGGGCGCGCCGAGCACGCCGTCAACATCGCCGGCGGCCTGCACCACGCGATGGCCGGCTACGCCAGCGGTTTCTGCGTCTTCAACGACGTCGTGCTGGGCATCCGCACGCTGCTCGCCGGTGGCGCCACCAAGATCGCCTACGTGGACGTCGACGTGCATCACGGCGACGGCGTGCAGGCCGCGTTCTACGACGACCCGCGGGTGCTCACGATCAGCCTGCACCAGGACCCGCGCACGCTGTTTCCGGGCACCGGGCTGCCCACCGAGCTCGGCCGTGGCGCGGCAGAGGGGACGTCGGTGAACGTAGCGCTGCCGCCCGGGACGGACGACTCCGGTTGGCTGCGGGCATTCCGGGCGGTCGTGCCCGGCGCGGTGCGGGCCTTCGGGCCGGACGTGCTCGTCACGCAGTGCGGTTGCGACACCCACCACGAGGATCCGCTCGCGAACCTGGAGCTGAGCGTGGACGGCCAGCGCGCGGCGATCGGGGAGCTGCACCGGCTGGCGCACGAGGTGGCCGGTGGCAAGTGGCTCGCGTTCGGCGGGGGCGGCTACGGGATCGTCCGCTGCGTGCCCCGCACCTGGACCCACCTACTAGCCGAGGCGAGCGGGGTGCCGGTCGCGCCGCAAACGCCGGTGCCCGCCGCCTGGACGAGGCACCTGCGCGATCGCGGCGTTCGCGGGGAGCTGCCCGCCACGATGGGTGAGGGCCGTACGCCGCACGCCGAGGCCTGGGCGCCGGGCGGCGAGAGCTGGCTCGACCGCGCGATCGGCGCCACCCGCAACGCTGCCTTCCCGCTGCTCGGCCTGGACCCGGACGATCCCCGTGACTGAGGCCACCGGTGGCGAGGAGCCCGTCGCGCCACCGCACTGGGAGGCCGACGTCGTCGTCGCGGACGGCGGGACGGTGCACCTGCGCCCGGTACGGCCCTCGGACGCGGCGGCCCTCGTCAGCTTCCACGGCGGCCTCTCGGCGCGGACCCGCTACCTGCGCTACTTCTCCGCCTACCCGCGCATCCCCGAGCGCGACCTGCACCGCTTCACACACGTCGACCACCACGACCGCGTCGCGTTGCTCGCCGAGCTCGGCGGCGACGTGATCGCCGTCGGCCGCTACGAGCGCGCCGCCGGCACCGACGAGGCCGAGGTCGCCTTCGTCGTCGCCGACGCGCACCAGGGCCGGGGCATCGGCTCGGTGCTGCTCGAACACCTCGCCGCAGCCGCCCGCGAGACGGGGATCAAACGGTTCCAGGCGATCGTCCTCGCCGAGAACACCGGGATGATCCGCGTCTTTCGCGACGCCGGCTACCAGACGACGCGGCACCTGGAGGACGGCGAGGTGACGCTGGAGTTCGACGTCGACGAGACGGCGCTGACCGAGACAGTGATGCGCGAGCGGGAACAGCGCGCCGAGGCGCGCTCCATCGAGCGAATGCTGCTGCCGACTTCGGTCGCCGTCGTCGGCGCGAGCAACGACGAGGGCAAGATCGGCAACGCGGTCTTCGGCAACCTGCTGCGGATGGGCTTTCACGGCACGCTCTACCCGGTGAACCCCGACGCCCACCAGGTCGGCGGCGTGCGCGCGTACCCGTCCGTCCTGGACGTCCCGGACGAGATCGACCTGGTGGTGATCGCGGTGCCGGCCGCGTCGGTGCCCGGAGTGGTCCAGCAGTGCGCCGCGCGCGGGGTGCGCGGCCTGGTGATGATCACCGGTGGGTACGGCGAGCGCGGCAATGACATCGAGCGCGAACTCGGCCGCGCGGCGCAGCGAGCGCTGGTCGGCGAGGCACGCGCGCACGGCATGCGGGTGGTCGGGCCGAACTGCCTGGGCGTCGTCAACACGGCGGCCACGGTCCGCCTGAACGCCTCGCTCGCGCCGCTGCCGCCACTGCACGGCCGTGCCGGGTTCTTCTGCCAGTCCGGCGCGCTGGGTGTCGCGGTACTCGGGGAGGCGGCGCGGCGCGGCCTCGGGGTCTCGACGTTCGTGTCGGCCGGCAACCGGGCCGACGTGTCGGGTAACGACCTACTCCAGTTCTGGGAGACCGACGAGGCGACCAACGTCGTGCTCATGTACCTGGAGAGCTTCGGCAACCCGCGCAAGTTCGCCCGGCTCACCCGGCGCCTGGGCCGGCGCAAGCCGATCGTGGCGGTGAACAGCGGTGCGGGCACGGTCGTGCCGGGGCTGGCCCACACGTCGGTGGAGATGCCCGAGGTCAGCGTGCGGACGCTGTTCGAGGCTTCCGGCGTGATCCGCGTCGACACCGTCGGCGACATGTTCGACGTGGCGCTGCTGCTGAGTTCGCAACCGCTGCCGCCCGGTGATCGCGTCGCGGTCGTGGGCAACTCGACGGCCCTGGGCGTGCTGGTGACGAACGCGTGCGCCGCCGAGGGACTGTCGCTCGCGCGACTGGCGGACGTCGGCGTGGAGGCCGACCCGGACGCGTTCGAGGTGGCACTGCGCGCGGCGGTGGACGATCCCGAGATCGACGCGGTCGTGGTGGTGTTCGTGCCGCCGCTGCAGCGCGCGTCCACCGAGGGCGTCGCGCTGGCGTTGCGCACGGTCGCGGCTGGCAGCGAAAAGCCGGTGCTCTCGACGTTCCTCGGCTTCGAGGGGGTGCCCGGCGCCCTGGCAGCGGCTGGGGAGGCGTCGCCCGCGCCGGGATCTGTGCCGTCCTATGCCTCGCCCGAGCGCGCCGTGCGGGCGCTGGCCCGGGCTGTGCGCTACTCGGCGTGGCGGCAGCGTCCCCCGAGCCGCGTGCCGGAGCTGGACGGGCTCGACCTCGCCGCGGCACGCGAGCTGGTCGAGGCGGCGCTTCGCGAGGCACCCGGCGGGCGCGAGCTGAGCGCCGCGGAGGCCGGGAGGCTGCTGGGCTGCGTTGGCATCAGGCTGTCGGCCGAACGCCCGGCCGAGGTCGTCGAGGTGGTGCTGGGGGTCTTCGACGACCGCTCCTTCGGCGCGCTCGTCTGGTTCGGGGTCGGCGGCGTCGCCAGCGAGCTGCTCGGCGACCGCGCCTACGCGGCCGTGCCGCTGACCGTGGCCGACGCCGACGAGCTGGTCGTGGCCCCCCGCGCGGCGCCGTTGCTGAGCGGCTACGCGGGCGGCGAGCCGTGCGACCTGGGCGCGCTGACCGACCTCGTCCTGCGCCTGTCCGCGCTCGGTGACGCGCTGCCGGAATTGGGCGAGTGCCGCCTGGACGCGCTGGCCGCGCCGTTCGGCGTGTCGGTGCGCTCGGCGACCGTTCACGTCGCGCCGCCGACGGCGCGCGGCGACACCGGCCCGCGCCGGCTGCGGGGCCTGTGAACCCGATGCGGCTGCGCGACCTGCTAGCTCAGTGCAGCGGCGAGCCGCTGACCTGACCGCCGGGCAGCGAGGCGACCGGGACGGTGGGACGGCCGGTGGGCGAGGCGGGTGCGGCGTTCGGCAGGGTCAGCGCGGCGACGAATCCGCTCAGGCTCGCGGGCGGATGCCAGCCGTAGCGCACCGCGGTGCCGTTGCTGGCCGTGCCGGCACAGGCCAGCGTCGCCACGATCGCAGGCATGGGGGCGCCGGAACGGGACACCCCGATGAGGACGAGCGTCACCTGCTGGGCGTGCGCCGGTAACGGGCAGGCGATCCCCAGCGGATGGGTGGACGCCACGTCCAGGCTCGCG
>JBPCOI010000073.1:0-14564 GCA_051000395.1 Jatrophihabitantaceae bacterium
CCGCGCGCAAGCAAGGCGGCCGTGGTGGCGGGGGGCCGGGACCGGCGCAAGGACCCCGATCCACGCACCTTGCTGATGGTGTGCGACCGCCCCCAGGACTTCCTGGGCGCCCGTGCCCACGGCGTGGCTTGCCTCGGCGCCGGCTGGGGCTACGGCAATCCCGGCGAGCTCGCCGCGGCCGGTGCCCTTGCGATTTGCGCGACGCCGGACGATCTGGCGGACGCGTTGGGAGTCCGCGCCGATGCTGCGACATCCTGAGCGCGAGCCGCTTCGCAGCGCGAGGTTCCTCACCCTCGCGTCGCTGCGCTGGGTACTGCGTAACAATGCCGTCACCCCGTGGTACCTCGTGCGGTACTGGCGGTTCCTGGTGTTCAAGCTGCGCAACCCGCATGTCGTGACCCGAGGTTTCGTCTTCATGGACCGCGGCGTCGAGATCTACGCCCGCCGCGGCTACGGGCGCCTCGTCCTCGGCCGCTGGATACACCTCGGCGTGGACACCGCGTTGCGTTGCCACGAGGGCACGATGAGCCTGGGCGACAAGAGCGTGCTGGCGCGCGACGTCTCGGTCAACTGTTATCTCGACGTCGAGATCGGGGAGTCGGCGCTGATCGCGGACGGCGTCTACATCTCCGACTTCGACCACAACTTCGGCGACGTGACCAGGCCCGTCAAGGACCAGGGCATTGCCAAGTCGCGGGTGCGCGTCGAGCGTGACGTCTGGCTGGGCACCAAGGTCACGCTCGTGCGCGGCGTGGTCGTCGGGCAGGGCACCGTCGTCGGCGCGAACGCGGTCGTCACCCGCGACCTGCCACCGTTCAGCGTCGCGGTCGGGGCTCCCGCGCGCGTGATCAAGGACCGCCGGTCGAGTGCCTGAGCGATCGTGCAACATTCGCAGCCGTCAGGCGGCCATACGTTGCACAATCGGGGCCGTGGACGACATCGACCGCAGCTCCCGGGCCGCACGCGACTGGGCAGACGAGGCGATCCGCCGCGTCGAGGCCGACGCGAACCGCAGTGCCGACACGCATCTCGTCCCGTTCCCGCTGCCGTGGCCCGGCGTCGACCTGTATCTCAAGGACGAGTCCACGCATCCCACCGGCTCGTTGAAGCACCGCCTGGCCAGGTCGCTGTTCCTCTACGCGCTGTGCAACGGCTGGATCCGGGAGGGCACCACCGTGATCGAGGCGTCCTCGGGCTCCACGGCGATCAGCGAGGCGTACTTCGCGCGGATGCTCGGACTGCCGTTCGTCGCGGTGATGCCGCGCACGACGAGCACCGAGAAAATCGCACTGATCGAACGTGAGGGTGCGCGCTGCCATCTCGTGCAGGACCCGACCGCCGTCTACGCAGAGGCCGCCCGGCTCGCCGGGGCCAGCGGTGCCCACTACCTCGATCAGTTCACCTATGCCGAGCGGGCGACGGACTGGCGCGGCAACAACAACATCGCCGAGTCGATCTTCGAGCAGATGGCCCTCGAGCGGTTCCCGGTCCCGCGCTGGATCGTCGTCGGCGCCGGGACGGGCGGGACGAGCGCGACGATCGGTCGCTACCTCCGCTACCGGCGCCACGACACGTGCCTGGCCGTCGTCGACCCGGAGAACTCCGCGTTCTTCCCCGGCTGGCGCGACGGCGAGGACGGCGTGCGGACCGAACACGGTTCACGTATCGAGGGCATCGGCCGCCCGCGCGTGGAGCCGAGCTTCGTGCCCGGCGTCGTCGACCGGATGATCGCCGTCCCCGACGCCGCCTCCATCGCGACAGCGCGGGCGGTGCGACCGATCCTGGGACGGCACGTGGGCGCGTCCACCGGCACGAACCTCTGGGGCGCGCTGCACATCGCCCGAGAGCTGCACGAGCGCGGCGAGCGCGGCAGCATCGTCACGTTGCTCTGCGACGGCGGCGAGCGGTACGCGCGCACCTACTTCGACGACGAGTGGCTGGCCGCCCAGGGCATCGAACTCACGCCGTATCGCGCCGAGCTGGTGGAGCTGCTCGGGGGTTGATCGCTGACAAGTTCAACGGCCCGTCTGCGCTGGATCTTCATGGCGCCATGCGGTCAGGACCGCTCTCGGCCATGAAGATCCGCTCCGTAGCGCTGACGTAGACAGCGGCCGTGCGGGCGGCGACGGCAGCCCACGTGTAGTCGCGGCGGATCACCCGCTCGGCATGGGCGCTGGCGCGCCTGGCCGCGTCCGGGTCGTCGAGTACCGCCGTCACGGCCGCCGCCAGCGCAGCCGCGTCACCCGCGGGAAACGAACCGGCCGCGACCCCACCGGCGACGAGGTCCACCAGGCCGCCGGTCTCGGACACGACGAGCGGCGTGCCCGCGGCGGCGGCCTCCAGCGCCACCAGGCCGAACGGCTCGTACAGCGACGCGACGACGACGGCGTCGGCGGCACCGAGCACCGCGGCCAGCTGGGCTTCGGGCACGAAGCCCAGCCACTGCACCGCACGGACGATCCGCAGCCGCCGGCAGCGCTCGCGCAGTTGCGCTTCGTATCCGCCTGTCCCCGCGACCACCAGTCGCAGGCCGGGATGCTTCGCCCGCAGCGGGCGCACCGCGTCCAGCACCGTCTGCAGCCCCTTCTCGTGCACCAGGCGTCCGGCGAACACGACGAAGGGTCCCGTGCCGTCGAAGCGGACGCGCATCGCCGCGCGGGCTGCCTGCGGCACCTGCCATCGGTTTGCGTCGATGCCGTTCGGCACCACGCTCACCTGCTCGGGACGAAGCTCGAACAGGTGCGTCGTCTCGTCGTGCATCGCGTTCGAGCAGGTGAGGATCGCGGCCGAGCGGTGCACCAGCCAGCGTTCGACCGAATGGATGGCGCGGTTCAGTGGCGCGGGCAGCCAGCCCTGGTGCCGCCCGGCTTCGGTCGCGTGGATGGTCGAGACGAGCGGGGCCCGGCTGTACTCGGCGACGGTGACGGCGCTCTGCGCGACGAGCCAGTCGTGGGCGTGCACGACGTCCGGGCGCCAGCGCCGCACCAGCGGGACAGCCGCGCGTACCAGGGCGTGTTCGGCAGCCTGCGACCAGGCGAGCAGCGTTTCGACGGTGAACCCGATCGCGATCGGATCGAGGGCGGCGCGTCGTACCCGCACCCCGTCGCGCCGCTCGTCCACGACCTCGGCGGCCTCGCCGCGCGTCACCACCCGCACGTCGTGACCGGCGGCGACCAGCTCCCGCGCCAGCGCTTCGACGTGACGCCCGAGGCCGCCGACAACCAGGGGTGGGTACTCCCACGTCAACATCAGCACCCGCACGGCGAGGGACACTAGTCTGCTCGCATGCCGCCGAGCGCTGTCGCGTCCCGCGCGCGCAACGTCGCGATCAAGGCGGTGGCCGCGGCGGTCCTGCTCGCTGTCGGGCTCGTCCTCGCCGCGCTGTACCGCATCGTCGGCGTCAGCGAGCAACACGCCTACGCACCAGGCGCACAGCCCGCCAACAGCGTGCGGATCACCGCGGGCAGGACCTACCAGCTGTCCGTGCCGGGCGGCGCGACGGCACTGCACAAGCGCGGCATCGGTTCGGGCACCCTGCAATGCGAATGGTCCTCGAACGGCTCGGCCAGCCAGGTGCTGGCGGTCACGACCGAGAGCAGCGACAAGGCCACCAACACCGTGGCGACGTTCACCGGACCGTTCACCGGCGAGATCCACGTCGACTGTCTCGGCTGGGGCACGATGTTCGTCGACGACGCCGACGACGTGTCCTTCGACCTGGCCGGGCTGTTCCTGCTGCTGTCGATCCTCGCGCTGGGTGTCGGCGCCGGCCTGGGGCTGTCCGCGCTGCGTGGTGCCCGCCCCGACGCGGACGGCGAGCTAGGACGGGCGACGCGCGAGGACGAGGAGATCGAGCGACTCGTCCACGTCGTGCACCTTCGCAGCGAGGATCGCGAAGTCGGCGGTGCCGACAGCGGCGACCTCGCGCCGTAGCCGCGTACTCCAGCGATGCGGTGCGCTCGCGAGTTGCGCGCCGACGAACGACCCGCCCCACTCCCGGTCAAGGCGGCGCAGCCGGGTACCGGCGTGCAGCCCGAGGACGGCCTCGGTCCGCAAGCCACACCCCGTCACGAGCGCGACGAGCTCGGCGGCGGTGAACTCCCTGGTGTGGAAGGGATTCACCGGCTGCGCCAGGCCGGGGGAGAACGTGAGCCGGTTCGGGGTGCTCAGGTACAGCAGGCCTTCCGGCCGCAGCACGCGCAGGCATTCGCGGACGAATTCGGGGTGGTTCCAGACGTGCTCCACCACCTGCAGTGCGGCGAGGAGGTCCACCGATTCCGACGGCACCGGCAGGGCGGCGAGGTTGGCCCGGACGAAGTCGGGCCGCTTGTAGGCGGCGGCCGCGTGCGCGACGGTCAGCGCGTCGTAGTCGACGCCGAGCACCCGCCGCGCGACGGTGGCGAGCAGGTCGGTGCCGTATCCCTCGCCGCTGCCGACCTCGAGCACGGATCGTCCGGCTGCGTAAGGCAGCGCGTACTCGTAGGCCGCCTCGTGACGGCGCAGCCAGTAGTTCTCCTCCGCGATCCCCGGCACGGTGCGCTCACCGGTCAGCGTCAGGTTGCCCACCTGCTCGTGGTTGACGGTGCGACTGCCGCGGTCTAGCATCCACCTCACCTCGCTTCGCGGCTGCGTCCGCACGCCGCCCACGCGTGGCCTCCCGGGAGGTGGCCATGGCACGACGGTACCGAGGTCTCGGCGCAGCGGTGATCATTCTCGTGCTCGTTGCCGCCCTCGCGCCGGGGCAGTCCCGCAGTCGTCCGAGCGGGGGCGCCCGGTCGGCATCCGTGGCCGCACGACGCGCTGCCCAACGCGCGACGCTGGGCGTGCGCACCGCTCCGGGACGCATCGCTCGGCACGCGACGAGCAGGCCAAGGGGCGGCACGACGTCGGTCGCGTACTACAACTGGGCCGGCTACGCCGACGACAACAGCAGCGGTACGACCTACTTGAGCGTGAGCGGCCACTGGACCCAGCCGACCATGACGTGCCCGACCCACGAGTACCAGGTCGCCGTGTTCTGGGTCGGGCTCGACGGGTTCAACAACGGCACGGTGGAGCAGGACGGCACCCTTGCCGAATGCTACGAGGGCGTCGCGTACTACTACACCTGGTGGGAGATGTACCCCACGAACTCGATCACTATTGTGGGCAACGCCAAAGCCGGCGACGCGGTCACCGCCTCCGTCCTATACAGCTCCGGGAAGTTCCACCTGCGCGTCACCGACGTCACCACCCCTGCCGCGTCGCTCCTGGAGACCGAGGCATGTGGCGCGGGACTGACGTGTGCGCGGGCGAGTGCGGAATGGATCGCCGAGACGCCGAGCCAGGCACGGGGTTACTACCCGCTGCCAGACTTCGCCACGTGGCATCTCCTCAGCGCACACGTAACCGGGGGAGCGACCCGCGGCGTGATCAGCTCGTTCCCGGACGACGTCATCGACCTCATCAGTATCGCTCCCTACAACCTGGCCACCACCTCGACGCTGGCCCCGACCGGCACCTCGTTCACCGCCGTCTGGGACAACTCGTACTGAGCTGACGCCCCGCTCAGGGCAGGTCGATGCGGGCGATCGACGGGGCGGTGAGGGAGCCGATCCAGACGACCCCGTCGAGTTCCCGCACGCCGGTGGCCATGTAGAAGCGCTCATCGCTGGTCTGCAGATCGTGGACGAGCAGTCCGTCGGGGTCGTAGGCCTGCACCCACACCGTCTTGCCCTCCTTCGGCTGCATCGCGTCCGGCAGCGCCCACGCCAGCTTGCGCAGTACCGGCGACCGCGGCGCGAGCAGGTCCAGGAACGGATCGCGCGGGCTCGGCAGCGCGACCCAGATCAGGCCGTCGGAGCCGGTGGAGATGTTGTCGGGGAACGCGGGCAGGTTCTCGACCAGCCGCTCGCGGCGGCCGGCCCGTGGACCGGTGAGCCAGATCTTGTCCAGGCAGTAGCCGCCGGTCTCGGCGACCGCGATCCACGACTCGTCCGGCGCCAGCGCTACGCCGTTGGCGAACTGGAAACCGTCGGCGACGAGGTCGACCGCGCCGTCCGGCGTGCGACGGAACAGCCGGCCGGTGCCGGAGTGCGCCAGCAACTCACCCTTGTAGTGGTCGATCCCGAACCGCTGCGAGCTGTCGGTGAAGTAGGCGGTGCCGTCGGCACCGAGTGCACCGTTGTTGCAGAACAGCATTGGGGCGCCGCCGATGTGGTCGACGAGCCGCGTGACGCGCCCGGCGTCCGGGTCGACCCGCAGCACGCCGAGGCGCGCGTCGCACACCAGCAGCTCGCCGTCGGGGTCGATCTCGATGCCCAGCGGCCGGCCACCGGTCTCCGCGACGGTCTCGACGTGCCGACCGTCCGGGGAGATCCGCAGGATCCGGCCGTCCTTGAGCCCGGCGAGCACTCGTCCGGACGCGTCGATCGCGACGTCTTCCGGACCGGCGCCGGGCAGCTCGAACACGTCGAGGGCGAAGCGCCGCTCGCTCTCACGCTGCTTGGCCCGGCGTGGGGCTTTCGGTGGATGCCAGACGACGGGCTCGATCGGCGGCTTGGCCACGGGTGCCTCCTTCCAACCCCGCCACGGTAGCGGCAGTGACAGGTGCGATGATGGGCCGCGCGAGACGACCGTCATATTGCTACTCGCCGGTAACTTGGGCAGAGTGGCCGGTACGTGTCTCGCGGCGCCCGGCTTCCGGGTTTTCCGCCCGCCCGCCGCAGCAGCGTGCGGGGTATCTGACTGGAAAGGTCAGCGAACGCATGAGGCTCGAGCGAGCATGAAGATCGAGCGACAACTGGTGGAGCGAGCATGAAGATCGAGCGACAACTGGTGGAGCGAGCATGAAGACCGAGCGACAACTGGTGGAGCGAGCATGAAGACCGAGCGACAACTGGTGGAGCGAGCATGAAGACCGAGCGACAACTGGTGGAGCGAGCATGAACATCGTGGTGCTGGTCAAGCAGGTGCCCGACACCGAGGCCGAGCGCAAGCTCAACGCCGAGGACAACACCGTCGACCGGGCCGCCGTCGACCCGGTGATCAACTACATCGACGAGTTCGCCATCGAGGAAGGCCTCAAGCTCAAGGAGGCCCACGGCGGCGAGGTCACCATCCTGACGGTGGGCCCGGAGCGCGCCACGGAGTCGATCCGCAAGGCGCTGTCCATGGGTGCCGATAAGGCCGTCCACGTCTGCGACGACGCGCTGCACGGCTCGGACGCGATCCAGACCGCGAAGGTCATCGCCAAGGCACTGGGCACCGTCGAGTGGGACGTCGCGATCGCCGGCTCGGAGGCCACCGATTCGCGCTCGGCCATCGTGCCCGCACTGGTCGCCGAGGCGCTCGGTGCGCCGCAGCTGACGCAGGCCCGCAAGGTCACCGTCGACGGTTCGACGGTGACGATCGAGCGCGTCACCGACACCGGGTACGAGTCCGTGCAGGGCGCCCTGCCGGCCGTCATCAGCGTCGTCGAGAAGATCAACGACCCGCGCTACCCGTCCTTCAAGGGCATCATGGCCGCCAAGAGCAAGCCGATCACCTCGCTCGCTATCGGCGATCTCGGCCTGGACGGCGGCGAGGTGGGCCTGGCCAACGCGTGGACGCAGGTGGCCTCGTTCGAGAACGCGCCGCCCCGCGCGGCCGGTCAGACCGTGAAGGACGAGGGCAACGGCGGCGTCGCGATCGCCGACTACCTCGCCTCCAAGAAGCTCATCTGAGCACGGCTGCTGACAAGGAGATACGGACATGGCAGAGGTTCTGGTTCTCGTCGACGTCGCGCCTGAGGGCGCCGGCTATTCGGTGAAGAAGTCGACCTTCGAACTGCTCACCGCGGCGCGCGCGCTCGGCGAGCCCAGCGCGGTCGTCGTCGGCGCACCCGGCACGGCCGCCGCGCTGAGCGGCCAGCTCGCCGAGTACGGCGCGGCCAAGGTCTACGTCGCCGAGAGCGAGGACATCGCCGGGTACTGCGTGGCGCCCAAGGCCGAGGCGCTGGCCGCCGTCGCGGGGCAGGCCGCGCCCGCCGCGGTGCTCGTCTCGTCCTCTCCTGAGAACAAGGAGGTGGCTGCCCGGCTGGCCTTCAAGCTCGGCTCGGGCGTGCTCACCGACGTGGTCGCCCTCGACAGTGCGGGTGCTACTCAGAGCATCTTCGGCGGCGCGATCACGGTGCAGTCCAAGGTCACCAAGGGCACGCCGGTGCTCACCGTCCGGCCGAACTCGATCACCCCGGAGAAGGCGTCCGGAGCTGCGGAGCAGGTCGCCGTCACTGTCGAGCTGTCCGACTCGGCCAAGGCTGCCAAGATCCTCGACACCGTCGTGGAGGAGAAGGGGTCGCGGCCGCAGCTCTCCGACGCCTCGGTGGTGGTCTCGGGTGGTCGCGGCATCGGCAAGGCCGACAACTTCTCGATCATCGAGAACCTCGCTGATTCCCTCGGCGCTGCCGTCGGCGCCTCGCGTGCCGTCGTCGACGCCGGCTGGGTGGGGCACCAGCTGCAGGTTGGACAGACCGGGGTCACGGTCTCGCCGCAGCTCTACATCGCGGTCGGGATCTCCGGTGCGATCCAGCACCGCGCCGGCATGCAGACGTCCAAGACGATCGTGGCCATCAACAAGGACCCTGAGGCACCGATCTTCGAGCTGGCGGACTTCGGCGTCGTCGGTGACCTGTTCCAGGTGGCGCCCCAGCTCACCGAGGAGATCGGCAAGCGCCGAGGCTGACGTGGCGCGGCCCTGGTCGGAATGCGCGCCCGGGCCGGTGCGTTTGACGTGGGGTGACGGCCGGGGCGAACGTAGCGAGTGAGGCACCCCGCTCGATTTTTGCCGCGCCGCTGCGCGCGACCAGCGGCGGCATTCTCGTCCTGATCACCCTCATCGCGTTCGAGGCCATGGCGGTGTCCGCCGCGCTGCCCACCGCGGCCCGGGCGTTGCACGGCATCGGTGCCTACGGCTGGGCGTTCACCGGGTTCCTGGTGGCCAACGTGCTCGGCATGGTCGTGTCGGGTCAGCTCAGCGACGGCCGGGGACCGCGCCTGCCCCTTGTCGCCGGGATGCTGGCGTTCCTCGCCGGGCTGGCGCTCGCGGGCAGCGCGCTGTCGATGACGCAACTCGTGGCCGGCCGCGTCGTGCAGGGCCTGGGCAGTGGGCTGCTCATCACGGCGACCTATGTCGTGATCGGTGAGACCTATCCCGAGGCGCTGCGGCCGAAGCTGTTCGCCGCGCTGTCCTCGGCCTGGGTGCTGCCGTCGCTGATCGGCCCGGTGGTCTCGGGAGCGCTCGCGCAGCACGCGAGCTGGCGGTGGGTGTTCCTGGGCCTGGTGCCGTTCGTGCTGCTCGGCTGCGCGCTGATGCTGCCGGTGCTTCGCTCGCTGCAGGTACCCGCAGCTGCCAGGACGGGCGTGCTGACCGACCGTCGCCGCGTGCTGCATGCGATCGCCGTCGCCGGCGGTGTCGCAGCGCTCGAGGCGGCTGGGCAGCACCCCGGCGCGCTCACCGCGGTACTCGCGTCCGCCGGCGTCCTCGCACTCGTATGGGGGTTGCGGACGTTGCTGCCGGCCGGCACGGTGCGGGCGCGGCGCGGCGTCGCGGCCCCCGTCGCGCTGCGCGGGCTGCTCGCGGGCGCGTTCTTCGGCGTGGAGTCGATCGTGCCGCTGTCGTTGAACATCCAGCACGGCTACAGCGCGACCGCCGCGGGCCTGCCCCTCGCCTGCGCCGGACTTACCTGGGCGCTGGGGTCCTGGTGGCAGGGACGCGAGACGCCCGGCGACGAGCAGGAGCGCCGGGTGCGCCTCGTGCGGGCCGGATTCGCCTTCCTGGTGCTCGGCGCCGTCCTCGTCGCGGTCTCGGCGCAGCCGGCCGCGCCCGGCTGGCTGATCTACCCGGCCTGGGGCCTCGCCGGGACGGGTGCCGGACTGGCGATGACGACGGTCAGCGTGCTGCTGCTGAAGTACACCAACGACGCCGACCGTGGTGCGGATTCCGCGGCGCTGCAGCTGTCCGACGCGACGGCCAGCGCGGTGAGTACCGGCGTGGCCGGCGTGCTCGTCGCGGCGGCGGCACGGGGGGCGCTCGGGTACACCGCGGCCTTCACCGTCCTCGACGTCGCGATGGCGGCCGTCGCCCTGGTCGGCGTCCTCGCGGCAGGACGCGTCCGGGCAGCGACCTCGGCCGCGGAACTCGGCGAGGCCGTCGCCGTGCCGACGTAAGCTGGCACGCGCGATGCCCTACCTGGACCACGCTGCCACCACACCCATGCTGCCCGAGGCCGTCGCCGCCGTCGGCGAGGCGCTGGGTGAACTCGGCAACCCGTCCTCGCTGCACGGCTCCGGGCGCCGCGCCCGGCGGCGGATCGAGGAGTCACGCGAGCAGCTGGCCGCCTCGCTCGGCGCCCGCCCGTCCGAGGTGATCTTCACGGCCGGGGGGACGGAGGCCGACAACCTGGCGGTCAAGGGCCTGTACTGGGCCCGTCGCGACGCCGACCCCCGCCGACGGCGGGTGATCGCCAGCGCCGTCGAGCATCACGCGGTGCTGGACGCGGTCGACTGGCTGGGCACCCTCAAGGGCGCCGAGGTGAGCTGGCTGCCGGTCGACGCCGACGGCACCGTGACGCCGGCGGCACTGCGCGCGGCGCTGGCCGACGACCCGGACGGGGTGGCCCTGGTCAGCGTGATGTGGGCGAACAACGAGGTCGGCACCGTCGAGCCGGTGGCCGAGCTTGCCGCCGTCGCGCACGAGTTCGGCGTGCCGCTGCACACCGACGCGGTGCAGGCCGTCGGCACGATCGCCGTCGACTTCGCCGCATCCGGCGCGGACGCCTTGACGATGACGGGGCACAAGCTCGGCGGCCCGTACAGCGCCGGCGCGCTGCTGCTGCGGCGCGAGCTCGCATGCGTGCCGCTGCTGCACGGCGGTGGTCAGGAGCGCGACGTGCGCTCGGGCACGCTCGACGTCCCGGGCGCGGTTGGGCTCGCGACCGCGACATCGCTCGCCGTCACGCGACGCCACGAGGTCGCCCCCCGGGTCGCGGCACTGCGCGATGCGCTCGTCGCCGGAGTCGCGGCCGCTGTGCCGGATGTGGTCGTCAACGGGCACCCGTCCGAGCGGCTGCCGGGCATCGCGCACCTGTCGTTTCCCGGCTGTGAGGGTGATTCGCTACTGATGCTGCTCGATGCGCGCGGCGTCGAGTGCTCGACCGGATCGGCCTGTTCGGCCGGCGTCGCTCAGCCCTCGCACGTGCTGCTGGCGATGGGCGCCTCGCCGGTGGAGGCCCGCGGCTCCCTGCGCCTGTCGCTGGGACACAGCTCGACGGAGTCGGATGTGAGCGCGGCGGTCGAGGCGATCGGGCCGGCGGTCGAGCGGGCGCGCCGTGCCGGCATCACCTCGGTGGCCTCGTGAGCGGCCTGCGGTCGGCCGCCGGTCGAGGCCGAGGCACGATGATCGCTGGATGAGGATCACCGGATGAAAATCCTGGCCGCGATGTCCGGCGGGGTGGACTCGGCGGTCGCTGCCGCGCGGGCGGCGGCGGGCCACGACGTCACCGGCGTGCACCTCGCGCTCTCGGCCGCCCCGTCCACGCTGCGACACGGGGCGCGCGGGTGCTGCACCCTCGAGGACGCCCACGATGCCCGGCGCGCCGCGGACGTGCTGGGAATCCCTTTCTACGTATGGGATCTCGCCGAACGGTTTCGGGCGGACGTCGTCGACGACTTCGTCAGCGAGTACGCCGCCGGGCGCACCCCGAACCCGTGCCTGCGCTGCAATGAGAAGATCAAGTTTTCGGCCGTGCTCGACCGTGCGCTCGCGCTCGGCTTCGACGCGGTCGTCACCGGACACCACGCGCGGCTCCGCGATGGGCGGTTGATGCGCTCTGTCGATGCGGCGAAGGACCAGTCCTACGTGCTCGCCGTGCTGCGGCCGGATCAGCTCGCGCGCGCGCTCTTCCCGCTCGGCGACTCGACGAAGGCACAGGTGCGCTCGGAGGCCGCGGCCCGCGGACTGGCTGTCGCCGCCAAGCCCGACTCGCACGACATCTGCTTCATCGCCGACGGTGACACCCGCGGCTTCCTCGCCCGCGAGCTCGGTGCGAAGGACGGCCCCGTCGTCGACGCGCACAGCGGGCAGGTTCTCGGCAGCCACCCCGGTTCCTTCGCCTTCACCGTCGGCCAGCGCCGGGGGCTGAACCTGCGCAACGCGGCCCCGGACGGCGCACCGCGCTACGTCCTGTCGATCTCGCCGAAGACCAACACGGTGGTGGTCGGGACGCGCGAGCAACTCGACGTGGACGAGGTGCTGGCCGAGCGCCCGGTGTGGACGGACGGTGCGGCGCCGCAGGGCTCGCTCGAGTGCCTGGTGCAGGTGCGCGCGCACGGCACGGTGACGCCCGCGACGGTCTCGGTCACGGCCGCCGGCATCCTCGCCCGGCTGCACGCGACGCAGCGCGGGGTCGCGCCCGGCCAGGCAATCGTCCTCTACGACGGCGACACCGTGCTGGGCTCGGCGACGATCACCTCGGCGCGCCGCGCGCAGTTGCCGGCATGACCGTGGTCAAACGCCGATGACCCGCCCCTGGCCACCCGGGGCGGCGACCGGGATCGGCTCGCTGCCGGGGACCGATCCCGAGCAGGCCCCCCGACTCGTCTTCGATGAGCTCCCCCATCTGCCACACCTTGCCGAGCTCCCCGATCGGGGCGCCGGCGCGGAGCTGGTCGGGCGCGGCGCCTCGCTGCTCGTGGATCTGCCGGTCGAAATCGTCGCCTCCGGGTGGCGCCTCGCGGCGCATCCCGGGCGCGACCTGCGCCGGGCGCAGGACTCCCTCGCCCGCGACCTCGACGCCCTGCAGGCACGGGCCGAGGGCTACACCGGCGCGCTGAAGGTCCAGGTCGCCGGACCCTGGACGCTGGCGGCGAGCCTGGAACTGCCGTCCGGACATCGTCTCGTCAGCGACCAGGGCGCCACCCGTGACCTGCGTGAGTCGCTGGTGGACGGTATCCGGCGCCACGTCGAGGACGTCGGCCGCCGCGTGCCCGGGAGCCGGCTGGTGGTGCAGCTCGACGAGCCGTCGCTGCCGGCGGTGCTGGCCGGGCGGATACCCACGCCGTCGGGCTACGGGACGGTCCGCGCCGTGCGCAGCGAGGTAGCCGAACGCACGCTGCGTGACGTCCTCGCGGCGGTGCCGCACGGCGGGCGCGTCGTGCACTGCTGCGCTCCGGACGTCCCGATCGGCCTGCTGCGCGCCGCCGGAGCTGACGCGCTCGCGCTCGATGCGGCGTTGCTGGACGTCTCGCAGACCGACGCCGTCGGCGAGGCGCTGGACGCCGGCCTGTCACTCTGGCTCGGGGTGGTGCCGGCAAACGGCGCCGACGCCGGGCTGGAAGCGGCGCGCGACGCGATCCGCTCGCTGTGGCGCACGCTGGGCTTCGCCGACTCGGCGCTGGCCACCTCCGTGGTCCCCACGCCGACGTGTGGTCTGGCCGGCGCGAGTCCTGCTGGCGCCCGCCGGGCGCTGGCGACGCTGCGCGACGTGGGCCGCTGGCTGGTCGAGGCCGCGGGCTGAACGCACGACGAGCAGCGCGGGGGTGTCGGCGGCGCTCGGTAACGTCTCGGCCGTGAGCACGCGCAGCGAACCGAAGGCGGCCACTGCCGAGGCCCGCGACGAGCACGCCCGCCTGTCCCAGGATCTCGACGAGAACGCGTACCGCTACTACGTTCTCGATGCGCCGACAGCCTCCGACGCCGAGTACGACGCGGCGATGAGGCGCTTACAGCAGCTCGAGGACGAGTTCCCCGACCTGCGCAACCCGTCCTCGCCGACCCAGCGCGTCGCCGGCACCTACTCGACCCGGTTCACCGCCGTCGACCACCTGGAGCAGATGCTCAGCCTCGACAACGCCTTCTCCATCGAGGAGGTCACTGCCTGGGCACATCGCGTCGAGCGCGACGCGGGCACCGTCCCCGCGTATCTCTGCGAGCTCAAGGTCGACGGCCTGGCGGTCAACCTCCGCTACCAGGACGGCCGGCTGGTGCTCGGCGCGACACGCGGCGACGGGCGAACCGGTGAGGACGTCACGCCGAACGTGCGCACCATCGCCAACGTGCCAGATCGCCTGTCCGGCAAAGGCATTCCCCGTCTGATCGAGGTACGCGGCGAGGTCTTCTTCCCGGTCGCCCACTTCGAGGAGCTCAACGCGGCGCTGGTCGAGGCCGGCAAGGCGCCGTTCGCGAACCCGCGCAACACCGCGGCCGGCTCGCTGCGGCAGAAGGATCCGCGGGTGACCGCGAGCCGGCCGCTGCAGATGGTCGTGCACGGCGTGGGACGCGTCGACGGCGGTCCGGAGGTCACGTCGCAGTCCGGCTGGTACGACGTGCTGCGGGCCTGGGGACTGCCCACCTCGGCCCGCGCGACGGTGGTGCCCGCCCTACCCGGCGTGCAGGAGTTCGTCGAGCACTACGGCGAGCACCGCAACGACGTCGAGCACGAGCTCGACGGCGTTGTCGTCAAGATCGACGATCTTGCGCTGCAGCGGGGTCGTGGCCCGACGAAGCAGGCGACGGGGGGGGGGGGCGACCACCAACGACCGCACACGGAG